>NZ_MCGV01000001.1:0-640824 GCF_001705235.1 Clostridium pasteurianum
ACCATAATTTTGAGTTAATGAAAAAGCATTTTTTATCTCACTTAAACTTATTCCTTTTCTTACAGTGTTTAACATGTCTTGATTTGCCATTTCTACACCAAACTTTAAATGCCTACATCCTGCCTTTTTCATTTTCTTAACAATATCATTACTTGTAATGCTATCAACTCTAGATTCTGCCCACCAATTAAATTCAGGATACTCACTTTTTAAAAGTGTTAGACGATCTAACATTTCTATAGTTCTTGGCCCTGCACCCGGAGCAAATATCATATCCGAAAAATAAAATCCTTTTGTTCCTATTTTGTCAATTCTATATCGCAATTCTCTTAAAAAACGTACAGGTGACATCATTGATATGTTATAACCCCTTAATGATGGTTGATGACAAAATGTACATCTATTTGGACATCCTCTCATAGACATAATATAATCCCAATCTTCAGGTTTGGGTTTGTAATATATGTATCTATCAGACAATATTGGCAATGAATTCATATCATTGCACCATGATATCTTAGTTTTTCCCCTAAAATTATCTTCTACAATTTCTGTTGCAAATTCTTCTCCTTCACCTGCTATAATAACATCTAAATCTTTTAAATCTTTTTCCTTTGCATATCTAAGTAAATGTCCATATCCAACACATGTAACATTAGGCCCTATAATTTCCTTTATCATTTTAGCTAAACATGCACATGATTGCGTGCTACCTAATTCAACTGTTGGTATCAATACATCCCCAGCGCTTAAAAAAACAACATCTGGCTTAAAATCAGATAATATATTAATTATATTATAAAATGACTCATGTCCATTTTTATATCTTTCATTAAATAACCAACTGTTCGCAGTCATACTAAAACGATCAGCATAATCAAATGAATCATCAACATAATCACCATTTATAAATATTACCTCATGTCCCCTTCTATGAAGAATTTCAGCAATATAGTGCATTGCTGGTGGAAGTCTATTATTTTTAGATTCAATAAGTCTATAAAACGGTGGAATAACACAAGCTACTCTTTTCCTTTCCTTGTAATAATACAATTTTCGCCCTCCTATTCTATTCTTTACATATACAAAAAACTAATAATTCTTATTTTTGTTTATCTATATTTTTATTTTTAATATCATGTGAATTTAATTGATAATTATTTATTATCTCTATGTGGTATTCCAAATCTTGCTCCCACAAAACCTGATGAAAATTGAGGCATCCATCCATGAACATTAAAACTACCTGTTCTATCAAATCCTGCTATAAGCATTCCTGATCGGTCATACCTACCACGAGGAAGCCAAATCCAATATTGTGAATCAGGATTTTTTCCTGTTAAGTATCTGACACGTCCTATAAAAACTAAATATCTTTCCAAACTAAAATTTAATTTATTTTCATCCTCAGCTCTATGTGCATTTTCTACTCCTGTAGTTCTAATATGCCTTGGAATCAAGCTCATACTAGTTCTAAACCAACAATCCTCTGTTTCTGGAGCTCTTGTAACCACTTGATCATGTAACGCCCAACTATCTATTCTAAAAAGTTTTCCTAAATCTTCACGAGATATTCCTTTAGGAACACATAATATTGTTTCCCCATTTTTTTGAGTTTCTTCTATCTCTTCTCGAGTAAATGGACATTCAGATAAAGAAAGTCTTTTTCCAGTTATATATTCTAGTCCCATATCTTTATACCATTCTTCCATTTCATGTGTAATATATGAGGGGTCATTAGAATCAACAGCACCTTTTACATATCTCTCAAAATCAAATGAATTTAATACTTTTTCTTCTACTAACTCTTCAATAAGACCTAAAATTTTTTGTTTTGTATTATTCATAATCAATCTCCTTATTATTAAAACTATTTTTAAATTTTATAATATTCTGGCATATTACATTGTGACTCATCAAACCTATTTATTCTTAAAGATGTTATATCTAAACTTCTTGTAGTTCCATAAATAATTTCTTCACTTAAAAGTTTTCCACATATTGAACTATGCATAAAACCATGCCCACTAAATCCTGCTATACAATAGAAACCTTCGACTTGTGGTATTCTTCCCAATATGGGCAGATCATCTTCGGTAACTTCATAGAATCCAGCCCATTCTGATACTATAGATAAATTCTCCATTGTTGGTATACGTTTTATTGCTTTTTCACAATGTCTAATCTTCCATTCTTCATCAACATCTAAGTTATAATTTATAGATTCTTCTTGTGGCTTATTTAAACCAGTTAATATCCCATTCCCTTCTCTATGAAATCCTAATCCTTCATTTTGGAAAATAACTACTGGAAACTTTTTTGACATCCACGAAACCTTAGAAGTAAAGAATAATTGTTGTTTAACAGGCTTTATTGGTATATATACTCCAACCATTTTTCCAATTTCGGATGCCCATGGTCCTGCAGCATTAACAATTATAGAACAGTTTATAGAACCTTTATTAGTAATAACACGTTTAGCACTATCTTTGTACAATTCTATTGATGTTACTTTCACATCATTAAAATACTTTACACCTAGTTTTTTTGATTCTTCAATATATGCATTTACTACATCACTAGGATCTACTAAACCATCACCTTCATAAAATGTTCCTGAAACTACATCATCAGTATTCATCATAGGAATCATTTTCCTAATATCGTCTGATTCTAACCATTTAGTATCTATTCCCAACTTGTTTTGCATTTTTACTGAAGATTTAAATTTATCAATATTATCATCTTTAGTTAATAAGAATAGATATCCACATTTATTTAATTCATATTTACACTTATGTTCTCTTTTAAATAATTCTAACTCCTGTATATTCAACTTGGATAATTGTACATTTATTTCATTAGAAAACTGATATCTAAATCCACCAGCACATCTACTTGTAGTATGTCCTCCTAAATAATTTTCTTTTTCCAATACCACAATATTTGAATATCCTTTTTGTGCTAAATAATATGCTGTACTTGCCCCCATAGCTCCAGCTCCAATTATAATAATTTGTGCTGCATCTGGTATCATAATATCATCCCTCTCTATAACATTTAATAGTACTTTTTTTATATGATACGTTTTACTAATTTAAAATTAGCAAGACCTACATAATTTAAAAATATTAAATACCTTTAACTCTTCTAGTTGACATTAAGTTTTCTATAATAAACATATTTAAATAAGCGTAATAAATTAGTTATTATTCATTGAAATCTCTATAGCTTCTATTAAAGATTGTGCAGTTGCAAAAATCTCAGGTGTTAACATATTATCAGGAAATTGAAAATCAAATATCTGTTCTAATCCAACTAATACTTGAATTGCAACGAATGAGTCTATTCCTAAATCTATAAGTTTGCTATCTATTGATATTTCTATACTTTTGTCAATTTCAGCTTTTTCTCTTAATATGTCAAAAACACTTTTTTCTATTTGACTATTAGTTAATTTTTTCATAATGCTCCTCCTAATACTTAGATTAAAATATTTTTTTTCGTAAACACATTCCTGTTATTGATTTTGGTGAATGCATGATTTCTTCCGGTGTTCCTTCTGCCACAATTTCGCCACCTTTATCACCACCTTCTGGTCCAAGATCTATAATCCAATCTGCGACCTTAATTACCTCTAAATTATGTTCGATTACAATAACAGTATTATTATTACTAACTAATTTTTGTAAAACTAATATTAATTGTTTTACATCTTGAGGATGCAAACCTGTAGTAGGTTCATCAATAATATATAGAGTATGTCCTTTCGAACTTTTTCCAAGTTCCTTAGCTAATTTAATTCTCTGTGCTTCACCCCCTGATAAAGTAGTTGCAGGTTGACCAAGTTGTAGATATCCTATTCCCACTTTTTTCATTAATAATAATTTTGTTTTAATTTTATTTTCATTTTCAAATAGTAATATAGCTTCATCTATTGTCATATTCAATACATCTGAAATAGTTTTATCTTTATATTTTGCTCCTAATATCTTCTTTTGGAACCTCTTTCCATGGCACTCAGGACATAAAACTTGTTCATCAGGTAGAAAATGCATTGGAATCATTAATACACCTGCTCCTTGACATTTTTCACATCTTCCCCCACTAACATTAAAAGAAAAATGTTTTGGTTTTAAATTGTTTTTTCTTGAATACTCTAGTTTTGAAAATAAATCCCTAATAAGATTAAAAACTTCTGTATAAGTAGCAGCATTTGAGCGTGGAGTTCTTCCAATCGCAGTTTGATTAATTGTTATTACTTTATCTATATATTCTAATCCGGTAATGCTATCACATTTATTGCCTATTTGACTCGAACTATTTTGTGCAAACTTAGCTAAAATATCAAACATAAGTGTAGATTTCCCAGATCCTGAAACTCCAGTTATAGCAACAAATACTCCTAATGGAATATTAACATTTATGTTTTTTAAATTATTTTCTCTTGCACCTTTAATTCTTATAAACTTACCATTACCTAACAAACGTTTTTTGGGTATCTCAATTAACTCTTTTCCTGAAAGAAATCTTCCAGTTATTGATTCATTACAATTTAAGACATCATTTAACGTTCCTGCTATAATAACATTTCCGCCTTTTTTACCAGCTCCAGGACCAATATCTATAATATAATCTGCTGCCTTCATCATTTCTGTATCATGTTCTATAACCATTACTGTATTTCCTAAATCTCTTAATTGCTTTAATACCTTAATTAATCTATCTGTATCTCGTTGATGAAGTCCAGTCGTAGGCTCATCAAGCACATAAAGTACCCCAGTTAAACCTGATCCCAATAGAGAAGCTAGCCTTAACCTTTGGTATTCGCCAGCTGATAAAGTTAAGGAAGCCCTTCCCATTGTCAAATAGCCGAGGCCGACATCTATAAGTCTTCTTACTCTTTCTCTTAAATTTGATAATGTTTGCTCTATAATTAATCTACATTTAGGTATAACTTTATTAGGAAGTTCATTAATCCAATCCATCAATTCATATAACGACATTTTTGAAACTTCAGTTATAGATTTGTCACCCAGTATAACCTCTCTACTTTCCTTACGCAAGCGACTTCCCTTACAGTCTGGGCATACATCCTCAATTATTAATTTACTTATTTTTTTTCTATAATTAATGTCATCTCCTCTTTCCTCATAACGCCGTAGAACAATATTTACGATTCCATCAAATCTTCCATTATCAACAGACTTAGGGAAATCAATATTAGGGAAATTTTTTTTAAACCTAATATCATATATTCCGTATAATAATAAATTTTTTTGTATATTATTATAATCTTTTACTGGTATTGATGGATCAAATGGAAACCCAAAATATTTTCCGGCATTTACCAATGTAGACGAAAACCTTTTTATTTCAGCACTACACCAAATACTAACTGCACCATCTAGCACACTTAATTCTTCATTTAAAAGTGTTTTCATATTCACTTTACTTATCTTTCCCAATCCCATACATTTAGGGCAAGCTCCTTCAGGTTTATTAAATGAAAAATTAGACATCCCCAATTCGAATATCTTATTTTTACAATTAGGACATAAAATGAATTTCTTTTCTAATCCATCTCCATTGTTATCACTATCATTATAATCTTCCCCACTTTGGTTGAATGATGGAGTAATCTTCTCACCACAATTACTACAATATCTTTCTCCAAATCTAGCATAAAGTACACGCAAATATGTGAAAATTTCTGTAACCGTTCCTACTGTCGACCTTGGGCTGCAGTTAAGTACTCTTTGATTAACACTAATAGATGGTGATAATCCTTTTATTAATCTTACATTAGGTTTATTAATATTTTCAGTAATCATGCCTAAAGACTCCATATATTGTCTTTGACATTCTTTTTGTAATGTATCAAATGCAAGAGATGACTTTCCAGAACCTGATAATCCTGTAAGTACTATAAGCTTATTTTTAGGTATCTTTAATGATATATTTTTTAAGTTATGTTCTCTAGCACCCTCCACCCAAATATAATCTTTCATTTTACATTTTCTCCTTAAATTTTATCAAGTATATTCCACCATATTGGTTTAT
This sequence comes from Clostridium pasteurianum, assembly GCF_001705235.1. NCBI lineage: Bacteria > Bacillati > Bacillota > Clostridia > Eubacteriales > Clostridiaceae > Clostridium > Clostridium pasteurianum. The sequence continues at coordinate 6,064 of NZ_MCGV01000001.1, forward strand.
TCTTATTATTTTCTATTTTATTTAGTAATGGAAAATAGCTATATTTATCATCAAATGCCAATAAAATTTTTCCTTCAGTCGATGATACTCTCTTCCACAATTCAATGCTCCATATAACCCAGTCATAGTCATTTTTCCAAATACAATAATGTTCTTTATTGGTGAAAATCATAAATACGTTCTTACTTTCTTTTAATTTAAACCATATGAATAATAATATTGACTTAGATTTTTCATCTCCCATATTATGTCTTATTACTTGATCTGAAGTCATTATTCTATCGCTTTCAATAAAAATAGAACTTGTTTTAATATTGTAAACATAATTAAAAAACTTTTCTGTAGAATACATCTTGCTAAAAGTATCTTTTACAATATTGTTTTGAAGTGACCAGATAACATAAGATTCAGGCTTAGAAACAAGTAGAGTTTGATATGCATATTTTGCCCATGTATATAATGATTCTGGATATCTTCTACTAAGTTCAAATATATGTTGTTTAATAATTGTATTAAGTTGATATACATTACTAACATTAGTTAAATTAGATATATTAAGTGGTATAATGGGCTTCTCATTATTGCTACTAATATTTTTTTTGAACTTAAATTTAAATATACATGACTTATTTTCAATTTTCTCTCTAAAATTTTCTCTATTATGATCACCTAAATTACTTCTTCCATCATCTCCAATAAACCAAGAATCAGAAAACGCTTTATTAATTAAATACTTATGATAAAGAGTTTTATTTGTTAATTTAGATATTTTCTCAGAAGTAATTAAATAATTCTCCAAGTTAATTGATACAATAAGTACATCCTGATTATCCAACCGAATTTGTATTACATCATTTGAATCTATTCCACCTAACCTTAAGATTGAAGCTAAAAATGACATATAAGATGAGCAACTGCAGGATATTATTCCATTTTTATCTCTTAACATATACATTTCATCAAACCCATACCAAGGCACTACAAATTTACTTGACCATGTATTATTTCTATCTTTCCTAATTAATTTTACAAGAACAGTATCCTTGAAAGAATTATATACATTACTTAAAAATTTCAATTTATTCTCATTAAAAGTTTCTAAGGCAAGATTATTTACCCTAATGGACATAATGTTAGAGAGTATTGAAACAGATTCTAATGCAGGATGTGCCTCTCTAAAGCGTATATTTCTTGTTATAGCTCTCGCATATATCTTGGATGAAAGAAAATCTTTTGATCCCCTTGCTGCTTCTACCAAAATCTTATTTTCCCACCACTTTGAATGGGAGGTGTCCATATCTTCATTAAAATTAACAGAATTTACTTCGCCTAATTCCTTCATAAATGGTTTCCTTACTTTTTCGGCCCATACTACACACCATCTTTTTACTAAGTCTACATACTTAATTTTATATATATGAATTTCATCTAAATCATCAAAATATCTATATTTAATTAATACTCTAACTTTTAAATTTATACTACAATCTTTAATATCTGTATTTAATATCTCAATTTTATATTCATAAACATTTAATTCTATAAAATATTTATGAAACCATGATTTTTGAGCCTCATTTGCAATATCATCTTCGGAATAAAAAACGCTCATCCAGATATTCACGTTTTGTTCACTTATTGCTTTTCTAATAGTATATATAATTTTATTTACTATATCATATTTATTAAAACCTATATTTTGATTCTTATTAAGAATACAATTCATTATTTTCACCTTCTAATGAAATTAATTATTGTTCACTATATCTTTACTATTTTTCATAATAAAATCTGTTGCATTTTCTATTGAATCTAACATTTTAATTGCAACATCATCATCTTCTATAACAATTTTAAAATCTTGCTCCATCTTTACTATTATTTGTAATGCTATCAGTGAATCAATATGAAGTTGCTCCAACAAACCGTCCTGTATTTTTTCTTCTTCTATATCTTTTTCAGTTACTTCTTTATAAATATTAATTATCTGTTTCCTTATTTTTTCTTTTTCTTTAATCATAATTATAAACTTCTCCTTATTTATATATTTTTTTTAACCACCTAGGCGCTTCATCTTTACTACTTTGAAATATTGAATAACTATTTTTATCATCAAAAGCAACTACAATATTACCTTTAATTTTTGATACTAATTTAAGATTTTCTGAATCATATATCCTTAATTTCTCGATTTCATCATATAAAACTGCATATGAACTCTCACTAGTAATTACTATTCCAGAATATATGCTGCAAGAACATAATGTTGAAATTGTTGCAATAAATAAAGCTCTATCTTTTATATTTCCTTTTTTATGTCGTATAACTTGATCAGCTGTCATAATTCTCTCATTCTCTTCAAAAATAGATTTCATTTCTAACTCTGTTTTTATCCATTCAAATATTTGATTTAAACAAGTAAACTTTTTAGAAAATCTTTGAGAATACTGTGACTTCAATGACCAAATTAAGTATACTTCTGGTTGACATACAAACAAAGTTTGATATGAATATTTGGCCCATGTAAAAGTTGAATCTGGATATTTCATACTCATCATATAAACATATTTTTTAATTCTCTTGTGAAGTTCAATAGGATTAGCACAATTTTTTATAGATATTTTAGATTCTAAATCTATTGGCAATACATTAGTTCTATTTGTTACTTTTGGTATTGAAAATATAGGAACACTTTCCCTAAAATATTTTTTTACATAATTCTCAACCTCAATAGGCATGTTAGTTTGTCCAGACTCATCTAAATAATATATTGGAGAAAATATTCTTGTCACTTCAGTATCTTCATACAAACGAGTTTTACTCATTGGCATAATTTCATTTACATGTTCTATATAATATCCTCTGTCTAATTTAAACATAGTTAAATAATGAAAGGGTTGTGCAACTACAAACACATTTTTTGAAGACATTCCTGCATGCCTAAGAAGTGTTGCATAAAATGACGTCATTTCTGCACAACTAGCCTGAATAACATCATCATTTTTTTTAAATGCCAATAGCTCATCTATATTATATAATGGGAGTAATGATAACTCCCTTACAGAAATTTTCAAGTCTTTTTCATTATTGGTTCTTGGAATAAAATTCTTTTTACTAATAAGATTAATCTTTTGAGCTGTACTTACTAAATCTTCATTTCCAATATAAAATGCTAACCTCGCTGTTGTCATTGTCATAATATCTGACAATAGTCCTGCACAATCAATTTCAGGATGTGTATTTCTAAATCTTACAGACTTAGGAATGGCTCTACAATAGAAATTAGCTTTTAAATACTCTTTTGAATGCTTACAAATTTCAGTGATTTCTTTATCTTCCCACCACTCTTCATCATTAAAATAAGCATATTTATTCTTTAAAAATTCCATATTTAAAGAAAAGTAATTAATTGGCAATTTGCTCAAACTTTCACTAGTAGGTTGTGGAGCATCAGCCCATTTACCATTTTTTACTTTAATGGAATAATCTACTATTTGCAAAATACTTTTTTTAATGTCATAGTTAACTTTGTAATCAAAAGTTATCGTTTCATCATCAAATGACTTGTAATTCAACTTAATAATTACTTGTAAATAAATAATATTATTAGTTTCACATTCAATTTTAGTAAATTTAAATTTACAATCTTCAGGTTGAGCTAATCTTACAGCATAACCATTAAACCATCTTCTTACATAATAATCATCATAATTATTAAGCTTAAACCACTTCATAAACTCCTCTATTGAACCACTTTTTAATGATATAATCTGATCATTAACCATATCAGCTAATAACTTTTTAATATCTTCTGTTGAGATATATTTTTTTAATTCACTCATTTTGCACCTCCATTATAAGTTCAATATTTTATTATTAATTCTATAAAAATCACTTTAAACTATTATTCTCATCACTTAATTTAATCTTATTGTATATATATGAGCTTATTGTTTTACAACTTGAAAATAACCCATGGAAAATAAATTTATCTTCTACTTCAATTCCATATTTTTTTTCTATTAAAGTTACCATTTTTAAAATTTCAATTGAACTTAATTGTATTTCCTCATCAAATTTTAAATCACTTATATTAAATTTTTTGGATACTAATTCTAATATCTGGTTATCAATCTTTTTACTTAAAATCATAATAAAACCTTTTATAGTAAATATTCGTAAAAATTTTACTATACTTTCCCTTTCGCTATATTTTTACTTCACTTATCTATTTACAACAATATCATTACTTAATTTTTTAATCTCATTCAATGCTTTGCAAATAGCTTCCTTATTAGAAAACTCAATTACCTCATTCGCTATTTTTTTACAATACCCACATTTATCACATGAAATTGAATTACAATCTAAGTTTTTAAAATGTCCAATAAATCCCTCTAATTTTTTATTACTAATTTTTACATCTAACATCATAAAATTTTTAATCATCTTTCTAATTTTCTTTAAATTATCAGAAACTTTCGAGCTTTCTATACTAACTATATTTCCATTGCTTCTCTTATTTTGTATTTGAACAATATTTAAAATATCAGCTAAATTTCCAATGTACTTTTTTTCTTCATAACTTTTAACTGCTCTCAGTAACCACTCACTAGACTTTACTCTATCAGTTATCTTAAATTTTTTTATTCCTATACTCTCATATTCTTTGATATCTTCAGGTCTTATCCAACGTGACTTAATAATTTCTTCTGGTTTGTTAAATTTCTTATAAATACATTTTAAAATACAATAATCTATAATATGCGAATTTAAGAACTCATTTTTCTGAGAAGAATGACTCATTACATTATCATGATAAAATTGATATGGACATTGAAATAAGCATGTTTGATTAGCAATAACTTGAATTTTACACTCTACATTTGATTGCATCTCTTTAAGCAACTTGAAATTTCTATTAATATTTTCACGTACACTAATTTCATCAACTCCTATCTCGTCATAAAACTTAGCTCTTTGAACACTTTCAACCATAGCAAAAGAAGATAAACTAACTTTTATTCTAGGATGTCTATTTTTACATATATCTATTATATATGGATTAGCTATTGTTACCCAATCAACTCCTATAGAATCTAACCAATCTAAGCATTCAATAATTTTCATATAAGTATCATGTGTGAATTCTCTATTCCCCATGCATGAGCTATTCATAAGATAATTAAACTCTATATTATTTTCATGTGATTTTTGTACAGCTTCTTCTATGTCACTTTTAGTTATAGTTGTTAATCCATCTGGATTTCTTCCGCCACCAACAGTACTATTAGTTATAGTTCCAAATACATTAACAACTGATTTATAATTTGATAATTTTTCTATAAAATTCAGATCACCATTATAAGCTACCGAAAGTTCCATATTGCCCACCCCTTTATTTATTTTCTATTAAATTATTTAATCCTTCGTGATATGATGGAAAAATAAATTTATAATTTAAATTTTTTTTAATTGATGCATTTGACATACGAATAGATAACATGCGCAAACCATGTATACTTAGTTTGATTCTTTCAGGTACTGTATCCTTTGGTATCCATATAGGTGAAGGACATCCTGATATTTTAACTATTTCATTATAGAAATCCTTTTGAAGTACTGGAATATCATCAACAAGGTTATAAATCTTCCCCACTTTTAATTTTTTAGGTGATGTTGTCAAAATTGATATTAAATCTTCTATATGAATCTTGGATGTATAGTTTAATCCATTACCTAATCCCCTTAGTCCACTATAACTTGCTTTCTTTAATGGATTATATTCTCCAGGTCCATATACTTCACCAATTCTAAAAATTATACATGGAAATCTTTTTTCATTAAATAATTGCAAAAGAAATTTTTCTACATTTGCAGAAATCACTCCAAATGGATGAATTGGTTCTGGAGGATAATTCTCTGTAAGTAGTTTATCTCCATAATCACCATACACCGCTCCACTACTTGAAAAATAAAATTCTTCAATAGATGAGTTGTTTAGTTGATTTACAAGAGATTTTGTTCCTTCAACATATAGCTTATTCATCTTTTCAACTGAAGAATGCAGGCCCGCAAGATGATATACAACTTTTACATTTTTACCTATTCCATGTAATGTATTAGAATCAAACAGATCTCCCTTCCATAGTTCCATTCCTTTATTTACAAGAGGTTTTGCTTTATTCAATTCACTTTTAGGAACTAATCCCCTCACCTTAAAACCACGTTTTAACATAGCACTAGTTAATCTCTTACCTATATAACCTGTACACCCTGTTATCAATATCATTTATAACCTCCATTAATTTAATTCTCTTTTTACACGTATTTTTTTTCCGTAACGACTTTTAGGAATATCATCTACAATTTCAATATGTCTTGGTATTTTATACTGTTCTAATTGTTTAATACAAAAGTTATATATATCATCCTCAGCTAACTTACATGCTTCATCTTTTAAAATAATTTTAGCAGCTACTCGTTCTCCAGTTTTATCATCATTAATTCCATATACTAAAGCATCTTTTACATCATGATGCCTAATAATAACTTGCTCTATTTCTTCTGGATTTACTAAAAAGCCACTTACATTTATGGTATCTGAAGCTCTTCCTTTTAATACAATGAATCCTTTTTCGTTAATGAATCCTATATCTCCAGTTCTTACTAAGTTGTTTTTAAAAACCTTTTTCCCTAATTCCAATTTATTGTAATAACCTGATGCTAAATGACTTCCTCCAATATATAATTCACCCACCTGATTTTGTTTTAGTTCATTCATTTTTCCATCAAAAATCTTTACTTTTACTCCTGGTAACGGTAATCCTACAGAATTCCGAATTAACTTGATATCATTACTATTGTTATAAGTAATTGCACCAGCTTCTGATGAACAATATATAGACCTCATAGGTATTGATGTTTTTTCATAAAATTCATCAAAAGTACTTTTCTTTAAAAATGCTGAACTTGTTAAGCAAATTCTTACACTATTCCATACATCCAATTTATGTAGATTCATAGTTGAATTTAATAACTCATAAATGTATGGAACTGCAAAAAATATTGTAACCTTTTTTTCTTCTATATTTTTTAATATATTTGCTGGTAATACACAATTTGTTATAACTAATGAAGCTCCCACATATAATGAAGGCAATACTGCTGTAGTAATTGTAGCTGTAAGCACTGGTGATAATGGTGTAAAAAACACATCTATTTCAGAAAGATCTATTACTTCTGCTACAGATTTTATATTTTCAAGCATAGATTCTTCAGTAAATCCTACACATTTTGGTAATCCAGTTGTTCCAGAAGTATAAAAAAATACTGATAAATCATTATATTTATCATCGATAATATCCCTATTAACTTCCACATATACTAGTGATGAAAAGTTTTTGGATTTTTCAACACTAATAACATTAATATCATCTATATTTATATCTGATTCTTTTATAACAATATTACATTCACTTGCTTCAATAGCACGTTTTAATTCTGCTGAATTTTGGCCTTTGGGCTGAAATGGTATTATAATACAGTCTAATTTCCACAATGAAAGCCATATAATAATAAATTGAATTGGATTATTTATAGATAATAAAACTTTAGTTTTATATCTTATATTACTTTTTAGGCCAACTATTTCATCTATACATTTATCCACTCTTTCTGCTAATTCTTTGTATGTAATTACAATATCATTGTAGTATATTGCAACTTTATTGGGATTTTTTTTAAACGTTCTTTCGATTTTTTTTAATAAATGGTTATAAGACATTGCTTATCCTCCTTAATTCTATATACCATAGAATAATTTACTTATATCCCTTGCCTAATATATCAACATTTTTACGCCTTAATCTCATGGTGAACTTCATCCACATTTTTTCAAGTTCAATTTGATTACTTTTTAAAAGTTCTATCCAATCATTAACTGCTTGATTTATTAAACTATTATCTCTCCCACTTTCTACATATTTAATTAACGACATAAATAATTCATACTGTCTTAATGACATATATTCCTTATTTTTTTCATATAAATCCTCATATTCATCCATCTCCTGTTTGACACAGGTTAAACTATTATCTGTAACCTTCCACGCATTATATAATAAACACTCCAATTTGATTTTTTCATTTGTATTAATATAATCTAAACTACTTTTACTATTTTGAATTAATTTCATTGCTTCATTTATTTTTTCAACACGGCCATCTTCAAATGCATATTTAAAAAGATAACCTTTTTCTTCAGGACCAATTAATAATCCATCCATAGCAACCCCTAAAAACATTCTTGAATCTGGCCATAGATCAAGAGTCTGCCACCATGACTGTGGATGATATGCCATATTAACATTTATTAACAAGTCTGCATTTGATCTTAATTCTTCTAATGTTGTATATGGATGAAACATAATTAAAAAACCAAATACATTAACATTATTTTTTTTAAAAACTCTACATGCTCTATAATTGTCTTCAACTGCTGCTCTTTTATTAAATATAGCTAATGTTTTTGCATTACTAGATTCATACCCTATACTTACTTCGAATAATCCAACATTTTTAAGTCTTTGAATAAGCTCTGAATCATCTTCACTCCAGGATTCAGCCCTTGTAAAACAATTGAAAGGGACAAATAGATTATTTTCTTCTAATAATGTAACAAATTCTTTAAGTCTTTCCTTTGACTTTGGACAAGGATCTTCAATTGAACTATCAACAATCGTATAAAAAATACGCTTATTAGGGAATACATTTTTTATATGCTTTATTTCATTAACTATACTTTTAGGAGATCTCCCTCTCCATCCTAGATTCTTAGAATCTTTATAATACCTATTTGCTACACAAAAGCCACATTTACCGAGACATCCCCTTGATGTAGATATTCCAGCAAAAATGTAGTTACTAGTAATACCTTTTTCTTTAATGGTATCCAATGCAGGAAATGGTAAATCATCAAGACTTTTAATAAACTCTCGATTTTCATTGCGCATTATTATTTTATCTTTTCTATATGTAACACCTTTACATGTAGTTAAATCTTCCTTATTACTTAATAATTTACATACCTCAAGAGTAGTTAATTCTCCTTCACCATTTATAATAAAATCAATTGTTGATTCTTTTTTTAAAATCTGTGCAGCATACAAAGTTGCTGTATGTCCACCTAAATATATTTTTATATCAGGTGACACCTTTTTTATAGCTCTCGTTAATTCAAAAACTGTTTCTTCTGTTTCACGGTAAAAACTAATTCCAATTATATTAGGTTCAACGCTCAAAATTTTTTGTTTCATAGTTTCTATATCTTCACTTTCAAACATAAAATCCCAAGCAGAATAGTTTTTATCACGTAATACAGCAGTCAAATAATCGAGTCCTAATGTAAATTTATATAATGTTACATTGTTACGTATTTCTAAAAGTACAACATTAAACTTGTTTTTACTATTTATTGGCACTATTTCTCACTTCCTCTTATTTTTGAACTTCATTATATTACAGATATACTCTTACCCTATTTATTACTTAACACAGCAAAAGTTGATTTAAGTGGTACTTTTTCATATGATTGTTCATACACTGCATCTTTTATCTGTTCAACAATAAAATTTTTTTTAATAAAATTATATAAATCTTCTTTTGACAAATAATATTCAAGTACATCAGCTGTCAGCTGCTTATTTTCATTTGTAACATATTTTAGAAATAATTTTCCACCATCATTTAGAAGTTTTCTTATTTGTAATACATATTTCTTATAATTAGATTTTCCAAGAGCATGTAAACATCCGCGATCAAAAATATAATCAAACTTTCTATCTAATTTTGAATTAAGAAGATCATCTTCTATGAATTCCACATCTTTTTCTTTTGATTGATTTTCTATAAATGCATACCTTACTAAATCTGTTGCAGTTACTTTAAATCCCAATTTACTTAATTCAACTGCTTGATTTCCAGAACCTGTTCCTAAGTCTAAAAACGTTCCCTTATTAATATTAAATTGCTTCAAATACTCTAATAAATCAGAATCTAGTCTATTAATTGTCCAAGGCATATTTTTCACATTATCTAATAAGTATCCAATATTATATCCAATATCTTTAATATGCATGGTTATTACTTTTACTTTATTTTCCTCAGATATAGAAGCGATTTTTTTCATCTCACTTAACGATATTTCATTTTTAAATCCCCACACTATAATTATAGTTTCAATATTTTTAAGTGATACTTTTCTTATTTCTTCATAAATATTATTAGATTCAGGTAAAAATACTATAGTATTAGGCTGTTTATCTATTGAAATATTACTCATGAATTCGATTATATCCTTAAATACAGGTATACTATTTTTTTTAACTAATATTGCTTTATTACTATTTTTAAAATTCCATCCTCCAACTATAGAAATATTAGCATTGGAAAAACTTAAAAGCATTTTTACGCCTAAATATTTCTCTTTATTGATATTGGCAATCGCAATCTTAACATCACCTTTTAAACATTGTAATTTTTTTTCAAATCTTCCCACATAATTCACCTTCATTTTCCATTCATTATAAAAAATTCTTAAAAGTAATTATAATAATTGAATATCCTTTCTTAGTAATTTAATTCTATAACGCATCCATTCATGTTCTAAAAATGCTTGTTTATCTGTAAGCAGTCTATCCCATTTTACAACCATTTCATTTTCAATATCATTTATATCACCTTTTTCAGCTTTTTCAATCATTTCAAGAAACATTTCGTATAATTTATTACTAACGTAGGCTGCCGTATCTTTATACGACTTTTTATACTCACTCATTTCTATTTCTACATTTTCAAACTCATCACTTTGATGTTTCCAGACCTCATAAAGTCTTAATTCATATAAAATTTTTTCACAAGTATTATCAAAACGCTTTACACTATCAAGCTTACCAATTTTCTCTATAATCCTAAACATTTTTTCTATTTTCCCATTTTTGAATGAATATGAATATGTGAATTCATTTTTGTTATCATTAATTAATAAACCATCACTAACTATCCTTTGAAAAATTCTCGTATCTGGAAAAACATATAATGAATGAATCCAATTTTGAGGGCTATATCCTAACCCCACATTTAAGAGAAATTCAGCATTACTTCTTAAATCCTTAAACGTAACATATGGATGAAACATTATTATCATCCCACACACATCTACTCCGTTTTTAGAAAACATCTCAAAAGTTTTATAATTATTTGCTACAGTTGCTCTTTTTCCAAATGTCATTAACGAATCATCTGCTCCACTTTCAAATCCTGGTGAAACACTAAAAAGACCTAACTTTTTCATCCTCGCAATTAATTCATTATCATTATCTGACCATGATTCAGCCCTTGTTAAAAATGAAAAGGCCATTTTAATATTACTTGCTTCTAATAAATCTAAAAACTTTTTTATTCTTTTCTTTTCTCTAGGATCATTATCTTCAAAAGAACTGTCAACAAATTCTACAACAAGTCTTTTATCTGGGAAATTATCTCTAATATATTTCAATTCATCTATAATCCCTTTTGCTGATTTTCCTCTCCATCGAGAGTACTTAACTACTTTACTTACGCGATGAGATACACAGAAAGCACAATTTCCCAAACATCCTCTAGATGTAGAAATTGATGTGAAAACTGTAGGTGATCTTCTATCATTTAAGTCTCTAGTTACATCAATTACTGGAAAAGGTAATGCATCTAAATCTTTTACTTCTTCCCTAGGTTTTGTTTTCATTATATAACCATCTTTTCTATAGAAAATACCTCTACAAGTTTCTATACTTTCATTTTCGTCAATTCTATTACATAATTCTACGTAAGTTAATTCACTTTCACCATAAGTAATTATGTCAATATGATCCTCTTGCCTTAAAACTTTTGATGCATAAAGTGTTGCTGTATGTCCTCCTGTTACTGTAACAATATTAGGGTCTATTTCCTTAATTTTTTGAAATATAGAATAAACCATATCTTTTGTTTCAGGAAATAAAGTAATAGCCACCATATGAGGATTATGGGAAATTATTTTATTACATACTTCATCCAACGTATCTCCTTGAAATACATATATACTAGTATTGTGGCCACTTGACCGTAACGAAGCTGCTATATATTGCAATCCCAAATTATTTCTTTGGAATAATGAAGAATATGGTCTCCATTCCAATAATACAACATTCATATTTTTCTCCTTTCTACTTCCAGACCTAATTCAATTTACCACTAATAGTTATTATATTAGTAAGTAATTATTTTAATTAACTTAATCTACGAATTTTACCATAACGACTTTTAGGAATATTATCTATTACCTCAATTCTACTAGGTACTTTATATGGCAATAACATTTTCTTGCAATATTGAATTACATTCTTTGTATCTATTTCCACTCCACTTTTTAGTACTACTTTAGCAACTACTATCTCCCCAATTTCTTCATCTTTTTCACCAACCATCATAGCCTCTGAAATTCCTGGATATGAAATGAGAACACTTTCTACCTCTTGTGGATTTACTAAATGTCCTCCTACATTAACTGTATCCGATACTCTTCCAGTAATATACAAATATCCTTCTTCATCCATATAACCTAAATCACCAGTGTAAACCCAACCATCTCTAAAAACCATCTTTTCTAATTCAGGTTTACAAAAATACCCACTTGATTTATGAGTTCCTGACACTACAATTTCTCCTTCATTAAAGGGTGCTACATCTTTTCCTATTTTATCAACTATTTTAAGCTTAACTCCTTTCTGACAAATGCCTACTGATTTGCGTAATTTTTCTATGTCGTTATTAGGATTGAATGTACAATAAAAAGCTTCTGATGAACAAAATATTGATCTTATAGGTACACTAGTTAATTTATAAAATTCATTAAATGTATCTTCATCTAAATATGCAGAAGTGGCAACACATAATCTTAAATTGGTAAATTTATTTATTTTACGTACCTTCATTGCATTTATCATAAGTCTGTAGAAGTATGGTACAGTAAAAAATACAGTTGTATTTGTTTCCCTCAGTACTCTTAATGCTGTTGAAGGAATTGGTTCATCAATTAAAACTAAAGTAGCTCCACTAGCTAATGATGGTAAAATAGCCGTGAAAATTACTGATGGTAATGATGGTGTTAAAGGAGTCATAAAAGTATCGCTACTTGTTAACTTAAATGCATCTATTAATGATGTTATTATAGCTATTGTTGCATCGACATTATACATAACACATTTAGGTGCACCTGTTGTCCCTGATGTATATGTATAGAATGCACTATTTTTTATAGACTCAATATTATCATTACAGTATATTTTTCTAATAATCCAATTAGGTCTTAATTCAAAACTGAATTCCTCTAATTTACCGGTTAACGCTTTTAAGTGTTCAGGATTTTCACTGCATATCCACTGTGGTTTTCCTGATTCTAGCGCACGACTTATCTCTGCAACTCCTGAAGTTGGTTCTGTCGGTATTGGAATGGCTCCCAACTTCCATAAAGCTAGCCAAGACGATATAAAATCTAATCTATCATCTGTACTTAATACTAATCTATCCCCTTCTCTTACTCCTATTGAATTAAAAAAGTTCGACCAACTTAAAACTCTTTCACTTAATTCTTTATATGATATTTTTTTTTCTGTTATTATTATCCCTATTTTCTCTGGATATCTTTTAAAATTATCCTCAAAAAGCTTATAAAGCTTATTTTCATTACTCATAATAATCATCCTTTCTTTGAATTTTATATTACATTAAAATTACTTAAGTTTTATTTCTTATTAATAGATTAACTTGAAGCACTTGAATATTTTTTGATACTTTGCTTAAAAAAGTATACCGAAACAACATAAATGGTAATTGAAAATATTAATTCTAATAGTATATCCGCCGAATAAATTTTCCCTAAAAGCGCTTCTACTGGCATAGTAGTAATTATTCCTACTGGTATTATCCATGTAAGTATATTTTTAAATACTATTGGATATATATTTACTGGATATCTACCTAACTCCATTAAACTATCAAAAATCCATAAAAGTGGAGTTCCTAAATACCAAAAAGCAGCTGATGTTAAAATCAACATGACAGAATATAAAACTACTAATGCAATAAATAATGCCACAATTAACAGTATTACATTCTTTAAAATAATAACTTTTGACATATTAAATATAGCTATAGCTAAAACTATAATACTAATCACTAAATCAATTAGTGTTAAAGGAGCCCAATTCTTAATACTGATATACATCTGTATTGGAATTGGTTTTAATAAAGTGAAGTCAAAACTACCCGTCCATAACTCGCCTCCTAATCCAGATATCGATGAAAGGCTTGGAGCAATAAATAAGTTTTTAAAACTCTGCATAAACATAAACATTCCGGTTACTGCTAATATTTCATAAAAGCTCCACCCGTTTATATTGGGTACTTTTGTGAACAATATAAGTATTCCTCCTATGCTTCCTACAATTACCAGTAAGGAGTTTAATACTTTTACAAAGAAATCAAACCTAAATGCTATTTCTTGTTGAATCGATGTTTTAAAAAACACTTTAGCCATACTAATAAATATTTTTATATAACGCATATCATCCTCCTATTGATGTATAGTGTTTTATACCTTTTTTCCATACAATTTTATTTAAAATAATAACAACTACAATACATATTAATTGATATATAATTCCATTAATTATTTGATTGTGATCCAACTTCCCTAGTAAAACTTCAACTGGAAAACCTAACATATATCTAAATGGTAAAAACAAAGATAATGATTTTACAAAACCAGGTAAAAGTATTGTAGGAATTACTTGTCCCGCAAATAAAAATATCAATGTATCGTTTATACTTAAAAGAGAATTAATCTTATCTGTTACTAAAGCAAATAAAGATAAAGTGTATGCAAACATAAATCGAATAACCTGAGCCATAATTAAACATATAATAAAACATATAATATTTGTTGTTGTTAACTGTACATTAAAACCAAATATTAATACAATTATACTTATAAATATTATTACAAACGGAGCACATGCAACTTTCATTGCTATGTCCGCTGCTATCGGCTCATATATTGGTGGCAATGGTCGTAATAGCCACTGTGAAAATGTACCATTAAAAATATTATCTCCAACTGTCCAATTGGAGATTGGATAAGTTAATTGATTTACAAATATTAATACAGTATAATATGAAATAAAATCATTTCTTGCGAATCCTGATATATTTCCTTGTCCAACAGCAACAACCCATACTAGCATATATATTAATGGAGTCATCATCCAACCAAACATTAATGTCCAATAAAATCCTCTAGAGGCCATATAACTAAAAAAAGATTTCTTTATTAGTGCTATTCCACCTCTCAAATTCATTTTATCACCCCTTCTCTGTATATCTGATCAATAACAGCTTCTATTGAAGGGTCTTCTATTGTCAAGTCAGATAGAACTAATCTATCTGAATGTAATAAGGATGTTGTAACTGTTAATACATCTTCTTTTTTTACTCTAACTATACAAGTTTGTTCATCTTTGCTTATTACTTTAGCGTCAGAATTTATACACTTTTTGATACTTTCAATATTTAATTTCTCTTCACTTGATGTTATCTTTACTAATTTAAAAGGTAATAATTTTGTTCCTAAATCTTTTAACCCTCCATCATAAAGTAAATTTCCTTTATTAATCAGAATAACTCTAGAACATAATGAAGTAATATCCCCCATATAGTGACTGGTTAAAATAATGGTTGTATTATATTTCTTGTTATATTCTTTAATAAAATTGTGTAATCTAAATCGTATTGACACATCCATCCCTAATGTTGGCTCATCAAGAAATATAATTTTAGGTTTATAAAGTAATGCTGCTGCAAATTCACATTTTGCTCGTTCTCCAAGCGATAAATTTCTAGGAAGCTTAGGTAATAATTCTTTAATGTCTAATAAATTAACTAACTCTTCAAGTCTTTCATTGTAGTCTTTCGTTGAAATTCCATAGATCTCTTTAGTTACATAAAAAGAATCTAATACAGTTATATTTTGGTTTAATTGTGACTTGTTTCCCATAATCATGCTGACCTGTTTTAGGTATTTTGATTTTTTTTCATATGGTTTAAATCCTGCTACTTTTATATTTCCTGCTGTAGGATAAAGTAAACCAGCAAGCATCTTTAATGTAGTTGTTTTTCCAGCACCATTGGGACCTATAAATCCAACAATTTCACCTTCATCAATTTTAAAACTAATATTGTCAACTGCTGTAATATAATTATATACAGGATGAACTAGACTTTTAAAAGATTCTATTAGTCCATGCTTTCGAACTGGAACCTTATATTTTTTTTTTAGATTCTTAACTTTTATTTGAGAATTCATTATTGTTCCTCCACTTTAAAGCAAATTATATTTCATGTATTATTATACTTAATGTATTAACTATAAATTCTATTTCATCATTGGTTAAACTAGGGTATATTGGTAAGCATATATGCCTACTACAAATATCGTTTGCATTAGGGAAATCGCCCTTAAATCCAAGTTCTTTAGCTATTGGCTGTTTATGTAATGGAATTGCATAAACCTCACCTTGTAAAGAAATTCCTCTGTCCTTCATCTTTTCTTTTATAATTTCACGATTAACTCCTTTGGGTAATAAAACAATATATTTATACCAATTACATCTATCATTAGGTTTTACTATTGTAACTTCTGGAATTAACTTTTCAATCATTTCTGTATACCTATCTGCTATTTTTTGTCTAATATTAATTATTTCATCTAATCTTTCAAATTGTGATAAAGCAATTACAGATGTTAGTTCATTCATCCTATAATTTGATCCTAATTGAGTATGATATGTCTCCCATGGTTTAGGTTTCCCATGATTACGAAAAAGCTTAATTTGTTCAGCTATTTTATCATCATTAGTTACAATCACACCTCCTTCTCCACTTGTTATAACTTTAGTTGCAAATAGAGAAAAACTTCCAGCAACTCCAAAGGTTCCAGCAAATTTGCCATTTAATGAACTACCAATCGCATGAGCAGCATCTTCATAAAGCCACAGCCCTTGTTTTTCACACCAATTTCTAATTTTTATGATTTCTGGTGTTACTATTCCACCTATGTGAACAATTATGACTCCAGCAGTATTTTTTGTAACTTTTCTTTTTATTTCATTTAAAGTAACAGAAAAAGTTTTAGGATCAGCATCCAATAACTTTACTTTTCCACCTGCAAACATTACGCCTGTAGCAGTTGCCATAAAAGTATTAGTTGGAATTAATACTTCTTTTCCTTTGACTCCTAATACCCTCATTACTACCTCTATAGCACCACTTCCCGAATTTACTGCTATCGCATGCTTTACGCCAATATATTTTGCAACCTCATTTTCAAACTTTTCTACATTCTTACCTTGACTTATTTGTCCTGTTGATAAACATTCATCGATTTTATTAAGTATTGATTTTCTTTCTTCTTTTCCAAACGATATTTTTAATGATCGTATGTCCATTTTTAGTCCTCCCAACATATTATTTTTACCAATCATATACTAATGCTCTTCCTAAAAAATCATTATTTCTTATTGCTTTAATTGTATCTGATATATGCTCTGCATGAACATGCTGACCAATCAGATCAGTTACATTTAACTCACCACTAGCTAATAAAGAAACTGCATTAATTTTATTATCATGAGATAAAGAACGATTTATTTCAGAATTGCAATTATAATATTTAACTTGATCAATATTATTTTGAATATTTCTTTGAATTTCTTGAGCCCATTTTTCTGAAGTTAAATTAATTATATTTTTAACATTTTTATTAATACTTTTTAATTTATATTGATTCTTGTAAATTATATACTTAGCTCCACTCTTTTTTAATATTTCTTGTTTAATATCATTGTTATCAATTATGATTATAGGATGAATATCTATACGTTTTAATAACCTTACTATAATTACCCCTAGTAAATCACATCCTAAAACAATTAATTCTTTGCTATCTGACATAGAAATATCGTTACATATATCTATAGCTTTACATATTAAAGGAATAAAAGTAGCATCAACTAAATCAATATTTTTTGAAATTTCATCAAACATTATACATTCTTTTTTTAACTTTTGTAATTTTTT
Source organism: Clostridium pasteurianum (assembly GCF_001705235.1). Lineage (NCBI taxonomy): Bacteria > Bacillati > Bacillota > Clostridia > Eubacteriales > Clostridiaceae > Clostridium > Clostridium pasteurianum. The sequence continues at coordinate 24,277 of NZ_MCGV01000001.1, forward strand.
TAACTTAATATATTTATTCATATATGGAGATATTAAAACAACTGATCCAATATCAATATTTTTATAGTCATCCCCTACTTCTTCAACAATAGCTACAGATGAATATGCGTTGTGATTAGGAATAATTTCCTTAGATATATTACTTGATAATTTATAAGTATTAGTACCCACTAAAGTAAATAAATTTCTCAATAAAACTTCATCTGACATTATTTTTCTGGAACATAACTCCACATAACAATCAGGTATACCATCTTTAACTTTTATTGAAATATTTTCATATTTATCTTCCAAATTATCATCACCAACTTAATAAATTTTTAATTGTTCAGTTTATATGTGATCTGCTATCGATACATATCTGCCTCCAATTAATGGTGTGTGAAAGTGAGGTAACCAACCATGTACAGAGAATTTACCTTTAGAATCAAAACCTGCTATAAGCATAGCGTTTCCTTCATACTTACCATGTGTTAACCATATCTTATATTTAGTATCTGGTGTTTTCCCTGTTAAATATCTCATACGCGCTATAAATACCATATATCGTTCTAAACTCATTCCTAACTTTCCTTCATTTTTATATGTCCTTTGAATTTCTCTCCCAGGTTTATCAAAATTTTCAGGTATCAAAGAACACTTTGTTGTAAACCAAAAATCCTCCACTTCTGATGTATCACTTACCAACTCATCATCTAATGCCCAACTATTAAAATTAAAAAGTTGTCCTAATTCTTTTCTTGTAATTCCTTTAGGTACGCATAATAAAATTTCATTACTGTCATAAATATCTTTAATTTCCTCTTGTGTAAAATATGGCAATTTTAAATTAAATTTTCTACCTAAAATATTTTCTATTCCCAGTGTTTTATACCAATTTTCCATTTCAAATCTAATATATTCTGGATTTGTATTATCTAACTTTTTATTTGTAAATCTAATTAAATCGTCTTTTAAAATAATACCTTCATCAATCATTGCTTCAATAGTATCTAACACACCATTTACTAAAGAATTTTTTTTATTTATCAACCCGAATCCTTCCTCTCGAATAATTTTATAAATATATAACTTATATGTTATGTAATTACATTATAGTACTATTATGTAATTATATAAAGCAAAATTTTATCAAAAATTACTTATTTTATTATTAAATTGTAACTTATTTGTACCAAAATCAAGTAAATGTATTTATATGTAAATAGTGAAAATACATGTATGACATGAAGAAGAGTTTAAAATTGTATAATATTGGCATAAAGATTCCAATGTTTTTTAAATAATTTTATAAATGTATAACTTATATGTTATTTAATTACATTATAGTACTATTATGTATTTAAGTAAAGTAAAATTTTATCAAAACTACTTATTTTACTTGAAATTTATATCTCATCTGTATTATAATGTAATAAATGTATTTATGCATAAATGATGAAAACATTTGTACCACATGAGGGGGAATTTAAAATTGTATAATGTTAGCATAACTAGATGTATGAATTATAACTATAAAAATGTGGAAAAAAGTGTATTTTTATGTCTTGATAAATTACCCAAAATTAATGAAATCATTAAACCTGGTTCAAAAGTTCTACTAAAAGTAAATTTACTTAGTAAAAAGACTCCAGAAGAGGCCATTACTACACATCCAGCAATTGTTCAAGCCGTTGTAAAATACTTTCAGTTTTTAGAGTGCCAAGTAATAATTGCAGATAGTCCTGGTGCTCCTCTTGGATATAATATAAACACATTAAAATCTGTATATTCAACAACAGGCATGACTGCTGTGGCAGAAAATACAGGGTGTAAATTAAATTTTGATACATCAATTGCTAGTGTAGATAACACTAATGGTGTATCTCTAAAAAAAATGAGTGTTATAAAAATAATTAACGATGTTGATTTTGTCATATCAGTTGCTAAATTGAAAACACATACCATGATGATGTATACTGGTGCTGTAAAAAATTTATTTGGTGTAATTCCTGGAATAGTAAAAATGAAGTATCATTTCACATTAAATAATGCTACCGACTTTGCTAATCACTTAGTTGATATATGTGAATATGTAAAACCAGTATTATCTATAATTGATGCTATTGATGGAATGGAAGGAAATGGTCCATCTGCAGGAGACATACGTAAAGTTGGTCTTATTATGGCTTCTGAAAATCCATATGCCTTAGATTTAGCAGCAACTCATATCATAGGAATAAATCCATTTGAAGTTCCTACAATTTCATCGGCAATAAAAAGGAATCTATTCACTGGTGATATAAATGATATTGTTACTACAAATATTAGATTTAGCGATATAAATATACCACCTTTTAGATTACCTGATACCTCAAAGAATTCCAGTTCTATACCTGCAATTAATGCAAACTTATGTAAATCATGCGGAGCATGTAAAAATACTTGTCCTGCCAAAGCTATTGATATGATCGATCATAAACCAGTCATAGATTTGAATAAGTGTATTCGTTGTTTTTGCTGTCATGAATTATGCCCCTCGAAAGCTGTCTATATAGAGAAATTTTATGAATGGAATTTTAATAAATAAAACTCTAAACAACTTTTATTTAATTTTTAAGTAACCTTATTATTGGTAATTATGTACTTAACATGTTAATTATTCATTTAGACAAAGTATTTATATGTTTATTATAATAATTAAAATTCAACTTAAAGATAAGATAGTTAAAATATTGAAAATCTTTAATAATATATAATTTTATGTGTATATAAAAAATAGAATTAAGGGTGAGCTATTAATGAATTTTTTTAAAGATTTAGATCATGCTATAAGAATAGTTGTTAATGTAACCCCCCACTCTATAACTTATAAAAATGGAAGTATAAATTTAAGTAAAATTGAAAAAATAGCAAAAATTTTATCTAATATGGAGAGCTGCGGTAAAAAAATCATCATTGTATCATCAGGTGCAATTGGTATTGGTATAAATAAATTAAACTTAAATGAAAATCTAAAATCTATAAAAATCCAACATACTGCTGCTGCTGTTGGACAATGTGAACTTATAAGTATGTATAGCAAATTTTTTGAAGAATATAATTATACAATTGGACAGGTATTACTAACAGGAGATGTACTAAAAAATACTCATGCAAGAATTAATATATGCAATACTTTTGACATATTAATTAAAAACAAAATAATTCCAATAGTAAGTGAAAATTATCCTTTTACTATTGATGAAATAAACAATATAGTTAATTTGACGACCATAGTTTCTAAATTATTTAGGGCGGACATTTCAGTGAATTTTTTAGATATAGAATATTTTTACAGTAAATACAAATTACAAGGTTCCTCAAAGCAGTATGACATTATATAGATAATTTTAAAAAATAACATAACAGCTACATTTTAACAAGGATAAGAAGAGAGTATAAAATTCTTTCTGCAAATAACTTTCTATGGTAAGTTTAAAAAGACAAGGTTATAGGAAAAGTGACTTTCTGTCTTGCTTTAAATATACATTTTAAAAATATGTATACCAAAAACGCCTTAAAAAAAGGCGTTTTTGGCATATTAAGATTTTTATTCAGTAAATTATTTAGGATTACAATCTATTAATCATGCTGGCATTATAAGCTGCACCAAATCCATTATCTATATTCACTACACTCACGCCGCTAGCACAGCTATTTAACATTGATAATAGGGCTGATATTCCTCCAAAATTTGCTCCATAACCAACGCTAGTTGGAACTGCTATAACAGGCTTATCTACAAGACCACCTACAACACTAGCTAATGCTCCTTCCATTCCTGCAACTACTATAACAACCTTAGCTCCTCTAATAATATCTAATTTTGCAAAAAGTCTATGTATTCCTGCAACCCCTACATCAATTACTTTTTCCACTCTATTTCCTAGTATTTTGGCTGTTTCATAGGCTTCTTCTACTACCGGTAAATCAGAAGTTCCTGCCGCAACAATAGCTATATAATTATCTGTAATAATTTGTTCTTTTTTCTTTATAGTAATAGTCTTTCCAAGCTTATTATATTCTGCATCAGAGCTTATTTCTTTTACTGCATTATACATTTCTTCAGTAGCTCTAGTTCCTAATATATTATTATTTTTTGTAAGCATGAATTTAACAATGTCCCTGACTTGCTCTACTGTCTTTCCTTCACAATATATTACTTCTGGATAACCAACTCTAATTTCTCTATGATTATCTATTTTTGCAAAGCCTAAATCCTTAAAGGGAAGATCCTCTAATTTTTTAGAAGCTTCTTCTATATTTATTTTGTTATTTTTAACCTCTTCTAATAGGACTCTAATTTCTTCTTTATCCAATATATTCACCGTCCCACTTTAAACTATAATTTCGACTCTAAAATTCTTAATTCTTATTTTTAATTGTTTCATTAAAGCTTCCTACTCTATATCCCTGAAAATCTAATGCTGCATACTTAAAACCGCATTTTTTTATATTCTCAGCAATAGTATCCAAAAGTTCTTCATCAAATAACTTGCTTCTGTCTTCTCTCGCAACTTCAACTCTCGCTAAATCTCCATGACATCTTACTCTAATAGCTCTAAAACCTATGCTCATCATATATCTTTCTGCTTTTTCAATCTTTTCAAAGTCCTCTACCTTTAATTCATTTCCATAAGGTATTCTCGTCAAAAGGCAGGCATAAGCTGGCTTGTCCCAAGTTTTCAGTCCTAATTCCTTAGAAAATGCTCTTATTTCCGCTTTAGTTAATTTGCATTCTAAAAGTGGACTTTTTATATCTAACTCTTTTAAAGCTTTAAGTCCTGGTCTGTAATCTTTTATATCATCAAAATTAGTTCCATCAATTACACAGTCATATCCCTGCTTTTTAGCAGCATCTATTATCATACTGAATACTGCTGTTTTACAATGATAACATCTATCCTCTGGATTAAATTTAATTGAATCAATAATTGGAGCTTCTATAATTTCGTGATCTATTCCTAACTCTTTAACTAATTCCTTCGCTTCTCTTATTTCCCATCTTGGAATATATGGAGACATAATTGTAACCGCTTTTAAATTATCCTGAAGTGCTTCCTTTGCTGCTCTAAGTAAAAAGGTACTATCCACTCCACCTGAAAATGCTAGAACTACTTTTCCGAGACTTCTAAGATATTTTATTAATTCATTATATTTTTCATTATTTATCATATATACTTCAACCTCACAATCAATTTAAATCTTGTTTATATACTGCTTTATATATTTTATCTATGGTTACATTTTTTTCTTCTGCTATAGTCTTACATTCTTCATATTCTGGTTTGTATTTTAATAGCTTGCCTTTATAATAAGCTTTCTTTACTGTAATATCTCCATACTCTGTTTTTACTTTTGAAAACTCCCTATCAAGCATTATTTTTTCCACTTTAAGTTTTCTAACACCTAATGAAGTTGTTTCCTTAAAAATAATATTCAAAATATCTTCCTCTTTTTCCGGATTAATCAGTACACTTAGCTTTATGCCCGGTCTTCCTTTTTTCATATATACAGGTATTTTTAATACATCTAAAGCTCCAGCTTCAAAAAGCTTTTCTTCCACATATCCGTAAAGTTCTGGATTCATATCATCTATATTCGTTTCTAGTATGTATTGTTCTTCATTTTTTCTATTACTTTCTTTTTCACCTAAATATACTCTTAAAACATTTGGAATTTCTAAATCTATATGTCCTATTCCATAAGCTATCTTCTGAACTTTAAAATCAATATTTTTAGTAAATTCCTTGGCATTTGCCGCCAATATTGCAGCGCCTGTAGGTGTAGTTGTTTCAAATTGTACGATTCCAGTATTCATAGGAATATTCTTTAGTATTTCTGCTGTTGCAGGAGCCGGTACTGGCATAATACCATGCGCACAGTTAACAAATCCTCCTCCAACCTGAACTGGAGATGCAATAATTTTATCAACCTTTAAGTAATCTAAACAAATAGCTGCTCCAACTATATCCACAATTGAATCAATAGCTCCTACCTCATGAAAATGTACTTCATATAAGTCTTTTCCATGAACTTTAGCTTCTGCCTCTGCAACCTTCATAAATATATCTAAACTGATCTTTTTAACTTTATCACTCAAATCACTTGAATTTATTATTTCTTCTATATTCTTTAAGTTTCTATGATGATGCTCATGACTGTGGTGATGGTGTTCTTCATGATCATGCTCATGTACATTATTTTTTAATGTAACATCCACTCTAGTTCCTGTTATCCCAAGTTTCATAGAACTTTCAATTTTTATTCCATATTCAGAATTCAAATTGAGCTTTGAAAGTTCTTCAATTAAATATTCCTTAGGAACTCCAATATCTATTAATGCCGCTAAATTCATATCGCCACTTATTCCGCAAAAACAATCATAATATAATACTTTCATTTGATTCACTCCCTAAATTTATTCCACTAGACTTTAAATGATGTTGCACTTTCTTAAAAATTCTTTATCATTTATTATATTTTCGTATTCGCCATCTCTTATTATTTTATGGTCTTCTGAAAACACAATAGCTCTATGAAAGACGCCCTTTATGTATTCAAAGTCATGAGTTGCGCAGATTATAGTCTTGCCACTTTTATTTAAATCCACCAATAACTCTTTTAAAAATCTTTTTCCCTTTGGATCTATTCCATTCATTGGCTCATCTAAAGCTATTACTTCTGGATTCATAGCAAGCACACTGGCAATTGCAACTCTCTTCTTTTCTCCCCCGCTTAAATTATATGGATGTTCATCTTTTAATTTATCCACATTAAGAAGTTTAAGGCAATCTGAAGTTCTTTTATTTACTTCTTCCTCTGGCAGCTCCATTTGCATAAGCCCAAATGCTACTTCTTCAAAAACTGTAGGGCAAAATAACTGAGCATCAGAATTTTGAAATACAAATCCCAATCTTTTATGAAATAATTTTAAGACTTTGCTATCCTTTAACGCACTCTCATTTATTTCACTATTATCAAATATATATTTGCCATGACCCCCAAAAATAATGCCATTTAGAAGCTTCAAGAAAGTTGATTTTCCACTTCCATTAGGTCCTATAATGGCTACAGACTCTCCTTCTTTTATATGGACATTTACATTATCAAGAGCTATTTTATTCTTATACGTAAATGAAATATTTTCTAGTTCTATCATAAATAATTCTCCTCGATTTTTTTAGTAAGCTATATAAAAAAACAAACTAAGTGAAACTATATTTATTGCTAAATATATATAATCGATTTTCTTTAATTTTAAATTTACCTTTGTGGTGTATTCACCTACAAAACCCCTGCATTCCATGGCATGAAACATCTCTTCACTCATTTTGTAAGACTTTATAAATAAATTTCCTATAATTCCTGTGAGAGACTTATATTTATTACTAGTTACACCAATTGATCTAAGTCTCAATGCATATAATAGATTAAGAGAATGTTCACCTAGAAGAAGGATGTATTTTATTGTTATGTCCATAATCCATATAAACATGTCTGGTATAAATAGTAGTTTTAGTGATCTGCTGATTTCGTTCCATTTAGTATTATGAGATAATAAATTCATAAGTAATATTGTTATAATTAATTTTTGAAAAAGCAATAAACTATTATTAACATTTCCACAAAGCATGGATGGTATTAAAGCTATTAACGTTATAAACGGAAACGGAATACTTTTTAATAAAATTCTTTTAACTAACTTTTTTTCCATAAGAAAAAGATTAATTAACACATATAAATCTATTACCATTAGATAAATAAAACTTCTTGAAATAGACACACATAGTATCATTATTATGACACATATAAGTTTGAAAGTTGAATTTATTGAGTAAATTAATTTATCTTGATTTTTATTTTGTCTAATTATAGAAGTTATTTTAATGAAAGAAAAAATACTCTTTTCAATATATGAACTTTTTTCTTCTCTTGGAGCATAATCATCTTTCACCTTAAGCCATTCTGGAATCATCTAATCTCCTTTTTATTTTTCCTTAAATTTATTCTTTCTACAAATTTAAAGATAATCAAAATTAGTACTACACCAACTAATGCTGATAAAACATACCCAAAATACTGATTTAAAAATCCAAAGCTATAATCTTTAAATGGAGAATTAAATTTAAAGCCTTTACTCATTCCCTTGGGAACATACCCTATAAGCTTCTTCATGTCATCTAGATTCCATTCTCCCCATGCAGTTCCATCTGCTAAAAGCCCTAAAGGTACAGCTAAAATAAGAATTCCCAATATAGCATATAAAAACTTATTTTTTATTTCTTTACCTTTGTATATTATATCTGGTGCTGCTTTCTTCACATAGCTATATACACCCACAGCTATTACTCCTTCTATAACTCCAGCAACCAACAAATGCGGTATTAACATAGCTGGAATAGAAACATTCAAACTATATGGGCTGTATAATGGTCGTCCTAAAGCATCTTTAAATAGTAAAGGTTGAATTCCAAATTCAATTGCTGCAAAAAAGGCCGCTACATTTATAGAAATATATCCTGATAAAAACACTCCAAAATATTCACCTTTTTTGCTATTTGAAATCTTCTTAAAAAGATTAAATAAATTAAACGCCACAAAAGGAATTACAAACGCCATATTAAAGCAGTTTACTCCTATTGCCAGAATACCACCATCTCCAAAAAATATAGCCTGTATCACAAGCGCTACTGTAATCGCAAGTACCGCGGCATACGGTCCAAGTAATATAGCTATAAGTGCTCCTCCTATAGCATGTGCAGTAGTTCCTCCTGGAATTGGCGCATTAAACATCATAACTAAAAATGAAAAAGCTGCTGCAACTCCAAGTAATGGCATTTTTTTCTTGCTCATTTCATTCTTTACCTTTACACTTGCTCTTCTCCATATAGGTACCATTACAACTGCAAAAGCAGCGCAAGTTGAAGGACTTAAATAATTATCAGGTATATGCATACATATAAGCCTCCTATATTAATAATTTAAATGCTACATATTTATCTGAATGCTACTGTTATAAATCTTAAAGTTAATTCTAAGTTAAAATATTTTTTATAATTTAAAATAATAATTACCACCCTTTAAAGGGATTATTTCTTAAGTCCCATAAGTTCATAGTATAACCAACATCTAAAAATGCAGCTTTCATTTTTGTTTAATCCACTGTGAGTTGATTGTTTAACTATAATATCTTAAAAGACTTTTATATCTTTTTAGTTGCAATTAAATCCATAATTTAATTATGGATTTAATTATGTTTTCCTGCTCTCTAATATATTGAGCTATTGTTTTTTCATTAATTGTAACAGTATTGGCATAATAATATTTTGCAAAAAATCTTTGTTTCCACCCTTATATTTTACTTAAACATTCATTATTATATAAGAAAGATATTGCTCTATTTTGGCTTAAACATTTAATCTCACCCACATAATAATCAAAGTTTGAACAAAATAATATTTCTTAAAATGAATCAGATTAACAAATCTTTAGATTATAAGATACCAGTATGTTTATCTTTATACAATATATTACACTTATAGTTTTTTGTTTGCAAAAGAACAACTATTAATATAGCTTAATAAATCACTACAATATGCATTTTTTCTTTATATTTCTACTATTTATATATATTTACTATTTGCATATATATATTTTTTTGATATCCATGAAAACCATCTGTTGTATGAAGCTGTAAGATAAAAGTAGGCATTGAATTTTACCAATAATTGTCTACTTTTTTAATATAAAAATTAACTCAACCATCCAAAGAGTGCTAGTTAACTGAAAAATGAATGTATTTTCGATGAAATTCGTAAGATTCATGAGGATCATCCTAATATGGAGATATCAAAGTATTCATGATGAATTAGATGTAAATCATAATATTGAAGTAGATAACAAGCATGTCCTTCTTATTCATAGAAAACAAGTAATTCAACCTACTAAGCAAGTGGAATCCAAAGAGTTGTACCATATGGGATAGAAATCCAGATCATATCGCCAAGAATTGTATGTATTGTAAGTTTTACGCAGAATAACCTAATGAAAATGGCTTACTGATGTTTCAAAATTCAAATATTATCCAGGCATTGAAGTTCATAAAATATATCTAAGGTCTATTTTTGTTTTATATACACATGAAATTGTAACTTGCAAGATTAGCGATCATAATGCTAATTCATAGGTAATGAATAGCTTTGATGAAGAAGTTTGTTTGGAATCAGAAACTCATCCATTATTCATATTGATCAATAATTTCAATGCATAAGTGCTCAATTACTTACTAACTAAAAAAACATTACATAAAGCAAAGCATGTCTAGAATTGTACATTTCATAGATAATAGAAGTATTATAGGAAATATTAAAATGTGAAATATATTATGGTCATCACTTTACAAATAACGATGATTGGGCAAAAACAATAACCGATTGCATTGATTACTACAATAATTGACGCTTTCAACACAAGTTAAATATAATAACGTCAATGGCATATCACAATAAATATAATTTGGCAACATAAAAATATCGCCAACCTAATATGTCTGACAATACAAAAATTTTATTGCTTTTCACGGTCTTTTTGAAATGGAAGTACACCAATATACAAACAGTTCTAATTCAAATATTTAATTATTATTTCGCTAATTATTTATTCACTAAAGTTTTACTTAAAGCATAAACACAATATTGGTTCATACTTATTCCCTCTGCTTTTGATTTTTCTATTAAGTACTTATGAAGAGATTTTGGTAATCTTAATTTAATTTTTCCTGAAAAATCTTCTTCATTAAGTGGTTCATGAATTTCAATTTTTTCTTCAATAGCAGCTTTAAGCCAGTTTATTCTATCATCTTTTAAAAGTTTAATTTCATTTTCTATTGTGTCAGCACGTGTTACACATCCCTTTAATTCATGATACTGTAAAACATATTCATCTTATTCTCTATTTATTCTCTATCTTCCTTTATTTCAATTTTATAATTAAGATTCATGTAATAATTTAAATCCTTCATATAAAATCTTCCTAAAATACTCTTTATACTAATCATTAATTTTAACCTCTTCCGATTCTACTATATCCTTTACCAATTTAATATATGTAATTTTAACTGGTACTTTATAAAGGATTATTATTGGCTATTTACCGCTTTTTCTAAATGTCCAATGACTGCTCTCTGACTTCGACAGTTTTCCAATATATCCATAGACTTCAAGCACCTTTTTTAATTCTTCAAACCTTCTATCACCAAATAGGTTTTTATCTTTTTCAATAATTTATCAAACTTTGACATTATAAATTTTTTTCCTTCTATATTAAAATTCATAGTTGCCCTCTCTGGTTGAATTACTAATTGCCTGTATTGATTATCCGTTATTCTGTTCCATTTAATTGTACTTTTCTCATTTCTTATTCCAAACATTTCAGCTATTTTTTTATTGCTTCCTTTTCATCACAATGTTCTATTTCCATTATAAGATCTATGTCGCTTCCACCTTTTGATATTCCAAAGTCGTACCAAAGATTTTTTTCTAAACTTATGTTGAAAGAAGCAGTCTTTTCTTCTCTCAATTTTCCCCACAATTTTTTTTAAAGTAATATTACATCTCAAAGCTATTTCTTCACATGGAATATTTTTTATTTTATTTATATCATACATTGAATACAGCTCCCTTCAATTTCTTATATGTAAAATAAAAGTGCTAGACATGTAATCTAACACTTTCTTCTTTCTCTTAGCTCTAATTCCATAGCATTTAAAGTTTCATTTAAATTAATAAACACTTTCTTTATTCTTTTAAAGCAAACAATAAATCTATCTATGGGTATACCTACAATCATTATGTTATCTCTATAGATAACAATGTAATTCTTATACTGTAAACATACAGATTTTTTGTTAATATATCCCCTCATGAAGCTTTCACCTCTAATTCTTCTTTCATAAAATTGTTTATCTCGTTTTGGAGTTCCTGTGATTTCATTATCACACTACTGTCTGTTAATTTATTATCTTTAATAAGTACATAAAGTTCCTGTCTTAGTTTCTCAATTCTGTTTTCCATAAAAATCTTCCACCTTTCAAATTTTTAATTTTAAATATAAAAAAAACTGCATATAAGCAGAATTTGCCTATACACAGTTTGTTAGTCTTGATTGACCTAAAAAATTGTTGCCAATAAAAAAATAGCAAAGACTAAAAATGTCTCTACTATTCTTATACACTATTTTTTTGTTTTTATCACTTCTATTTTTAAGTTTATACTTATGCATAAACTTAACTTCTTCTATAAGAACTATAAACTTGTTTGGTTCATGGAGCGAAGCATGTATGCAAGCGTTTCACTTCTTTAATAAGAACTATAAACTTATTATATACTATAGTAACCTTCTTATGCAACTACAGTTTCACTTCTTTAATAAGAACTATAGACTTAAACTCACTAATATTGTGAGGTGCTAATATGGACGTTTCACTTCTTCCGTAAGAACTATAAACTGAATGTGATGAACTTCAAAAGTTAGTCAAAAAGATGTTTCACTTCTTCCATAAGAATTATAAACGATAGAGGTGGTTATGATGGGTAAAAGAAAATCAAGGTTTCACTTCTTTAATAAGAACTATAAACCAAATTAGGACATGTTTCAAATTTAGAAAAATTAAAGTTTCAATTCTTATATAGGAACTATAAACCAAAAGAATATTCGCCATAAAAGGTCGAGGTGGCACATTTCACTTCTTCTATAAGAGCTATAAACGTGAAAGCAATTTTCAAATCAAGCCTTATGATAGTCAGTTTCACTTCTTCTATAAGAGCTATAAACCTCAAAATCATAATTTCTTCTAATAGGCTATTTATAAGCCTTTACCGTTTTAATAATCATGATAAATCAATACTTTTTGCAGTGAACCTATAGTAATATCTCTACTATTCTTATATACTTTTTTTCGCTTTTATCACCTCTATTTTTAAGTTTATACTTATGCATAAATTTAACATCTTCTATAAGAACTATAAACGAGTATATTTGATGAGATGTATTCAAAAAAAGATTTATTTCACTTCTTTAATAAGAACTATAAACCTAGAAAAATTAGCAAATGAAACAGAACATCTTAAAGTTTTTCACTTCTTTAATAAGAACTATAAACCCCAAAATCACAATTTCTTCTAATAGGCTATTTATAAGCCTTTACCATTTTAATAATCACAATAAATCAATACTTTTTGCAGTGAACCTATAGTAGTGTTTTTTTGATTTTCTAAAAGTACCATTCAAAGCCTTAATTCTCAAGGCTTAAACTGTATTTTTGAAAAAAATAGATTCACTGCAAAATATATTAGTATATTCTTCTATAGTCCCTGAGATTATTTACATCACGGAAAAGTTCTACACATCCAAAACCTTGAGAATTTTTACTTCCAAGACCAGTACTGTATGCTAAATTCACTATATCATTTTCACCCTCTATTACAAAACCGCTCAGATATCCTTCGTATATCCAATTTTTATACTTGTCTATTTTCTTTCTTACTTTACTTCTATCAGATATACTTATGTTAAATCTACCGCTATAGGCTTTTTTATAAAAGGCATTGTATTTTGAAATAATATTATTCTTTAAACTCTCAATAAATTCCCTATCATCAGGAGTATAAAATTCAGTCTTTTCAAAATTGCCAGGCTTAGTAACTACTACCGGAGATATTGTAAGCACTTTAATTTTACCACTATTAAGCTGCTTCTTTGAATATATAGAATCAATATTAAATGTACCCTCATTAAATTCAAGTCTTTTTATACTTAAAAGTGCATCAATTATTTTCATAATAAAAATTTCATCTATACTTGAAATTGTAAGTTCCACTCTCCCCTTATGTATTATTATTTTTCCCTTTTCAATGGTTTTATTTTCTATCATCATTTTAGAATAATTAAATAGCTTAAATTTTTTATTTTTATATTTATAACCACCATCATGAAGTCTTGATGAATAGTTATCTTCTAAAATATTATAAATAAGTTTTTGTATAAGATGACTATATGCTATCGGAAATATTATATCTTTATCCACTGTCATACGTACTTTTATTCTCATAATTTTTCTCCTAATTTAATTTTAACCCATCCAAATGGAAGTTTACTGCTGGACATATATTTTAAATTATATGGTAATAAAGCATCCTTATTTTCACTTTCATATCCCATAAGTGTTTTACTAACAGCACCACTATATCCTAGTTTACATACAAACTGATTGGGCTTATCATTTTCTTCTCTTAATTTAATATAAAAACTTTTAATTCTACCATCATCATAAGGAATTTTATAATATTCCTCCTCTAAATCAATAACTCTTGAATAGTATTTTTTAAGAGATTCCATTGAAAGCTCTATAAAAGTTTTATCATCATACCACACCTGTATAACGCTTAAATTACCTTCTTTTTTACCATTAAAAATGTTTTTATTTTGAACTTTGCATTTAAAGACGCTGCCCTCTTCAGCTATTTCATAATAAGCAGGAATTACAAATGCATCTGTTGTTCTGCTAAAACTTTCTACTTTTTCAATTACAAAATCTCCTGAAATTAATTCACAATCTGAAAAGATCGAATTTCTAAATATGATATCAGTGAAATTCTTATCCACGCTGTATTTAAATTCATCTTTACATTTATAACTCCTTAAAGCAAAACCACCCTTAGGAAATTTTCTTAAAGAAGTTTTTTCCTCTTTATTATTAATACTTTTTAAGCCCTTAATTAAAAGTTTATTATCCTTAGTATTTCTTCTAAAATCATATTTAACATTTTCTACATTATAAATTTCAAATCCGTGCCTTATGAGACCTTTAATAGTACTTCCCATAATTGTTTTTACTTCTACTATGCCAGTCTCCGTTAATTTTTTGTTGTATGCAAATCTATATATTTCAAGGTTGTTTTCGTAATTTCCTTTCAATTCTACACTTTTAATTTCCTCTGGTATTTCACCTTTAAATATTCCATTTAAATTACCACTTCCATATAGTTTACAAGCCAAATTATCCGTAAGTTTACCTTTTTGAACTAAATCATGTATATCCATTAAATTTAAAAAATATATTTTTCCTTTATCATTAACATATTCATCACTGGAATACTTTTCATTTTCACCGCCGCCAACACATATTCCAGATAATGCTTCTATAGTTAAATTAACTTCTTTTAAATTAGGTTTAATTTCACTCATAAAGTACACCCCCTAAATTTCTATTGGAAATACACATGAATATGTCTTTATTCCATTAATATCACTTATTATATTTCCAATAGGTTCTGCCTTTTCTTCAAGTGTACTTCCAGCCTCAATATAGTGATAAAATGGTTTTACCATATTAGGAGTTTTAGAATCATACCTTTTAACTATATAATCAACAAATTTATAATCTTTATCTATTAACTCCGAAGTTATTATTGTAGATGCAATATTTAAAGCCTTATTTCCGTTTTTATATAACCTTATATCCTCAGTCTCTTCAAATATCTTATCATTATTTCTTATAAATCTTATAACACCATTCCCTATAGACGTATCTGTACCAATTCCTACCTTCTCAATTATATCAAAGGCAAGTTCAATATAACCCATAATTTTAAGATCATCACATTTTATATAAATACAAAATATATCTTCTTGACTGTACTTGTTTTCTTCACTACAAAACAATTTTCCATCTTCAGCTTTTCCATTAAATCTATTTATGCTGCTCCTAAGTCTAGCTGTTTTGATTCCACTATCAATTTGAAGATTTCTTGTTGCAATTTTATAGTCTCTAAATACACTTCTCTTTTCCTTTAAATCTTCTGTAAAATTTCTATGATTTTTATCTATTTTTTTCATTTCATCAGAACTTTTTCCATACAATTCATCTAAATATAATTTCTTTTTATCTTCCTTCACCTTAGTTATAGCATCTTCTAACTTTTTACCACCAATCATATCGCTAATTAAAGTTTTTCCAAGTTTTTTAACTAATTCATTTGCTTTTTCATATGGCAATATATCATAAAACACCTTGGCAATGTTTCCAAATATAGCAGGGGATATTAATCTTGATTTTAAATTTTCCGCTGTAAATTCAGCCTTATAAATCATTTTTGCTGTTTTCCTCTTTAGATTTTTCTTCTATCTCATTTAATCTTTTTATTATGTCTAAGCACTTATCTTCATCATATTTTAGCTCATCAAATTTAACCTTACCATATCCCCTACTTCCAGAACCTCCGATATAATTGTACTCAAGAAGTTTAAATCCACTATTTATATAATCTATGTATTTATCTTTATTATCGCCTTCAAAAATTTTAAGCTGCATTTCTATTGAAAATTCTGTACCTGCTGGAATTCTATCAAGAGTTCTTGGAATTGCCCCTCCTGTTATTCTGTTAATAGTGTTTTCTTTTTTTATCTCTACCATTGAAGGATTAAATTTTCTTAGAAGTACTCTGCTTTTATTATTTAATTTAGCATCTCTAAATATGAGTCTAGCTGGAGTTCCCTTTATACTACTAATTCTACCATTATAAGCAGTTCCAAAAAGTTTGCAAATATCACATTTTCCACAATTGCAAACACCATTATTTATATCATTTACTCCTCTTACAATCTCCAAAATGCTCCTTAATGATCCCTTAATACTTGAACCTGGTATATATGGTTCTTTAGTTAACGGATCTCTAAGTATAGGATTATCTATATCTCCAATATTCAGTTCTTCATTGCTGCCACCTATTCTAAGTCCTGTAAGCACTCTCATGGTTGTTGTCAAAGTAATAATATTAGTTAGTTTCAATTTATACTCTTCCATTATTTTTCCACTCCCTTATCAAGATAACCATACATAGCTTCAAACACTTTTAAAAATGCTGTGAATTCTCTAACATCATTTTTAGGTGAACAAATCACATTTATTGAAGTTTCTATAAATTCATACAGTCCATAATAAGCTTTCTTAATATCGTAATCTCTAGTATTTGACACCTTTCGTGCTATTAAATAATTAATTTTACTATTCAGAAGTTTTATTATAGGTTTGTTACTTAAAAAACTTTCATTTAATTTACTGTTAATAACTTCTTCTAAATTTTCTTCATTATTTAAATCATCTAAATTCAAATAATTTTGATTAATTTTCATTTCAATATTCTTAAAAGCATTGTAAATATTTCTGATGCTTGTCCCTGTAACCCTTTTATAACTTAAGTTACTTGCAGCTTTTTCAATATTATTAACAATATCCATATTTATCTTACCATTTTCTCTTAAAAAGCTTCCATTTTCTCCACTGAGTATATCTATTATATTATATAATTCTTTATTAACATTTCTCCCAATGCCTTTTTTATATCCTTTTATCATTGACTTCACCCCTTCTTCTAGTTTTTCTTATGGCAAATTCTATAATTAATTTTTCCTTTGTATATTCATTTTCACCTTGCCTTGGTTCTACTAAAGTATCCAGCTGCTTTTTAACTTTGTTTTTAATTTCTCCTGTAAGATTTTTGTTTCCTTCAATTTCACTTTCTATTAGATAATGATAAATAGATCTTGAACGCATTCTATCTATTTCATCCTCAGACGAACACATTTTAAGTATTTCATTTAATTTGTACAAAATTGCCCTAGTTATATATTCTTTTTCAACATATCCTTTTAAAATATCACTTACTTTTATTACTTCTTCCAGTTTCTCATATGTTAATAATTTTCCGTTCAAATTAACACAATTTTTACCATTATCTTTAGCTTCAGTGAGTTGTTTTTCAATATCGTAAGCAATTAAGTTAAATGGTCTTTTAGAATTATGAAATTTTATTGATGATGTAATAGTTACATTGTCGCTTCCAGTATTCTCAGCATTAGTATACTTTCTAAATTCTTTTTTTATGGCTTCAACTGCTTCCACAACACTTTCCCAGTTCCCTGTAAACATAATATCATCGCCACCAGCATACAATATCATAACCTTATCCTTGAATTTTTCTTCAATAAGCTTTTTTAGCTGCATAGCAAAAAACAAATTAAATAGCATAGATGTATTTGCAAGTCTCGAAATTGAAAAATTATATATCTCGTTGAAAATCTGTCTTGGGTATACAAAATAAAGTAAAAATTCAAAATCATCCACATCAATTTTCGCTGTAGCAACTATTTTATCATTTTCACTTTTGTTAGCAAAACAATCCAAACTGTAAAATTCATTTGAAATCTTATCTTCAGTAATAGGCCCATCACATATATCTTTTCCTAAACAGTTTTTGCATTTTTCATAACTTTTTTTCACATATGTTTTACCTATATCATATACATCAACTATAGGATATTTAGTTTTTAATTTTTCAGCCTCCTGTTGACTAAAACATATTATAGGCGTTTCATCTTCAATATTTCCAATCATAAATTTATCTGGATCAGCTATATCCTCTATAGAAACCTTGTTATAATCTATACATAATTTTTCTATATTAAATCCATCTTTTATCCACTTATCTTCAATACTGCAAATCCCACATTCTTTACTGTTCTCTTCATTTAATTTATAATTTATATTGCAATTTTTACATTTTTCATATTGTTTAGAGTCATCATATACTAAATTTTTAATATTTCTGTTATACTTTTTCTCATACAGTCTAGTACTTATTGGTTTGAAGCATTTTTCATAGTACATTCTATCGCTTTTTAACTTAACTTTAATTTCTCCTATTTCATATTCTATAAAGATTTTATTTTCAAATATATCTTCTATTTTTTTTGTAAGCTTGTTCATTAAACCTCTTGCCATATCTATATGTTCTTCATCATTAGGCATAATAATTGTAAAAGTACCACCGCCGCAAAACAATATATTAAATGTATATAGACCAAGTTCTCTAACAAGTATATTGGGAATTAATATATTTATTAAAGAAATTAAAAATGATCTTACATATATTCTTTTCATAGGCTTTTCTATATTGGAATTTATCCCATTATATATGTACTTTTGAATATCATAAATTTTTCCGTGGACAGCATAGAACTCTTCGTCCTTCTTTAGTGGTGTTGATACTGCTATAGCCGCAGTTGTTTGAGAATGATTGTACAGTGATATATCCTTAATTGTTTCCCACTTACTTGAACATATAAAAGATGTATATTTTTTTAATAGAAAATTCCATGAATTTATGCAATCTTCAATTTTAAGCTTTTTAAACCCCTTAATAATTTCTAAATCACTTTTAAATCCATCTAAATCTTCTTTGATTTTAGGAATAATAGTTTCCTTTTTATCTCTTAAATAAATTTCTCTATATCCCATTTCAAGAAGAGAATTAGGTTCAAAGTACATATATTTATTATATTTTTTTTGGTTTTCATTATCATTCAAGATATTATTTAAAGTTGTAAATATATTTTTAATCGGACTTTCTTCTGTTCCATTATATGCAATATTATTTTTTGATTTATAATTACCTTTATACTTACAATCAGAATTCCACTCTCTCATTTCACTATATTTATATTTATGTATTTTTCTTTCACAGCTTGATTGTATGTCGCCTATTATCACCTTATTAAGTATGCATTTATAATTTTTATCTTTCTTTACTGTATCTTCATAAAAATCTTCAATCTCTATTAATTCATCTTTTCTTTTTTCATCCTTGTATCCCTTTATTTTCTTATACTGCTTAGAATCATAATGATGTAATGCTGCTATACTTGCTATTGCATCTAACATTTCATCATCTATACAGCTAAAACCTTTAAAATATTTATTTATATATTTGTAGGAAAATTCCCAATGAGTCCAACTTTTTCTGTCCTCTTTGGCTCTCCTTATAAATTTACCTAAATCATGAAGAAGAGCTGCTGCCGCTGTTATATTTCTATAATAGGTTTCATCTTTATCCAAAATTAATCACCACCTAATATATTTATATTAATATAATAAAATCTAATTATTATACTTAATTACTTCATATCCAATTATACCATTATTATTTAAATTATTGCTGATAGTGGCAAAAAATTCTGATTATTTCACACAAAAAAAGTGCTGGGCAATATTAATATTACCCAGCACTCTTCATCCTACTTTATTTTCTTCTTTTAAGAGTAACTTTTTTTAATTTAATTTCTAAATTTTTTTAATATTTATGCTTCCTTCTATCCTTTTGTAAGCCGTATGTAATTTACTAATAAGGATTGGATAGAAAATTTGAATTTTTTAATGAATACTCAAAAGCAAATAATTTCTTTATAACTGTCTAAATTAGTAATTTTCAATGCTACAGATGCAAAATGTTCAAATTGTTAACATACCTATTATAATTAAATCTATAAGCTGAATTCTGTATTAAAAATCAATCATAAAAATAAATGGTTTTCAATTAAAATAAAGGTCTTGTAAGCATTGGTATTACTTGACTTACAGGTTTATTATAAAAATACAATTAAACTATGTAAAAATGGGGTTTTCATTTTTAGTATGGCAAATCTTTTTTTGCCATACTCTTGTTTTTCTAATTTGAATAACTTGTATTTATGCTACAACTCCCACTCAATCTATATATTTTAATACGATGTGTCACCCGTTAATACCCCGTGCTTTTATTATACATAAACTATTAAAAATATTAGATTTTAAATAGTTTATAAAAATATAAGTACGTTTTTTAAGAATAGATATATTATC
Organism: Clostridium pasteurianum; assembly: GCF_001705235.1. Lineage (NCBI taxonomy): Bacteria > Bacillati > Bacillota > Clostridia > Eubacteriales > Clostridiaceae > Clostridium > Clostridium pasteurianum. The sequence continues at coordinate 45,035 of NZ_MCGV01000001.1, forward strand.
TATAAAATATCACGTTTTCAAAATCAGAACAAATTAATAACAGAAAAAAATCACCTAAAAAGCAAGTACTTTTTTAAGTTATACTTTTTTGTCAATACAAGGCATACTTAACTTTAATATTTTTTATTAATAATTTATTTATTGGATTCTTATTTCAGGTCCCTCATCTCCATAACCAATAAATTCAAAAGTTTTAATTTTTCTTCCTCTCATTTTAATAGCCAATAATTGAGCAAAATTACTATCATGAGTAGATAAGACAATATTCGAATCGATTTTTTTAGAATCTAATATAGCTCTCAATAAATCTATAAATGACAAAATATTTATATCGTCCATACTTTGTATTGGATCATCCAAAAAAAACTGATTTAATTTACTAATCCTTTGATTAAGGGAAAGTCCCAAAAATATGCTTAATGATAAGGTATTAAGTTGTGCTAAACTAAAAATATGATCTAAGAATATGTTTTCACCATCTTTGTCCATTATATTTATCCATTTGCCTCCACCCTTTGCATCCCTATAATCAATTCCTATTCTTCTAAAAAAGGGATGAGGGTTAATCTTTTCATATATAAATTGAATTAATTGATTACTATTTAATCTTTTTTCTATCATTGTTCTTTGATATTCAATTGCATTAGTACTAATTATTTCAATATCTTTTTTACATTGATCAAATTTATTAAAGTCCTCTTTTAAGATATTTTCTTTTTTAGAGTATTTTATATATCCATCAAGCAATTCTCTATTTTCTTTCTTAAATTTATATGGTACTATTTTATTCAATATATTTATAATTCCATCTAATTCATTAATCTTTTTCTTTAAAATAGACATATTATTTTCCTCATCAGATTGCTCTAATGATTTTTTTATACTATTTAACTTTTCTATTAGCGCATCAATTGTAATGTCATATATCTTATATTTTTCGCCATAATTTTTTTTCATCCTCCCAAGTATAATTTTACTTTTTGCAATATCTATTTTTTTTATCTCCTGTTCATTAAAATCACTAAATTCTTTATTAAACACTTTCTTATAAATTCTTTTGTAATTATCTATTGATTCACTTATTTTACTATTACGATTATTAAGTACCTTAACATGTTTATCATTACACTCTATAATTTTTTGCAAATTTGATGTTACCTGATCAAATAGTACATTATACAAATCATTTATTACTTTATATTTATTTATCACTTTTTCAACTATTGCTTTACTATATTTTCCTTTTAAATATTTTAATATATTTTTCTTCTTATCTAAGTTATTCTGCAATGTTTTAATTTCCTTATTTGAACCAATTATTGTATCATCTATTATACATACTAATTTTTCTTTATTACTTAATTTATTATAATTCATACTATCATTTTTTTTATTAAATTTTGAAAAATCATTATTAAAGCATACAGGACAGTATTCTAAATTCTCATCCAATACATATTGTCTAACATTAGATAGTATACTTTCATACCTTTTACTTATTTCTGAACTTTCTTTTATTTTCTCTTCTTCAGCTTTAATAATATTACTTAAATTCTTAATATTACATACATATTTTCTGTTTCTTTTTAAAATTTTATGCCACTTGCCTAACTTTATCAATTCAAATAATTTTTCTAAATCATTACAGCTATTTGAATATTTTTTAAACAATGCTATAAATTTATAAGTAGTTTTACACTTATTTATAATTTCATCTAATGTTTTATCAGATATTTTATTATTTTTCATTGTTTTTTTAACATTTTCCCATTCAATGCTACATACTGTAACTTTCTCAAGATCTTCTCTTAATTTTTTTAGATTACTGTTATAATAATTAATTCTATTGTTATAACTAGATTTCATTAAGTCATTAATATTATTTTCTTGTAGAAACATAACATTTTTAATATATAAATTTAAATTCAATATTTTTTCTATTAAAAACTTATTAATTAGTAGTTCTAACCTTTTATCACATTTAATATTTTCACCTTTAAATTTATCTAATTTTACAGTACAATTGTTTACTTCATCTATAAAGTCACCTATATCATACGACTCAAATTTGTCTTCTTGTACTATTTGTTTGTCTATATACACATGATTTTTTTGAACATTGCTAATCTCAATAATAACTTTCTTAACTTTTATTTTATATTGTTCAAAGTTTCCCCATCCATTAGAACTAAATATATCATCTAGCTTCTTTTTCTTTGTATCTATATTTTCTAATTCTTTGCTCATTTTATTTACAACAATGGACAAATTTTTTATTTGAGACTTATCTACAATATTTTTAATGGTTTTTAGACCTAAAAGTTTTAAAAATTCTTCTGTTCTTTGTAATGGATCTTTAGCTCTTAATATTGCATTTATATTCTCTTGGCTTAAAAAATTAATATCAAATATATCTGACAAATTATTATCATTATAATTAAGTAAAATTTTTTTCAATTCCTTCGTATTTACACTATCTTCTGTCAAATTAGATTTGTATCCACTTTTATCAATTGAATCATACTTTGAACTCCTTCTTATCATACTTCCATCTTCAAAATAAATAGCAACTTCAACTATACGATTATTATCCTTTGGTGTTTTATTATGAAATTTCAAATAATTACTTTTCTTTAAATTTGTTGTCTTAACAATATCTTTTAAATCTTGTATTCTACTTAACCTATCAGTCATCCCCCACTCAATAGCATCAAAAAAACTAGTTTTGCCAAATCCATTATAACCACTTAATAGTATCAACTTATTATTCAAATCTTTGAATTTATAAAAACCTTCTAAATCATTTGGATTTTCACCATATCCTCTGAAATTTTTAATCCATACCTCCTTAATTCTCAAAATACTCACCTCCATCTAGCTTCTTATTTAATTCATCTACATTTGTTTTTACCTTGTCCAAGTATTTCTCTAAACTATTTAAATCATTTACATTTTTAATTTTTATAGAGTTTATATCATCTATTTTGGATATATTATTCCAAATGCCCTGTGGCGATAATTCTTCATTAACTGTGATAATTTCTTCTAATTTTTTAGATGGTTCAAGAATATCTATTAACTCTTGTATAATTTTAGTCTTATCCGAATTCTCTATTATTATTTTTCTAGCTATAAATTTATCCTTTTCTACTTTACTTATTTCTTCCTGCCTATACTTAGTATTTTTATCATCTAACAAATGAATTCCAACTATATACAACTCCCATAATATAGCCATCAAATTTATGTCACTAAAAATATTTTTTTTATCTTTGTCATTCAATTGTTTTTCAATTTTTTCAGAAGAAACATAATCCGATATAAAAATGCTATCATCTAATAAAGAATCTGGATACAATCCATTCAAGTTTTTAATAAAAAATATTCTTCCATTATAGTATATAACAATATATAATAATTCGTCCCCTATCTCAACTTCTTTAAATTTTATCCCTTTTTTATTTAACTCATTCTTTATATACTCCATTTTTATTTTTTTCCTCCTTACAATTAAAAAACATATTCAAGTTATCCTTTATTATATCCTCATCATCATCCACAACGACACAATTGTCGCATCTATAATCAATGTTTCTATATATGGTTTGCGTTTTATAAATCATGTCTTTATCAGCTCCAGCTATATTGTCTAAAAATTTAAAAGAATCCTTTGCCTTTTTTTCACATGGTTTACCTTTACGACTAAACTCGCCATTAAATACGACTATTGAATTCCTACTCAATTTATTTATATACGAGTTTCCGTACTCTTCCTTAAGATCATGCATTAACTTTTCCAAATCAGTTGAAATATTTCTATATTGACATGGGCACACCTTATACATATATTTTATAGTTCCTTTAATATCTATATTTTCAATTGTTTTATTACATTGTAAAAAATTTATATCTTCTACTTTTTTATTTTCATAAACAGATATAACTGTCAAGTGAAACATTAATTTATTAATAATATCGTTTGAAAATTTTTTATATGATAGTGCATACATTTTCGTAAAATTTTCACAAAAGTTTTTATCAGTAATTTTTCTTAAAAATTCTTGTTTTATCAAATTATGATTTTGAATTAATTCTTCTTTTTTACTTAGATTAGGATTTTCATTAATCAATTCATTAAATATTATTTCATCTTCATTAATTTGATCTATTATATTTTTTATCTTATTATTATTAAGCCATTGGAGTTGTTCTTCTTTATATGTATTAATGCATTCAATTAATTTATCAGTGGAAAATTTTTTCATATTTTCAAACTTTGGATTTTCCTCCAAAGCAGAATTTTCAACAATAATTCCTAAAAATTTATCTATCATTAGATTAACTATTTTTATATAATCATTTTCTTCTACATTTTTTCCAATTTTAGTACATATGTTTTGTAAATTTAATGTAATTTCTTTTTTTAATTTTAATATTGAATCCGGTTTGCTATAATCATTTCTAAATTCAAAATTTAATTTTGTTGCAAATTCATTGTAATCAACATTTTCATCTACATATGCATATTTTTTGTATAATTTCATATCAAAATTATCTTTAAATATAGCTTCTTCTAACTTGTTTATATAATATGGTTCCTTGCCATTTTTTATATTGTACTTATCATTAATACTCTTTTTATACTTTTCATAATAACTACTAAATGAATTAACATTTGATTTACAGTGTCTTAAAATACATTTTTTTATATAAATTATTTTCTGCTTTTCATCTAATCCGCCATTTATCCATTTTCTAAAAAAATCCCTATCTTTTTTAGTAGATGTTACATTTGTAGATAAAGTTAACTTACTATCATCTGATGAATATCTATAAAAATTGTAAATCGTTTTGATAATATCTTTATTATACATACCAATATTTAACTTATGGAATTTGGCTTCAATTGACTGTTTTTCATTTTTGTATTTGATTACTCTTACATCCGCACCAGTTTCAATACCTATTTCCTTTATTTCATCTATATTAGATGTCAACTCTTTACATGCTAATAAGATTTGGTAATAATAGCCTGCTATAGAACCACTAACATCAGTTGATTTACACATTTAGCATTCACCTCTTTATACAATTAAATATATTAGCTGTAAAATTTTACACCATAAAACAATATATTCAACATATAATTATAATATCCTCCTAATAAAGACGAATTAATACTTATTTTACTTGTATTATATTTCAAATATTACTTGTTTTAATATAAAATAAGTTTCTATTATCCTTCAACAACTACTAATATAGATATCACAATTTGATTTATAATCAATTCCTTCATTTCCCAGCCATCCCAAAATTTCATTTTAAATAAAATAGTCATATTTCCTCTTGTAATCCCAACATCTTTCATCTTATAATTTGTTCCACGTAGTAGCTGCTACATTTGTAAGCTGATTTTTGTAACATTATTACTGAATCAATAGATCCATTACTTTCTATATTAAATGTGATTTTTCAATATTTACATAAAATTGTTAACATATTAACCAATTAGTGGTATGATGTAAGTAATAAAAATTACTTATAGGTGGGGAGTTTTAAGTATGGGAAGTTATGAGATACTGTCTATTGGTACAAAACTTAAAAACTTAAGAGAAAAATATAATGTAAATCAGGAAGACATATCAGGTAAAGAAATAACTAGAAATCTTATAAGTCAAATAGAACATGATAAAGCAAATTTGACTAAAAATGCTGCTGAAATTATATTAAAAAACTTAAAGATAATTTGTGATAAAAGACATATTTCTGTTGATGAAGATATAGAATACTTAATGGAAGATGAAAAATCTCAGGCTAATAAAATACTTGATAAATACATAAAAGAACTTAAGGATTTAAGCATATATAAAGATAATGCATTTGACAATAAGTTATCCGAAGTAGAAAGTTTTTTGATAAATTGGGATATTAAAGATAAAAAAATTTCTATCTTTGAATTGGCAGGCGATTATTATTGTGCTATAAACAACCTTGAAAAAAGTTTATTATACTATGAAAAAGCTAGAACTTTAATTGATATAAATAACTATACTGATAATTTTGTATCAATTTTAAGAAAATTATCAATGATATACTTTTATATGGATAAGTATGAAGATAATATAAAATGTTGTAATTTTGCAATAAAAAATTTTAAAAATATGAGTAAAGATTATTATTGCATATTTATTTACAACAGTGCTCTTTGCTATATCAAGTTAAAAAATTACTCTATAGCACTTAAAAGATTTATTAAAATTGAAAATATAGTAAAAGAAATAAATATTGAAAAATACTACTCCGTACTAAATCAAGAAGCTTGTTGCTTTGGAGAAATGCATGAATATGAAAAAAGTTTAGAACTAAACAATTATATACTTGCAAATATAAATAAAACTAATTATCAAAGTTATCTAGTAGCATTAATTAACTTAACATATAATTACATAGATATTAATAACAACATAGAAGCAAAAAAAGTTTTAAATACTATAGATGAAACCATAAACAACTTAACTCATGATAGTAAATATTTACCTGATACATACTTTGAAATAGGAAAAATATATAAACGATTAAATGAAACAGAAAAAGCTGAAAATTTTTATTGTACAGCCTTAACCTATGCCAAAAAACTTAACCGTAATTCTCTAGTAAAAGATATACTATTAAATCTAATGGATACATGCAAGTTTTCAAAAGATAATAGAAAAGTTATAACCATAAAAAATGAATTTTTTATACTTTCAGGAAAAATAGGGAAAGTAATTGAACCTCTTGAAGATAAGTTAATAGAATTTTATTTAGATACAGAAGATATACAATCGCTCAAAGAACTATATGCTTTTAAAAAAAGACTTTCATTAAAAAGGATGTGATAACTATGTTTTTTAAAAGACATAAGACACTTTTATCATTATTAATTTTAGTTTTATTTGTAGTTATAACTATATCTCTAAATACTGGTTCATCACTATTATCATATTTTCCTGATATACCATGGTAAAAAAGATAATGTTACTCTTCTGAATTATTAAAATTTCTATTTATTTGTCTCTTTATTTCTACATAAGAGTGCCAGGTAATCAGTTACTTAATATTACCTGGCTAATTCTATATTATTATATAGTTCTTATTATATTGGCATCAATTTTTCTTTCTTTATAATCAATATTTTTAATTCTAACTACATATTTTTCACCGATATTGGGAGTAAAGTTTGTCCAGTTAGGGAAAGGACAAAGACAGTCTACGCCTTTTCTAATGTTAAAGAATACTCCGTATTCCTGAATACCTGTAACTATTCCTAAATATTCTCCACCTTTAGTTATTGATTTTATCAGCTGCTCATATGGATCTTCCTTTGCTTCCTTAATTGAAACCTTTATTTTATCCTTTTCTAAATCAAGTTCTTTTATAACAGCCTGTACCTTTGTACCTATCCTAACAAATTTACTTATATCATCTATATATCCGTAGTCTATTTCATCTATAGGTACCTTAGTTTCTAATCCATAGCAGTCAACACGACAGTTATCCCTGCCAACTGATGTAATTCTTACAGAAATTTTATCTCCTACCTTATGCTTTTTTAATTCCAGTGATTTTCTAAGCTCCATAGCTTCAGTTCGTGATGCAGCTGCAACCTTATTTTTTTCATCAATTTCTTTGACTATAAAATCAATTTCTGCACCTATCATACTTCTTACAATCTTTTTATCTTCCCTTGATATGCTCATATGTTTTAAAGGTATAAGTACCTTAAATACATCATAGAAAACCACAGCACAATCAATTTCTTTTCCATCTGCATTTTTAAAAGTCTCCACAGCTGATAAAGTTCCTGTAAGTATCTTTCTACTCTGACGTGATGCCATAATATCATAAGCTTTTGGATTAATATTTGTTAACATAAAAAACATCTCCTTAAAATTTTAATATTTTATTTTTCTATATAAAAATAATCCCTTAAATAAGGGACATTAATATTTGTATTTAATAAATCACATCTACCAGAAATCAGATTTTCTAGTTGTCTTATTTTTAGTATTTTTGATATTTGAACTACTTTTGCTATTACTAAATGAATGCTTTGTATTTTTACTTTCTTTTACTTGAAATTCTTTAGCAGCAGAATTACTATTTTCTAAATTATTACTACTTTCACTGGTCTTATCTTTAACTTCCTTTGCCAGTGATTTTTTATTAGTTTCATTAAAATACTCCTGTGTCCAGTCTGGTTTATAATCACTTACCTTTATAGGTCTCATAAACTTTGAAAGCCTGTGCTTTGTGTAATCCATCTTGTCTAGTATTAAGGGTTTCTGACCTCTTAAAATAAGTATTTCCTTTTCGTTAGGAAGTCTTAATATTTCATCTGGATTCATGAGATTTCGCTTAACAGCTCTATTAGTTATTTTTCCAAAATCAATCATACCCTCAAAACCTGCTGATTTACTTAAACTAACATCATTTACCGTAGCAGTACCTAAAAGCTTTGATACAAACTCTGCTGTAATTATGTCCGTAGCTCCTAAAAATAATCTGCTGTCACAGTTCCCTATAATTTCGGACCAGCCGTTGTTAGGATACCTATTTTGTAATTGTGCTATATTCTGAAATATTACACAGCTTGAAATTCCCCTTGAACGCATAGTTGATATTTTCTTTGTAAAATCAGGAATAGCACCGATATTAGGGAACTCGTCTAATATGAAATATACATCTTTCTGCCCTTCCTTCACTTCATAATCAGCATATTTAACAAGCTTTATAAAAAGGAACGAAAAAAATAACCCTGCTATAAAATCAAATGTTGATTCCATATCAGAGGTTATGCAGAAGTATGCACACTTTTCTTTTTTAGGCATCGTTAAATCAATATCACTTGTAGAAGTTAAATCCTGCACTAATTTATTTTGAAATACCTGAAGCTTTGAGCCAAGACCTATGACAACTCCTGTTCTTACATTCTCACTAGCCTGTGAATATATATTGTACGGCATTTTAGCTGCATGTGATGGAGGTAAAGCTCTAAATACTGCATCTATGGTTGAAGGATCATTTAAAGCAAGCATTGAATAAACTGCCGATAAATTTCTCTCTTCCTCTGGATTTTCCTTAACTACATATAGAACTAAAGCTTTAAGTAAATTCATTTCTGTTTTGTCCCAGAATTCATCCTGTCTTGCTCCCGGTGCTTTTGTATTTGCCATAACAGTTTCGGCAAAACTTTGAGCTGAAATATCGTCTGTTATTTCATTTAATGGATTCCATCTATCGGAATTTACCATATTGACTAAGTTTAAAGCTTTAACATTGTAACCTTTATCCTTTAAAAACTGAGACATGGATTCAAAAATTTCAGCCTTAGGATCTGTTAAAATCATAGACTCACCAAGTTCAGCTATCTGCATTATATTAGGTCTTACAAAGCTTCTACTTTTCATGCTGCCAGAAGCTCCAAACACAGCTATATTTTTATTAAAGAAAGTGTCCGGCGGCAGAGTAACCATTTTATTTTTAATACCGTCTTTTATAGTTCCAAATACCATACCATTTTCAGTTCCAACACCGAGTACCTTTTTTGTTTTTTCATTATCCATCCAGTTAGCGGTTCCCTGCGTTCCATTATCTTTTAAATAATTTACACCATTCTGCTCCTCTCCTGTTTCCATATTTCTAAATAAGAAATACAGTATAACAAGAATAATTGTAAACAGTAAAAATCCCAATAAAAAGCCTTTACGTACTGTACAGTCACTTATAATCATACTGAAGCTTTCAAGTGGATTTTTATACATATCTCCTATTGCTGATAAATCAATTGTAGAACTATTCATTATTCCTGCTCTATTTAGCTGCTGCTTTAATACAACTAGTGGGGTTAATAAATATATACATGCTATAAAATACAATGGAAATACATATAATAGTAGTTTATAATTATGTTTTTCATGCATTTGCATTTATGAGCATCTCCTTTCTTTCTATTTTAAATTCAGAAAGTGCAAAACTTGCCTTACTGAAACATTCCCTAAATCCAAGTCTTTGTGCAACTCCTAAAAAGAAACATTCATATTCTTTTATTATTAAAAAGTTATCTTTAACTTCTCCCCTATTTTTAACTACAACATCCCCAATATGGGGCATCTTATCTATTATTTCCGAATCACTGTATCTAAAAAATGCCATGTTCTTTCGTCTCCTATCTTTTAATTTATAAAAAAATAACCGCACCATCTTTTACTGTGCAGTACTTTACTTTTTCATTTATTTTTATTTTTTCAATCTGATCCTCATTATCTATAACAATTATTATTCTTTCAGCGGTACTTCTATTTATTGCTGCCGAATATATAAGCTCCTCACCACTTTCTATAACTGCCACATCAAAAACTTTACCATTCCTGAAAAACGACATTTCAAATGGAAACTTATTAAGTGTACACCATTCTATAGATATTTCTTTATCAGCACTAATTAAATATATATATATATCAATGGCTTTAAGAATCTTTCTATTTACTTCTCTAATGCCTATAGGTACATAAATGTTATCCTGTATTACTTTTAACTTTCTCTGTCTTATAAGAGTTTTAATCTGCTTGTCTAAATCAGATATTTTATTAAGTTTTTTTATCTGATCGTACGTCATGCAGCCAAATTTATTGATGCTTTCAAGTATCTTTTCTTGTTTTGAATTTATATAATACATTTTATCTCCAACCTTTCTATTCTCTATGCTTTTATTGCAATTACTTTATAGTGTTCATTATCTTTTTCTTTTATAAGTTTTAATTTTGCAGTGTATGTACTGCCATCTTTTTTTCTGCATGTTATCTTACCTGTAATTCCACCATTCAATAATATTCTTGCTATACTTGGAGTAATTTTAGCACCATAGGCATTCTTCCATATAACAAACTTACAACCATTAACATAATTAGAACATCCATATCCTTTTTTACCTTCCATAATCTGACCATCCGAACATTCAGGACACTTCCCAAATATATTACAACCTATAATTTCTCTTTTAGTGGTTTTTAATTCTTCAGTCATACTTACTGCTGCATTCATACTTTCCTTAAAAAAATCTTCAGATGAAAGTTTCCCTTTTTCCACCAGTGATAATTTATATTCCCATTCACCAGTAAAATCAGGGGATTTAATTTTTTCTATTGGAAGTTTTTCAATAAGCTTTATACCTTTTTCTGTAGGTATTAAATATCTATCTTTTCTAGTTATATAATCACTGGATATAAGCTTTTCTATAATATCAGCTCTAGTTGCAGGAGTACCTATACCATGCTCCCTTAAGGCTTCCCTAAGTTCTTCTTTAACCACTTTCTTACCGCAGGTTTCCATGTTCCTCAATATACTTCTTTCTGTAAATCTAGCCGGTGCTCTACTTGTCTTTTGAACTATATTAATTTCTCTTATTTCTATTTCATCATCCACATTAACCTCTAAATCAGTGGACATATTAGCCGTATTTTCTTCATTATCACTCTCCTCTTCATCATCAAATTCAATATTATCAAGCTTCTTTTCTGCCTTTCTCCATCCATCCTCTATAAGCTTCCTGCTTCTAGCAACAAATGTTTCCTCTCTAATTTCAAGTAGGATCTTCTTGTTGCTATATACTGCATCACCCATAAAAACCTTTAAAATACTTCTTGCAACAAGACCATATACCATTATCTCTTTTTCGTTTAAATCCTCTGTAGCAATTTTATAAGTTGGTATAATAGCATAGTGACTATTCACTTTACTATCATCAAATACTCTGTTATTTTCCAGTATTAAATGAGTTAACACATTATTTTTTAAATCATTATATACACAAGGTAAACTCTTTATGAGCTTTTCAATTTCAACCTTTTTAGATTTAGGAAGATACCTTGAATCTGTCCTTGGATAAGTAAGCAGCTGCTCTTGATAAAGTTTTTGTGCTATTTTAAGAGTTTCTTTTGCCGTAAGTCCATACTTTATATTGGCATCCATCTGTAAACTTGTAAGATCATAAAGAAGTGGCGGTCTTTTTTTAGTTTCATTATCAGCAAAATCTAATACTTTACCTTTTAAGCCTTTAACTGATTTAACTATTTCCTCTGATTCTTCCTTATCAGAGAGTTTATTACCATCCTCATTAAACCATGTAGAAACAAATTCTTTATTATCTTTGGTCCTGCATAAAGCCTCAATAACATAATAAGTTTCTTTTTTAAACTTCCTTACTTCTATTTCTTTCTCAACTATCATATAAAGTACTGCTGTCTGAACTCTTCCTATGGGAAACATATTCTTACTTGTACCATATTTAAGAGTACCTACAGCAGTGAGGTTTATTCCGACAAGCCAGTCTGCTATGCTTCTACATCTTGCAGCTCTAGTAAGATTAATATATTTATCATTGCTTTTTAGCTCATGCAGTGCATTAATAACTTCTTCTTTTGTATAAGAATTAAGCCACAATCTCATACAAGGCTTTTTCGTTTTACTTAAACTTCTTACCCAATCAAATATAAGCTGCCCTTCCCTGTCACTGTCTGTAGCATTAATAATCATTTCTGCTTTAGTATCATTGAATAATTTTTTAATCACTTGAAACTGCTTTCTTACATTCAAGTCTTTTTTAATTCGTATCTGAAAATGTTCAGGAACAAAAGGAAAGTTTTCTTCTTTCCATACCTTATACTTTTGATTGTATTCTTTAGCTGACTTAAGCTCTGCCATATGTCCAAAACCCCATGTGATTAAGTATTCTTTTTCTTCAAATACACACCTAAGAAAGCCTCTTTCATTTTCATAAGCAGTTAGTTTTTTCTTAAATTCAGAGTTAAAAAGAATATCAAGTGTAAGCTCTATATCATTAATAAAGCACTTACCAAGTATAGCTACAAGCTTTTCGGCTATATCCGGTTTCTCTGCATACATGACAATCAATTTAATCACCCCCACGTAAAAAAGGCCGCCTAAATCAATTAGACGACTTTTATGTTTTAAGCAATAATAACTTTAGATTGATCAATAAAGGAGTAATTCTAAGTTTTTTATTAAATCATCTTTAAGTTTTATTCTAAATTCTTCAGTTGTAATTTCATACATTTTTGAATCTAATGATCTTAATATATAATTCTTATTAAGATTAAGAATATCTACAGGATTATTTAATATATATACTTTAGTTTTTTCAGTATCTTTTATAATAACCCAATATATAAAGTAATTGTTCATATTCTCAATAGCTTTTTTTAGCTCATTTATACTAATAAAAAAAGGATATTTTTCATCAATTGTAGTTTTAACCTCTATCATTTTAAAACTTTTTTCTACTCTAACAAGAAAATCATAACCAGCATAATCTGGCTGTTTTTTAACATTTTTTTCACCATAAATTTTAATTAATAAATTTTTTACGAATTCTTCTCCTTCATTACCTCTTAATTTATTTTCTTTAATCCAATTATCACTTGGAAACTCATTCTCAAGAAAGTTAACATTATCTTTATGTTCATATAAACTGTTATTTTGAAAGTTATTATTAATAGCACATTTCTTGGTCTCAAATATTCTAGGCTTAAACCCTTTAATTTGCGACTTTGGCAAAAAATCCATTAATGATACCGCTTTTATATTATTTTCTTTCATCTAAATCACCACATTTTCTACATACAATCCAATGATTACCGCCATTATAATATTGTTTTACACACCAATTTTCAGCTATAGCTTCATACTTTTTACCACACTCAGGGCATGTTATGAACGCAAAATCTCTAGTCTTAGTAATATCTATATATTTAAAATTTTCAACCATATTTTTTTCTCTTAACTCTTTTTTTATTTCTTTTATCAGCTCATCAACATTAAATCCTTTTTGTAATCTTTCTGCAAGTGAAATTAAATGAGATGGAATTTTAATCTTTTTATTTTTTAAGATAATTTCTCTATTTTCTTTATCAAATGAATATTTCTTTAACATTTTTAACTCATTTAAATTCATTATGTCATAATAAACCATTTCAAATAGAAATAATTTTGCAGGTTGAGTATAATATTGTTGCCTATAAAATTCTATTTGATCACTTCTTAATGCAACCGCCTGATTATCCTTATCATTATCAATTTCATTTTTAGTTGAACGAATTTTAAATTCTAATTTTATTTTTAGTTTACTTTTATGGAAATCGAAAAAATCTTTAATGTAGGAAACTCTATTATTAAATGAAGTAGCTTTATCTCTATCTATAAATTTGTAAAAATAATCATCAATATTTTCTTGAGTTATATCCTCTAATTTTTTATTTATTATTGGTCTATAAGTTAAAAAATCAACTATCTTGCTTCTATAATTTCTATATGAACTTAACTTTAATTTATTATTTTTAAAAAAATGATTATGATATTCAAGGTAAAGATTACGATTATGCTCATTTATTTTTCTGAATTTTTTAATTAATCTTTCACTGATAATCGGTTTGTCATCTATTCTTTGTACCATCCATTGATTATATATTTCTTCCCAATTCATATTATCGCCCTCTTCTTATAAATTTAGTATAAAAACAAATTATCAAATCTATAATAATTTATAAGTTTTTAAGTTTATTTTAAATCTACATGTATTATTATATAAATAAAGTTGCTGAGTTTTAGGTTATTATATAAAATTTAAATTAGAATGCACTTATTGGGCTTGACGCATTTTAGTTTTTTTGAGTTTTTCTTTTCTGCCGTAATTTCAGTTTCAAAATTAACAACACCTTTTATGCTTGTCTTATTTTTAACGGAAATTTATCAAAACATAAATAATTAAATAATTATAATTCACTCTACAAATTAGGATTTGTTTTTTCTAATTCATATAAAATAGTTCTCTTAATTACTGTAATATGAGCCCCTAGTTTCAAATATTGATTTTATCACTAACTACATATATAATAATCTTGTGATAGTAATGCCAGTTAATGCATTACTTGGAATTATATTTTCTTGTTGTTCCGTCCTCTATGCTACCAGCCCAAAAAGAAACTTTACATTTAGATTTATCTTTTCAGGAGGTACGTTTATGTCAATAATTGAACTATTTAAAAACATTTTGGTAGGTGCAGGTGCGTGTAGGCTTTGCATAGAACTATTAAATGAGGAACAAAGGCAAGTAATGTTTGGACACCGGGGGGGCAATTCCCCTCAAGCCTATCCTTCAAAATAAATTTGTATTTTTACTTTTCCTATAAGTGATACGCTGAAAGTTGTCTACTTGTTAGTATGAAAAAATTACTATTTATAACACTCAACCTTAAATTAGTATTTGTTAACTTAAAATATTATGTCATTCACAATATAAAACTCTTTTATCGTGGGTGTTTTTCCATTATTCTTTTTTCTTCTCTTTTCCATTCTTTTTCATATAATTCTTTATATTCATATGTGCCACCACTCGCATATTTTCTCATTAAACCCACTTCAAACAGACCATCCCAGCGAACATGTATATGTTCATATTTATGATAATTTAGTTCATCTGTACATAGTGGTAGAACTGCTTTTTTATCGTTTGCTTTCATTAAATAATATGGGTATTGGTACTCTAAAACAATATTATTCTGTTCAATTTTCTCCGAATTTTTATCCCAACACATCAGCAAAAACTGTACACTATTAAATCTAAATAAATATGAAATTTTCAAATCAGGAAATTCCTGTTTTTCTACATTTTCATTAAGAAAAACCTGACCTGTTTCGTAATCTATATTTCTTATTGTACTATTAGAATAAAAGAAAGGATCTTTGCACCATCTCAATTTCTGATTTCCAAACATTGCATCAGTAATAGGAGATACATTAATCGCCAATCCACATAATACTGTTATATTTTCCTTCGGAAGATTATCGCATATGTTCATAAGGTAATGAAGTATTTCTTGATCAAAAAACGAGCAATCTTCTTTATTGGAACGCATATCATTAAATGCATATTTTAATAACATCTTCTGAATCATCACATAGTCATATTCAATTTCAACAGTATCATTTTCGCTATATTTTTTAGTGAAATACTTGCTGATAATTTTTTTGGCGTAACTATCAATATAAGATATTCTATTATTATTACAATCTGCACAAACATCCTTGATCATAGGATCTGCCTCGTAAATAGCATGTCTCGCATCATCAAATGTTATATAGCATTCTGGAAACAAATCGAGAATTGCACATGAAATAATATGTTCTTTAGTTCCTTTTGCGTTTCTTCCACAATATGCACATTTCATATATATTAAAGCCCCTTTCAATATGATCTACAAATTACTATTTACCTGTGTACTATATAATTTTTCATCTATATTATACCATATTTACAATTCTTTTTATCTAATCTGCTTTATTTTTTATTTAGACATCTCCTGAACCTTATCAAGCTCTTTACTGTTGTCTTTGTAAATATTAATTAAATCTTTGTAATCTTCTTCAGCAGCATCAATTTCAGGCGAATTATTACCCTTTAATTTCTCATCTATATAATTTATTTCATGATTTAATCCATCAATAAATACCTGGTACTCCTTTATAACATTGTTCTTATAATTATTAGTTTCTGTAGAAGAATTCACACCTTGAAGCTTTCCTAATTCATTACTGCTCTTTTTCTTATAATCCTGTAAATCATCAAGGTAATCATTTATTCCTAAATCTTTTTTATTGAAAGAATCAGTTTTCTTATTTTTCTCAACGACTCTATTCATGATTTTGGTTTCATATGGATTTAATTTATTAACACTGTCTTTAATATACTGTTTATTTACTACATCTGGACTTGCTATTTCCACTGAATTAAGGTGTTTTAGATTCTCCCTACTAACACTTTTACTATGCGCATACATAATTATTGATACAATAACAAACATAATACAAATACCAATGAAGCCAGCAGTTAAGATTTTCTTATTTCTAAATTTATTACCGGTGAAAAATTTATGTTCATCTCCTTCTGATCCCCCGATATCTATTTTAGGTATTTTCCTTTCTTTAGTTTTTTCTTCTTCGATTTCATCATCAAACATATTATATTTCTCCTCTCAAATTTCAAAAATTCTTTACATAAAAAAAGCAGCTACTTAAATTAATAAGTAACTGCCTTTGACAATTTCTATTTATTTTATTAAAAATTTATTTCTTTCTTTTTCACTCAATTGATATGGCTTAACACCTTTTTTCTTACTGTATTCTATTAAACCTCTTAAATTAAATTTAGGCACTGTTGCATCTGGATCTGTAAAACATCCTTTGCCTGTTTCATTATATACTATTTCATCTATATCTATAGATGGATCTATTTTCTTAGAACATAATTCCATTATAAATCCCTCCTTATTCGTATCTATTTAAAATAAACATGGCTGCCTCGGTATCAATAAACATTCTTCTATTAAAACCAGTTGGTACAGCGTGAAATGCTTCTTCATAATATTTAATTAAATTAGTTTTGGCATCTAAATAAACAAATCCTCCATACTTGCGTTTAAAGCTTTCTTCACAGGCTATTGCAAATAACAAGTTTATTATTTCAATATTAACCAAATTCCAAAATAAAAATTATTCTATCTTCCTATATGAATAACATCTTCCTTTTCACCTTCAGTAATTCTATCTGACACACTAAATTTCTTGCCATCCTCACAGCCTTTATAATAAACATCACTGTGTCCTTTATATTTAGTGCTCATATTCACCTTCTTATTAAACTTTATTTTCTCATGTGCCTCAACAACTTCTTTATCTTTAACCAGTACAAGTCCCCATTCCTGATTATTTCTTTTCTGTTCCTCAAACTTCTCTTGAAGTCCATATATAAAACCTAAAGCATAATCATTTTCAATACCTCTAGTCCTATATCCATTCTTTGAATACTGATATTTTAATTTTTTGACTACACTATATATGGAATCTACCGCATAATTTAAAACTAAATTACAGACTATAACATCCTCTTCTCTACCAAAGAAAACTATAGTATTAGTTCCTCTTGTTTTAAAGTAACGATAGCATCCAAAATTATCTGAAATAACTCCTGCAAGTTGAGCTTTCCATTTAGCTTTAGTAAATGTAACGTCCGTAGTCTTTTCTTGTATTTTACTATTATATCTCTTATATTCTTTTACTTCTTTAATTGACAATTTATATTTTGCAAGAAGTTCTTGAGCCTTAAGCATAGCAACTTCTGCTTCATGTTCGTTACTACTTTCACTCAAACTCAAAAGTTTCTGTATTTTTTCAATTATTTTAGTGTCCATATTGCCCTCCTATAAAAAAAGCGACTATCTTCTCAATTTTATACCGATAGCCGCTTTTATATTAACATATTCTCTTTTTTTATCCTATACATAATCTTATATTTTGCTTTAATAAGCAGCCAACCTAATAATAATTTTAGCCAGCTGCTTTCTATACTTTTATATTTTCCTTTAAAACTATCTCTCATATTTTTGCTATAAAACTAAATTCTTATTTTTAAATATCCTAAATGGTTATTAGAAGCATTATTTATCCAATACTTTCTAACCAATGCATAGGCATCATATCTACTTGCAAATTTTCCTTTATGCTTTTTTCCCATAACTGAATACTCAATATCAAGTTCATAACTTTTATCAGTAATAATTTGTTTAAACGGTGCTAATGTAGCTACTTTGCAAATAACTATTTCATCATCTTCTTTTATAACAAACCATTCATAATATCCAAATGAACATTCTTCATAAAACGGGATATCACTTTTAGTCAACATATGTTTACCTCCAAAATAAAAAAGATCAGCTTATTAAAAGTTAACCCTCATTACCATTTTTATTATTCATCCTCTACCTTTAAGCTCCACAATTCTTTTTAAAATATTTTTCTGCTTCCTCTGGTGTATCAAATATCATAGGTAAAGAATAAATTACCGTGTCTGCTCGATACCTTTTTAAGTAGATTATATTATCACCTTTTTCATAGTAATATCGGTTAATATAATTAGGATACAGCTTTTCTCTTACCATTTTCATTACACCTTACTTTTCTACAAAATCAGGTTTAATTTCTTCATAGTCAGCTGGAACGGAATCTTCAGCACTTATACTATTTCCTGCCCAAGTTCCAACATATGAAAGCATTTTTTTATCACTGGTATAGAAATCTCCTCCACCTTGTCCATTGCCTGTAGCTGTCAGCAGTGATAAAGGATGTATAATCCAACCATCATCATACGAAGGTAAAGTCTCCATATTAATGAATTGTTTCTTGTTATGATTTAATAGATATTCAGATAAATGTGCTGCACTCTTAGGTTTAATTTTTTTAAACATACCATCACTAGCACAATCATAAAGATTTCCTTTATATCCTTCTGGTGTATATAAGCCATTTTCTGAATAATCTCCAGCCCATACAACTTTATCTTTATACCATGTACCATTAGGTTGAAGTAATCCCTCAACTGCACACATAAAATCATTTGGTCTGTATGAATGCTCCATTAATTTTGAAAATGAATCATAATCATGTGGTTCTAAAAATTCTCCTTTTGAAATATTTACTGCTATAAAATACTGTCCCATTTTCTTCTCCTCCTTTAAATTTAGATAAAACAAAAAACCGCACACAGACATAAAATACCTACGTACAGTTTTGTTAGTCACAAGACCTAATAAAAATAAATGTTGCCAATAAAAAATAGCAAAGACTAAATGTCTCTACTATTCTTATACACTATTTTTTTGATTTTATCACAAGAGGATTTAAAAAAGTTGGATTAAAAATAATTGTATTTATATATTTTTTATTTCTAAATTAATAACAGTACACATATCACATAATAAATTTTTTATGTATAATATTTACTATACATTTTTGGGTTATAAATTCATACTAACATCTTCAGCTTTATTTCTAGAAATTTTATTCTTAAGATTAATAATTATTTCTTTATTCAAACATGGAACATTTTGAATTTCTTCAATATACTCATCATTTTTATAAAAAATTGTGCATTGCCCAAAAGTACCAATGAGAATTTTTTTATATGACGTATTTATATATCGTTCTTCTATTTTTAAATCCTCTCTCTTATAGACTTTATTGTCTATCTTTACATATCCCGATTCAATTTTATCAATTGGTATAATCTCTTTATTTTCAATTACAGCAACCCCATAACATTCATTCCCATTGATTTTATATGGTAAAATTTTATCCAATTCCAATATAAGAATATCATCATAGAAATTAGATGATAAGCTTCCCCAAACTCTTTTTATTTTTATTTCGTTACCATTGATCAAAAAATTACCATTACTAAGCAATTGAATTTTTTCAATGGTATCATTTCCAATTCCTGTATTGAATTCAATTCTTCTATTAAATTTAGCTTTACTAATTTTAGAAAGTAATTTATTAATTTGTTTTTTATCTTCAATATATGATACGTTATTGTAAAAATCAGGATTAATACTTCTTATAATATCACTAAACATATACATATCATCAAAAGGATTATAATTTTTTATATGATTCATTTGATCTATATGATAACTTATATCATTTTTTATTTCATCAATTGACTGATATCGATTTTCCGGCTTATTTTGTAAGCATTTATATATAATATCACTCATAATTTTAGCTTCTGGTTGTTTGAATTTCATTTCAAAATTTTCAAATCCAGTTCCTTTATGTACTCGTCCAAAAACAAACCAATAAATAACCTGTGCCATAGAATAAATATCTGAAGCAAACGTTATTTTATTTTTACCTCTAATTTGTTCAGGGGCAGAAAATTCAAAATTAGCTAATCTATCACCATTTTTAGTATTATTATTTATAGGAAATTTATCATTTTCAAAATGTGCTATGCCAAAATCAGCTAATACATAGTTGGCATTTTTATCAATTAAAATATTTTCAGGTTTTATATCTCTATGAATAATATTTTGTTTATGCAGTGCCATAAGAGTTTCTAATAAAAATTCAAATACTTTTTTAACATCTTGCCACTTTATGTTTTCAATCTTTTTTCTATAATTTCTTAATGAATCAACATATCTTTCCATTATAATGTAAGGTATTAAACCATAGTCAGTTTTTAACTCTTCATAATGTATGCAATTAACAATGTTTATTAATTTATCTCTTACTAAATTAACATTAAAATATTCAGATTTAAATCTATTACATTTATCATTATTATACTTAATTAAAAATTTAACTGCCACTTCGTTATTATTTATTTTTCCAGAATACACACACCCATTTCCACCTTGCCCAATTATATCAGAGGTCTTAATGTTTATCTTACCAAATTCACATTCTATGCCATTATGTTTCTTTATATAATCAGCCAATTCTTTAATGCTAATAGAACTTCTAATTTTTTTATAATTCTCCATTTTGCCACTAATTTCATTTCTTAACATTTTTAATTCACTTAGAATAATTTCATATGTATCAGACGGATAATCAGGAATAGTGTTTTCAATGCTAATATAGTCTATTCCAAAATCAATTGACCGTTTAGCTAATTTCTTGTAAGTCTCTATCACATAATGTGATTTATATATATCTTGATTTTCAATATATTCTTCGATATTTGATATCATTATGTTAATATCATCCAAAAGTATTTTCATAGTATCCCCCGCTATTTACCATATAAGCATATTAATAATAAAAACCAATTTATTTCTTAATTATTTAATAAGTACATAAATTATTATATCACTGAATTATAATAAAATATTTATTATTCTAAAATACAGTTTTCAAATATAAAAAAGCAGCCAGTAAGGGGGGACAAACTGACTGCTTGCATATTAATAATTCGATTTATCGTTTTCTATCTATGTTTATATAATAATTTCTTATTGTGACAATTACGTTACAACAATAAGTATAATATGTTAATTTAAATTATATTCCCTTGTTATAACCTTTTAAACCTTACCCAACTCTAATTTCAATTCTTGTATTTGACTTAATTCAGCTTCATAATGTTTTTCGTCTAAATTCAAATTTTTAGTAACATCTTTAAAAAATATTTCACCTGCATTAAGTAACGTACTTATAAATTCATTTTTAGGTAAAGTCCATGAAGAACAAATATTTTCTTCTAAAGTCATTATAATGTTTTCTTCAGATATACTTTTTAACTTAATTTTCACTGGTTGATCAGGAAATAACATTTCTGCACAACCACTAGACATAAACTCTTCCAGCATATTAAAAATATAAGCCCATAACTGATCTACATAGTCCCATAATTTAAAATCTAATATTATCTTATCTCCATATTTTAAATAAATAACGCCTTCTAGATAATTTAAATCTAAATCATCAGCTATTTCTAAAATACTATTTTTATCTGAAACTTCAATAAAATATTTTTTCCACTCATTATTAATGGTATTTAGATTATTTATTATCATTTCAGGTCTATTTATATATGATTTACATATAAACAATTTTTCGCCACCTATTATTGTAAATGTACACTATTAATCAATCCACTTTTTCATTGCATCTGTTTTATTAGGAAATTGTGATAATAACTTAATAGCTTTTACTTTAATTTTATTAATCTCATCTTTCAATTTTTGGGGAACAAGTGACTCAACATCTTCCAATTCACATCCCTGTTCAATTAAATCTACTACCTCTGTATTTATTCCTAAAGTATTTAATTTTTCTACCGAATATGGACTACATAAACATTGCTCACAATCTTCTATTTTTATTGCACCCTCATTTAATGATTCCATTAACCCAACCATATTTATTAATATGAATTTTTCAATTTCCACTTTATCTAATATGCTTACTTCTAATTTATCCATAATGACTCTCCTTTAATTAAGCTTATTTATTGCTCCATCCATTTTTAACCTTGACATTAAAAACTTTTCCTGATTGACTTTGAAAATAGTGAATTGATACCTTTTTCCCAACTGCATCATATCCATCTTTATATACTTTTTTCCATTGCCCATGCTCAACTTTTCTTAATTCTTCCAATACACTTCCATTTTTTATATTGACTTTTTTCATTCCATTAACTACATCTTTAAATCCATCTGGATATTCAGGCGCTTTTTTAATAGATTCATATACATTTTTAATGCTTGTACTACCAGCACTTCCAAACCCAGAAGCAGCTATGAAAGATTTACCTCCTATGCTTATACCAGGTTTAAAACATTTGAATGTTGACCTTGCTCCTGCAATTCCTGAACCTAAAAAAACTCCACCTAGTTCACATGTCACCATATCCGAACCTGCTTCTGCTAAATTAGGATTTATTCCTGTTGCTATCATAGCATTTTTTTCACTTGAATTAAATAACCCAAATCTTATTTTCCAATCAATCCCTGCAAGTTTAAAAAAGTCTAAGGTTCCATCAAATACATTGTCCTTATTAAATAGTTTATCTCTTAAATTATCCCTTTCCTTTTTTAACCGCATAAGGCCACTGTCTTTCTTCACTGTAAATGATAAACTATCACTATCATTTGAACTATATTGAGCACTATTTTCATTATCTGCTTTTTCAAAATCACCTTTTACTTTAATTAATTTGTCATGAAGTTCTTTCAGTTTACCTAAGAGCTTGTATCCTTCTATGTTCGCTTCTTCTACCATATTATATATTTTATTCATACTGAAAGCTGCAAAATTATTCCTTAATTCGTTATTATAATTGTCTATTGCTTTAATTTGCTTACTAAGAATATTATTTCCCCATAAAAACTGTTTAGCAAGAACTTCAAGCTCGTCTGTTACCATTTTTATCTCTGCCATACAATCACTCCATTATTGTATCTCATGGATATTATACCTTTATATGTCTTAAGAATCAATAATATTTAAGTTTAATTAAATTATTAATTAAACTTATTTGTATAGAATTACATACTTTTAAAAGAATATACTTAAGGCCATAAAAATTAATCTTGCATTTTCTATTTATAATCATATTTTTATAGAAACAAAAACAGTCAGTAATAAACGATAAACTGACTGCTTTCACATTGATATTCTGATGCGGTGTATTTATATAGTAACAATATATATTATGATAATTTAAATTTACTTATACCCATTTATTCCTTATTAAGTTTATAAATTCGTTTTTAATAAAAACTTTTTCTTATAATTTTCCCATCTTTCATTAATGCTTTTGATTGAAAGGGGTTAATACCTATAATATTTTTATTTCTTTCAAAAAAATTACTTAATTTAAATCTATCTCAATTTGAGGATCTATAAATAACATATTTTTATCCGAAGAGGATTTTTTTACTTTTTCATATGAAATATAGCTCATACCTATATTTTCTTTTTTCGAATCATCTTTTTTAATACACATTTAATCTCACCCCATTCACTGCCACTAATGAAATTTATCAACTTAACAATTACATGTGCTGCAAATAAACAGATTTCAGCTGCTATTATATAATTAAAATATTGCATCAAGAAAAATTGTCCTGCTATTACTCCGAAGAAAAGAATACTATTATAGATATTTTCTTTTACGTTATTGGTCCAACACTCTTCAAAATCATATAAAAGCCCAAAGTAACTACCAAAAACATAATTAAATAACATTCAAGGAAAAGTCTTAATTGATCCAGCGAAATATTTAATTCTTTAAGTACCTTGATTAAATATATATGTCCAGTGACAGTGATAAAAACAAAAAACACATTTTCTATCTTTTTTAACATCTTCTCCAAAGTTTTACACCTCTATTTACATTAAAAATTCATGCTTAACCCCGTATTATTCAAATCACTGCTGCCATCATTTATACTATCAATATCCTCTCCATTTTCCTTAATAATTTCTTCTGAATCATCTATCGGCAATACAATATTTTCTTCAAGCTTAACTCCAAGAAACTTTTTTATTAATACGGTATTGTTTTCTAAGTTCATTAAAGTACTATAAAGTCTCTGCTTACTTATATCATCAAAACTTCCAAGAGCTTCATATATACCATTGAGTTTAGTAACCTGTCCACCAACAGTTTCATCAATCATATTGCAAATTTTTAAAATAGATGGTGCAAAATCCAGCTGTGCCAGTTTTTCCGTTATACCTTCATTGATTTTATCCTGAACCTTTACCTCTACAAATTTTAGTTGTTTTTTTAATTCTTTTTTATCACTGGTAAGTAAATTTATATTTGAGCTTGCAACTTCAAGTTCGTTTTTAAGTTTCTGAATTTCTTCATTTTTTTCTAGCTCTACCTTAGTCCTTTCATCTTCCTTGGCTTTTTCAACGGCCTTTTGTCTATCATTTTGTGCATCTATAAGTCTCTGTGCCATTTCCTCTACCGTTAGTTCTGCCATAACATCACCCTCTCTTCTCTTTTATTAAATTTTCTATTTTCCAATGTATTTTATGAATTTCTTATATTCTTCAAATTGTGGATCATTAAGCATTGCTTTGAATTTTTGTGACATATAAACATAATCTACTTTCTGCCTTAGTGCAGATTTAAATAATATTAGAAGTATTTTTACTTCTATTTCATTAAATTTACTATCAGTATTCTGGTGAATTTTAACTATTGTTAAATCATTCCTAAAACTATACATTCTTTTGAGATTGTCATACACCTTTACTTTTTTATCTTTTAAATCTATGTTCTTCAATCTATCAACATCATAAGTTACAACAACAATTCTTTTGTTATTACTTAAATCATCCATTATTTTTTCACAACTTTCCATCAGTTCATCTCCACTTCATTCTTTCTATTAATTTATCAGCTCTTCCAGCTGCTCTAATACAGGCAATTATAGTCAAAAGAACTGTAACCATCATAATTAAAACAGCAGTACCAACACACTTAATTAACACAATCTACACTTCCTCAATATATCTGACAATCATTTATAAGTATTTTTCTTATGTCTCCCTTAACAGTCACATAGCAGAAATAATTATCTTTTTTGATAAAATCGTATGTTTTACCTATCTTATCTTTATACCAATAGTTATCTTTTGAACAAGACATTATAATAACCTTCATAACTGCCTCCTAATTAATTTTTACATAAAAAAATAAGCCCTTACGGACTATCAATTAAATTTATCACTGGAATCATTAATTAGTACTTTTATCTTTATTCTTATTAGATTTACTAGCCATCATATTTAATATTTTTCTAACCACATCAAAGCCAAGTGAACCACCAAAGGTAATTACTGCTATAATAACAGCCAATGTCATAAAGTTTAATTTTATAAAAATCGTTACTAATACTGCCCCTATAAGGCATACTACATTTGAAATCATTTTGAGTGTTTCTATTTTTCTTTTAAATCTATCTGTCTTTTCATCTTTTACCCTTATCTCATTATTTTTCACTGAAAATACATCCACTGACAATGAGGATTGAAGGATAATTTAAACAGCTGATTTATTTCATTTTCAAAGATTATTCCGCTTGTCTTTTTCTTGTATATAACAGCAAAACTTAAGCCTGTATCCTTATAATCTATAACATCATAAGAATTATCTATCTCAAATATTTCACTTTTTACTTCAATTCCATTACTGTATATAAGTCTGTATTTTACAAGATTAAATGAATCACAAATCTCATCCATCCAAAACACAGGTACTTTTACAAAAGTTATATTATTATTTTTTTGTGACTTTCTTATATACCTCTCATACAATATCTTTTCTTCAGGTGTAAATCCAAGCAATTTTTTCACCGAAATCATAAACATCACCTTCTTCTTACAGCCCTTGTACACTTACACTTAGGATAATTACTACATCCATAAAAGTCACCATTTCTTCCATGTCTCAGCTTCATTTCTTTCCCACACTTAGGGCATATAACTCTCTTACTTATTTCACTGGAACTCTTTATTGTTGGATTATTTTTATTCATCATTTTTATAAGGTCTCTCCTATCCCACAACTCTACATTCTTATTAGTGTCAGCTAAATTAATTGCATTAGGTGTAAAATAGTTATTCGTTACAACTAGACATTTATCTGCCTTATAGTAACTTTTTGAAGCAATAACTTGCTGCACTGCTTCAATTCCAACTTTGCTTATCCAGCGTTTAGCTTGTACAACAATTCTGTATCCACTTTTATTTAACACAAGATCCGCTCCATAATCTCCTGTTGTTGGTGTCAACTCAACTTTATATCCCAGTTTTTCAAAATGAGCTTTTAGAAATTCCTCAAACTCCTCTCCTGTCATTTTATCAACAATGCCTATGCTGCTATTTAGGTATTTAGATGATATTCTATTATTAAAGAATTGTGTATATAGAAATCTTATTAAAAGTATAAAAAATAAAAATGCCATTATTATTAACATGACATTTCTTACATTTGCAACATCAATTCTATTCACTTTTAAGTAACACGTAATCAACCCCACAGAACTTATGAATAATTCTACATATAATTTTCTTCGTTTAGCTGCCATTCTTCTTTTTATTCTTGACACTTAATTATCACCTTCTTTTAAATCTTCCAAATTTACAGTTCTTATTTTTATTCCTGGTAATTCTCTTTCTAATGTATCTTTCTGCTCCTCCAAGCACACTACCTCTATTTTTGCTCTCACAGACGTAGAATTATATTCAAACATTGTTCTATACTGCTTTAATTTAACGAGTTTCTCCATATCATTATTTATCATTGTAACGACATTAACACCGTCTGATGTAACATAGTCAGCAAAGACAAGGTTTGATTTAGAAAAGTTAACATCACCATAAACTAATTCAGTAGCCATAGCATTAACATTTTTTACTCCGTAGAGGTTAAGAAGATTAAGACCATAATCAGTTAATGGCAATAACAATTGTTCTTTAACTTCAAGAGTTCTCAGTTCCTCTTTATACAGCTGCATAGTTAAACCATTTTCAGCAAATACTATTATTCTATCAAACAGACCTTCTCTTGACTTTTGAATTATTTCTTCTCTAATATTTTTTATAAGTCTTTTTTTAAGAGTAACAGCTCCCTTTGAAGGATTTTCGCTTAATCTTCCAAGATTATATATATAATACTCACTGAAAGTAAGAGGATTTATTATTTTTCCATAGTACATCAGTTTCATATCTGCATATTCTTTTTTTAGTTCCCAGCTTGGATATATTTTATATACTTTCTCAAGTGGTATTAGTATTTCAGCTATTTTTGCTATTCTATTCCTTGTTCTTCTATCCCCATTTATATTTCTTACAGACATTCCAATGCTATTAACATATTTTTTTCCTTCACTGCCTATATAGCTAAAACTATTGTTTTTTAAAATATATCCTGCATCTGCTAAATTTTTTCTCCTATATCTTGCATATCTCATTTTCATTCCATATATTTTATCTACTGTTAATTTACTTAGCACTCCATAACGAGCTAATAGTTTAAGATATTTTTTATCCCTTTCCTGTAATCTAATCATCACTTCACCTTCTTTGACATTTTAATTTGTTGTATATTTATAGTCTAAAATGTATACTTATAATTTAGTTTTCTACGTATTTTAGCTTCTTGTTTTTATTTTTTTACTGGATTTTTTATCATGAGAAATCATGTTTTTGCATAATATTTTTATTTTATCTATACAGTAAAGTATTCCTTAGTGCCATTTAGACAGAGAGTGCCGGTAAGCTGTCTAATTTTTAAAATTTTCGCATACCTCAAATCCCCATTTTCACTATGTTTCTTTTTGTTTTGCCACTATGGCATTCACTGCCCTATGGCAAAACTAGAACTTTGCCATATATTTTATACCCTTCAACCCCGCATTTTACCGTTGCACTTTTTAAGGTGAATTGCCATAGGTTATTTTATTAAATTTAATATCTTCTTTTTTGTATTATCAAGATAAATATAAACTTCTGTTCTAGGTTTTTTATCATCTTTCTCAATTTCAAATCCAAAACTTTTAATGTATTTTATGCAGTCGTCAGGAACTAAACCACTCCGTCCAATTCCATCGAAAATAGGTTTAAAATACTTGTTATCCATATCACAAGTTCTGCTTTGAACTGGAATAAACATCTTGGTCCATACAAAAACCTCATTAACAGATTTAATATTGAGAGTTCTTATAGCCTTGCTTATTGTGCTTTTCCATTTTTCAACAAAGTACCCTGTACCTTTATTAGTTGTTTTTACATAAACTGTTGGTAGAAAATCAAATATAGTAAGTTTTATTCTATTCTTACTGCACTCAATTTCATATTTAATTTCTAACTCCTTTTCCATTTTTTCAGCTAATTCATATGTTTCAGGATTTATTTTAAGTACTTCTATTTTCTCCTGTGCAAGCTTGTACAAGCTCATTCTTAAATCTTCAAAACATTTAATCATATGAATTATTTCTTCATTCTTTTTAGTTTTAGCGAACGTGGTATCTTGGTACATTATTCTATCTTCTTTCATTAAATCAGTCCTCTCTAACTTTTCTTTACATAAAAAAAGACCTGCTCTAATTTAAGAACAAGTCTTTTAACTGTTACACTCTTATCGCCTTGATATATCTAACTCTAAGAGGCTTTTTTATTAAAAGTGTTACATTTTAATATATTCACATACTTTATGATGTTACATTTTTTAATTTTAATGTGCTCTAATATGTTGATATTTGTGTCTTCAAGTTGTGTTACATTTAAATGTTACATTTTTACGTTTTTATACCTACATGAGCCTTTATTAAAGCTATCTTGAAATATGTTACACTTTTTTATTAGAAATTAAATAAATCTCCAACGTTTTCGCCCCATTTTCCTACGTCATTATTTTGTTTATTTTTAGCATTTTCTTCAATATTAACAGCTTTTATTCCAGAGTCTTTTATTTCGTTCAAGGTATTATTTATTTCCATAATATTTTTATCCAATGATGTAATTGCATCTTTATTTTTTAAGTAAAATCTAAGGGCTTCTCTTGTAAATTCTGACCTTTCCTTATTATCTTTTAATTTTTCAAGTTCCACTTCAATGTCTTTATCTTCTTTTCTTAACCGCAGATTTACAACCATATTAACACCTCTAAAATGTTAAGTTACTTTTGCATTTTATCTCTAATATCTGCTATAAGCTTGTATCCTTTTGCATTACCCATTTGAGCATCATCTACTAATTGAGTATTACTTGAAAAATCTTTTAAATAAGGATACATTGTAATTCCGCCACCTCCGCCAATAAATGTTACAGCTATCTTGTCTATTATATCTGCTAACTTAGATTTTAAGGCTGCTTTTACTTTTCTAGCTCTATCATCTTCTATAAGATTAAGTTCTTTACTTATATCGACCCAACTGCCATCAAACCACGTCTTACCATCAGCTACTAATTGATTAAGGAATCCTACTTCTAACATTTGACCTGTCTTACTTTGAAATGCCATATTTGCATCATTGCCTATCTGAAACATTCCATTATTTAAACTTCCTGAGAAATTACCTGCAAGCTTTGGAACACCATTGGAATTAATCGAAAAAACAATATAATCAATTGTTTTATATCCCCAATCAATAAACAGTATGTAAGTATTAGGAATAGTATATTTCTTAATATCATTCCATATGGATGCATACACAGCTCCAGTTCCTTGTGGCAAAATATCAACTTTATCAAATTTTATTAACTTTTCAATATTATATTCCGGTAAGCTTACAACTGCTTTATATTTCATAAGCATATCCTTAAATTCCTGCTTCTGACTTCTAATTTGATTTATAGGAAGTCCTGTAATTAAATTCACAGGTACTTTATCATGTGGAAACAGCAATACCGAACTTGCAGCTAAAAGCACCTTAGTTTCAATACTTTTTATTTTATTATTATCAAGAAGATTGCTAGAATTGCTTTCATTTCTTGCATTTTCTCCAACTAAAAATTCTCTTCTATCTATACAATTTGAAATAGAAATTTTTAAATTTTCCTGTACAGTTCTTATATTAAATTCTTTATGCTTTTTAAATATATCAGAAGAGCTATCCAGTGGAGAAAACCCCATATCCATACTAATTATGGATGGAAAAAGTATTTCTTTATTATTATCATTAATGCCCTTAGTATATCCATATCCAAGGTCTAATCCTATCTTAAACATTCTAATCCCTCCAATTTATTCCTTACTTATATTTTACTATGTACATATTTCTATTTCAGAAAATACAAGGGCTTTCGCCAGTTTTTCTAAAATATTTTTAGAATTAAAAACCCTTCTACTAAAAAGCAAAAGGGTTTTTAAGATCATCTATTCTTTTTTATCATTATAAACTTTCATTACAGCATCCTCTATTTTTTTTCTTGCTTCATTGCTTATGGGAAATGCCACGTTTATATATCTCCCTACCTTATTTTTTCTGCTTGGGAAATCAAGAAATATTCCCCTCTTACCTTCAATTATTCTTATTCCATTAACAACAAATTCGCCATCAATTGTTATTGCTGCAAATCCTTTTAAATTTGTATTTTTTAATATTGACTCATTTTTTATAATTTTTATATTCGTTATTTCCATTTTAAATCTCTTCCTTTCTTATTTTAAAAATATAATTGTGAATAATAATGTAGCAACTATATATGGTCCAAAAGCTACTCGCATTTTTTTTAATATTTTTCTTTCTTTAATCATTAGATATATTCCGTAAAGACCACAAATAACTATTGAGGTTAGCATAATAATTACTGTCTTATTAAGTCCAGTGAGTAAACCACACACAAAGAATATTTCAACATCACCCCAACCGAAAACTTTTAAAGACGACAATATTATTGAGACTACCAATGCAAATACAGCCCCCATAATATATGTCTTTACATCCACTCTATAAAGGAACTCTAAACCTATAAACATAAAATTAAGAACAGCAGCCGTAAGTATTGTTGAAAAGTAAACATACTTAGTTCTGTAATCTATAAACGCAATTAACAGTAGTACAGAACACTCAGTGCAATACTTGAAAAAATCAATTGATATTCCATACTTTAAGTAAAAAATACAATAAATGACCCCAATTAAAGCAATTACAATCGTACGCTTATTAATTAATTTCTTAATATACTTAAAAATACCTTTTCTTAATTTATCCCCCTTTTCTTCTTTGGGAACTTTCCATGCAATCCATTCGATAATACTTCCACAGAATAACCCACATATGAAAATTAATACTATTAACATATTTCATCTCCTTTCGATTTCACCTTACATAAAAAAGAAAAGGCGAATAAGTATTTCTACCTATTCACCTTCTAATTATTTATCCTGTCCAGTACCTATTATCTCTGTTTTTATTCCATCTAGCACACTACCCAAAATATTAAACTTCGGTTCAGCTGTCAAAGTACTATTATCTTGATAAGTTGCTTGTACTTTAACACTATAAGTTCCGTTCTTTACATCACGCAGTGGTATTACAAATTCTATGTCACGCTCGTCTTCCTCACGTGGAATTAAATCCACAGCTTTATTTATAAAGCTATTGTATGCTTTGTTGTTATAATAATCTTCTAACGCTTGAGTGTCAGCTAAAACATCAAAAGGAAATTTGATTTCTAAATGTTTAGCATACGATTTCGTATGCACTTTTAAAATAGCAAGCTGTCCTCTCTTAAGCGTTGGGACACCTACAAAATTTTGATTATTATATGGAACAATTTGAGCCTGAAGCTCAATAGGCATTGTAATATTATATGTTCCGCTGCAAATGTCACTTTCATTTCCTGCATTATCCCAAATTTGAGAATCTACTTTCCATTTTCCGCTGCCCTGTAGTTGTATATCCTGTCCAGCATTTCCACTTATGTCTGTATTCCACTGCTGCCAAGTATTTCCGTTGTCTTGTGACAATCTATATTTCCACGATTTCACACCGCTGCCGCCTTGATCCGTAGGTTTAAAATTTACATTAAATCCATACGTTTTTAAATCTGCTGAATTAGGTGTATAAGTTCCTGTAGGAGCAATTGTATCAATGTAGTAGTTCTGACTTGTCTGCCAATCAGAAGTATTTCCTAAATTGTCCACAGCTTGAACTTTAACTTGATATATTCCTTGTCCTGATAAGGTAATACTGTCATTTATATTATTCTCTGAACTAGACATTTGTTCTGGTGCATTACTTTCACCCGTGACAAATTGAGCATTACTTAAGTCTGAGTGATCCTTAGCATATATCCAATCACAATCTTTCCAAACTCCATTCGTACATACTGAATACCTATATTTCTGCACACCACAGCCGCTGTCAAGTATATTAACACCAATATTTATACTTTGGTTTGTCCAGTTATGTGACATTGGATCAATAGTAACAATAGGAGCTTTTCCATCTGTTTTAATAGTTTCTATGGACTGCGGCCAAGAAGATACATTATGTTCATCAGCTAACCAATTACCATTAAATGTAACAAAGTTACATCGCGGGTAATACGTTCTATCATTATCGTCATTAAATTTTAGCCAAAATAAATTGCCGCAGTGCCAACATCCATCTGATACATTAGCTGGAGTATGTCCTATTTCAGCATCTACTGGAATTACATCATCTGTTGAGCTATCAGCAACCAATCCAGCTCTATTTGAATCTGAATTTCTTGCATCCTTACCATAGATATACCATTTACTAAAATTATCAGTACCATCTAAAGTTAAATACGAATTGCTAATTATATCATTCCAATCGCCTGATTGTTTCCATCTTACTTTTCCCCATGCGGTGACTCCAAGTACATCTTTAGGCTTGCACCAAACAGTATTTCTTATCCTAAGCCCTCCATGTTCAACAGCTGAACCATTTACATTAGGACTACTCCAATTTTTCCATCCATCTATTTCTGGATATACTTGTCCACCAATTGCATACACTTTAGTGCTTGCAAATATTCCAACTAGAATTAAACAACCAATTATAAAAACAATAAATTTTTTATTCATTTTTTTGTCTCCTCTCATAAAAAAAACTCACGGATAATTAATATCCATGAGTTTTAGATTTTTAAATATATTTTTATTTCTAATTAGCAGGTGTGAAATATGTTACAATCCTAACAATTTCGTTTGTATTTCCTTCGTAGTTTACAAATACTCTATCGTATGTTTGTTGTGGATCTGCATTACTTACAAATTGTGTATTTAAAGTTTTAGCGGCATTTGCAAGTTTATCTGCATTGTTACTATCAAGTTTGGTACTTTCAGTATATATACCTGCCAGTTTATAAACTTTGCCATTATAAGTGTATAAACCACCATTGTTATCTTTATAACTATTTTCTATATCTTTTTCCATATAATCTTTTGTCATTTCACCTGTAGAAACTGACTGTGCATCAAGATTTATTCCTTCAAATGTGTTTCCTTTATTACCATGGTCATCCATAAATTGTACATTAGGATTTTTAGTTTTTCCAATAGCATCATTTACTTCATTTGATAATGTATAATTATTAAGAGGAGTACCCTTATATTCATAACCACCACCATTGATGCCTGTGGGTAATACTGCATGATCTCCATCATCTTTTGGTTGGGATGGTGTAGGTTCTGGATTATTATTTACTGGTATAAAATCAACTGGTGTAGTATCATGTCCTGTCAACACAATTCTTACTTCAATAGCTTCAACTCTAAGACCTTTACCATCTGTACCAGCTTCCTGTCCATCACTCACCCAGTTCTGCCATCCAATATTTTGTACATGTGCTCTATACTGAACTGAATATCCTGGCATACCTTCAAGTGCTATCTTTATAGCTTCAACCCTATAACTTTTACCATCTGTACCGCCTTCTTGTCCATCACTTACTGGAGTTTGCCAACCTATGTTCTGAACGTGAGTTTGATATTTTATATGTGCATCTGCTGGTGCATTTTCAAGATTAAGTTTTAAAGCTTCAACTCTTAAGCCTTGTCCCTCTGTTCCAGCGATTTGTCCATTTTCTACTGCATTCTGCCAGCCTATATTTTGTACATGTCCTGAATAATTTACACCTACAGTTGTATCGGATGTTTTAACAATCCTAATTTCTAAAGCTTCAACTCTAAGGCCCTTTCCATCTGTGCCGGCTTCCTGTCCATCACTTACCCAGTCCTGCCATCCAACATTTTCTACATGTGCTTTATATTGAATGCTGTATCCAGGCATGTTTTTAAGTTTTATTTTTAGAGCTTCAACTCTAAGACCTTTACCATCCGTACCAGCTTCCTGTCCATCTTGTTTCCAGTCCTGCCAACCTATATTCTGTACATGTGCTTGATATTCTATAGCAGCTCCTTTAGGTGCATTGGTCAAATTTAATTTTAATGCTTCAACCCTAAGACCTTTACCGTCTGTACCGGCTTCTTGTCCATCACTTACCGGAGTTTGCCAGCCTATATTTTGTACATGTCCTGAGTAACTAACTCCTACATTTGCTATATTTGTATCTGCTTTCGCAATATTTTCATTTTTACTTATTCCTATAACTGCTGTCGTTAAAGCAACAGCTATTAATCCAGCTAAAAATTTTCTTTTCATTTATTCATTTTCCCCCTCAAATTTCATCCTTTATATTTAATTCTCTTTATAGTTATATATTACAATTAATCATATAACTTGGCAAACGAAATAAAAGTTTTCAAGTACTTTCTTGAAATTTTATGGAGAAATTATTTCAATGAACTCTTTGCTATACTGAAATATCCATTCGATAAATCTTTAGATATTTTTATAAAATCATCCTGTGATCCCCTAACCATAATTGATGAAGCTAAAACATTTTTATCATTGCTCCCCAAAAATTTTCCTTGAGAATCAACAGCTCCGATAACTTCTGCTTTCTTCATATCAAACTCAGTATTATTATCGCTATTATCACTTTGAGATACAGTATGTGTTATATCAATAACATCACCTTTACGCAGAGTTCCAGCAAACGCATCATTATTAACTTTACTAACAGGTATTGAAATTTCTTTTTCATTTTTCTTGAGAAATATTTTTGAATTATCATTTTTATCTGCTATTCTCTGCTTATTTAAAGCTTCCCCTTTATATATATCTTCTACAACATATTTATCTCTTAAATCGCTTACGTTCTTAATGTCATTATTATTAACATTAACTAAATTATAATCTACACTCACAAAATCGCTTTCTTTAAGTTTGCTTCCCTGATCTATATCTTTTGTTGCTACTAATATTTTTTGTTTAGGTACGGAATTTACAGCTTTATCCTCAATATAAATCAGTCCGCCAAATAAAACAGCTGCTATTAATGTTGTACTTATAAGAACTTTAGGTCTAAAATTGAAATGCAAATTTTATCATTCCTTTCTTAATATTTCAAATTTTATTTATTTAACTATATCCGTATCGACAGAAGTTGTAACCATTTGACTTCCACCGAAAATCAAATTCACTTTATACTCTATAGTTGCATGTACACTTGTATTCTTAACCACAGAGTTATCAGATGTTTTTGTTATATTCCTTATTCCAGTGCTATGAACGAAAGTACGACAAGAATCAGTATACTTATATATATCAACACTATTACTATTTACATTGTATATAGTAAATTCATTTACAGTAACTTTTCCAACTGCAACACTCCCTTCAAGCCCATTAAAATTATCATCAAGCTCCATGTTTATTTTTAAATGTTCTTTGAAAGTTTCAAGAGCTGCATTAGGATCAATCCTTAAATCTCTATCGTCTATAGCTAGATAATTTAAATCCACGTTTTTATAAACTGCAAGATTCGACAGTGTTACATCATCTTGCACACTTTCTGCTTCTGTTGTAATAACTTTTGTAAACATAACAAAAACTCCAAACAATACAACTATAATAAGTGTAAACATTCCGCATATTACAACCCCTGCATTTCCGTCGGCCTTACTGTTCAAAATTTTTTTTATTTTCAATATCACCACCTCTTACGGTTCAATCGCTTTCTTACTAGTAGAACTTTTATTTATAGTAATTGTTTTTGCTTCATTTGAAAGCATCGGTATTATTCCATCCTTAACTGTTAAACTCTTTATATTATCCTTATAACTTATATTTATCAATACATCTTCACCGTACTCAACAGGTGACAATGTTGTACCTGAAATATTTATATTACTTATACCAATATTCTTAAGTTCAGACTCCATAGATGATACATTACTAGGGCTTAGATATCCTTCCTGTTCTTCTTTCAATGCATATTTTCTTACAACTGTTTCAACTTTATATTTATTTATAACTGGGATCATATTTGATATAAAATATACCATAGTAAATCCTAAAGCAAGCACAGCAACTAATGTTGCAACCACAACCTCAATACCGCCTTCACTTTTTTTGTTAATCTTCACCTCACCACTTCCTAAGCACACATTGTATTTTATTTAAAAATACTTTTTTCAGTAGTCTGGAACCAAGTTTGTACACTTGTCATAAAATCATTTATAAGGCTCTTATATATTGGATAAGTTATAATTAAAAAAACTGCTATTATAACTAAAACTGCAACAGTATTAACCTCCCCTTTCCTATTCTTGAGTACCTTGTTTTTAACTCCCTCTTCTGCGGCTATTGCTTTTGTAGTCAACATTAATCCTAAATTTTTCATTTTGACAACACTCCTTTTTAAATTTTGTTTCCATAAAAAATGGTCACAGTTTCCTGTGACCATTTAAAACATTAAATTAACTAAAAATACTATGTGCACTTTGCATCATATTAATCCCTATAACATAGTAAACAATTGCTACAATTCCACCTAAAAGCATCATGGAAATTACAAGCACGTGCATATCTATTTTCTCAGTCTGACTTTCTGCATAGAATGAATTGACAGCCTTTAATGAGGTACCTTGATCATCCAGAGCATCTTCAGACACACCACTTGATACACTTTCCTTAATAAGAGCAACAAAAGAATCTATTTCAGGCATATCATATTCTTCACTAAAATCGTCCAGTGCTTTTTCTATATTTTTAGATAAATTTATTTTAGCTGCCAATCTTATAAGGCTTTTTTTTAATCTCTTACTTTTACAAACTGTATAAGCTTCAAGAAGTGCATGTCCTATGCTTACTCCTGCAACCGTCTGAAGTGTTACTAAATCATATACATCTGCTAAATCCATTCTTATCTTGTTTTTATCGTCTTCATTACTTATATAATTTATAATATCCACTAGAAAGAATCCGAGAATGCCTGCTAATATAGACACTATAAATCCTACTGTCGTAACACCTACATACCCAAAACCTGTTATAAAAAGAAGAACTCCTAATAAAATCTTTAACAGTATATATGTAGTAGGCTTTAATTTTAGTGGATTACCACACTTAATAAGTTTTTCTTCTAGTATATTAGTATTAAAATATTTATCCATTGAAAAATTAGTATTTTTTTTAACTTTAAAGCTGCTTTTAATGTTCTTATATTGCTTGCTAAATCCAAATTTAATTGCTCTTCTAAGATAATAAGCTATTATTAATATGCATATAAGAAGAGCAACATTTAAAATAATATATTCCATTTTTTAAACTCTCCCTTCTTAGTAATTAAACTCCTTAAGAGTTATGCATCTATATACCGCAATTAAAATTACAATTAACATATAACCAATAAGAATTTGTCCTATAGTTGTTTTCATTAAAAGATCATAAAAATTATTTGTAATTCCAGATAGTGCATTTAATATAATACCTGCCACAAAGATAATAACAGCAATACTTATTTGAGCACCTATTACCTTCCTTCTGCGTTTCTCTTTGTTTTCATAATAGTTTTTTATAACTATTCTAGTTTTATCAAGCAATTTAGAATAATTAGCATTATTTATAGAACATATATACAAGTTTTTCAATATATTTTTAAGTCTTATATTTTCAACTTTATTTATATAGTTATCAAAAGCTTTTTGAAGCGAAATACCCATTTTAACGTCACTTACAAAATCCATATTATAAGTTTTAAGTGGTTCTTTAAGCCTCTTTGTAGTTTGCTCCATCATAAAAGCTATATTATTTTCTATCGCAGCATTATTTTTTAAAGAGTTTATAAAAAACATAATACTATTGTCAACTTTATCAAAATTCACTCTTGCAAGCTCTTTGAGAATGCCATAAGAAATAAATATAACACCAACAAAAGCTACTATTGAAAAAATTATACTGCTGAAGAGCGTGTAAACAACGGCAGATACAAGAGATGCTAAAATCAACACTACAAAGATAAACAATTCCGAAGTCATGTATTTAAAATGTTTTCTTATACCAGATGAATATATAAGAGAATCAAATTTTCCAAAGACATTTATTCTCTTTTTTCTATAGGCTTTATCTATTTTTTTATCAAGTAGCCTTTTTTTATATTTTTCATCAAAATAGTAAAGTATATTCTCTATTTTATTTTTATTTATAAAAAACTTTGTAATACCATAAGACATTACAATAACAGCTAGGAATAAAACTAAATGTAAGGCAATAATCATCATTTATCACCGCCATTCGTATAATTGAAATAATCAATTTTCTCTTGTACTTTATGGCAACTGTTATTTAACTTTTCAAAATTTCCATTATTAAAGTTAAACACAGGATTAAAAATCGGTTCCTTATTAGCCTCATCAAATCCTGCTATTTCTGTCACTTCCATAACTTTGAAATCCTTCATGAATATTATTATATCTATAGCTGCTAAAAGTTTTAATATAGCGTATCTACTCAAATTATTATTACCTTCCAGCATATAATCAACCATCTTTTCTACTGCTTCTCTTGAACTATTAGCATGAACAGAAGCCCAACCGTCGTGTCCTGTGCCTATTACTTTCGATAAACTTAAAGCTTCTTTTCCTTTAATTTCACCTATGACAATCATGTCAAGATCCTCTGTCATGGCAAATCTTGAAAAATCATTTAAAGAATATTCGGCATCACTATATCCTACTGTGGACTTTTCTTTTTGAAACATCATATTAGGATGTTTGGAGTGAAGCTCTTCAGACTCCTGAATAATAAGTGCAGCCCTATCATATGGCACTTTTTCTAAAAAAGCATTTATAAGTGTAGTTTTTCCGCTGCCTCCTTTGCCGCATAAAAGTATATTAACTCCTGCTTTAACACGTTCTACAAAATAATCATATATTTTTCTATCAAGCATATTTTTTTTAATCATTAGTTCTTCCAATTCAAGTTTATTCTTAGGTATCTTTCTTATAGATATATAAGAATTATCAACTGAATTTACAAAAGATGAACTCACATTTATTCTTAAGAGAAATTTATCTGTACTATCCGACAAAACTTGTAGAGCATTCTTTTTATCTAAAACTCCTCCAAGTTTTATAACAATGTAATTATAGAATATATCAAAAGACTCTTTAGACGGAAATTTTACACTTGATGGAAGTCTATTTCCATGTGTTTTTATCTGTACATTATCATAAGAAAGCACTCTTATATCAGAAATTTCATCATCATCTATTAAATCCTGAAGAATGTAATATCCAAAAAGATAATCTTTAACCTTTTTTATGAGTTTATCTCTGCTAGTTTCATTAAGCTTTATACCATTTTTATCAACGAAGTTCATGATTTCATTTTCCAGGGATTTTTCTGGAAGCTTGCCATTCTCTGTATCATTTATAAGGTATGATCTTTTCTCCGTAAATTCTTTTATTATATTATCTACCAATGTTATAAGCTCGACTTCAGTATTCCCTATATCTTTTACATTACTAACATTATTCTTATAATTAAGTTCTTCTACTAAATTAATTCTATTCATCTAACACCACCTCTTTTAAAGAATTTATCCAAAAATGTAGGCTCTTTTATATAATCAAAAGCTTCTAATAATTTCAAATAAGGTTTAACATCACTTTTCTTCAAACTCGTACTTGCTATAAAAGGCTTCTGCCTATTCAAAAATTCTTCTCTTCTATGATCCTCCGGCAAATACCCTATAATTTTGTAGTCACCCAAAAGTTTTTCTATAGTTTCACTATCAAGCCCACTATTAGAATAGTTGTCAACAATAACTTTTATTTTTCCCTTTGAAATTCTATTATTAAGATTACTAAACACAAAAAGCATATTTTTTATGCTTGTGTAATTAGGTTCAATAATGAATACATCATCCGTGGAATCCAACATTGGAATAAACGTGCTCGCAAGACCTATATCAGGATTTGTATTTACTAATATAGTGTCATAAATCTTATATGCTATTTCAATTATCTTAGAAAAATACTCTTCAGGCATTTTCTCAAAAAGTGCTAAATCATAAAGGCCTGTTGCAACATGCAAATTCTTAAACTTTGTCTTCTGCACAAACTTGAAAAAACTACCTTCATTTAGGTTTCCTCTTTCCAAGGCATTATACATTAAAACTAAACTTGTACTACTTCCAATATCATATTTACTTTCAATACTAATTTCTTTTTTAACTCCAAAGAAATCATCTACAATTGGAAATAAAGTATTGAAATCTAAAATCAATATTTTTTGATTAGTTCTCTTTGACAAAAGCACCCCTAATTGTGTAATTAAATTTGCCGGTAAAAGTGCGTTATCTGTAGCATAAAATGTTATTATTTTCTTCTTCAATATTTTAGTCTTATATATTGTTTCTTTTACAGTTACAGGCTTTTCAATAATCTTTTCAACTACTTTCTCTACAACCTTAGGTTTGCCTCCACTCTCCTTTATAACCTTAATTGGTGTGCCAGCTTCACCTGATTTTAATTGCATATTACTATATTTCAAATAAATATCTGAAATATCTGCAAAAGAATTAGGCTCTAAAATTAACTTAATAATATCCTCTGGCTTTACAGGATCAAACAATATATCATTTATAGAATATTTAAAACATCTTTTAATACCATTTACATCATCTGCATTTGTAAGGTATATTATCCTGGTATTTTTAGACTTTAGTACGAAGAATAATTGCTCTAAGTTCATGTCTCCTAAAAGTCTTTCTGAGATAACAGCAATATTGAAATTCTGCTTGTCAAAGAATTCTCTGTAGTTTACCACGTTAATTATCATATCTTTATTATCTTTTAATCTGCTACATATCTTTTCATCAAGCTCGGTCATTCCTGTTGCTATTGCAATTTTCACTTTACATTTACCTCCTCATATTTTATTTTTTCATACAATAAAAAAAGCAGCTGCTTAAATTAATAAGCAACTGCTTCTTAAAATAAAGGAGGAATAGCCTTAGATAACTAAAAAGTTTACATGAGTAAAATTTTTACTAGCACCTATTTTTATATAGTTTCTCTAAAGACAACCTTATTATATACTATATTTCAAAGAGAAAACCCACCCACTTTTCCTCCTTTTCACAGTAACATTTCCATACCTAAATCCCTACCCAAACACGGTACAATATACTTCTCACTATTTATTCTATTTTTATATTTAATACCGCTCTATCGCTCTTGAACTCTAGGGTTACATTGAATGTTTGTTCTTTATTATCACTAGAATATATACTTATATTAAACCCTATATGATTATCATCTTGCTTGGTTATATTACTTATAGCACCATGGGTTAATTTAGAATTATCTTTTATAAAACTAAGTTTATTTATTAATGTTTTAATAGAATTTACATTCTCTGCACCATACAGATAATTTAATCTATCTTTGTTATCTCCTTTTAACATATACTTTTTTAAAGCTCTA
This sequence comes from Clostridium pasteurianum, assembly GCF_001705235.1. Lineage (NCBI taxonomy): Bacteria > Bacillati > Bacillota > Clostridia > Eubacteriales > Clostridiaceae > Clostridium > Clostridium pasteurianum. The sequence continues at coordinate 87,771 of NZ_MCGV01000001.1, forward strand.
TCATTATTTTTAATACTCAAAGTTTCTTTATAGAACTTTGGCATATCATTAGCTGCTTCTTTTAATCTTTTCTGTACCCAAAACATTTCATCCAGTGATACAAGTTTATTATTATAAAGGTCATTTATATTATCTATATAGAAGTTTCCATCACTCTGTCTTTCACAGGATGTATTAGCCTGTTCATTTACATTATTGCTGTCGTCACTCTGAAACTTTTTAAGCTTATCTGCATTTTTATTTTCTTTTCTCACTTCAACATTTATTTTATTTTCCTTTTCATCTTCTGCATTATATTTAGTATTTCTAACTTTTGCTTGTATATTTTTTTTAGGATTTAGCTCATAGTTGTCACTGTAGGTAAGTTTACATATTAAAAATACAGCCATCCCTATAAATAACGCCGTTACAACACTTCCAGCAATTATAAATTTAAGTTTTCTATTCAAGTTTAACCCTCCTAACGTCTTACCTTAATATTTACTGTTCCAAAATCATCACATCTTGCAGTATCATCAGCTCCACCGAAGCCCATAAATAAGTCTATATGATTTCCTTTTATAGCTCCTCCTGTATCTCTCGCAGTATACCAGCCATTTAAATCGTATCTTTGTCCATTTTTATTCTGATACCTTTTATTATCAGGGAACTGAATATATACACGACTTCCTAATTTAATTACGCTTGGATCTACTGCTATTACTCTTGCTGTAAAATCCTTTCCGTCAAGATTTGTTCCATCTGCCGTAGTTCCGCCGCCTTCCATACCATCATGTACACCGCCGTATGCAGTACATATAAAACTATCATATTTAATATTAGGATTATTGAACACCCAGAATAAATTAGCTTCTGAAGCTATACCTTCTATTGGAAATTTATTTATTCCAGTTTTGGGGTTAGGATCATTTATAAGTACCTGTCCATCTGTATCAACACCAGTTAAAACAATAAAATGACCACCTTTAGTAAAGTGTCCTGCGTGCATACTTGCAACTACTGGATTACCTTCTTTAAGCTGGTCATATACATAACTATAATTTGAAGGTTCTATTTCATTACTGCTGTTTATTCCAAATTGTGATGTAGAACTATTGTCAAATAAGCCCCATGAAGTACCCTCTCCTGTAGAACTGTTATACCCTGAAGCTATGGCATAGGTTGCGGCTTCTCCTGGATCTAACATTCCATCACCATTTTTATCCCATGAACCTAGTTTTCCACTAAGTCCTGAAATTATCATAGCAAATGAAGTCGGACCACATCCGCTTGTACCTATATTCCCCTGACCATATGGCTGACTAGCCCATCTTGCATCTGTCTGCCTAAAAAGCGGTATTTCACCACTAAACCCATTATCGGCTCCAGCATCTAATATGTCATTTACTATACTATCGTCATTTGGATCTTTATTCATCCAGTCACCATTCTGCTGTTTTGTATCGTAGTCATTACTAGCTCCTGCTATAACAAAGTGTGCTGCCATTTTAAGCTTGTCCTCTGTATCTTCATTTGGAAACTGCTGTTTTATTATGCTCTTTAATCTTTCCATGCTCTTTCCACTTTCTGTAACCTTATCTATTACTGGAGTATCAACCTTAGTTGTAGTGGTTGTAGTTTCTGTTACTGTTTCCATTTCTGGTTTTGAATTTGGATTATTAGCGGCAGCCGGCGGCTGATTAGCTTTAGGCTTCTCATATGTTCTCGTTTTAACATCTGTTTTAGTCTGAGACTGCACTTTATAGGTTATATCTACTTTACCTTTTAAAGCATCTGCACTGGTTAACAACTTTACCTTTTCTTTAGTAACAATAGGTGATGATGTAACATTCTGCCCTGTTGAATCCTTTGTATTAACTGTAACTGTTGTAACTATAGAATCATCCTTATAGGAAAAATCAGGCTTTAAAAGTTCTGCATACTCTGAAATAATATCCTCAGAGCCTAAAAGCCCAGCCCGTCCACTTTGGGATACCATTTTATCTATATCCTGATTTTGCTCCATTTCAACAAGTGATATAAAACCTTCAACATTGCCATCTGTAAGTGCTACTTTTTTAGCCATACCGTACATATCATCCATAGAACCATTGGCATCTTTAACTTTTTTAGTAAGAAAACCTGCGAGTTCTTTATTCTGATACTCATTTAGATTGTCACTAAAAGTTTGATCTCCCATAAACCCTGTTTTTGCCACCGATATAGCAAAAATAACTACAAATATAAAGCAAATAAAAATAAGTCCCCAAGGAAACATTATCTTTTTTATTAAAGCTTTCAAAACTTTTTTTCCTTTTTTCTTGAACTTGTTCTTAACCATATTTCTTAAAAATGAACCTGACTTCTTATTTGACATAAATCATACCTCCCTTCAAAAAATAAAAAAAGCCGAGAAATTTTAAATAAATTAAATTTCTCAACTTTTACAATTAATATTTATTTATGACCAGCCGTTAAATCCATCAATAGAGGTATAAGAATTAGTCTGTGCTATGATTTTTGTTTTATAACTATCAGATAACTTATTAAAAGGATGTGCTTTTGCTAAATTCATAGCTGCCGCAGTATTATTGCCAGCTGCTATATTTCTAGAAAAAGCTTTTTTATTGTGAGAAGTTCTTAATGACTTCCCTACATTAGTATTAGCTGTATGCTTTAAAACTGCATTTGCAGGGCGGTTTAGCACTTTAAACTTTTTAAAATTAGCCTTTAAATCATTGTTTCCTCCAAATAAAGTATTTATAGCTTCTTTCTTATTTTTAGCCAGTCCAAGTTTCTCCATTTGTGCTGCTGTTTTGTATATAGCCTTTGATGCTGTTCTTCTATTCTGTATACCTCCTGCTAAACTCCCCCCTGCTTCAGCTAATCCTTTAAACATAGGATCTCCTGCGGTCATAGCTGTTAATAACCCATTAACCCTTGATCCTGCCTTATTTTTTGAAATTCCCATATTTAAATTATCTGCAAGCATTGAATTATTTAAATTCTGTTTTGCGCTGTCTTCTTTAAATTGTTCTATTACTGAATCTGGCTTTTCTGGAGTATATTCTTCATCATGTCCTGCTGGAAAACCATTACCCATATTATAATTGTCATAGTCTTTCAGATTATCTCCAAAAGAAGTGGCATTTTTATTTATTGAATTTGAACCTTTCACCGAATTTCCACCTCTGCCAGAACTTCCACCGACATTACCCAGTGTATTTCCAAAAACTTTCTTTGTTACATCTGAAGCTTTAAAATCTTTAAATCCATTCCCACTTCCATGATTTCCACCTGTTGTCATTCCAAAAGCTGCGGCCATGCCTCCTGCTATACCCCCAACTGTTCCTAGAGCTCCACCAGCAAGAGTTGTTTCATCTAATCCAGAAACCTTTGTAAAGAAACCTTGAAGTGAATTTCTAAGCATTTCAGCAACTTTCGTTAAAGCTGTCATCCATATTAAAGCTAAGAGCCAGTTCTGCCATGTTGAGGCACCTAAAGCCGCAATCATTACCGTGAAAGTAAATGCATAAAAAAACTGCATAGAAGCATTTGTTATCATTTCTCCAAACCATATTGAAGCTGCATGTACCCTATGATTTATGCCCCATAGCGCTATGGCTATCGGTGTAAATACATACATTACTGAAAGTACTACCTTTCTGCTTAAAAATATAATATTTATTCTTATATTCTGCCATGCATAAAGTAAATGAACTATCGCTGTAGTTATTGGAGACCCCGTCTTAATTGCATCAACAAGAGAATATTTAAATGCAGGACTGCTAGAATAGTCGCCTATTACAGATTTCGTAGCTGTTGTTAATGCATCAGTAAAACCATTAAATAGCTCAAATAACCCCTGTATAAAAATTGGTGCTGCTGCCAGTAAAAATACACATAAAAACCAATTCATTAACTCTTCCTTTAAATCTATTTTCTTTGAAACTGAATCCGAAAATAGTACCATACTGAAACCAGTTTTTGCAATCATAATTAAAAACAGCGGTGACACTAAAGTACAGATAAGAGTATATAGATAGTTTAGATTCTGCCATTCTTCATACTTAAATGGTGCAAGATCAAGCTTATCGGTGCTGAATATTAAATCACCAAGAGGCTCAAATCCAATTTTGTCATCTATAATATTATCAAGTGCTTTAGGCACCGCATCTATAACATCTGCCACACCTCTTTCAATAAATGTCCCATCTTTATCCGTTTCAGTTTTGGAACTGCTGTCAATCTTAAAGGTGGAATTCTTCGTGTTAAGTGCAGCTCCTGAAGTGTTTGCCACCCAACCTAAAAAACCTGCAAGTATTAAACTTATTCCAAGTATAAAACCTCCTGCTGCTATTTTGCCAAGTGACTCCATGGCTTTTTCTCTAGCATCCTTTTTATGTGCTGTAAGAAGCATTTTTATACCAAGCATAATTATTGCAAACGCCATTGATATGCCGCCAAAGGCACTTATATATTCATATATTATTTTAGTTGGTGCATCTGCATTTGAAGATATAAAATTCAATTTAAAACCTCCTTCCTATGAAGTTTTCACCATATCCCACTCAAAGTCAAAGGGCTTAACATGCATAAGTACAAGCTCCTGCTCTGAAAGAAGTATTGCCTGTCCAGAAACAAAAGTTGTCATGAGCTGCTCGCACCTTGATGATAAACTTAAAAATTCACAGACCTTTTTGGCTACCGATGATTCCTGTTTTAATAAAATTTTAGTACCACAGAGATTTATTATAGCTTCCGTCTGCTTGCTGCCTATGAAATCCTGCATAAATTGTGTGGCTAAGGTAAGTGCTATCTTAAGTTTTCTTCCGAGTCTTGCTATAAGCTCTAAGAAATGAAGTGACCTTTCAAATTTAGCAAATAAATGCCCTTCATCAACTATAACTTCTTTTTCAATATCCTTGTATTTGTAATTTGAAAAAGTTGTCCATATCCATGAAAGGCTATTTATCATAGCATAAAATTTCGTGAATTCATCATTTAAATGTTTATAACTTATAGCTATTATTTTACTGTTGAAATTTATTGAAGATTTACAATCAAACATTGCCATAGGGCCATCACCTGTTATCATCTTCATTACTTCTATAAGATCTTTTATTCCTTCTGATTCTATGGTTTCATTTTTCTCAATAAGAGCATTCCTTAAATCAGTTAAAGTCGGTAGATCCTTTTTTATATTTCCTGTATAAAATTTGCCTTCTTTTTCATAGGTCTTTTCTTCATATAAGCTTTCAGGTCTTTCGGTAATACCTAAATCTTCATAAAGTTTTGCTGTACATTCATCAACTGCCGTTATTTCTTCTCCCTGAAGTGGACTGCCATTTCTGAATTTCTCTGAAAATATAGAAATCATCTCTATTATTTCAGAACGCTTACCGTATATATCAATTTTCTTTTTGCCACTTTCATCTTCTTCAACTTCTATTTCAAATGGATTTATACCTGATTTAACACCTGGTCTAAGCTCTATATACTGACCACCCAATTTTTTTATAAGCGGCTTGTATTCTGCTTGAGGGTCAAGTATTACTGTCCATCTTCCCGCAGCCGCAGAACGTGCAGATTTTAATTTTAGGAAAACTGACTTCCCTGCTCCTGTAGTACCTGAAACAAAAGTATGGGGATTAGTTAAGGTTGGTGCTCCTATAAATTCGTTATAAACTATAGGTGATTTAGTAAACATATTTTCTCCGTAGAATATACCATTTTTATGACACAGCTCAGTATTTCCAACAGGAACAAGACATGCAACAGAACCCGTTATCATATTCCTAAAACCATTTGTGTATTCTATATTGAGATTTGGAACACCAGTTAAAAAACCTTTTAGTTGATCTCCTACAAGGCATTTTGCAACAAGAGACTTTCTAGCACAGATAGTATCAAACATTTCTGCTTTATCCCCTAGTGCATTTAAGTTTTTTCCCCACAGGAATATTATTGGCTGCACATAAAACATTCTTTCAGTATTGGTCTGTATCTTTGCTCTAGTTTCATCTAAATCCTCTGCTGCAAGCTTCATGCCGTAATCTATAGAATAACCGTGCTTTAACTGTAAATTTATATTACTCATGTACTGACTGTATTTTCCTGTGAGTCTTCTTATAACTGTTGAGTCAGGTATATTTTCAACATAAGTTGTAACATCAATGTCTCCCATTTGAAATAGTTCATTTAAATATCCTACAGTCATATTGCGTGGAAAACCTATTATTGCATAAACCCTTGCATATTTACCTGGACCAAGATAAATATACTCCTTTCCCTCAACTATTCCATCAGGCGTAATTAAATCCATAATGTCTATAGTACCTTTTTTAAAGAAATCTTCTTCCTTATCTTTATTTGAATTTTTTTTATCAACTTTCTTGCTCTTCTTCGACTTCCACAACCTGTCCTACCCCCTCACTGTATAAATCAAATGCTCCTTCTTTTTCTAAGCTCTCTATCTTTATATTTTTGCCCCTGTTAAACAGGTCTGTTAAAATCTGTGCTGTACTTTCGGAACTTAAAAGGTTAACTTTCATCCTTGCCCTTGAAAGTCCTCCTGCTATATTATCTACTCTTGATTGAAGCTCATTTAAAACCTTTTTTTCATCCTTATCAGGTAGATATGCACCTACAGTACAGAAACTCTTTCTCACAAAAATGCCCTTTTCATTTTCAAGCTTCCTATACGATGTATAAAGCTCAGAACAGTAATCCTTTAAATTATCCGAAATTAAAATATCTGAACTATTCATGGTTTTTTCAACAAGCTCCGCCGGCTCTTTTATATCTATCTTTTTTAAAGTCGTATGAAACTGCACAGGAAAATTAAGCGATAGGGCTGACATCATAAGACAATCTTCAAAAGCTGTCTGTTCATCATCTGTTAAAAGCTCAAAATCTGGAGAAGATATACCTAAATTAACCCTTATGGCTCCATTTCTCATATATATTTTGCTTCCTTTTATTTTTTTAATTCCAGTACATTTCTTTAATTCGCTGCTGCTTATCTTATTTCCATCATTATCATTTTGAGTATTTGCATTTCTCTGCTTTTTAGGCTTATTCTTTTTTCTGGTGTACATGACTACAATTCCTAAAAAAATAAAAGCCATAATTGGAAACACTAAAGATATAACTATCACCGAAACACCTTCCTTCTATTCATTTTCTAAATTTAAATACTTTATTTCTAAATTTAAACTTAATCATCTTGAATAAGTATTTATCAAAATTATAGGTATCATCTACTTTATAAAAAGCACATAAAGCTGAAAAAATAACTATTCCAAATGCAAATATAATCCTTATAGTAAGAGATATTGGATGAATATTTATCTCCGGTGAATGCCCTAATACTCTGTGTATAGTCATATAATTTCTATTAAAAAGAAATAATATTGAAATAAAAAATGCAGCAAAGATTATCCATCCAAACTGCCTTAAAGAAACATATCCACCTATTACTTTGTCCTCTTCATTTATGTTAAATGGTACTTTAAAATATCTCATATATTCACCTGCCTTTATCCTTTAAAGGGCAGATTTCTCCGCCCATAATTTTTATTGTCCAAAGCCAAAAAACAATCCTGCAAATATAGCAAATCCGCCTATTAAAAGACTTGCTATTATAACAGTTAAAATTGAATCCATAGCCTCACTTCTTGCTTCCTGCTTCTTACTTGCCATTAGCATCTTTATACCTATTACGACTACTGCAATTCCTATCAGAGCACCACCAAAAGCCTCAGCTATACCCTGATTAGCTTTAAAAATATGGCTTGCAACTTCACCCGCAGAATGAGATGTTATTTGACTATCTGCATGTACTGGTATCGTAGTTGAATATAAAGTACCTAAAATTGCTATTAAACTTAGGTATGTTTTTATGCTTAAGTCCTTTACTTTCGTTAAATTTTCTTTTAATTTCTTAATCACTAAAATCATCCTTTCCTTATTTACCTACTTAACTATATTACTAATTGTTTTTAGCAGCCCAAGAAATGTTGGTAGTAATGAATACAACACAAGAGCCGCTGCTGTAATAACAAAATCAACAGATCCCATTTTTTTTAATACTTTCGAATGAAAAATTGCACCTATTAGTAAAAATAGCAAAGCAACTATAAATCCTAGTAATGCAAGTGGATATATTACAGGTGCAATCGTATTGTATATAGTCATGATCACCGTTGAAAGTTTTCCGCTTACAACATCTGGTGAAACTGGCTGTATATTATCCATAAATTAACCTCCCTTCACTAATTTTTTTCTTAAAAACATTTGCATCACTTCCTTCTCAAAAAATAAATAAAGGAGAAATCTAAAATTCCTCCTCATAATACCTTTTCAATTTTTTTAACTTTTTTAGTGCTTTATGCTTCAATACATATACTTTTCTTTTATCCACATTTAATTCATGTGCTATACAATCAATTGTTTTATTTTCAAAATAAAATTTTAGTATCACTTTTTCTTCTAGCTGTGTTAGATTCTTTTCAAATATGCTTTGCCATTTTGCATAATCATCTATATAATCAAATTTATTTTCTTTATATTTAATTTTATCTAATAAAGTTTCAACTTTATTAATATTTTCATCTAATGATAAAATATCAAACGAATTATGAATCAAAACTCCCTGTGGCACTCTTACTGTCATATGTCTTTTTTTTATACTGTTTAAAATTGTTAAATTTATAATTTCATAAACATAAGTTGAAAACTTAACATCATGTTTCATATCATAATAATTTATTGCCACCAATACAGCAATAACACCATCCTGAACAAGATCATCTACTGATAATTTTTTATTGTTTAAATGAAATCTATTTGCTGCATTTTTAATGTATTTCATGCTGAAGTTTATTATAATTTCTTTAGCTTCTGTATCTCCATTTTTAGCTCTTTCAATTACCTCTTTTAATTCCTGTTCTCCCATAGCCTACACCTTGCTTTCCTCATAAGCCTTGAATGGAATATAATCACATGTATGAATTTTAATACTTTTAGGCAAATCTATTGGTCTATCTCCGCATGAATTATCAAATACTAATTTTTGTCTTTTACTATCATAGACATAATGATTTAGGTTAGCTGTTACAATTCCAGTAGTAGAAATTTTTCTTGTGGTTGACATTGAAATTGCATTCTGTTTTTGCAATAACATCATTCCGCTAACAATTGAACTATCATATGAACTTCTCATTCTCTGCCTTTTTTTATTCACTATTTCTTTTGTAGCTTCAACATTCTTTTTTTTACTCTCTAATTTTCTCCTACTCTTTTCATTTTCATATCTATTATCTGATTTTATAATTTTAGTTACCAGTGTATTACTTATATTTAAATCTCTTGCTATTTCACATACTTTCTTATGTTCATCAAAGAACAATTTTTTTACTAAATTCTGATTTTCTTTAACTAATTCATTTTTTTTCTGTTCTCTAAAATTTTTAGTTTCTTCATACCTAATGTCAGCCTTTACAATTTTATATATTGCAGCTCTACTTTTAGAAAACTTATTAGCAATATCCTGAACTGGTATATTTTTGTTAAAATACATATTTATAATTTCCTGCTTATTCATTTTTTTCACTCCTCATAAAAGAAAAGTTTACATGAGTAAAATTTTCACTAGCATGATTTTTTACATAGTTTTCCTAAGGCTAATGTAATTATATATCAACTCTAAAATTAAAAACCCACCCACTTTTCATCTTTTTTACAGTAACTTTTACTACCCTAAATCCCTACCTAAACACTGTACATTTATATTTTTTAATAAAAAAGCAGTGCCCTGAATATCTTTCAAAGCACCACAACTTTTAATTTTTCTAAAATTTCTTTTTTAACCTTATAGTAGGTTTTTTCGCACATGTATAACTTACTTCTAACACCTATTACCGTTAATTTTTTTCTATACCTTAGCTCTATAAATTCCTTTTCTTCTTTCGTAAGTGAAGAATTTATAAAGTTTTCTATATGTTTATATTTAAATTCATTTTCTACAATTTTTAACTTAACTTTATTTATTTCATTTTTAATGTCCGTACTATCCTTTTTTACATTTGCTATATTCAATATATTAATGTTTTCTTCATAATACTTTAATTTACTTTTATATGAATCTAATTCTTCCAACGTATTAAAATATTCAACTAATTTATCTTCAACCAATTTGTCATCTTTTTTCAATATCACAACCTCTTTTCTCTATAAAATAGCTTTCACAGCAAATCTGCCAATAGCAGTTTGATATTTTACACCATTTCATTCAAAATCTATATTTAATATGGAGTCACCTAATCCATACACTCTCGATATTATTCCTACTACAAATCCTCTATTAACCTCAGCTTTTACATGATCTCCTACATTAACTTTTTCTCCAATATTATTTTTCTTTTCCTCTTGAATGAAATTAAGGACATCAAACATTGTAATCTGACCTTTAAGCATTGAAACTCACCTTCTACGTTTTATATTCCATCTAGGAGCCTTATACTTCTTAATTTCTACCCCATTTTCATCAAATGTACTTATACCAACAGATTTTAAATATTTATTCCATGCTATTGTTTTCGTTTCATTGTTATTTTTATCAAAAGTTAAATTCAAAAAAGTTTTGCATTCAGGACAAGATCCATGACCTGCATCCAGTAAACCTAATTCTTGTGCAATTGACTTACAAGCATAAAATGTATGTCCACATTCACTACATACCGTTTTAAATCTTTTTTCATCTTTCATGATTCAACATCCCACATTCCTAATCATAAAACCCTTGAGCTTTTAAAAGCTTATGCTCCAAATCCTTAAAATCATATTTTCTCTGATCATAATTATTAAACTTATCTTTTACAGAATACTTAATATTGCTCCAGTTCTCTTTTATTGCTTTTATCAAAGCTCCTGTATAGCTTATATTTTTACCCTTTGCATAACTTTCAACTATATCTATTTTTTCTTTAAGGTACTCAAGCCTGTTCATACTGACTGTACTACTTTCACTTAGACACACTATTATCTTAGGTATCTCCATATCAGAAACTTTATTTTTTAGCATAGCTGTAATTGACCTTATTTCACTTTCCGACATAGAGTTATTATTTAAGGTCTTTTCTTTAGCTCTTTCACTGGCTGCTAAATCTCTGATAAAACCTTCACAGAACTTCAAAGACCTTATCTTGTCTCCCTTATACTTAGGTTTAAAAGTTTCAAATGCTAGATTTATGCCATCTTTTATTACGTGTAAAGGTATCTTTTCTTCTTGAAATTGTCTCGCTAATACAACATCAACTGGCTTCTCCATTGTTATACAAGCTTTCAATTTATAATAATCCAGTATTTTAACAAAAATATCTTTATCATTATCAGCTTCCACACCATCAGTTTTTATGTAACTATCATTTAGTCCCTTATTACTTAAGTTAGTATCTTTCTTAGAAGTAGTATTATTATTTTCTTTTTGTTTTTCTTTTTGTTTTTTGTTTTCTTTTTGTCCACTTATCGTTGACGTATCGTGGTACGTATCGTCAAAACCCGCATTATTAAATGGTTTACCTAAAAATGTAATTTTATTTTTCCCTTCTTCACGTTCTGCCGACGTATCGTTATACGTATCGCACCTCGTTTCGTCCAACGTATCGTGTGATTTTAAATTTTTCACTGAATTTTTTATAAAACTGTAATAGATATTTTTTATACTCTCATTTCTTATACTTTCAGCAACATATTTTACAAGCTCTATATTCTGAACTTCCTTAAATTCTTTTGTAATACAGTCTATAATAGGCTTTCCACCTTTATTGAGATTATATTTCCCCCAGTTCTTTATAGCTAGTTCTCTAGTAACTTCATCATATTTAATGAGCTTGTGATGCTCTACGAACCTACATATAAGACTATTAATTGATTCAATACTGTAACCAAGACCAAAAGCCATTTCCTTTTTAGTTATCTTATAAACTCCTATTTGAGTTGTTCTTGGATTTGTAAGTAAATATAAATAAAATAGCTTATCCTCTGGTGTGAAATTTTCCATTACATCTGGATCATCCCAAAATACTGTATATACATACCTGTATTTTGCCATATTAACGCTCCTTTCATTTAGATTTTCCATTCCTTCATAAAGCTTTTAAACATCTTATGTGACATTCTGTATTTATCATCTAGCAACTTTAATTTTGCAATTATACCTAAAATTTTATTGAAGTTATCTTCAGATTGCTCCAGTGAATCAATCTTTGTTATAACCATTTTTCTTTCATACAAATTCTTTTTTAAGTTTAAGATAAAAGTTTCTATATGCTTTTTGTATCTAACTGGACTTTCTTTATACATAATTTCTAAAGTTTTTATATTTTCATCTATAATTTCACTGGTATACTTAACATCTTTTATAAGCTTATTTATACATGTATTTTTCATATAAACTCACCTTCTCTATGTAAATTCAACTTAATTACCTTTCTTATTTGACAACCTCTTATGCCTTTTATAAGCCACAAATACTAATATCCAACCAATCACAGCAAGTATATATGCAAATTTAAGAATGTCATTTGAATTAAAAAAGAATAATTGCAGTAAAGCTGACACACCAAATAAAATCAGTACCATTGAATCTAGCTTTCTCATTTTTTACACCTTCTCTAATACAATAATCTTTTTAATGTAATATGGTAGATATTATCCAAATCACACACAACATTACTTGTTTCCACGTTGTACACATTGTCACCATCAATATCAACTTCATCCTCTAACTTTTTAAGAATATTCTGAAAATCATTATTTCTACCATGATGTTTCAAATCTTGTCTAGTTTCTGTAGCCGCAGAAATAGGGGCTATTTTCATACTTATTGCAATTCCTCTCTTTCAGTTTAAAGTTGTAAATTTCAAGTAATTGTAATGCTTCTTCTAAAAGCTCCTTAAGCTCTTTATTTTCACTTTCAAGTTCATAATTACGTTTTACTGTTTCAATCATTTTCACCCTCCCCTTTATCTAAAAAGTGTTTAGGTTTTTTATTCACATCAAAATTTCTAAGCACATAAAAGTATCATATAAAACATTTTTAATAAATTTTGACATTGCTTCATTACTTATTTTTTTCAACAATATCATATGTAGTACAGTTGTAAGAATTACTAATGTTTTAATTATCCTTATAATTATTTATTTGATCTCTCCTGTGCTCTCTTATTTTTTTGAAAGCTTCAATCGAATTTTTACATCCATATCTTTTCATTTGCCTTTCTATTACTATTTTCTGCTCTGCTGTAGCCTGTACATGTTTTTTAAATAAAACTGTTAGCTCACCTATTCTTCTATCACTTAACAACTTAATTCACCCTCTCTATTCAATAAATTTTCCTATCAACAAAGAATTAGTATACATACTAAAAAATAATCTATAAGACATACAATCTCTATCATCAAGAACTCTTAGCTTGCATATTAATTGAAATAATCTTTGAGAATTATTTGCCTGCTGTACTGCCTTAAGCTCTTCTATGACTTTATTCCTTTCTTTAATATCCCTAGTTATAGTTTCAATAAAATTTTTTCCATGAACCTTATATTTATCATGTGACTTAAACAATATATCTTCTAAACCTTCAATTATTATTTTTGAATTTTCATTAACTTCCTGTGATACTTCTATAAGATTTATTACTAACTTATTCATTACTTATATCACTCGCTTTTCCTCCGATATTTTCCTAAGCCAATTTTTCAACATAACTCTGTCAACTAAAGTTTTAGTTCCAACATAAAAATATGGTAAATTACTATTTTCTTTATATATAAGTTTTGTTATTTTATTTCTTCCAATTCCACTATCTTTAACATTAGTTTGTCCATATTTTGAGTCTCAATCACAACTTACTTATAACTGCGTATACCATATTTTTTCACTTCAATTCTTACCTTTGCTCTTTACATCTCCATTGCTATCATATTCCCAATTAGAGCCCATTACTCTTAAAACTGCTTCTAGCGTTTTATCTACACCAGAAACATCATTAACAATTACAATCCTTCTTTTTCCATTAATAATAACTTTTTTTGTTTTCATCTTCTACTGCATCCCCAATACATAAATTAATTTTTTCAACCGAAACACCTAATGCATGTGCAATTTTAACTGCTGTGTTTAATCTTATATCCATTCTTATTCCATTTTCTATTTCAGATAATGTTGACACACCAACATGTGCTTTTTTTGATAATTGATACATTGATGTGAACCCTTTTTCTCTTGCTAATTTAGACAATTTCATTAATAATATTCGCCCCCCCTTTTTCCGTTAACAGTAAATATATTATTATTATCTTTCCGAATGTAGAAAAAATCAACATTAAAAAATTCCTTTATTTTAACTTTAAAATAAATTATGTCATCATTTCTTATTATTCTTTAGCATTACAACTATTTCCTTTCTGTTATCAGAAATAATTATGCACATTTAGTAATATTTTTACAATTATTTACACAAAAGTATTGACTGTAAGCGTTGTTACATATATAATGTTTCTGTAAACGGAAATATATCTTAAGGGAGAATAATTAAAATGGAAGTTTCTATATTAGGGAAGAACATTAAAAATATTAGAGAAAAAAAAGGTATGAATGCATATACACTGTCTAAAAAAGCGCACGTAGGTGCATCAACTATATCTGAGATAGAAAGCGGAATTAGGCAAAACCTAAATAGTTCAACTGTTATGAAAGTTGCAAATGCACTCGGAGTTTCATTTGACTATTTGTATAAAGCAGAAACTAATACTGAATATGTCATAGAAGATATTGAAGATGCCCTTGAAATGGTATTAAACAGCGAGGAATTAAAATTAGATGATACTAAATTAAATGATAATGAACAACAACAATTAAAAATTGCCATTACATCTGCACTAAATATCATTAGATTTAATAGAAAAAATGTAGAGGAGAGAACTAATAAATGAAAAAAGTAGCACTCTATTGTAGAGTAAGTTCTGATGATCAGAAAGAACGTGGAACCATAGAAAATCAAATTGAAACTCTTGTTTCATACATTAAATATATTAAAACAAATAAAGATATCGACATATATGGTCAATACTTAGATGATGGTGTAAGTGGTGCCATTGAATTTGTTAATAGACCCGCTGGATCAAAACTAGTTAAAGATGCATCAGATGGTCTTTTCAATATCGTTTTAGTTTGGAAAATAGATAGATTTGGCAGAGATACACTTACTGGATTAAAAACAGTTGAATCTTTACGGAAATATAATGTTGAAATAATGAGTATGACTGAACCATTTGATTTAAATACTCCAGCAGGACGATTTCAATTCATTACATATCTAAATATGGCTGAATTAGAACGCAATAATATACTTGACAGATTATTTCTTGGTGCTACCATAGCTGCTAAAAAAGGTAAATGGATGGGAGGAATCGTGCCATATGGATACGAAAAAAATAATGATGGCTTTTTAGAAATCAATAATAATGAAGCTAAAATAATACGTGAAATTTTTGATATGTACACAAATAAAAGATTTAGTACTATAGATATAGCTGTATACTTAAACAATTTAGGTATACCATCTAGTTGCGGAAAAGGTAAAGGAAAAAGGACAAAAAAAGTGAGTGGTAAATGGCGATGTAGTTCAATAGATAGAATTTTGAATAGTACAACCTATAAAGGTATACATGAATATGGCAAACGTGCTACTAGAAGGAAAAAAACTATTATAAGAAAAGTACCCGCCATCGTTTCTGAAGAAATTTGGAATAAAGCACAAATAGTGAAAGAAAAGAACAAATTAATTTCCAAAAGAAATATCAAAAGGAGACAATATCTTTTGCGAGGCCTTATATCATGTGGTATTTGTGGATATAATTATTATGGAATAAGTTATACAAATAAAAGTTCTGTATATGCCTGTAGGGGAAAGCTAGGAAAAGAAAATAAAAAGATTCTAAATATAAAATGTAACAATCTTAATATAAATGCAAATCTCCTTGAAAATGAAGTATGGCAAACATGTTTAGATATACTTAAAAATTATAATAAGTATATCAAACATTTAAAACAAAAATCATCAAACAATAACAATGATAATATAAAAAATGCGTTAGATAAATTGAATTCTAATTTAGCTAATAAAAATAGCGAAAAGGAAAAAATATTGAGTTTATTTAGAAAAAACATCATTAATGAAGAAGATGTTAAAAATCAACTGCTTGATATTCAAGAAGAAGAAAAGAAATTGTTAAACTTAATCAACAATTTGAAAACAAACAAGAGGCATAATAATAATGAAAATAAATTAATACATAATATGTCTGATAAACTTGAATACTATAAATCAAAACTAGATAAACTTGAATTCCAAGACAAGTATGATATAGTTCATATACTTGTAAAAAAAATAACTATAGATACTACTATTAAATATGGTCAAAAAGTTCCTAAAGCAACTATAAAATATAACCTTGTATCACCTTTAGTAAATGATTGTCAAAGTGTCAAATTTTCAAACTGCACGGATGTCCTTGCGGTAACTATGGCTCGGATAGAGAATGTACCTGTACAGAATATCAAAGGAAAAGATATTTATCAAAATTATCAAGTGCCATTATTGATAGAATAGATATATTTTCTTCAGTTAATTCAATTAAATATGAAGAAATTGAAAAAAAATTTGTGTCAGAAAGTTCAAAAGATATACGTACCAGAGTAATTAAAGTACGAAAAATACAAGAAGAACGATTTAAAAATGATAATATACAGTATAATTCGCAAATGCAAAAAAAGCACATTGACAAATACTGCAAATTAAATAGTAATGGTACAAATATAATGAAAAAACTATTTTCAAACTTTCAAATAAGCACGAGGGCATATACAAGGATATTAAAAGTATCACGAACAATTGCAGATATGAATAACAGACGTGAAATAGATTCAAAAGATGTAATTGAAGCTTTACAATATAGAAAATTTATAGGTGGAAAAATAGTGTAAAGCTTAAAGTGTAAAAAACGTTTACTATAAAAATAAAAGCAAAAGTGAGGCTCAATATGCATAATTTAAATAAAAAAGTGGGAGATTATGGCGAAAAAATTGCTGTACTTTACTTAAAAAAATTAGGCTATATTATACGTAATAAAAATTATAGATGCAGATTAGGAGAATTAGATATAATTGCACAAGACAAAAGTTGCATTATGTTTACAGAAGTTAAAGCACGGTATAATGATACATATGGATTTCCTGTAGAAGCCGTTAATCGCAGAAAAAGACTAAAAATCTACAACACAGCTAAATATTATATTTCAGATAAAAGACTATCAAATTATAATTTTAGGTTCGATGTAATAGAAATAGTATTTAATTATCAAGATGATTCTTATGAATTAAACTTTATACCAAATGCTTTTTAAATAAATTATATAATGTTTTTCAAAAAACTCATACGATGTATTGGACAAACGCCATATTCCTTAATTGCATCTATATGTTCTCTGGAACCATACCCTACATTACTTTCAAAACCATATTGAGGATATAATTTTGACAATTTATGCATTAAATCATCTCTATATACTTTAGCTATTATAGAAGCACATGCTATACTTGCACTTTGTGCATCACCTTTTATAATATAGTTATTTCTTATGTTTAGTCCTTTTACAGAGTATCCATCTGATATTACAAGTTCAGGTTTAACTTTAAGTTTACTGCATGCTATTCTAAATATTTCATTATTGCACCAGCTTATTCCCTTTTCATCAATTTCGTTATTATCCAGAAGAGCTATTTCATATGCAAGTGCCTTTTCTTTTATAATTTTAGATAGTTCTTCTCTTTTTTTTGCACTTACTTTTTTTGAATCATTTATACCTAAAATAAGATCTGAATCATTTGTTACATTTAAATCAAGTATTACCGCAGCACCAACTATCGGACCTGCAAGAGGTCCTCTGCCAACCTCATCTACTCCGGCAATTAATATATTTCCAAACCTTTTATCAAATTCATATAACTTTCTAACTCTTGTAATTTCATTTTGTTTTTTATTGTATGCATTTATAATTTTTCTTCCTAAAGATTGAACATTTTTTCTGCTGTCGTCTAATATTGAATGTGCGGCACTTAATCTTCTTTCTTCTTCCATATCATCCAAAGTATTTTTTATTTCCTTAAAACTCATTTGTAAAAAGTCCAAATTTTCACGGCCTTTCTAAAGAAATTTTTCCTATTTTTCCTGATCTAAATTCATCAATAAGCATTATAGATACTCTGTTGTAATCCGTCTCTCCGCCTTTTAATAATGCTCCTCTTTTGGCTGCTATATTTTGCATATTGATAAGAGCATCATCATCTATAGTATCAATCCTATATCTTTCTATAAGTTTTTCAGGACAATTTTTTTGCAGAACCTTTATAAGCTTTAATGAAAGCTCTTCTATATCCATTATTTCATCTTTTATTGCTCCTGTAAGTGCAAGATTAAGTCCTACTACTTCATCCTGGAATTTAGGCCATAATACTCCAGGAGTATCCATAAGCTCTATTCCTAGATTAGTTTTTATCCACTGCTTACTTTTAGTTAACCCTGGTTTATTGCCTACTTTAGCAATCTTGTTTTTAGCCATTTTGTTTATAAATGAAGATTTTCCTACATTAGGTATACCTACAACCATTGCACGTATAGTGTACTCCTTAATACCCTTTGAAGCCATTCTTTCAAGCTTTTCTTTAAGTAAACTGTTAATAACAGATTTTATGCTATTTAATCCTTTACCTTGAAGGCAATTTACAGGAATAGCTTTTACATTTTTATTAGATAAAGAATTTATCCATTTATCTGTTACAGCCTTTTCTGCTAAATCAGATTTATTCAAAAGAATTATCCTAGGTTTGTCTTTGCATATATTATCTATATCAGGGTTACTACTAGAATATACGATTCTAGCATCTCTTATTTCAATTACTACATCAACTAATTTTAAATTTTCTCTTATTTCTCTTCTTGTTTTTGCCATATGGCCTGGAAACCAATTTATTGAATTTACCATAATTACCTTACCTTTCCTATTTTATTAAAAGGATAAATTCTCAAAGCTTCTTTTCCTATTATGAGTTTTTTATTTACAAAACCAACTTCATTTTCAAATCTACTATCTAAACTATTATATCTATTATCTCCAAGTACAAAAACTGTATTTTGCGGAACTGTCTTTTCATCAAAATTATGAACTCTAAGATCATCTGTAACTTGCTTATTCATATAGTAAGCATATTTTTCATTTAACTGAGTTCCATTAACATAAACTTTATCATCTAAAATTTTAACTTTATCCCCTTGAACGGCTATAACTCTTTTTATGAATTTTTTGCTTGTATCACTAGGGCATTTAAATACTATTATATCCCCTTTTTGGGGAAAAGTGAAATGATAAGAAACCTTCTCAATTATTAATCTATCATTATTTTGAAGTGTGCTATACATTGATGTTCCGTCTACACTTACAGTTTCAAAAACAAATAAAATTATAAACGCTGCAGCAATAACTGCTACCAATATAGATTTTCCAAACTCAATTAAGCTTTTAACCAAATTTTATCACCACCATAATAATGAAATTGTAGAGAACATAAGCTCTCTACAATTTAAATATATTTCTACCAAAATCACTTAAATAAAAAATCACAGCGAACAACTGTCTAGCTGCAACTTAACTGTATTCTTTGCAAAATTACTTAAATAAAACAGGGACTATACGCCCCTGTTTTTATCTTACTTCTTTTACTTTAGCAGCTTTACCAACTCTACTTCTTAAGTAGTAAAGTTTAGCTCTTCTTACTTTACCTTTTCTTACAACTTTAATTCCAGCAATTATAGGTGCATTTAATGGAAAAGTTCTTTCAACTCCAACTCCATATGCAACTCTTCTTACTGTAAAAGTCTCTCTAAGGCCGCCATTCTGTCTTTTGATTACAGTTCCTTCAAAAGCCTGAATTCTTTCTTTTCCGCCTTCTTTAATTTTAACATCAACTTTAACTGTGTCTCCAACATTAAAACTAGGAAGATCTTTTCTTATTTGTTCTGCTTCTATTTCTTGTATAACATTTAACATGTGCAATTACCTCCTATAAATATTTGACGTTCATGCTCCAATTCGAAACAGAGGACCGCCTGCACAATAACATTTAAATTCTATCATAAAACTCCATCTAATGCAATAATATATTTAAATTACTCTATATTTCATCACATTCCATGAGTTTTTTATCTTCTTCAGTCATATTAAACTTATCAAATAAATCTTTTCTTCTAACTTTAGTTATCACTAAAGCCTGCTTTCTTCGCCATTTCCTAATATTTTCATGATGACCTGAGAGGAGAACTTCTGGTACTCTTTCACCTTCAAATTCTTCAGGTCTTGTATATTGAGGATACTCTAAAAGGCCATTATAAAAGGATTCTTCTGTGTAACTTTCACTGCTCTTTAAAACTCCAGGAATCATTCTGCATATACTATCAACTACTGGTATGCATGCCATTTCGCCGCCTGTTAATACAAAGTCTCCTAATGAAAATTCTTCGTCAATATATTTATAAATTCTTTCATCAATACCTTCATAATGACCACATAATATTATAAACTCCTTGTCCTTAGAAAGTTTTTTTGCAGTCTCTTGATTAAACTTTTTACCCCTTGGTCCCAAGAAAATGACTTTACCATTATTTAATTTCTTTAAAGCTTTAATAGCATCAATAGCAGGCTGTGGTGTCATAACCATGCCTGCACCTCCACCATAAGGATAATCATCAGTTTTTCTATGCTTATCCAAAGTGTAATCACGAATATTATAAGTATTAATTTCAACTATACCATTTTTCTGTGCTCTTCCTATCATACTATAGTTGAATAAGTCAAACATTTCTGGAAATAAAGTAAGTATATCTATCTTTAATCTTCTAACCATTCTTCAACAGCCCTTATCTTTATTTTTTCATTTTGTATGTCAACCTCGAGAACAAAGTCCTTAAGCGCTGGAACTAATAAATCTTGCTGTCCTGACCTTTTTATGCAGTACACATCATTATTTTTTGTACTTATAACATCATATACTTTTCCTAAGAATTTACCATTTTCGTCAAAAACACTGCATCCTATAATATCACTAATAAAATATTGCCCTTCTTTAAGTTCAATTGAATCCTTACGTGGTATTTGTATAAACTTATTTTTATATTTAACAGCATCATCTATGCTGTCTATTCCTTCTAATTTTAATATAACTTTATTAGGCTGTTTTTTTACCGAAATTACTTTTCTAATTTGATTATCAATGTAGACATTATCCAATTCATCAAAGCGATTAATATCATCTGTCAGAGGATAAATTTTAAGCTCACCGCGAACACCATGTGTATTTATAATTTGTCCAATACTTAAAAAATCTTCCATTCAAAGTACCTCCGAACTGCTAATAAGATTCTTTAATATATGCAGCTCATAAAAAATCTATATTATATTTAAAATTATATCCTATAAATAATATTTAATGCAATTTAGACTCATTTTTTTCAAAATTACATTAAAAATATAAGAGTTAGAAAACCCTAACTCTTATATTATCTCCACAACAACTCTTTTATTTTCTTTTACAGCTGCTGCCTTTATTACAGTTCTAATAGCCTTAGCTATTCTTCCCTGTTTTCCAATAACTTTTCCCATATCTTCAGGTGCAACCTTTAATTCAAGTATAATAGACTGTTCTCCAGTAACTTCACTAACTTGAACTTCATCAGGACAATCTACTAATGACCTAGCAATAGTCTCTAGCAATTGCTTCATGTTAAACACCCCCAAAAATTACTATTTAGTTGTTACTCCACTTTTATTTAAAAGCTTTTTAATTGTTTCTGATGGTTGAGCTCCATTTTTTATCCAAGTAGCCACCTTATCAGCATCAACTTTAAAAGTAACAGGATCTGTAGTTGGATTATAATATCCTAATTCTTCTATGAATTTTCCATCTCTAGGACTTCTAGAATCAGCTACAACTATTCTGTAAAAAGGAGCTTTTTTAGCACCCATTCTCTTTAATCTTATTTTTACCATTATGTCTCACCTCCTTCAAAGTTATGATTATAAGATTTCCAGTTAAATTCAACTAGAAAAAATCTTTATCTATACTAAAATGGCATTTTACCACCAAATAGACCTTTTTTAGAAAATTTATTTCCCTTAAATTGCTTCATCATTTTTTTCATTTGATCAAACTGCTTAAGTACCTTATTAACTTCTTGAACAGTAGTTCCTGAGCCTAAAGCTATTCTTCTCTTTCTAGAAGCATTTGAGCTAATTAGAGGCGGATTTCTTCTTTCCTTAACAGTCATAGAATGTATAATCGCTTCATATTTTTTCATTTCGCTTTCGCCTTTAGACATATCCACACCCTTAAGCATACTGCTATTAACACCTGGAATCATCTCAAGAAGCTTTCCCATAGGGCCTAATTTCTTCATTTGCTCAAAGCTTTGAAGAAAATCCTCAAAATTAAACTCCTGATTTAGCATTCTAGTTCCAAGTTCTTTTGCCTGTTTCTCATCAATGGCAGATTGAGCTTTCTCAATAAGTGTAAGTACATCCCCCATTCCAAGTATTCTAGAAGCCATTCTATCAGGATGAAAAACCTCAAGGTCATTCATTTTTTCACCCATACCAACATATTTAATAGGTTTTCCCGTCATTTCTCTTATAGAAAGAGCGGCACCGCCCCTTGTATCTCCATCAAGCTTTGTAAGTACTACACCAGTAAGTTCAAGTTTATCATTAAAACTTTGTGCAACATTTACAGCATCCTGACCTGTCATAGAATCAACAACAAGTAAAATTTCTTTTGGATTTACTTCTTTCTTTATGTTTTGAAGTTCATTCATAAGTTCTTCATCTATATGAAGTCTTCCTGCTGTATCAATTATAACTACATTTAAGCCATTTTCTTTGGCATGACTTATTGCTGCTTTTGATATATCAACAGGACTTACTTTATCACCCATAGAAAAAACCGGTATATCTATAGATTTTCCAACTACTTGAAGCTGTTTTATAGCTGCGGGCCTATATATATCGCATGCAACAAGAAGTGGCTTTTTATTTTTTTTCTTTAAGCTAAGCGCAAGCTTACCACACATAGTAGTTTTTCCGGCACCTTGAAGACCAACTGCCATTAAAACTGTAATACCATTCTCCTCAAATTCTAATTTACTCTCACTTTTACCCATTAAGTTAGTAAGTTCTTCATTAACTATTTTTATAACTTGTTGGGCAGGAGTAAGACTTTCCATAACCTCATTACCTAAGCATTTATCACCTACTACTTTAACGAAGTTTTTAACTATCTTATAATTAACATCAGCTTCTAAAAGAGCAAGCTTTACTTCTCTCATAGCATCTTTTATATCTTTTTCTGAAAGTTTACCTTTTCCTCTCAGTTTTTTCATTGCCATCTGTAATTTTGAAGATAATCCCTCGAAAGCCAAGTAAAATCCCTCCTTGCTTTATAACTTAAAAGAATCCAGTTCATTTTCAATGTCATTAATTAGTTTAATATTGTCTTTATCATGAATTTTATTTTTCAAAATGTCAAATTTAATTTTCACATTTTTTTTAATAGTTTCATTCTCATGATATTTATCTAAAAGTTTAAGTTTATGCTCATAATTTAAAAGTACTTTATGACATCTCTTAATCAAATCATATATAGCCTGTCTTGTGGTATTATTTAATTCTGCTATTTCTGGCATAGATAAATCGTCATCATAATATAATTTCATAACATTCAGCTGCTTTTCTGTAAGCAGAGTGCCATATGTACTTAAAAGTATTGAATAATATATTCTTTCTTCCATATAAACCACCGACCAATGATATTATAATATCAAATAAAAAAAGTGATGTCAAGTATTTTTACTTAACATCACTTAAGATTACTAAAATTTCATTTTACATTAAAAATTAATAATTCGTAGTTTATAAATATTACGAAGTAATAGTATTTTGAAACATTAAATAAAAGCAAGGTAAATTTTTCTCCGCTTTTCTGCGAAAAATAATATATATATTAAACTAAATCGGTTATTTAAATTTTGCAAGCTTCGTAGAATTATTGAAAGTTTACTTGTCTAAATAGTAATTTACTAATTTAATCTATGTAATTTATGCCTAAAATTCCGTAGGTACGGAGGAATTTTTCCCTTGTTTTACTCCAAAAGCGAATTAACATTGATGAAGCAACGATTTAAAAAAATTCTAATAAATCTTGGTTGAAAAATCATAAAATACTTAGAGTTTTCAATTTGTCTGAACGTTAGTGAGTTATTGAAAACTCTTAGGATTTTATGATTTTTCAACATTAGATTTATACAATTTTTTTAATGTTGCAAATCAATGTTAGTTCGCAATATTTTTATTTAGTGCAACAGCCTCATAAAGTTTATTGTACTATACTTAGAACAGAGCATTAACAAATTCTATAGGATTGAATTCTTGAAGGTCATCAATTCCTTCTCCAACTCCTATAAATTCAACAGGTATGTTAAGTTGATGTTTTATTGAAATTACAATTCCACCTTTAGCCGTACCATCTAACTTAGTGAGAACTATACCATCTATATGACAAACCTCCATAAATTGTTTTGCTTGAATTACGGCATTTTGTCCGGTTGTTGCATCAAGTACAAGAAGTGTCCTTCTGCCGCACTCACTGAATTCTCTATCTATAATTCTATTTATTTTTTCAAGTTCATTCATAAGATTTTTCTTATTATGAAGTCTTCCAGCTGTATCACATATTAATACATCACCTTTTCTTGCTTTAGCAGCTTCAATAGCATCAAAAACTACTGCTGCAGGATCTGATCCTTCCTGATGTTTGATTATATCAACATCTGCTCTTTTACTCCATATTTCAAGTTGATCTATAGCTGCTGCCCTAAAAGTATCAGCTGCAGCCATTATAACTTTTAAGTTTTTTAATTTAAGTCTAGCTGAAATCTTACCTATAGAAGTAGTTTTACCAACACCGTTTACTCCCACAACCAAAATCGTTTCTGGAAGCTTTTTAGGCATTAAGCTCCCTTTTTGATTTCCAAGTATATCGACTATTACCTCTTTCAAACAGTCTTTTACAAGCGCAGGATCTTTTAAATTTTTCTCTTTTATTTTTTCCTTGAGCTTATCTATTATGTATAAAGACGTTTCCACACCTATATCTGAAGTTATTAAAATTTCTTCCAATTCATCATATAAATCATCATCTATACGAACTGTAGAGCTTAACATATCTGTTATTTTATTTGTAAAACCATTTTTTGTTTTAGAAAGACCACTTTTTAATTTATCAAAAAAATCTCCTAGCATATATTATTCACCTTCCTGTACTAATACAATTATTTTAACTTATATTTTCTTTACTGCTATCTAAGTCAAGCGATATAACTTTTGAAACACCTTTTTCCTGCATTGTAACGCCGTATAAAACATCGCTAGCTTCCATTGTTCCTTTTCTATGTGTTATTACTATAAATTGAGTATTCTTTGAAAATCTTCTTAAAAATTCTGCATAGCGGGCTACATTAGCATCATCTAGTGCTGCCTCTATTTCATCTAATATACAAAACGGCGTTGGTTTCATCTTTAATATAGCAAATAAAAGTGCTATAGCAGATAGTCCCTTTTCACCACCGGACATTAGATTAATATTCTGCAGTTTTTTACCTGGAGGCTGCACATTTATTTCTATGTTGCAACTTAACTCGTCGTCACCATTTAATATTAAATCTGCACTTCCACCTTTAAAAAGATCCTTAAATGTAATCTTAAAATTTTCATTAAGCTTTTTAAAGTTTTCACTAAATACACTTCTCATTTTTGAAGTCATTTCATCTATAACGCTGAGAAGCTCTGCCTTGGCACTATCTAAATCTTCCTTTTGAGCATTCATAAATGTATACTTTTCTTTAACTTCCTTGTATTCTTCAATGCTGGATACATTTACTACACCCATTGCATTTATTTCTTTCTTTAAAGCTTCAATTTTAGCTTTATAAGTATTTAAATTATCTACATCTTCCTTAAGTTCAAGAGCCTCGGAGTAAGTTAGTTTAAAATCACCATTTAATTTTTCATATAAATTTTCACTTTCAGTCTCCATTTTGGCCAAATTTATATCGTTTCTGTGATTTTCACCTTCCATTTTTCCAAGAACTAAGTTTATCTCTTCAAGTTCATTTTGTCTTTTTTCTATTTCACTTTTTAATTTTGACCTTTTATCTTCACTATTATTAAAAGATTTCTCAATATTTTCGATAATTGCATTTACTTCAATAATCCTTGCATTATCGTCCTTTATTTTAATCTTTAAATTTGAAACCTGTTCCTCATAAGTATTTATTTCATTTTTTAAAGTATCTTTTTTACTTACTGAATTTTTAATTTCAAATTTATATCTTTCAATTTCTTTCCCTACAGATGATACTATCTCGTCATTTTTGGCCTTTTCAATTTTAACAGAAGTAATATCATCATTTATCAGTATTAATCTTTCACTTTCACTACTTAACTTTGCTTCTAAATCTTCTATTAATTTATTATTATTTGTTTCTTTTAACTTTAAGCTTTCATTTTGTTCTTGCTTAACTTTAAGTTCTTTTGAATTTTCTTCTAATTTCTGCTTTATTATATTAGTTTCCTCAATAGATATCTTATAATTTCTATTTAATTTTTCACTTTCAAAAGTTATTGAGTTAAGTCGCTCTTTAATTTTCGCAAGCTCAATATTATCACCATGAATTGAATCTGTTAAATCAAGGCATAAATCATCTAAATTCTTTACTTCCCTTTTGTTCTTGTCTATCATACTCGAAGAATCTTTTATGTCAACTGTAATTTTTTCGATTTGTAATTTTATTTCTTCAATTTGTCTTTTCCTACCTATTATACTTGCAGCTTTTGAATACACACTTCCACCTGTAAGGGAGCCTCCAGGATTTACAACTTCTCCAGTTAAAGTAACTATTTTAAAAGAATATGAATTAATTTTAGCTATTCTAAGCGCATTATCCATATTATCTACAATAACTGTCCTACCAAGAACATAATTAATTGCTGGCAAAAACATTTTATCATAATCTATAAGTTCACTTGCTATACCAATAAATCCATTTTCGCTTCTGATATTATTTCCTAATTTTAATTTCCTATCCTTAATAATATTCAAAGGTAAAAATGTAGCTCTACCAAGATTTTTTGTTTTCAAATAATTTATAAGCTTTTTTGCTGTAATTTCCTCTGAAGTTATAATATTAGAAATAGCTGCTCCTAATGATATTTCTATAGCAATTTCAAATTCCTTTTTTACAGTTATAATTTCTCCAAGTACAAAGCAGCTGTTGTTTTTTATATCAATAAAACCTCTATTAACATGCTGCATTAAGTTTCTAACAGATTTATTATAACCTTCATATTGCTTTTCAAGATTAATTAACATATTTCTGTTAGCTTCTAACTTATTATACCTTGAATTTAAATTTCTGTTTACTTTTTCTTCATCAAAAATCATTCTATTTAACTTAGATATTTTATTTTTATTTTGAGCTATACTATTCTTAGAATCTTTTATTCTTGCATCAATCTTTACCATTTCTCCATTAAGAGTATTTTTTGTACTTTCATTTATTTTAATAGAATTAGAATAACTCTCACTAGAACTTTTTATGTTATTAAGTTTCGCTTCATTATTTTCCATTTCTTTTTTTAGGATAATAATATCGTTATTATTTTGAGATATATTACTCAGTATTTCTACTGCATCGTTTTTATACTGTTTTACCAGCTTTTCGCAATTTTCAATAGCACTGCTGATTTTTTGTTTATTGTTTTCATATTCCTCTATTTTACATCTCAAATCTTCTTGATGATTCTTATTCTCTACTAATTTCTTGTTATATGTATTGTATTGTTCTTTTAGACTTTTAAAACTCTTATCTAAAGCTTCAATTTCATTATAAAGTTTATTTTTAGCTGACTCAGAACTAGTTATTTTCTCTCTAAATAACTCTATTTCTGATGATATTTTTTGACGTTGGGATTTGTTTTCATAATATTTGGTTTTATTACTGGAATACTGCATATCAAACTCATCTAATCTAAAGCTAGCAGCTTTAAGTTCATTTGAAATTTCCTCTTTAGATTTTATCTTATCGCTAATAGATATTTTTAAATTATCCATTTTGTCTTTTAAATTCATAATTTTACAATCTATATCATCAATAGAATATACTATAGTATTTATTTCCCTCGTCTTTAATTCATCAGATAGTTCTACAAATTTTTGGGCTTTTTCACTTTCTTCCCTGAGAGGCTCTAGCCTTTCTTCATAAGTTCTTAGAATATCGGTTATTCTCAGTAAATTCTGATTTGTGCTCTCTAATTTTTTTTCAGCATCTATTTTTCTAGTTTTAAATTTAACTATACCTGCTGCTTCCTCTAAAAGAGCTCTTCTCTCTTCAGGTTTTCCACTTAAAACAGCCTCTATTTTTCCTTGACCTATTATTGAATAACCTTCTTTGCCAATACCAGTATCCATAAATAATTCCTGTATATCCTTAAGGCGGCATCTTGTATTATTTATGTAATATTCACTTTCTCCTGAACGGTATAACCTTCTGCTTACAGTGACTTCTCCATAATCAAGATTAAGTTTTTTGTCTGAATTATCAAGAACTAAAGACACTTGAGCTAGTCCCACAGATTTCCTATATTGAGTCCCAGCAAATATAACATCTTCCATCTTGCCGCCTCTGAGATTTTTTACGCTTTGTTCTCCTAAAACCCAAAGCACAGCATCAGAAATATTACTTTTTCCACTTCCATTTGGACCAACAACAGCAGTTATTCCATTTTTGAAAATCAATTCTGTTTTATCAGCAAAAGATTTAAAGCCACGTATTTCAATAGATTTAAGAAACATAAGAGCACTCCTTATCCTAACTTCTAGTAATTATTCCTGCAAATAATCCTACTACCATCATTATTACTACTACATAAACAATAGCCTTTGTTGCTTTCTGTCGTGTTTCTTTTCTCATTTTAACCCCATCTTCCCTTCGTAAAATAAAAATATAACCAATATAAGTTTATATTAATTTATAAAAAAATTCAATTATTAGTAAATAAAAACTTGCATACGACATTAAGGCTTTATAATTTCACAAAATCCTTAAAATAAAATTGTAGAGAGAATAAATCCCACTACAATTTGAATATGTTTCTAATAAAATTGATTTAATAAATGTGAATAGGAACTGTAGCACTAAATATAAATAAAGCTAAGCAAAAACAGAATAAATAATTAAAAATTGTTGTTTTACAATATTTATAAGCTACAAATTATTAACTTTTAATCAAGCAGTTCCCATTGTCTCCTCTTTATCTTGATTCAACAATAAACTTAATAGCTGTTCTAATCTCTCCTTCAATAGATATCTCAGCGAAGGCCGGAACAGCAACGAGATCAATTCCATTAGGAGCTACAAATCCTCTGGTTATTGCTATAGCTTTTACTGCTTGATTTATAGCCCCAGCTCCTACTGCCTGTACTTCAGCAGAATTACTATTTCTAAGTACTGCTGCCAATGCGCCTGCTACAGATTTAGGTTGAGATTTAGCTGATACTTTTAATACTTCCATAAAATATACCCCCAATAAAATTTGTTTATAGAGTTATATATTCTACGAAATACTTTATTTTCCTTCTTTGTACTTTACTTTTAAAAATGTATTTTTAGATAATTTATTCCATATCCCGTCAGTAAAGACCTTAATATTATCCTTTTTTACATTAATATCTTGTATAACTTTAAATTCAAGACAATTTAACTTGCTTCTCATATTACTAAAGAAAAATTTTCTATTAGAATATAATTTAGAAACATCTTTAGGGTTTATATAAATTGTCACTTTTTTGAATTTTTTATCTTCTAGAATGTCTAAAATCATATCATTCATTATACTTCCCTCAACAAGTTCCCTAAAAGCAGGATGAAATGGCCCTGCGATTAAGGAACCATTTACATTTATCTCTTCTGTTGGTTGAAGTCCAATTCGTATAACCTCTATACCATTTGAAGAAAGCATTCCAAAAATAACCTTGCTTATATCTACACATTCCTTAAGATCATAAGGTTTATATGTTCCTTTATTAAACATCAATTCCATAGGAGTATCCTTTATTACAAGCGCAGGATAAATTCTACATATATCTGGTTTCATACTTATTACTTTTTTAGTAGTTTCTATATCTTTTTTGAAATTATCGCCAGGAAGTCCAAGCATTATTTGATGTCCCAAAACAAATCCGTAATTTTTTATTAGCTTAGAAGCATCTATTACATCTTTTTCGCTGTGGCCTCTTCCCGATTTTAAAAGCACTTCATCGTCAAGAGATTGGACCCCTAATTCAATTATGTCTACAGAATAATTTTTTAAGTTAGTAAGTATATTATCATCTATATAATCAGGTCTTGTAGATAGCCTTATATATTTAACTTTATTTTTTTTCTTATAATTTCTAGCAACCTCAAGAAGTTCTTTTTGTTTATTAATATCTATTGCTGTAAAAGTTCCCCCAAAGAAAGAGACTTCAATAACTGCATCTTTATTAGGTATAGTGCTTAAATATTCTTCTATTGTTTCTTTAACATATTCTGCATTTACTTTATCATCTGCACCCGTTATTCTATTTTGATTACAAAAAACACAGTTATGAGGACACCCCTCATGTGGAACAAAAATAGGTATTATATAATGTGCTTTACCCATTTTAATTATTCAATCCTTTCAAAGCATTACATGCAGCATCCTGTTCTGCATCTTTTTTAGTATAACCTTCACCAGTACTTTTAATAGTATTATCAAAACTTAGATTGACAAAAAACTTTCTTCTATGAGGTGGCCCCTCATATTTAACAAGTGTATAATTTATATCCGTTTTACCATTTGATTGAAGTATTTCTTGAAGTTTTGTTTTATAATCAAGTATTATTTTATTTTCTACGGCCTTCTGTATTGTATTTTTAAATACCTTTAATATGAAGCTCTTAGCAAAATCAAAGCCTTTATCAAGATATATAGCTGCAATTACTGCTTCAACGCAATCAGCAATAATAGAAACTCTTGTACGACCACCTGTCATTTCCTCACCGTGGCTCATACGTATATACTTCCCAAGTTCCCATTTTTCACCTATTTCATGAAGTGATATGCCGCAAACTACTAATGAACGTTTCTTAGTAAGCTCACCTTCTAATATTGAAGGATATTTTTTAAAAAGATATTCAGATATAGAAAGCTGAAGTACAGCATCGCCTAAAAATTCAAGTCTTTCATTGTATTTGATGTTTTTATTTTCATTTGCATATGAACTGTGAGTAAGTGCCGTAATGATAAAATCTTTATTATCAAATTTTACGCCTAATTTTCCTTCAAGTTCTTCCAGCAATTTTTCTTCTTCCACTTAAAATTCACTCCCTATAAGTGCATTCTTCAAATTACAGCAAATAAGACCTTTTTAAGGACTTAGATTACTAAATAATTTCAAGAATAAACTCTTATTTTAAATACAAAGTCCCGTATAAAACGGGACTTCTTTTTACTCTTCAGTATGAGCCTTTATGTAATTAACTACATCGCCTACACTTTTGATCTTTTCTGCTTCTTCATCAGGCATTTCTATATCAAATTCTTCTTCTAAAGCCATTACTAATTCAACTATATCAAGAGAATCAGCACCTAAATCATCAATAAAAGAGGATTCCATTTTAACTTCAGACGCATCTAAACCTAGTTGATCAGCTATTATGCTCTTAACTTTTTCAAATATCATACTTTCACCTCCTAAACTCTATTATGATAATATTACATATATTTGCTGTCGTCAATATTTATATACTAAATTATATTATATTATGCACAAAAAATTATTCATAATGTTTAGTTTAGCTGTTCCAATTGACTAGAAATCCTAGTTATTATTTCATTTTTTTTGCAGTTCTCAGCCTGCTTTATTGCATTTTTAAAAGCTTTAGCATTTGAACTACCGTGTGCCTTTATAACTATACCTTTTGAGCCCAAAAAAGGAGATCCACCATATTCACTATAATCAAATTTTTTTGCAAATTTCTTTAAAGCAGGTTTTAAAAGTAACGCTCCTATTTTTGATCTTGTAGATGACAGCATTTCACTTTTTAACATTTTAAATATATTAATAGCAACACCTTCATACATTTTAAGGAGAGTATTACCTACAAATCCATCACATACTAATACATTAACATCACCATTAGAAGCTTCTCTTGGCTCTACATTTCCTACAAAATTCAAACCTGATTCTTTTAAAAGTTTGTATGTATTCTTTGTTAAGTCATTTCCTTTTTCTGCTTCTGAACCTATATTAACAAGACCTATTGTAGGATTTTTAACATTTAATATATTTTCAAAATATACTTTACCCATAAGTGCAAATTGAAGTAAATATTGAGGCTTACAATCCACATTTGCTCCAGCATCACTTACCATAAAAGGAGAATTTTTCCCTGGCATAATAGGTGATAATGCAACTCTATCAATACCCTTTATTCTTCCAAGCATAAGAGTAGCTCCAGCCATCAATGCACCTGTACTTCCGGCTGAGATAACAGCATCAGCTTTTCCATCTTTTACAAGATGCAGTGCTTTATAAAGCGATGATTCTTTTTTCCTCCTTATAGCCATAACAGGATGTTCATTATTCGTTATTATATCTTTAGCATCGATTATTTCTATTTTGTCCCTATTAAAATCATATTCATTAAGTTTTTCATTAATTTTATCATACGGGCCCGTAATCATAATGTGTAAATCATTATACTCATTAATAGCGTCTATACACCCTTTAATTACAGCTTCCGGAGCATTGTCTCCGCCCATTCCATCAATAGCTATTATCATAAATTACACCTCACTTTGGCACGGCCATACTAAAATACAAATTTATATATAACTTTTAGTGCTTAATAATTCTTCTTAATTAAAAATAAAAAGAAAGTCACTAGACTTTCTTTCCTTTTTAACTATTTTTCTACAGCAACTACTTCCTTGCCATCATAGTAACCACAATTCTTGCAAACTCTATGTGCGAGTTTCATTTCATGACAATTTGGACATTCAACCATTCCAGGTAAACTTAATTTGAAAGTCTGAGCTCTTCTTGAATCTCTTCTAGCTTTTGAAAATTTTCTAGCTGGATTTCCCATTTGTATACACCTCCTTAATGATTTGAAAACAAATCCTTAAGCTTTGCAAATCTTGGGTCAATATTTTCTTCATGACAATTGCATGTAGATATATTCAAATTTGTACCACACATTGGGCACAACCCTTTGCAATCTTCTCTACATAACTTTTTTATTGGCAGAGAAAGTATAATATTGTTTTCAACAATTTCATTTATATCTACTTCATAGTTATTTATAAAGATGACTTCATCATCCTCATTTTCCGGATTGTCAGTAAATCTTTCGTTTATTTGCAAATCAATACGGTAAGGAAATTTTTGAAGACACCTAGAACAAACAAGCTCAATAGTTCCCTTAAGTTCAGCATTTAAACTTATAATACTGCTATCCATTACTAATTCGCCTTTTAAAGTTAATGGGTCTAATACAGTATATTTTTCTGAATCATAAGTGAAACTTTTCACATCAAGTGTAACATCAATAGGTTTTTTATCAACTTTTTTTGTCATTAAATCAGAAAGATCTAACATTTTTTTATAGCTCCTAAAATAATAATTATATTTTAACTCACAAAAATAAACTGGTTTAATATCAATCATTAACACAGCTACAATTTATTATATAAGCATGTAAAATAAATGTCAAGTTCTATTTTAGTTTACTTACTATATCTCTTGTATCTCTTGCAATCATTAATTCCTCGTTTGTAGGAATAACAAGCACCTTAACCTTTGAATCATCTGCACTTATATCTGCTGGATCACCTATAGTTGCATCATTTTTCGCATCGTTAATTTTTATGCCAAGGTAATCCATGTTTTTGCATATCTCTCTTCTATTTTCAAATGAATTTTCACCTATTCCACCAGTAAATACAAGACAATCTAAGCCATTCATAACAGCAGTGTATGAGCCTATAAATTGTTTAATTTTATAGTTAAATACATTATAAGCAAGTATTGCCATAGGGTCTTTATCTACATAATTGCCCTTTTTAATATCACGCATATCGCTGCTTATTCCGCTTAAGCCTTCAACTCCAGATTTTTTATTTAGTATAGTACTAATTTCTGAAGCACTCACTTTTAAATTTTCCATTAAAAATGTTACTACTGCAGGATCCATATCACCACTTCTAGTTCCCATAGCAAGACCGCCAAGAGGAGTGAATCCCATACTAGTATCAACAGATTTTCCATTTTTTACAGCTGTTACACTAGCACCATTTCCCATGTGACATACTACCATCTTTAAATCTTCTACGTTTTTGCCTATAAATTGTGCTGCTGCTCTTGATACATATTTATGAGATGTTCCGTGAAAACCATATTTTCTCACCTTATATTTTTTATAATACTCATATGGAATTGCATACATATATGCATAGTCAGGTATAGTTTGATGAAAAGCTGTATCAAATACTGCAACCATAGGAGTATTTGGCATTAATTCCTTACAAGCATTAATTCCTATTATGTGAGCTGGATTATGAAGTGGTGCAAGACTTACACAGTCTTCTATAGACTTCATAACTTCATCATCTATTAAAACAGATTTAGCGTATTTTTCTCCACCATGCACAATCCTATGTCCAACTGCTGATATCTCATTAATATCTTTTATAACACCATATTCATCATTTAAAAGAGCCTCTAATACAAGCTTTATAGCCTTTTTATGATCTTTCATTGGTGTTTCTGTAACATATTTTTTTCCATTCACTTTATGAGTTATTACGGAACCTTTTATTCCTATTCTTTCAACTAATCCTTTAGCAAGTACGGATTCGTCATTCATATCAATAAATTGATACTTAACTGATGAACTTCCGCAATTAATAACTAAGTTTTTCATAAACTTCCTCCTTATATACCTTTTTGAGCCTGAAGAGCAGTTACAGCAACAACATTTACTATATCATCTGCACTACAACCTCTTGATAAATCATTAATTGGTTTTGCAAATCCTTGACATATAGGTCCTATAGCTTTTGCTTTTGCAAATCTTTGAACTAATTTATAGCCAATATTTCCAGTTTGAAGGTCAGGGAATACAAGAACATTAGCAGTTCCTGCAACTTCACTATTAGGTGCTTTTAAAGCGGCAACTTCACTATCTATTGCTGCATCAAGTTGAAGTTCTCCATCAATAGCAAGATCAGGTCTAAATTTCTTTGTAATTTCTACTGCATTTTTAACCTTGTCTACCATTTCTCCTTTAGCACTTCCCATAGTTGAGAATGATAACATTGCAACTTTAGGATCTAAGTTACATAGTTTTTTAGCTGTTTCTGCTGTAGTTATTGCAATATCTGCAAGTTCATCAGCAGCAGGATTAGGATTTACTGCACAATCAGCAAATAAAAGAAGTCCACTTTCACCATAATCACAATCAGGTACCATCATTACAAAGAATCCAGATACTAATTTTACTCCTGGAGCAGTTTTTATAACTTGAAGACCAGGTCTTAATAAATCACCTGTAGTATGAATAGCTCCAGAAACCATCCCATCTACATAATCATTTTTTAATGCCATAGTAGCAAAATAAAGAGGATCTCTTACCATTTTTCTTGCTTTTTCTATAGTCATTCCCTTATGCTTTCTGAGATTATAAAAATTTTCAGCATATATTTCTGTTTTATTTGATGTTTCAGGGTCCATGATTTCAGCCTTTGAAATGTCAACATTTAATTCTTTAGCATTAGCCTTTATTCTACTTTCATTACCAACAATAACAAGGTCAGCTAAACCCTCTTTTATTATTTTATCAGCTGCAGTTAAATTTCTTTTCTCTTCACCTTCAGCTAAAATAATTCTTTTTTTGTTACTTTTAGCACATTCCCATATGCTTTCCATTAAATTCATTTATTTTTTTCTCCCTTCGTAAATACCAATATTATGAAATTCAAAATTTAAATCGAATACATTTTTACTATACATAATTTATATCACAACTTTCAATATTTGTGCAACACCTTTTTAGCTTATATTAATTTTTAAAGAAGGATAATTTTAGAATTATGTACTTTAAAATTCTATATACTCTTTATTCTTTAGATTTACATTTAGATTTACATTTATTTAAATTTGCAAATAATGTATAATAATTTCTGAGGTGATGAATTTGAATATATCAGGAATAATTACTGAGTACAATCCAATGCATATGGGTCACATATATCATTTAGCTGAAACAAAAAAAATCTGCAAAAGCGATGCGGTTATATGTGTAATGAGTGGTAATTTTGTGCAAAGGGGAGAGCCAGCATTAATTGATAAATGGTCACGAGCTAGCGCAGCTCTTTCATCAGGTGTAGATATTGTAATAGAACTTCCTGTAGTGTATTCCTTATCTTCAGCAGAATTTTTTGCCTATGGTGCTGTAAGTCTTTTAAATTCCATAGGAAATGTTTCAAGTCTATGTTTTGGAAGTGAAACAGGAGACATTAAAGATATATATTCGATTGCTAAAATATTAACATACGAGCCAGATGAGTATAAAACTCTTTTAAAAAGTAATTTAAAGAGTGGTTTATCTTTCCCATCTTCTAGAACAAGAGCCTTAAACTCTTATTTACAGAACTCAAATACTAATCTAAAAAGTAAATTATGCTCCGATATAATCTCTTCTCCAAACAATATACTTGCAGTTGAATATTGCAAAAGTTTAATTAAACTTAACAGCAGTATAGCTCCACAAACAATAAAACGGCAAGGAAATGATTATAATGATTTAAGGCTCAAGGGAACTTTGAGCGCCTCTGCCATAAGAAAAGCTCTAAAAAGCAAAAATAATATTTCTATGTTTGAAACTAATGTACCCCGCGCGATTTTTAAAATACTAAATGAAAATATTGATAATCTCACTTACATGGACAGCATTTTTAATTTTATAAAATATAAAATTCTACTGGATAAAAATTCATTAAAAAAATTACCTGATGTTTCTGAAGGTATTGAAAATAAAATATATAATTCTATTATAGAAAGTTATGATATGGATTCTCTAATAAATTCTATAAAAAATAAAAGATACACTTATTCCCGCATTTCCAGGATATTAACCCAGTATTTTATTGGATTTGACTGTTATAATACAGCTGAACTTAGAAAACTACCATGTCCCTATGCTCGAATTTTAGGATTCACTGAAAATGGCAAAAAAGTTCTTAAACTTTTAAAAGCTTCAAGTTCCATTCCTTTAATAACTAAGGTGAAAAACTATGATTTTGATGCTCTATCTTTAGATCTAAAAGCCACAAAAGCATACAGTTTAATTAACAAAAAAGTCCACCCACTAGATGATTATTATAAAAAAATCATTATAGCTTAAGTAATATATTACTACTTAACAAATATATTAATTATATAATCATTAAATAAGGAGTTTTTTATTTGTTAATTCTTTTTTTACTTATTATATGTTCAATTATAATACTATTATTTTTATTCATAAAAAATCTTCATTTAAATAATGTTTCTAATTACATAATAACGTTCTCTCTTTCCTTGGTCATATTGTTTATAATTTTAAAGCCAGAGGTTTGCATAACATCTGCAATCTCTGGTGCAAAACTATTTTTTTACAGCGTTTTTCCATATGTATTTCCATTTTTAATTATTACTAATTTAATAATATCCTATGATGGTATTGAAATTTATTCTAAACTTTTGGGGCCTATACTCTGCAAACCACAAAAACTTCCTAAAGAATCTGCTATAGTTTTAATAATAAGTGCTTTATGTGGTTATCCTCTTGGAGCGAAATATTCCGCAGATTTATACGAAAATAAGGTAATTGACTTTTCTACTTTTGAACGACTTATAAATATAGCTTCAAATGCAGGTCCCCTATTCATTGTGGGTGCCATTGGTACATCCATGCTGAAAAATAAACATCTTGGATATATATTACTTATATCCTGCTATTTATCTTGTATAGTCATGGGAATAATATTACCATATAAAAAAAGTACTAATTATGTAACACAAAAAATAAAAAAGAATGTTTTTAAAAAACATTCTTTTGGAATAACATTAAAACAAAGTGCTGAAAATGCAATAAAAGTAACCTTACAAATAATGAGTTTTATAATAATCTTTTCTGTATTAATAGGTATTCTAAAGCAAAGTGCAATTTTCAAATCCAGCGAAACAAATTTATTTAAAACTGTCATACTTGGATTAATAGAGATGACTAATGGAACTTCTATTATATCATCAAGTAATTTTGAAATTGAAATAAAAATGATAACAATAAGCTTTCTTATATCCTTCGGAGGATTGTGTGTAATTTCACAAATTTATTCATTCATAGGAAAATATAAAATATCCTATTTTAAATTCATGCTTAGAAAAATACTTCAAGGTATAATGAGCAGTATAATATGTTTTATAATAATGAAATTTTCATATATAGATACAAATACCGCTGCCGTCTTTAATATAAATAAAAATTTCACAAATTACTACTATATATTTGCATTACTCATATTTTTACTTCCAATTATAGTAAACAAATTAAAAAAGATTATTTAATTTATCTAATTTCATCTATATTCTTTTTTATAAGTTCTCGCATTCCATTAAAGTTATTTTTTATATCTACAGAAAACTTCTGCGCTTCTATCTGCATTTGTTCATTGAATTTGTTTTCTCTAATCTCGATTTCACTATCAAGCTGAGATAACAAATCAGCTGCATAATGCAGGGCGGACAATTTAATTTCCCTAGCTTCTTTTTCTGCATCTTCAACCATTTTTCTTGCCTTTTTATCTGCTTCTAAAGTTATGCTGTGCTTATCTACTTGCATTTGCATAACTTTAAGGTTTTTTTGTTTTATAGCTTCAGCTTCTTTAATAGAGTCATTTAATATTCTATCCTTTTCAGTTAATATCCATTGAGATTTTTTAAGTTCTTCTGGAAGTTCACTCATTATTTGAGTAAGAATATTTAATACTTCCTTTTTATTTATCATTACTTTACCTGAAAGTGGAACCTTACTAGAAGTATCAATTATATCCGCTAAATATTCTAATAACTTTATAACATTCATGATAAATCTCTCCCTGTAAATATAAAAAAATAGTTTACTAATTACCTTATACATGCATTATTGCGTAGTTTACATTTATAAGTTCAATTTTATCTCTTCTAAATCTAATTAAAATTCTTTGCCTTTTTTATAACATCATTTATAATTTCATCAGGTACTAATCCTTTTATGCAACCCCCAAATACAGCAACTTGTTTAATAGCTGTAGAGCTTAAAAATGAGAACTCCAAGCTAGTCATCATAAATACGGTTTCAACGTCAGGATCAAGTTTTTTATTCATAAGAGATGTTTGAAGTTCATATTCAAAATCTCCAACACTTCTAAGTCCTCTTATCATTACATTTGAATCGTTCTTCTTCATAAAATTAACAAGCAATCCACTAAAACTTTGAACACTTACATTATTAAATGGCTCTATAACTCTCTTAATGAGTTCTACTCTTTCATTAATTGGAAACATGCCCTTTTTGTCTGGATTTATAAGCACCCCTACAATAACCTTATCAAATACCTTAGAAGCTCTACTTATTATATCTAAATGTCCATTAGTTATTGGATCAAAACTTCCAGGGTATACTGCTACTTTCATTCTTTATCCTCCTTATATTTATAGAAACATACAATTGTCTTTCCATACTTCCTGTGATCAATTATGGAAATCATGTCATTCCCCTCATATATTTCTTCCCTTGAATCTATTTTGGTAACTATGAGTCCATTAGGTACAAGTAATTTATTTTCACCTATAATATCAACAGCTGGTGGTATCATTTCTTTTGCATATGGAGGATCTATAAATATTAATGTGAATTCTTTTTTCTTAGATGCGAGATATTTTAAAGCTTCATAAGAATCCATGTTTAAAGTTTCACATTCTTTTTCAAATTTTAAGTCTTTAACATTTTGCTCCAGTATTGGATATGTAATAGGACTCTTATCAACTAAATAGCACTTTTTCGCCCCTCTACTTACAGCTTCAAGTCCTAAGCTTCCTGTCCCTGCAAACACATCAAGTGCAACAGCTTCACGAACATAATTTTGTATTATATTAAACATTGCTTCTTTTACCCTATCTAAAGTTGGTCTTGTTACCATGCCTTTAGGAGATAAAAGTTTTCTACCTCTGGCTCTGCCAGCAATTATTCTCATATTTTCCTCCCAAATTAAATACATTAGTTTATATTCTATCATATATAAACACATTATACAAAAAAATTTTCCTTTATGGAAACTAGGTTAACTACTAATTTACGCATGCACCATAATTTCTTGAAGATTGAAATTTTGGTACATGTATAAATTAAGTTTCCACCTAGCGTTTCCCTGGGGAAACCAGCTCAACTACTAATTTACACATGCACCATAATTTCTTGAAGATTGAAATTTTGGTACATGTATAAATTAAGTTTCCACCTAGCGTTTCCCTGGGGAAACCAGCTCAACTACTAATTTACACATGTACCATAATTTCTTGAAGATTGAAATTTTGGTACATGTATAAATTAAGTTTCCACCTAGCATTTCCCTGGGGAAACCAGTTCAACTATCAATTTACACATGCACCATAATTTCTTGAAGATTGAAATTTTGGTACATGTATAAATTAAGTTTCGCATGGTTTCCCCTTAATTAAAGCAAATATATTTAGATGTATTTTTTAAATTTTTTATTATCGAATTTTTAGTGGCAATATCATTTGGTACTGCACTTCTAATCAGTTGTTTTGCCGCTTCATTGGCCTCTCTAAGTATGCCTAAATCGTGTATTATATCGGATAAAATTAGTCCATCATCACCGCTTTGCTTTGCTCCAAAAACTTCGCCGCTTCCTCTTAACTTCAAGTCTTCTTCGGATATATAAAATCCATCGCTGCTTGAGCACATTATCTGCATTCTTTTTTCTACAATTTTATTTTTTAAATCTGCAACTAAAATACAATAGGATTGATATTCTCCTCTTCCTACTCTACCTCTTAATTGGTGAAGCTGAGCTAGACCGAATCTTTGTGCATCCTCTATTATCATCACGCTTGCATTTGGAACATTAACCCCTACCTCTATAACTGTAGTAGACACAAGGACAGTGATTTCTTTATTCTTAAATCTTTCCATAATAGCATTTTTATCTTTAGGCGACATTTTTCCATGAAGCATTTCTATTTTTATTCCCTTAAAATACTTGTTCTTTAACTCTTCAAATAATTTTTCTACAGAAGTCAAATCAAGTTTTTCATTTTCTTCAACAAGAGGACAAACTATATATATCTGTCGTCCTTTCTTTATCTCCTTTAACGCAAACTCATAAGCTTTAACCCTAGCACTTTTTTTTACATAGCTCGTTTCTACCTTTTTTCTTCCAGGAGGCAGTTTATCAATTATAGATACATCCAAATCACCATAAAGATATAATGCCAAAGTCCTCGGTATAGGAGTTGCAGTCATTACAAGTACATCTATATTATTGCCCTTATTAAAGAGCTTATTTCTCTGCATAACCCCAAACCTATGAAGTTCATCTGTTACTACCATGCCAAGATTTTTAAATTCTACATTATCTTCTATAAGAGCATGGGTACCTATTATTAAATCCACTTCTCCATTTTTGAGTTTTTCTTTAATTATATTTTTATTTTTGTTAGTAACACTCCCAGTTAAAAGCTCTATTCTTACGTTAAATTTTTCAAATAAAGAAAGTGCTGAATCAAAATGCTGTTTTGCAAGTATTTCTGTAGGTGCCATAAGCACTGCCTGAAACCCATTTTTTATTACATTAAAAATTGCAATTAGAGCTACAACAGTTTTTCCAGAACCAACATCACCTTGAACTAATCTATTCATAGCCTGAGGCCTTTTTTCATCAATTAAAATTTCTCTTATAACCGAATTTTGAGCCTCTGTTAAACTAAATGGAAGACTTTCCTTTAATTTAACAAGTTCAGGAGCTATTTTAAAGGCAAAACCTCTATTATTCTTTTTCAAATATTCCTTTAAAATTAAAACCTTAAGCGAATATGTAAACAATTCCTGAAATTTAAGTCTTCGTTTGGCTTCCCTTAGTTCAAATAAACTTTTAGGACTATGTATTTCCCTAAGTGATGTATCTAAGCTATGAAAAGAATACTTATTTATAATCCATTCTGGCATATTTTCTTCAATTTTTATACTTTGAAGAAGATTAAATATAAGCTTTATAAAAAAAGTATTTTTTAGAGTACCAGGTAAAACATACTTTGGAATAATTTTATTATTCTCAATA
Source organism: Clostridium pasteurianum (assembly GCF_001705235.1). Lineage (NCBI taxonomy): Bacteria > Bacillati > Bacillota > Clostridia > Eubacteriales > Clostridiaceae > Clostridium > Clostridium pasteurianum. The sequence goes on from NZ_MCGV01000001.1 coordinate 130,446, forward strand.
TCATTATTTACAAGTTGTATTGGATTAGTTATAGTTATTTCATTTCTGGTCTTTTTAACTTTGCCCATTACAGTGTAAACTTCATTGAACTTAAATTTATTTTTTATATATGGCTGATTAAACCATATACCGCTAAATGTATTTTCGCCATCAGAAAATATCATTTTCGTTACAATCCTACCACTTTTAGATCTAAATTCTCTTTCAAGTTTTAAGACTTTAATCCTTACAACTACTTTTTCTCCATCATTAGCTTCTAAAATATTAGCAGTTAAAGAAAGATTTTCATAATCTCTAGGAAAATATAAAAGCAAATCCAGTATAGTAAATATACCGCATTTATTTAATTTAACTTCTGTTTTAGGTCCTACACCTTTAAGTTTTCCTATTTCTTCATTAACATTCATTATAAATTCACTCCAATGATAAATGTAAAAATGACAAGTTTTAAGTGCTGAATAACAAATCTTAAGTATTATAATCTGTCATTTTTTGCACATAACCTGTCATTTAAAATACCACTACAGTACTTCTATACAAAACACTATGTAAAAGTACTTATCTATTCAACAGAAACTATAAAATAATATAAAGGTTGTTTTCCCGCACTACATTGTACATCAAAATCCGGATACTTATCTTCAAGCTTTTTAGATAACTTTTCTATTTTGCTTTCATCACAATCTTTGCCGTAATATATTGAAATAAGTTCGCTATCTGTGTCTACCATATCTTCTATAATTTTTTCACAAATCTTATATATGTCATTTCCGGTTTCTTTGATTTTTCCTTCAACAAGTCCAAGTATATCATTAGCCTTTACCGTTTTTCCATCAATTTCAGTGTCTCTTACTGCATAAGTAATAGAACCTGTCTTCACATTTTCTATTGCTGATTTTAATTTCTGTACGTTATTTTCTACGTCTCCATCATATTCAAATTCAGTCATGCAAGTTATTCCCTGTGGTATTGTCTTTGTAGGTATTACAAAAACATTCTTCTCACTTAATTCACTTGCTTGATTAGCTGCCATTATAATATTCTTGTTATTAGGTAGCACGAAGATATTTTCAGCATTTATGGAATCAATACTTGAAAGTATATCCTGAGTACTTGGATTCATTGTTTGACCGCCTTCGATTACATGGTCAACTCCAAGATCTTTAAATATTTTAGTAATACCATCACCTGAAGCAACAGATATAAATCCAAATTTCTTTGTTTCCTCTTGAACTTCATTTTCATCTACCTTATCATTTTGGGCTTCTGATTTAAGTCCAAGAACTTCCCTATGTTCTTCCCTCATATTATCTATCTTTATTTTAGAAAGTTCTCCAAGTTTAACTGCTTTAGATAATATAAGTCCAGGATCATTTGTGTGTATGTGAACTTTTGTTATATCATCAACATTTACAACTATCATTGAATCCCCAAACTTTGATATATCATCTCTAAAATTTGATACATCTGAATCACCTGAATGTATTATAAATTCAGTACAGTATCCAAATTTTATTTCTTGAGCTTCTATATCATTTCCCTTTGGTGCAGAAGCAGTTGAAGCCTTAGCATCTTGAAGTTCTGCTTTAATATCATTTTCTAATGCTTCCTGCATTCCCTTAAGTATTATTAAAAGTCCTGTTCCACCTGAATCTACAACATTAGCCTTTTTTAAAACTGGAAGCATTTCAGGAGTTTTATTTAACATTTTCTCACTAAAAGCACATACTTCCTTCATAAGCTTTGTTATATCTTTTTCTTTACTATTTACAGCGCTTTCCCCGGCACTTCTTATAATAGTAAGTATTGTTCCTTCTGTTGGCCTCATTACGGCCTTATATGCGAATTTAGAGCCATCCATTATACTTTCAGCAAATTTTACACTAGTAACTTCATCAGCACCACTAAGTCCATTAGCAATACCTCTTAATATTTGTGATAGTATAACTCCTGAATTTCCTCTAGCACCCATAAGTGCACCTTTAGATAATTTCTTTGCTATATCACCTATGCCTTCATTCTGCATGTCAGCTATTTCAATAACGGCATTTCTAAATGTCATGGACATATTCGTTCCAGTATCACCATCAGGTACTGGAAAGACATTCAAAGAATTAACAAAATCTTTTTTTTCTTCTAATCTATTGCATGCATTTACAACCATATTGTAAAAATTATGTCCATCTATAGTTAAGTGTTCCAATTTTTGTACCTCCTTAGACTCTTACACCTTGAACATTTACTACCAAACTTGATACGTTAAGTCCTGTATAATTTTCAACGTTATATCTTACTTTTTGAATTATATTATTTGCTATTACTGATATTTTTGTTCCATATTCAACTATAATGTACAGTTCTATATTTAATTTATTATCCTTAGAATTTATTTTAACACCTCTGCTTAAATTTCCACCTTTTTTTATAAGTTCCCAAAATCCATCAGAAGCATTTTTTGAAGCCATTCCTACTACTCCATAACACTCCATGGTAGATATGCCAACTATATTAGCCAGTGTTTCCACAGAAAAATTTATAGAACCATTTTCATTGGAAATCTGCATCATATTATATTCCTCCTCACATAAAAGCATAACACATTATCATTTTATATTAAAACAGACAATTATTCAATATTTATATATCACTTCAATACATAATATATAAATATTGCGAACTAACATTGATGAAGTAACATTAAAAAAATTCTATAAATCTAAGGTGAAAAAATCATAAAATACTAAGAGTTTTAATAACTCGCAAAGCTCAAACAAATTAGAACTCTAAGTATTTTACGATTTTTTTACCAAGATTTATTAGGATTTTTTTAAATCATTACTTCATCAATGTTAATTCGCTTTTAGAGTAAAACAAGGAAAAAATTCCTCCGTACCTACGGAATTTTAGGCATAAATTACATAGATTAAATTAGTAAATCACTATTTAGGCAAGTAAACTTTTAATAATTCTACGAAGCTTGCAAAACTTAAATAGCTGATTTAGTTTAATATCTATATTATTTTTCGCAGGGAATCGGAGAAAAATTCACCTTGCTTTTATTTTAATCGAAGTAACAGTATTTTGTGAACGATTTAAATAAAATTCAATAAGACTTGCTTCACATTATAAAAAGACTTAGAAATTTTAATTTGTCTGAGCTTTTTTTCAGCGAGTTATTAAAATTTCTTAGTATTTTTATAATGTGAAGCTTAGTCTTATGATTTTTATTTAATGTTCCAAAATACTGTTACTTTGTAATAATTTTTACTTGCATATTTTATACAATATATGATAAAATATAACTTGTTTGCGAAAAAGTTTATTTTGCAAGTAGTTAAGGGAGGTGTAGACTATGTCAAGAAAATGTGATATATGCGGAAAAGGTCTTGTTGCAGGTGTTCAATACAGTCATTCACACCGTCAATCAAAAAGAACATGGCTTCCTAATATAAGAAAAATTAAAGCTGTTGTAGATGGTACTCCAAAAACAATACATGTATGTACTAGATGTTTGCGTTCTGGAAAAGTACAACGTGCTTTATAGAAATAAAAAATGCAATTGCTAAACCAATTGCATTTTTTATTTTTTATATTTATATGTGTTAAGATTTTTTCCTGAAAAAGAACTTAATTATATTAGATAAAAACTTCGGAAGTTTCACCGCTACAATCTTCATTAATAAATCCCCCATATAAAATTATTTTCTTTTACAACAGTTTTCAATAAGACACCAACCGAAAAATATAAGCCCGCCCCCTGCTGCAATAACCCATCCCCAAACTGGTAGAATTACGGCTATTACTATACCAATTCCAACAGAGGCTACTATTAACCCTACTGTAAACTTATTTATTTTGGGCTTACACTTTTTTCTAGACATAAGCATAACCTCCATTAATAATTCTCTATTATTATATGCAGGCTATTTTTAATTATTTCCTTTAATCCTTACATTTCATTACAATTACTGTTCCATTTTGAAATATTATTTTAACAGGTTTGTCTAAAAATTCATTAGAAACTGTTCTCGAATCTCCAAAATTCAAATCATAATCCTTAAGTGGATACTTTGCATCTTCAATAGACAATTTATTAATTTCACTTCTAAATCCTTGAATTGAAAATATTTCCCCAAGATCACCTTCTATTACAGTAGTCTTGTCAATCATAAATAAAATATTATTGTCATCCTTTATATATGCTCTTACACCTTTTTTTAGGCATCTATAAAGAAGACCTAAGTTACCAAATATATGATCTAATCTACTCCCAGTGCAGCCTAAAAATGTAACTTCATCCACTTTAAATTTTAAAGCTTCCTTTAAAGCTAGTTCGGTATCAGTAAAATCTTTTTCTCTTGGATATTTTATTGTATTTATATGGAATTTTTTAAAGTAATCAAATACTTCTTCATTTATAGAATCAAAATCACCTATTAGAACATCCGGTATTATTTTATACTTATAAAGACAATTAGCTCCACTATCAGCAGAAACTATATAATCACAGTTTTTAAGCTCTTCTTTTAGTAATCCTTCAGATGGCATTTTTCCACCTGAAATTATAACAGCTTTCATTTTATATGCTTCCTTTTAATAAATCTATATTATTTTTTATTTCGCCATTTTGGAATACAGCTGAACCTGCTACTATTACGTTTGCCCCTGCATTTACTACCTTCTTTATATTATTTAAACCAATACCACCATCAACTTCAATTAAAATGTCTTTTCCTATTTCTTCAGAATATTTTTTCACTTCTTTTACTTTTTCATATGAATAGTCTATATACTTTTGTCCACCAAAACCAGGGTTTACTGACATAATAAGTACCATATCTACAGTGCCTATTAAATCTTTTATCATACAGGTTGGTGTTCCTGGATTAAGTGCAACGGCTGCCTTTGCTCCTAATGATTTTATGTAATTTAAAGTTCTATCTATATGTTTATCGGCTTCATAATGTACTGTTACTATATCAGCTCCACTTTTAACAAATTGCTCAACATATTTTGAAGGTTCATCTATCATTAAATGGACATCAAAGGGAAGCTTAGTATGCCTTCGTATATCCCTCACAACTGGAATTCCAAAGCTTATGTTAGGAACAAATTTTCCATCCATAACATCTATATGTATAAAATCTGCTCCTGCCTCATCCAATTTTTTTATTTCTTCTCCAAGACACGAAAAATCTGCTGATAAAATTGATGGTGCTAATTTCATCATTTGTAATTCCTCCTAACGCTTAATTTGTTTAAAGTATCAATATAAAAATCATATCTTTCCTTACTTATTTCACCTTTTTCTACAGCTTCTTTTATTTTACATTGTGGCTCTTTATTGTGCATACAAGTAGAATACTTACATAAACCACTGTAAGGTAAAAATTCAGGAAAAAGATCCTTTAATTCATCTTTTTCTATAAAATTTAAGTCAAGAGACGAAAAGCCAGGAGTGTCAACTACAAAACCTTCTCCTACTGTTACAAGCTCACAGTGTCTTGTAGTGTTTTTACCTCTCTTAAGCTTACTACTTATATCTCCTGTCTTCATGACATTACTTCCAGCTATATAATTCATTATAGTTGACTTTCCAACTCCAGAAGGCCCGCATACTACAGTTATATTGTTTTCTAGGTCCTTTTTTAAATCATTAATACCTATTCCTTTTTTTGCATTTAATAATTTAAGTTCATATCCAGTATTTTTAAGCAAATCTTGTATTGGTTTTAATGCTTCTTTATCTACTAGATCTATTTTATTTATGCAAACTTTTACTTTGATATTGTTAGCCTCACACAGAACTAAGAATTTGTTTAATAAATTGCTGGTAAACTCCGGATTTATTATGGAAAAAACTACAAATGCCTGAGTTACATTTGCAACAGGTGGCCTTACAAGTTTATTTAATCTTGTATATATTTTTTCTATAACACCTTTTTCATTTTTAACTGTTATATCAACTTTATCTCCTACAATTGGGGAAAGTTCATGATGTCTGAACTTTCCCCTTGCCTTACATTCATATATTGTATCTTGAACTTTCACATAATAGAAACCTGCTATTCCTTTAACTATAATGCCCTGCATATAGTTCCTCCTAATATCATCTCATTATATCACTTTTAATGTGTTCCATTTGTTGTATTTCCATTTGTTGTATTTCCAGCTGTTCCATTACCAGTTCCCGTTCCACTACCAGCTCCTGCTCCACTACCAGTTCCTGTTCCACTACCAGTTCCTGCTCCACTACCAGTTCCTGCTCCACTACCACCTTGATTTCCACTTGTTCCGCTTCCACCTTGGTTTTCACCTTGATTTCCACTTTTACCTTGACTTGATGTAGTTTGTTGCTGTTGCTGCTGTGGCTGTTGCTGTTGCTGTGGTGTATTTGATACTTGAGTATATGTCCCAACAACTATAACTACAGAAGAACCACCTTTTGAATACTGATTGATAACAACACCATTTTGGTTTTGATTTCCAACGCTTTGAGACCTAACTTCTACAGAAAAGCCTGCATTTTGTAAAGTTGATTTTGCACCATCTTCACTCTGACCTATAACATTAGGTGCGGTTTTGTTTTCAGGTCCTTTACTTATAACAAGATTTATAGTCATTCCTTTAGTAAACTTTGAGCCTTCATCAGGATTCTGAGATACTACAAGTCCTGAAGCTACATCACTGCTGTACTCCCATGTAACGCTACCAACATTACATCCATATTGTTTTATCTGATCTTTTGCTACACTTTCAGTAAGCCCTTTAAATGAAGGAACTGTCTGTTCTGTTTCTCCTGCACTTATATCAACTCTTACAACAGAGTTAGCACTTACTTCTGTATCTTCATTAGGATAACATGCTATAACTGTTCCCTTAGGTTTACTGCTTTTTACTCTATCAACTACTTGGAATTTCAAGTTGGCATCTTCAACCTTTTTCTTTGCATCACTTTGAGCTAAGCCAATTATTTTAGGTACTTTAACATTTGATGCTGTAATTGGACTGTTACCAAAAAAGCCTGAACCAAAGGCAAAAGCCATAGCTGATCCTGCTATTAATATAACTAAAATTATAGATGCAAGTAAAATCTTTTTCTTCTTGCCACTTAGTATATTTTTAAACTTACCCTTATCTTTATCCTTATCCTTTTCCTTTTCTTCTTCCTGTTCATCTTCACCATATGATTCATCTTTATAAGGTTCTCCACTATAGAAAGTTTTGTCATTGTCATCATTATCTGCAGTAAGTCCCTGATTTTGAATCATTGAAGGATCCATTACTCTTGTAAAGTCTTCATCATCTTCAACATAGTTATTTTTTATGTTGCCAAGTTCACCTAATATTTCTTCTGCATTTTGATATCTATCTTCAGGTTTCTTTTCAATACATCTTAAAATTAATTTGTTTAGTACTTCAGGAATATCCTTATTCAATTCCTTAGGTGGTACAGCTGTATCCTGTATATGCTTTAAAGCTATTGAAACTGGAGTATCTGCATCATAAGGAACCTTCCCAGTTGCCATTTCATATAGTACTATTCCAAAAGAATATATATCACTTCTGCAATCTACAGGAATTCCCTGTGCCTGTTCTGGTGATAAATAATGTGCAGAGCCAACTACCTTATTAGTTGTAGTTATTGTAGCTTCATTTGCTGCTTTTGCTATGCCAAAATCAGTAACCTTAACTGTTCCATCATCTGTAACCATTATATTATGAGGCTTAATATCTCTATGAACAATTCCATTTCTATGTGCAAAACTTAACGCTCTAGCTATTTGAGTCGAAAAATCAATAAGCTTATCAAACTCTATTTTTCCGCTTTCCTTTATTACTTTTTTAAGAGTTTTTCCAGCTACATACTCCATTACAATATAATTAGTATTGCCATCAGTTCCTACATCATATATATTTACAATGTTGGCATTAGCAATCCTTGCAGCTGCTGATGCCTCTCTTTTAAATTTATATACAAAATCCTCATCTTCTGAAAACTCATGTTTAAGAACTTTAACAGCTACATAACGATTTAAAAGAGTATCCATAGCTTTATATACAACAGCAGTTCCTCCTACACCTACTTCCTCTTCTATTTTGTATCTGTTACTCAGTACAGTTCCTATCATCTCTCCACTCTCCTTCAAACACAATAACCGATATATTATCACGGCTGCCTTTTTGTTTACTAAGCTCAATTAACTTATGGCAAGCTATTTCTTTTTCATTATTTAGTACTACATTATAAATCTCATCAGCACTAACCACATTAGTAAGTCCATCTGTAGCAAGTATTCCCTTAGAAACATCATCAAATTGTAATTCAAAAATATCTACCTTGACACTTTCTGATGTGCCGAGTGCCCTCGTAATTATATTTTTATTTGGATGAGAAAGTGCTTCCTCTTCAGTAATTGTTCCACTATCAATAAGCTGCTGTACCAGAGAATGATCTTTTGTTATTTTAATAATATCATTGTTTTTTATAAAATAGCAACAGCTATCTCCAACATTAGCCACAACTGCATTACTGCCCTTAATTAGGCAAGCAGTAATCGTGGTTCCCATACCAGTTAATTTTTGTGATTTCATTGATTCCTTATATATATTTTCATTAGCATATTCTACAGCTTTTGAAAGTATTCCGCCAAGATTTTCAGATTTTATATCCTTCGCCTCTTTTATGTATTTTATAACAGAATCGACAGCAATTTTACTCGCAACTTCACCAGCGTTATGTCCACCCATACCATCTGCAACAACATAAAATCTTATGTCCTTTTCATAACATCCAACATAATCTTCATTAAGTTTTCTAACTGTGCCGACATCAGATAGCATTCCTACCATTTTCATATTTTTTCCCTTCACTTTCCTCAATATAATTTCTTCTAAGCTGTCCACAAGCCGCATTTATATCTGCTCCCATTTCTTTTCTTATTGTACTTTCTATTTTATATTTTAAAAGTGTGTCACAAAATTTCTTTACTTTAAAGTCATCTGGTTTTTCGTAAGAAGTTTCTTTAACCGTATTAACAGGAATTAAATTGACATGACATAACATTCCTTTAAGAAGTTCACCTAATTTTTCAGCATTTTCTTTATCGTCATTTACTCCTTTAACAAGTGAATACTCGAAAGTAACTCTTCTACCTGTAATTCTAGAATACTCTCTGCAAGCATCAAGAATCTCAGAAATAGTATATTTATTTGCTACAGGCATTATTTTTTTTCTTGTTTCATCATCCGATGCATGAAGAGATATAGCAAGTGTTATTTGAAATTTTTCATCTATTAAATCATATATTTTAGGGACTATTCCGCATGTAGATAAAGTTATATGCCGCTGCCCTATATTAAGACCCCTTTCAGAATTAACCATTCTTATAAACTTTATCACATTATCATAGTTATCTAAAGGCTCACCACTTCCCATAAGAACTATATTAGATATTCTTTCTCCAAGTTCCTTTTGTGCTTTTAGTACTTCACCCAAAATCTCTCCAGAAGTTAAATCTCTAACTTTTCCACCAAGCGTTGAAGCACAAAAACCGCATCCCATTCTGCATCCTACCTGTGTGGAAACACATATGGAATTACCATAATCATATTTCATAACAACACACTCTATTATATTACCATCCTCATATCTAAACAAGAACTTAGTAGTATCTCCTTTATGAGAATCTAATCTTTTTACAACATGAGGTATGCCTATATAGAAATTTTCTTTAAGTTTATTTTTTGTATTTTGGGGCAGATTCTTCATTTCTTCAAAATTGAAAGTATTATTGTAAAGCCAGTCATTAAATTGTTTTGCTCTAAAAGGTTTTTCACCATTATCTTTCATCCACTCTTTAAGTTCAGCCTCATCATAATCTAAAATATTTTTCACTAAAGCATCACCTGCCTAATTTTTTAATTTTACACATGAAAAATCCATCCATATATTCATTGGGGAGTATTGTTACTCCATAAGGAGAATACATCAAATTTGAAAACTCTCCTAAGTTTATAGGCTCAACTTTAAAATTTGAGTTTTCTTTTAAAAATTCACGTATATTTTTCTCATTTTCATCCTTATTTAAAGTACAAGTAGAATAAACTAGTATTCCATTCTCTTTTAAATACTTTGAAGCATTTAATAATATATCTTTTTGAATTCCAGAAAGCTTTTTTAAATCTTCCATGTTTTTATTCCATTTTATTTCCGGCTTTTTTCTTATAATACCTAATCCTGAACATGGTACATCCAGTAGTATTCTATCAGCCTTATTCACAAGCTTATCATTTTTTATGCTAGCATCTGAAACCGCCGCTTTTATATTTTTAATTCCAAGCCTTTCAGCATTTTGATTTATAAGACTTATCTTGCTTTCATGTAAATCAAAAGCATATATTTTTCCAGTATTTTTAAGCAATTCACCTATGTGAGTAGTCTTTCCTCCTGGAGCACTACATAAATCAAAAACTGTAAGAGAATCTTCTATTTCAAGGCATTCTGATACTAGCATTGCACTTTCATCTTGAACAGTAAAATATCCTCCAGTAAAAAGAGGATTATTTTCTATACTGTGACCTTTTATTATCCTAATTGCCTTCTTGCATATATATCCTTCTTCAATATTATAATCAAGTTTTTCTAATCCATTCCACAATTCTTCATAAGATGTTTTAAGCGTATTTACTCTAACCGTAACAGCTGGATTTTCATTAAGACCTTTTAAAATTTCTTCAGTTCTATCTTTATACTGTCTTAAGAAAAATCTTACCATCCATGGTTCAAAAGAATATTCAAAACACAGCTTTTCTACATTATTATTTTTATTGTAAAAATCCAAATTAGAATTTCTTAGATAATTTCTAAGTACGGCATTTACAAACTTAGATGATTTTAATGAAGCATATTTTTTTGCAAGATTTACTCCTTCGTTTACGGCAGCGAAATCTGGAATCTTATCAAGATATCTGATTTGATATATTGACATTCTCAAAATATTTAGCACACTTATATTTATCTTTTTTATATTTGTTTTTATAAACTTTTTGATTATAATATCAATGCTGTATTTATATTTTATAGTTCCATAAACTATTTCTGTTATAAGTGCCTTATCCTTAACATCTATATTTTTATCCTTTAAATTTTTACCAAGTACTATATTTGAATATCCATCATGGAACAACACTTTATTTAAAACATCAAGGGCAACTTTTCTCGTATTTTTCATTTATCATTCCCCTATCTAATTTCTATCTCTACTTATTATTATGAGCCTTATTAATTGTGACACTGCCATAAGTGCAGCAGCTACATATGTCATTGCTGCTGCGCTTAAAACAGCCCTGGCTCCTTTAACCTCATCATGATAAAGTATAGCTCTATTTTCAAGTACTTTAAGAGCCCTTGAGGAAGCATTAAATTCAACTGGTAATGTTATAAGACTAAATAAAACAACTGCTGTAAAAAGTGCTACTCCTACTTTAGCTAAAACAGGTATGCTGAATACAATTCCAATGAAAAATAAAACCCACGAAGCATTTGAGCTTATATTTACAGCAGGAACTACAGCATTTCTAATTTCAAGAGGTGCATAATGCTCTTGATGTTGAAAGGCATGACCTGTTTCATGAGCTGCAACACCTATTGATGCAACAGAAGTTCCATAATAAACTTCTTCAGATAGTCTCATAACTCTGCTTCTAGGATCATAATGATCCGTAAGTTTACCGCTAATTAATTCTACAGGAACATCTGCAAGACCGTTTGAATTTAAAAGCATTCTAGCAACATCAGCACCTGTATATCCGTTAACACTTCTAACCTCAGAATATCTATTAAATGTAGAACTTATTTTAGCCTGCGCTGCAAAAGAAATTATAAGTGCCGGTATGAGTATTATAAAAGTAGGATCAAAATACAACGGCATCATAAAAAAACCTCCTTAAGTTCCTATTTTAAGATAACTCCTTTTTCTATAGAGTTCCCCTTTATATATTCCCCAACATTCATAGATTTTTTACCTGGAAACTGAATTTTTGTAATTAAAATTTTACCGTCAGAGGTATTAACTTCTATTCCTCTTTCATCTACATTAACAATAAGTCCAGGTTGACCTTCTCTCTTGCTACTAATAATCTTAGCCTCATGAATTTTCATTACTTTATCCTCATACTCACAGTAAGTAAGAGGCCAAGGATTTAATCCTCTTATAAGATTATATATTTTCTTAGTTCCATCATTCCAATTTATTTTTCCTAGTTTTTTAGAAAGCATAGAAGCATAACAAGTATCAGTATCTCCCTGTTTTCTAGGTTTTATTACCCCCTTTGAAAAACCATCTATAGTTTTTAATAAAAGCTCTGCTCCTCTATCCTTTAAAATATCGTGAAGCTCGCCTGCTGTCATATCATCTTTTATATCAACTTCATCACTAAGAAGCATATCACCTGTGTCTAAGCCTTCAGCCATAATCATTGTAGTATTGCCACTTTTAGTTTCACCCTTCATTATTGCCCAATTTATAGGTGCTGCTCCTCTATATTTTGGCAAAAGTGATGCGTGAAGATTTATGCATGCATACTTAGGTATATCCAAAACTTCCTTTGACAAAAGCTGTCCAAAAGCCACTACTACTATGAAATCTGGTTTGATTTCTTTTATTTTTTCTATAACTTCTCTATCATTTTTAAGTTTAACTGGCTGGAACACTGGAATATTGTTTTTAAGTGCCACTTCTTTGACTTCAGACATTGCAAGCTTCTTACCTCGTCCCTTAGGCTTATCTGGCTGTGTTAAAACAGCTTTTACATCATAATTTTTTATTAATCCTTCAAGTGATGGTACTGCAAATTCTGGTGTTCCCATAAAAACAATTTTCAAATTATCATTCCTCGCTTTCAACTAATTTATCAACAAACAAAATTCCTTCAAGATGATCAGTTTCATGACATATTGCTCTTGCAAATAAATCTTCTGCTTCTATTATAACTTCTTCGCCATTTTTATTTAAAGTTTTAACCTTAACATATGTAGGTCTTTCAACTTTTCCCTGCTCATCAGGAATACTTAAACAGCCTTCAACATCAACGGCTTTTCCTTTTGTTTCTAATATTTCAGGATTTATAAGTACTACAGGTCCTTCTCCAACATCAATTACAACAAGTCTTTTAAGGATTCCAACTTGAGGAGCTGCAAGTCCAACACCATCAGCTTTATACATTGTTTCAAACATATCATCTATAAGTGTTAATAATTTTTTATCTATCTTATCTACTTTTCTACTTTTCTTTCTAAGTAAGTCATCACCATATTTTCTTATATTACGTATAGCCATTAAATTATTACCTCCAAAATATTTATAGTAAACTCAGTGGGTTAATATCCATTGATATCCTTATATCATTATAAACTTTTTTTAACAATTCATAAATAGATTTTTTTATAAAACATGCCAATTCATAGGTTATGTTACCTTTTAAAACAATCTGCCACCTATAAGATTCATTTATTTTAGAAATAGGTGATGGACATGGACCTAATACATAAATATTACTATATTCTTTAACTTCATTGTTTAAAAACTTGCCAACTATTTGTATATTTTTTATTAACAATTTTTCATTTTTAGAACTAAAGTTTAACAGAAACAATTTATTAAATGGCGGATAGTCCATATCATGTCTAAGTTTAATCTCTTCTTTAAAAAAGTTTTCATAATCATTCTTGCACGCACACTTAATGGCATAATTATCGGGAGAGTATGTTTGGACTATAACTTTGCCCTTTTTATTTCCACGTCCAGCTCTTCCACTAACCTGGCATATAAGCTGAAAAGTTCTTTCTGCTGCCCTGTAATCAGGAAGATTCAAAGTTAAATCAGCAGCTACTACTCCAACCAAAGTAACGTCCTTAAAATCTAAACCTTTTGCTATCATTTGAGTTCCTATTAAAACATCAAATTCTTTATTCTTGAAGCCATTATATATTCTTTCATAGGAATCCTTTTTTGTTGTGGTGTCTCTATCCATTCTGATAGTTCTAGCTTTTGGAAAAAATCTTTTTATTTCTCTTTCTATTTTTTCTGTACCTGCACCAAAATATTTTACATATTTGCTGCCGCATTTAGGACACACTCTTGGAATTTTCTCGGTATTTCCACAATAGTGACATATTAAATATCCTTTATCATTATGATATGTCATTGAAACATCACAATTCTTACATTTAAAAACATAGCCGCATTTTCTACATGATACAAAGGTTGAATATCCACGCCTATTTAAAAAAAGTATTATCTGATCCCCTTTTTCAAGAGTTTCTGCAATAGATGAATACAATTTTCTGCTAAATATTGATTTATTGTTTTCTCTGAGTTCTTCCCTCATATCTACAATCTCAACTTCAGGCATCAATGCTCCATCTGCTCTTTCTTTCATAGTAAGAAGCTCATAATCTTTTTTCAAGGTTTTATAATATGTATCAATTGAAGGAGTAGCCGAACCTAAAACCAGAATACAATCCTCAATAATGCTTTTCATTTCTCCAACTTCTACGGCATTATATTTAGGATCACTTTCAGATTTATAGCTTCCCTCATGTTCTTCATCTATTACTATAAGTCCTAAATTTTTAAATGGTAAAAAAAGCGCAGATCTTGCTCCCACTGCTACCTTAACCTCACCATTTTTAACTCTAATCCATTCATCATATCTTTCTCCCTCTGATAATCTGCTGTGAAAAACAGCAACATTTAAACCAAACCTTCCTTTAAATCTTTCAATCATCTGAGGTGTAAGTGATATTTCCGGTACTAAAATAATTGATTGTTTATCATTTTCAAGCATTTTTTTTACAAGATACATGTATACTTCTGTTTTACCGCTTCCCGTAACTCCGTGAAGCAAAAACTTTCTTTTGCCAGAATAAAGTATTTCATGAACTGCTTCTTTTTGGTACTTATTTAGCTCTCTTTCATCATATGAATTATAAGTTTTATCATCACACCTTAAAAGAACTTTTTGAGATACCTTTAATATTCCATGCTTTATCATTGTATTAATAGATGAAATTGATAATTCAAAGTTTTTACTAAGTTGGCTTCTATTATATACTCCATTATTTTTTAAAACTACTTCATATATAGTTTCATAAGGATCTTTTTTTAACTTTGGAATCAAATTTCCATTTATATATACAACATCAGTTGTTTTATGTTTCATACCTTTCATAATTCCAGTTGGTATTAAGAGTCTTATACATTCAATATACGTGCATAAATACTTTCTTTTCATTTCATTTATAAGTCTCATATTTTTTTCAGTTATCAGAACATTTTCATTCTCTATGGACGCTATCTTCTTTGTCTTAATACCATACTTAATCTCAGTATACAATTTAAACACAAAACCATATGATTTTTTATTTGATTTACCAAAAGGTACTTTTACAAGCTGACCAACTTTTATACTTTCCTTCATTTCCTCTGGAATTTCATAAGTAAATACTTTATCGAGAGAGGCTACTTCACTGTTTATTATTATACCTGCAAAATTATACATTATATCACCCTTAACAAGAAAAAGCGCTAACTGCGCTTTTTACTTAATAAATCGAATAAATTCTCTGCAACTTTCCTTTTAGACATTTTCTCAAGTTCAAGTTTCCCGCCATCTCTGTCCAGTATCACAACTTTGTTCTCACTGCTGGCAAATCCAGTATCCTTTGCTAAAATATTATTAGCTACTATGTAATCCAAATTCTTTTTAGAAAGCTTTTTTCGTGCATTTTCAATCAAATCATTGCTTTCTGCTGCAAAGCCAACTAAAATTTGATTTTTTTTAATTTGTCCAAGCTTTCTTAATATATCATTATCCTTAACAAATTCTATATTTAAAGAATCATCATTCTTTTTTATTTTAATTTCACTGTAATTTTTGACCTTATAATCTGATACTGCTGCTGCTTTTATAACTATATCACTTTTAGGGAAGTTATCCATTACTTCTTTAAGCATTTCAGCATTAGTAGCTACTTTTACAAATTTAACTCCAAAAGGAGGTTCTATGTTAGTTTTTCCACTTATAAGCGTTACTTCAGCTCCTCTATCTCTTGCCTCTTCAGCTATAGCGTAACCCATTTTACCTGTAGAATGATTGGTTATATATCTTACAGGATCAATTGGTGCTATTGTTGGACCTGCTGTTACCATGACTTTCTTCCCAGCTAAATCCTTCTTTTCATACAACATACTTTCAATTGTTTTAGAAATTAAATCTACATCTGCAAGCTTTCCTTCTCCAACATCACCGCAAGCAAGTCTACCGCTTTCTGGATCTATAAATCGGTAACCATATTCACGTAGTTTTTTAATATTATTTTGCACAATAGGATTCTTGTACATATTAGTATTCATTGCAGGTGCAAAAGCAATCGGGCATCTTCCATATGCCGCCATTATAGTTGTAGAAAGCATATCATCCGCTATTCCATTAGCAACTTTGCCAATTATATTTGCTGTAGCAGGAACTACAACAAATATATCAGCTTTCTTAGCTAATGATATATGCTGAATTTCAAATGACTTTGGTTCTTCAAACATATCAGTTATAACTTTATTGCCACTTAAGCTTTGAAAACTTAAAGGTGCTACAAATTTACAAGCTGAATTTGTCATTATTACATCTACTTCAAAACCAGCTTTTTTAAGATGGCTCACCACATCAAGTGCTTTGTATGCAGCTATACCTCCAGTTACACCAATAACTACATTTTTAGATTTCATCTTACTTTATTCCTTCATTCACTAAATTAAAATTTATCTTATCTTGATCTAGTTCATTTATAGCTATAGTAAGAGATTTGTGGCTATCAATATCAATAAGTGGTTTATCACCAGCAATTATTTGCCTTGCTCTTTTAGAAGTTACAACTACAAGAGAATATCTGTCTCCTGTTTTTTTCTTTAAATCAACAACAGATGGATTAATCATAGAATCGTTCATGAATTTTTCCCTCCTTAGAATCAATTATATTATCTTTTATTCTATCAACTCTACATTTTTCAGCTTTAATGATACTACAAATTTTTTCTGTGGCTTTATCTACAGTATCATTTACAACTGCATAATTATATTTTGATACATAATTTATTTCTTTATACGCAGATTTAAATCTGGTCATAAGTGACTCTTCAGTTTCACTTTTCCTGCCTATTATGCGCTTTTTTAGTTCCTCCATTGAAGGTGGAAGTATAAATATGAATACTCCCTCAGGATAATTTTGCTTTACTTTTAATGCTCCCTGAATATCTATTTCAAGTATCACATCTTCACCTTTATCTAATTTATCGCATACGCTTTTTTTAGGCGTTCCATAGTAATTACCATAAACCTCTGCATATTCTAGGAATCCGCCTTCAGATATTTTACTCTTAAATTCTTCCACTGTCAAAAAGTAATAACTTTTACCATCAACTTCACCATTCCTAGGAGCTCTAGTCGTTGCTGAAACCGATAGCCAGAATTCTTGTTTTTTCATAAGAGCCTTACATATAGTTCCCTTACCGGCACCGGAAGGCCCTGAAATAACAATTAATAATCCCTTCTTCGACATTACTCTTCTACCTCGTCTACTATGTTTGTACCACCATCTTTTGTTGATAATCTATGAGCTACAGTTTCAGGCTGAACAGCTGATAATATTACATGATCACTATCTGTTATTATAACAGCTCTTGTTCTTCTACCATAAGTAGCATCAATTAGCATTCCCCTATCTCTAGCTTCCTGTATTATTCTCTTTATTGGAGCAGACTCTGGACTGACTATTGCAACCAACCTGTTTGCTGAAACTATATTCCCAAATCCTATGTTTATTAATTTTATATCCATAATTTTCATCCTCCTAAGATTATTCTATGTTTTGAATTTGTTCTCTTATTTTTTCTATTTCATTTTTTATATCAAGAACAGAGTGTACTATTTCCATATCACTTGATTTTGAATTTATAGTATTAGCTTCTCTGTTCATTTCTTGAACTATGAAGTCCAATTTTCTTCCAACTGGCTCATTTTTACCAAGTGTGCTTTTAAATTGTACTATATGGCTTTTAAGTCTTACTATTTCTTCATCTATGCAGGATTTATCGGCAAAAATTGCTACTTCCATGGCAATCCTAGCTTCATCAACTTCTTTGTCTACAAGTAAATCCTTTATTCTTTGTTCAAGTTTAGCTTTATAATCTTCTACAGTATACGGTGCTCTTTCTTCAACATAAGTTAGCATTTTCTCTATATTGCAGCATTTATTCTGTATATCACGTTTAAGCTCAGCACCCTCCTTTTCTCGCATAGAAACCATTGTATCAAGTGCTTCATCAAGTGGCCTTGAAAGTATATTCCAAACCTCATCAAGATCTTGATCCTTTTCTTCTACAGTAATCACATCAGGAAACTTTGCTATTAACGAGACAGATATATCATCTACTATTTTAAATTCATCCTTTATTGTTTTCAAACATTTAAAATAACTATCAGCAAGACTCTTATCTAAATTAACATTAACATTATTGCTATCATGAACATTTTGATTTATAAATATGTCTATCTTACCTCTTTTTATTCTACTTGCCACTTCTTTTCTTACTTTTTCTTCAAGCGACATAAGATTTCTAGGTAATTTTATATTTAAATCCAAATATCTATGATTTACGCTTTTAATTTCAACATTAAATCCTAAGTTTCCATCATCACTGAAAGCTCTGCCAAATCCCGTCATACTTTTTAACATTGTCACTCATCCTTCCATAACTAAAGCAAAACCTCTACATTAACAATTATACACAAAATCTATAGTAAAATCAGTTCCTTTTTATAACAAACTCCATTATACCACATTTTTTATTGTTTTATAGTACTTTTTCCTTTAAAAGTTACGATTTTACTTAAAATCTTCAAAATTACTCAATGCCGTTTCAATATTTAAAGTATTAGTAGTAAGTGCAAGTCTAAAAAAGCCATATCCAAGATCTCCAAAACAATATCCAGGTGTTACAATAACTCCATATTTGCTTAAAAGTTTATCACAAAATTCATCTGTATTGTATCCTTTTGGAACACTGCACCAAATATAAAAGGTTCCTTCACCATTAAAATATTTTATTCCCTTTGCTCTAAGTATACTTTGAGCTTTAAGCTTTCTTTCCAAGTATATATCTATAACTCTTTTAATTTCTTCTCTATCTATATCAAGTGCTGCTGAAGCTGCATATTGTACTGGCATAAATTGTCCTGAATCAATGTTGCTTTTAACTTTTGAAAGTGCTGCTATTACGTTTCTATCTCCTACAGCATAACCAATCCTAAATCCTGTCATACTATATGTTTTAGAAAAGCTCCCAAGTTCTATAATGTTTTCATTTCCATTGTTTTGAAGTACACTTATAGGTTTCTTCCTACTATTAATAATTTCAATATATGCAGAGTCATTAATCAGGACTATATTTTTTTTTCTACAAAATCCTACTATTTCTTTAAAAAAATCACTATTAGCTGTGGCACCAGTCGGATTATTAGGGTAATTAATAAAAAACAATTTACTTTTTTGTACTATATGATTTGGTATAATACTAAAATCCGGCAAATAATTATTCTTTTCCGTTAGCGGAATTTCATAAGGGAGAGCCCCCCATAAATAAGCAGCTGCTGTATAAACTTGATATGATGGATTTGGAACTAATACATAATCACCTATATTACAAATTGAAGGTATAATACTACTTATTCCTTCCTTTGAACCTATTGTAATAATAACTTCATCTAGCTTTAAATTCACATTAAAAATATCTTTATAATATTTTATTATCTTTAACTTTAATTCGTCTATACCACTGTAAGGCGGATACCTATTAAATTTCTTAATACTTAAGGCATTAATTAATGCTTCAGTTATTTTAGGATTAATTTTGATATCAGGATCACCAATACCAAGATCTATTATTTTCTTTCCATCCTTAATAAGTTTTCTTTTCATATCACCTATTTTTTTAAAGTGATATTCTTGTATATTATTCAATCTGTTATTTACCTTAATCATTACAATACCCCCATAAATAACACTATAATAATATAATTTATTCATGGAGATATTTATTGTTACACACTTAAAATTTATTTATATATTCTATAAAAATCTTCCTCAAATATTTTTCGTATTTCATTGACATCTTTTGTTTTTCCAAGAGCTAATATAAGTTTAATTCTTGCTTTTTGACCTGGAAGATTATCTCCAAAAATCACGCCTAAATTTCTGAGCTCTTTTCCTCCTCCATGATAACCATATGAGTCTAAAACTCTTCCTTTATAGCATCTTGAAACAAGAACAACAGGTATGGATTTTTCTATAGCTCTTTTAACTCCATCTACCATAAGAGGCGGTAAATTTCCCCTTCCCATTCCTTCAATTACAATTCCTTTATAACCACTTTGAACAGCAAAATCTATGAAATCAGAATTCATTCCAGCTGCTGCCTTTATTAGTGCCACTTTTTCTTCAACTTTGTCTGTTTCTATGTAATCATTATAAACTCTATCTCTATAGAATATAGGCTTATTGGTATCAATTATACCAAGAGGTCCAAAGTCCGGGCTCTCAAAAGCATTAAGATGCATAGAATGTACTTTTGTAGCCTCTGAAGCGCTATTAAGTTCATCACTAAAACAAACTAAAACTCCCTTATGCCTAGCACCTTCAGAAATTGCTGTGCATATTGATGCTGAAAGGTTAGCAGGTCCATCATATCCAAGTTCAGAACTATTTCTCATAGAGCCTGTTACAACTACAGGTTTCTCACTTTTTATAGTTAAATCAAGGAAATATGCTGTTTCTTCAAGTGAATCTGTTCCATGAGTAACTACTGCTCCAGCTATATCCTCTCTCTCCAAAATCTTTTTTATGAAATTAGATAATTCAAGCATTTTTGATGGTGTCATATGTGGTCCAGGGAATTCTGAAAAATTAAACGATTCAATATCTGCAAATTTTTCTATGCCTGTTACTTTTGACATTATTTCTTCACCTGATAAAGCTGGAACTGCTGCTTTTACTTTATTATCAAACTTCATTGATATAGTACCACCATTAAATATTACTGCAACCTTTTTCATATGTTTTCTTCCTTTCTATTAAATAATAATATATAAATAAAACTAAAAAGGAATTCCCCTTTGAAAAGTAAAAACCTTTCGTTCAACTTTCCCAAAAAGAAATTCCCTCAGTCTTTAACTATCACAGAATTTTTTAACTTTCCTTAAATATCCGCAAATAAACCTAAAGTATAATACAGATTAATCCACCATTACCTTCATTTATTATTTTCTCTAGTGTTTTCTGTATTTTAGCTTGAACATCATCCGGCATCTTATAAAGTTTTTTCTGAAGCCCTTCTTTAACCAATACCTCTAATGATTTTCCAAACATATTACTTTCCCATATTTCAGATGGGTCATTTTCAAATTGCTCTAAAAGCGATCTTACAAGTTCTTCGCTTTCCCTTTCACTTCCAAGTATAGGTGAAACTTCCGTTTCTATATCAGCTCTTATAAAGTGAAAACTTGGAGCACTTGCTTTTAATTTAACTTCATATCTAGTTCCATTCTTAACTATTTTAGGCTCTTCCAATTTCATTTCTGCTAGCTGCGGGGCCACAAGTCCATAACCCTTTTCTCTTACATCTCTTAAAGCATCAGAAATTCTATCATACTGAACCTTAGCTTCATGCATGTCTTTCATTATAGATAAAAGCTTGTTTTCACCATCAATATCACATTCACATTCTTCACTTAAGACCTTATAAAACATGTCACTCTTGGGTGTGAAAACTATTCTTCCAACACCACTTCCCATATTCATTTCGGTCATATCAGCTCTTTCTAAATAATCCATGTCTGAATATGAAGCTATAACCTTAGAAATATCTCTTATCTTATTTACTTTTATACACATTTCTTTTACAATACTTAAGAAATTATCTTTGAGCCAATGTTTTGCACTTAATTTTTCAATCCACTCCGGCATATCTATATTTATTTCTTTAATAGGAAATTCCTTTAAAACCCTACTAAAAACTTTTACTATATCTTCTTCAGTCATATTCTGAACATCCAAAACTTGTACAGAAACATCATATTTTTTCTCTAATTCGTCTTTAAGCTCAAGTGTTTTTGGGTCAGATGCATGTGCTGAATTAAGTATTATAATAAATGGCTTTTTTATTTCTTTAAGTTCTTTTACTACTCTTTCTTCTGCTTCTACATATTCTTCTCGTGGTATACCTGTTACTGAACCATCTGTAGTAACTACAAGTCCTATAGTTGAATGTTCATCAATAACTTTTTTTGTTCCTATTTCTGCTGCTTCCTCAAATGGAATTTCATGGTCAAACCACGGCGTTGATACCATTTTAGGTTTATCCCCTTCTACATACCCAAGGGCACTTTTTACTATATATCCAACGCAGTCCACTAATCTTACCTTTAATTTTATGCTATCATCTAAACTTATATCTACAGCCTCATTAGGGACAAATTTTGGTTCAGTTGTATGAATTGTTTTACCTGATGAACTTTGGGGAAGTTCATCCTTAGCTCTTTCTTTTTTGTGAGGATTATCTATATTGGGTATTACCATAATATCCATAAATCTTTTAATAAATGTAGATTTTCCTGTTCTCACAGGTCCTACAACTCCAACGTAAATATCCCCATCCGTTCTCTCAGCAATGTCTTTATATATGTTAAAGTTTTCCAAGCTGCTTCCTCCCACACCTTAATATTAACAATATATATATACACAACAATTGCTAAGTTTATTCCTTTAGAGAGAAATTTATTAAAAATAATATTCGTATTTTTTATCTCTGCCCATAAGTTCATTAACCTGCTGTCTTGGATCCTTATTTTGAAACAGAACCCCATAAAGTGCATTAGTAATTGGCATAGAGACTTTAAGTGATTCTTTAAGTTCGTAAAATGTTTTACAAGCCTTTACACCTTCTACAACCATTCCAATTTTTCTGCAGGCTTCCTCACAAGATACTCCCTTACCTATTAGTATACCAGCTTTTCTATTTCTGCTGTGCATACTAGTACATGTTACAATGAGATCACCCATACCTGTAAGTCCAAAAAATGTTTCTGGTTTACCTCCAAGCTTTACTCCTATTCTCATTATCTCGCTCATGCCTCTTGTCATAAGGGCTGCTTTTGTATTGTCACCATAACCCATTCCATCACATATACCTGAAGCTATAGCTATTATATTTTTAACAGCTCCTCCTATCTCCACTCCTACTATATCACTATTTGTATAAACTCTAAAACCATTAGTCATGAAAACATCTTGAACTTCTTCAGCATATTTCATATCAGTAGAACTAACAACTACTGTAGTTGGAATATCATTTGCAACTTCTTCAGCATGACTTGGCCCTGAAAGCACTACCACTGGATTCCCTGGAAGTTCCTCTTTAATTACTTCAGATAGTCTTTTTTTACTCTCTTCTTCCATTCCTTTAGCAATACTTATAATAATCTGTTCTTCACTTATGACTGATTTTATTTTTTTACATATTTCTCTTATTGCAAAAGAAGGAACCGCAAGTACCACATATTTATTTTGTTTAGCCGCTAAATAAATATCATCTACAGCCTTAACATTATAAGGTATAACACTATCAGGAAGATATCTCGTATTAGTTTTTAAGGTATTTATATCATCTACATTCTGCTTATTTCTATCCCATATAGTGATATCATATCCTTTTTTAGCAAGCATTATTCCAAGTGCCGTACCAAAACTTCCACCACCTATAAATGTTATGCCCTGCATATTATTCCTTCCTTTCGTTAAATATCATTTTTATTCCTGTTCCCTCAAAATCAAAGCTTTGTCTTAACTTATTTTCCAGGTATCTTCTATAAGAAAAATGAAGAAGCTCTGGATTGTTTACAAAGAATACGAAAGTAGGCGGTTTCACACCTATTTGAGTTACATAAAAAATTTTAAGCCTCTTGAAAGCAACTGTTGGGGGCTCTTTCATTAAAACCGCATTACTTATAACATCATTTAATACTCCAGTAGCAATTCTCTTATTATAATTATCATAACATTTTTTTATCTCTGAAAGCACCTTGTGTACTCTTTGCCCTGTCTTAGCAGATATGAATAGAAATGGTGCATAGGCCATAAATGAAAACTTAAATTCAAGGTCCTTTTTAAAATTATCCATGGTTCTGTCATCTTTTTCTATTAAGTCCCACTTATTAACTATAACTAAAATAGCTCTATTGTTTTCATGAGCATACCCTATTATTCTCTCATCCTGTTCGCTTATTGGATCAGTGGCATCAATCATAAGTACACATACATCACATCTTTCTATAGCCGCCATAGTTCTTACTGCACTGTATCTCTCAATTTGATCTTTTATTTTGCTCTTTCTCCTAAGCCCTGCAGTATCTATTAAAATCAACTTGCCAAAATCTGTTTCAAGATAACTATCTATAGCATCTCTAGTTGTTCCAGGTATATCACTTACAATAACTCTATCTTCACCTAATATCCTATTTGTAAGAGAAGACTTTCCTACATTAGGTTTACCTACAAATGCAACTCGTATATATTCATCATCCTCTTCATCTTCATCAGCTGGCCTAAATTTATTTACTACTTCATCAAGCATATCACCTATACCTAATCCCTGTGAAGATGATATTGCAACAGGATCACCTATACCTAAATTGTAAAATTCATATATATTGTTTTCTTCAGCATTTTTATCTATTTTATTTACAACTAAAACTATAGGCTTCTTGCTCTTCCTTAGCATTACAGTAACTTCATTATCAGCATCCGTAAGACCCTGCTTACCATCTACCATAAATATAATAACATCTGACATTTCAATTGCTATCTGTGCCTGTCTTCTCATTTGAGTTAGTATTATATCATCATTTTCCGGCTCTATTCCACCTGTATCTATTATAGTAAATTTTCTTCCTACCCATTCTGATTCAGCGTAAATTCTATCTCTTGTAACTCCTGGTGTATCTTCTACTATTGAAACTCTTCTGCCTGCAAGTTTATTAAATAGAGTTGATTTCCCCACATTAGGTCTGCCAACTATACTAACTATTGGTTTTGACATTTTTCTTCCTCCTTGCCATATTTGTTTATTATATTAACTATATCTTCTCCAGAATAATCGCAAATAAGTACTTTTCTATTTAATGCTGCTTCAACTTCAGAAACTTTAACATCATCTAAAAATATATCTTCATCACTTTTAAGCATATTTTTAGGAAGTATTATATAATCACCTACATAATTTTCCTTTAAATATTTTATAATATCTCTGCCCGTCAAAAGTCCTGCTACAGTTATATTTTTACCAAAGAAATCATTTATTACCCTCACAACATTAATTTTTAATTTTTTGCTTCTATTCATAAGAATATCTGCAGCATCATTTATCTCTTTATAAGCCAAAGCTCCTGTAACCATGGTAAAAGATTTATTTATATTATCTTCTAAATCATCTACAGTTTTGTGAATATTGTCTCTGAAAGTTCGTATCATTCCTATACCATCTTCAAATTGCTCGAAATTACCATAAAATTTTGTTTCAGGTATAACTTTTTTACTGAGAACATAAAATTCATCTGACAGTCTTACAAAAGGACTTCCTATCTCCTCAATGAATTTTTTTTGAAGTGGCTCAACATTTTCTATTTCCTTTAGAGCTGTTTTTTCATTATAAGGCTTCACTTTAAAAAGTCCTTCTCTATAATCTGTTATCCCAACAGGTACTCCCGCTACATTTTCCACTGAAGGATACAATTCATAAAGATCCTTAATAGTATGTATAAATTCCTTACCATCATTTATTCCTGGGCATAACACAACCTGGCAGTTCATTTTTATACCTGCCTTTGCAAGTTTCTTCATTCGCTCCATTAGATTGCCTGCAAATCTGTTATTAAGCATCTTTTTTCTAAGTTCAAGATTTGTAGCTTGAACAGATACATTTATTGGGCTTATTCTGTATCTTATTATTCTCTCTATATCTTCATCACTCATATTTGTAAGCGTTACAAAATTGCCCTGTAAAAATGAAAGCCTTGAATCATCATCTTTAAAATATAGAGTTTTTCTCATTCCCTTTGGCAGCTGATCTATGAAGCAAAATATACATTTATTTCTGCAACTTTTGGCAGAATCTAGAATTTCATTTTCGAATTCCACTCCCAGTTTTTCATCATATTCCTTTTCTATCTCAAGCTCCCATACTTCTTTATTGGGCTTTTCTATTTCTACAACAACATATTCATCTGCCATCAAAAATCTATAATCAATTATATCCGTTACTTCTTTACCATTTATACTTAAAAGACTATCTCCTACATCAATGCCCATTTCTTCTGCTATGCTTGAAGGCTCAATTTTAATAATTTTATTTTTCATAATTACTCCCTACAATATTGTGTTTACAGATTTAAACTCTTTATATAGAAACCAGTTTAGTTATTAAGTTATGTATACTTCATAATATCTTTACAGTTAATATTTTAGAACATATATAACTTAAGCTTCGATATGGTAACCCTGTAGTTATATTACATTATTAACTCTTTTAAGTCAAGAATAACGCAAAGTAACAGTATTTTAGAACGTTAAATAAAACTTATTGAGTATTATTTAAACGGTTCTCAAAATACTGTTACTTTACTTAGCAGGAAAAATTAACATTCTTAAAGTTTTACTTTAACCTAGTTAATCATTTAAATCAACTTGTTTTCCTGTTATGAGATAAATTGTGCATTCGCATATATTAGTTGTTCTATCTGCTATTCTTTCAAGGTATTTGCACACAAATAAAAATTGAGTGTGTCTATTTATTTTATTTGTATCCTTCATCATAATTTCAAGGAGTTCATTAAAAATTCTTTTATAATATGCATCTACTTCATCATCACGCTTACAAACTTCATAGGCTGCATCAAGATCTTTTTCAACATAAGCATCAAGTGAATCCTTTATCATAGATTTAACCTTATTTGCCATGCTCCATATGTCACTTACAATATCAGGGTGCTTTTCTCCATTAAGTCTCTTTATAACTTTTGCTATATCTACTGCATGATCTCCTATTCTTTCAAGCTCTGTTACTATCTTTGTAGTAGTAAATACATTTCTTAAATCCTCCGCAACTATAGGCTGCTGCATTAAAATTAGCCTTATAATTTTGTTCTCTATTTCCTTCTGCGTATTATCTACAATATCATCTTTTTCTACTACCTTTTTTGCCCCTACTTCATCCTGTTTTTCCAGTGCCTCCATACAATCATATATCTGCTTTTCAACCATGCTTCCCATTCTTAAAAGTTCAGCATGAAGATCCTCTAAATTAGCTTCAAAAACTTTTCTTGTCATATATTTCACCTCACAAATAAATTATTAAACATCATCCAAATCTTCCTGTTATATAATCTTCTGTTCTTTTATCCTTTGGTTTATAAAAAATGTCTTCGGTTTTTCCATCTTCTACAACTTCACCATTTAAAAAGAAAGCTGTATTGTCTGAAATTCTTCCTGCTTGCTGCATATTGTGAGTCACTATAATTACTGTATATTTATGTTTTAATTCATCCATTAACTCTTCTATTTTCAAAGTTGATATTGGATCAAGTGCTGAAGTTGGTTCATCCATAAGAAGAACTTCAGGTTCCACTGCAAGGGTTCTTGCAATACACAATCTCTGCTGCTGTCCACCTGATAATCCAAGAGCATTCTTTTTAAGTCTATCTTTAACTTCTTCCCAGAGAGCTGACCCCTTCAAACTCATTTCTACAATTTCATCTAATTTAGATCTGCTTTTTATTCCGTGTATTCTAGGTCCATAAGCAACATTATCATATATTGACATTGGAAACGGATTTGGTTTTTGAAATACCATGCCAACTCTTTTTCTAAGTTCTATAGCATCATAATCCTTATATACATTTTTTCCTTCAAATAATACATCACCATCTATTTTAACTATACTTATAAGATCATTCATTCTATTTATTGTTCTTAAAAAAGTTGATTTACCGCAGCCTGATGGTCCTATAAGTGCAGTTACTGTATTAGGCTGAAAATCAAGATTTATCTTTTTAAGAGCCTGAACACTTCCATAATATAAATTTAAGTCCTTAGTCTGTATTATGCCCATTTTAATCCTCCTTATTTACCGCTGTATAAACTGTATATTTTTCTTCCGATGATTCGTGCTAAAAAATTAAATAGTAAAACCATAATTACAAGCACTGCAGAAGAACCATTGGCAATTTTAGCTGCATCTGGTACCATGCCCTCAGAATTGAGCTTCCATATATGAACTGCTAAAGTTTCAGCAGGTCTGAACAAGCTAAAAGCCGAAGTTTTACCTACAAGACTTATATGCTGAAAATCAAGTGCAGGAGCACTCATACCGGCAGTATATAAAAGTGCAGCTGCTTCTCCAAAAATTCTTCCTGATGCCAATATAATACCTGTAAGTATCTCAGGTACTGCTGATGGAAGAATTACATTCTTTATTGTTTGCCACTGTGTAGCTCCAAGTCCAAGACTTGCCTCTTTTACCTTAACAGAAGATGCTTTAATGGCATTTTCTGATACTCTTGTCATAGATGGTAAATTTAAAATAGTAATAGCTAAAGCACCTGAAAGAATGGTATATCCCCAATTTGTCATGGTAACAAATACAAGTAAGCCAAACAATCCAACAACTATTGAAGGAAGGGATGCCATTGTTTCTATACAAAGTCTTATAAATCTTAAAATCATTCCTTCTTTAGCATACTCAGCCATATAAATTCCAGCGCCTACTCCAATAGGTATTGTTATTAAAAGTGACACTATTAGCATATAAAATGAATTAAAAAGCTCAGGTCCTATTCCTCCGCCAGCTTCTGTTATCTTAGGTTGCCCAAATAAGAAATTGAAATTTAAAGAATCCTTGCCTTTATAAATTATATAAATTATAAATAGTGCTAAAAGCGCAACTACAAATATAGATATAATATATAAAATTAATGTAGCTATTTTATCGTATAATTTACTTTTCATTAGACATCACCTCTTCTACCTATAAGTCTTATAATTACTATGAATGCAAATGAAATTAAAAGAAGTAAAAGTGCGAGTGACCAGAGTGCATCATTCCACACAGTGCCATTAGCTGTATTTGCCATATCCATTGTAAGCACACTGGTTAAAGTAGTTGTAGGTGATAAAAGTCCCTTTGCTGATTTCAAAGTATTTCCTATTACCATTTGAACTGCTAGTGCTTCTCCAAAAGCCCTGGCAAGTCCCAGCACAACTCCGGTAAGTATGCCATTTTTACTTGAAGGTATTATTATTTTATATATTGTCTGCCATCTTGTAGCTCCTAGACCATAAGAACCTTCAATATATTCATTATGAACATTTTTTATAGCATCAGATGCCAAACTGGCTATAGTAGGAAGTATCATTATACTTAGGACTAAAATTCCAGCTGCCAAGCTGAATCCCACACCTCCAAAATGCTTTTTTATAAGTGGCACTAAAACAGTGACTCCTATCCATCCATAAACTACAGAAGGAATTCCAACAAAAAGTTCTAAGGAAGGTTTAAGTACTTTTTCACCTAGTTTAGGAGAAATCATATTCATAAATACTGCAAGTGCTATTGCCATAGGTGTGCTTAATATTACAGCACCTATAGATACTAAAGTAGAACCTTTTAAAAATATAAGTGCTCCCAATTTAGGATTCTTTGCATCATCAGGTTTCCACACTTCAGAAAACAAAAAATTCAAAATTGAATAATGATGTTTTGTAAAGGTTGATATTCCTTTAGATGCAATAAAAAAAATAATAGAAAGGGTTAGAATAACTATAAAAGCACCACAAATAGTTGCAAAACCCCTTCCAATATATTCTGTTTTAAGCTTTTTTATAAAACTTCTTTTTTCCATAAACATTACCTCAACTTAAAGTTTAGTTTTATGTAATCCTGCATTAAAAATAATTTAAAAATTGAGACATAAGAAAGGTCATTTCTTATGTTCTCAATTTTAAATTTTACTATTTATTATTTTTTCAAATCGGCTGATGGTATATATCCCATTTTTTGTATAAGTGATTTATTGTCGCTGCTCATCATATAATCTATAAATGCTTTAGAAGCATCATTTCCTTTACCTTTTGTATACATATGCTCATATGACCAGAATCCATACTTTCCACTTATTATGTTTGCCGTAGTAGGCGCAACATTATCAATAGATACCATATTTAAATCTTTTTGACCTTCGCCTGTTAAAAGATAAGAAAATGCTAAGTAACTTATAGAACCTTTAGTACTTGTCATTGAAGTTTTAACTGATCCACTTGCATCCTGTGTAGTTCCTATATCATCCTTTTCGTCTTTTCCATCCATAACTGTTTTAGTGAAAGTAGCTCTTGTTCCTGAAGATTTAGGTCTATGAACTATGTTTATTGCTTCACTTGATCCACCAACTTGACTCCAGTTAGTTATCTTTCCAGTAAATATATCTTGAATTTGTGCTTTAGTTAAATTCTTTACATTTACATCGCTACTTGTAACTACGGCAAAACCTATAGCACAAACTTTATGATCTGTTAATTTCTTTGCATCATCGGCATTTAATTTTTCTTCTGCAAAAATATCTGAATTTCCGACTTCAACTGCTCCTTGAAGAACTTGATTAAGTCCAGTACCACTTCCGCCACCTTGAACATTTACATTTACACTAGGATATTTTGCTTTAAATCCATCTACAGATTTTTCAGCTAGAGGTTGAAGTGCAGTAGAACCCGAAAGAGTAATTGAACCGGATATTGTCTTTGTCTCTTTTTTAGTATTTGATGAATTAGAGCTTGAGCTGCTGCATCCTGCAAACAAACCTGCTGCTATTGTCACCGTAATTGCTAAAACTGCTAACTTGATTTTTTTACTTTTCATTTAACCTACCTCCAAAGATATATAGATTAGTAATTTATTTTTTAGAAACCCTTTTGGGTTATCTCTCATCTACAAGTACAATAATACATTGTCAATGTTAATCAAGTATTATAGTAATGTTAAGTAAATTTAACATTCCAAATTTTACAATTTAAATTTACTTATATGACTCTCTAGTTCACACGAAGTATCATCCAGATTTTTTATTACACTATCAACTTCCTTTGTGTAATTATATTGCTCTTTCATAATTTTACTTATTTCCTCTATTAGAGTGTTAAATTCACCATAAAACTCTCCTATTTCGTTAAATTCATGGTAAATATTTTGATTTTCTGAGTTAACATAGTTTACACTTTCGTCAATGTGCTTTATATTGTTATTTATCTCTTCAACTAAATAAAATACATTTTTATAATTTACTCTTGTGTTTTTAATTGCAGTTATTTGATCTTTATAATCACTATTTAACGAGCTCATTTTAACTCTTGTATCTACGATTTTAGTATTTACATTATTAAGTATTTTATCTATATTATTAATTTGCATTTCTATATTTTGAGATAATTTTTTTATTTCAGAAGCAACTACACTGAAACCTTTTCCAGCTTCTCCTGCTCTAGCGGCTTCAATTGAAGCATTTAGTGAAAGTATTTTTGTCTTTTTAGATACCTCTGTGACCAAATTTATTATATATTTTATGCTACTTGTATTTTCCTGAAGTTCTTTAAATGATTCATTTACTTCTTTTATGCTTTTTCTAAAAAATTCACTTACATCTATAAGATTTTTTATACTTTCAATACCAATACTATTAAAATCTTTTATGTCTTCCGATAAAAGAAGCATTTGGCCTGAAGCTTCCTTTATCTTTTGAGTTTTAACACTGATGCCCTCAAAAGTATCAAAACCATTTTGAAGATCTTCACCAATTTTTAAGGAATCTCTAGAAACTATCTGCATATTTTTGTTTATATTCTCCATACCATAAACTGTACTTCTTTGTGTATTCTTAACTACAGAATTTATTTCTATGAGTTCATTTGATACATGCTTTATTTGCATTAATAATTTTCTAATACTTGATATCATATAACCAAAGGCTTTAGACAATTTTCCAACTTCGTCATTGCTTTCTATTTCATTTTTAACATTCAAATTACCTTTAGAAATTTCTTTAGTAGCGGCAATAAGTCTTCCCATTGGCTTAAAAATCATTTTAATTATAACTATCAAAAGAGGGATAGCAATTATAATTGATAAAATTGCTATTATAATTATAATTAAGCCAATTTCCTTTGGTATACTTTGAAGACTTTTTTCACTGCTGCTCAAAACAAAAACTAATTTCATTTCAGGAATACTTGTTAAAGCTGCAAAATACTTTTTGTTATTAAATGTGTAATTTATAGTCTCATAGTTTTTTCTTGAAAAGAAGTTTTTTCCTTCTTCAATTCTTTTTATTTGGGGCACACTACTTTCTTTGTTTATATAATACTTTTGGGGATGATAAACTATTTTATTATTTGAATCTACTATAAAAACATATCCGTCTCCCATATACTTAAAATTATCAAATCGCTTTGAAAAATAATCTACATATATAGTTTTTCCAACTACACCTAATATATTCCCATTTTCATCTTTAACAGGACTTACAAAAGTTATAACAGGTTTACTTGTCATAACAGAAATATAAACGGAACTCATAGAATTTTCCCCTTGTAAAGCTTCTTTTATGTAATCAAAATGTGAGTAATCATATCCTAAATAATCGTCACTACTTGAAACTGTAGTAATTCCATCTGCACCTGTAAAAAATATATTTTCTGTATCACTTTTGTCTGTATAATCTCCCTTAAACTTATTCTTCAAGTTTACAGCTTCACTGCCAAGTAGTGCTCCACTTCTGCCAATTTTGGCTTCTACAATACCTAAAGATATTACTGAAGAATCCTTTGAAATATTTTGCAATTCATTATTCTGTACATCCATTAGACTTTTAAAATTATTATATATTTCGGAGGAAACTATTTTTGTGTTATTCATATTAAGTTTATAGATATTTGTATAGGTTTCATAATAAATAATTCCATCTGCAGCTGCCATAATAAAAATTATAAGTATTACAACTATAAGCGATATTTTATATGATATTGAAAATTCTTTTTTTACATTTTTTAAATTCATGCCTCTTCTCCTTTGCAACAAATTGATATATATATAATAATTTAAAAAGGTTAAAGACAATTTACATAAAGTTAATGTTATGTTAAATATACTAAAATAGCTTCTTCTTAAAAGAATTTTATCTTTAAGAAGAAGCCATTTTAAATTATATGAGCAAATCCTATTCTATTTTTCGTATGGTATAGTAATTGTGAATTCACTTCCAGAGCCAACTTTGCTTTGGATGTCTATATTTCCGTTAAAATTCATAACTATATGTTTTACTATGGCAAGT
Source organism: Clostridium pasteurianum (assembly GCF_001705235.1). Classification (NCBI taxonomy): domain Bacteria; kingdom Bacillati; phylum Bacillota; class Clostridia; order Eubacteriales; family Clostridiaceae; genus Clostridium; species Clostridium pasteurianum. The sequence continues at coordinate 163,983 of NZ_MCGV01000001.1, forward strand.
CCCAGTCCAGTTCCACCATTAGCTCTTGAACGTGCCTTATCAACCCTATAAAATCTTTCAAAAATTCTTTTTAAATGATTTTCAGGAATTCCAACTCCACTATCTTTGATAGATATAATGCAATTGTTTGAATCATATTTTTTTCTTATTAGTACTTCTCCACCATTTTCAGTATACTTTATGGCATTATCAACTAAGTTTATGATCATTTGCTTAAATCTGTCACTATCCCCTATTAGCTTAGGCACATCATCACCAACAATATTTATACTTATATTTTTAGCATCAGCAGATCTTGTTAAAAGATGATATACAGCTTTTATTATTTCATTAACATCAAATTTTTCTTTTTTCATGGAAGTACGTACTTCTATATCTGAAAGTGTCAATATATCACTTATAAGCCTTGTAAGTCTATTAACTTCATCATCTATTATATCAAGGAATTCTCCCCTTTGTTTTGCATCATCTACATACCTTAAAGTTTCAGAAAAACCTTTTATAGATGTTAGTGGAGTTTTAAGCTCATGAGACACATTAGCAACAAACTGAGTTCTCATATTTTCTAATTTTTTAATATCAGTTATATCTTGGACAACTGCAACTACTCCTATACGCTCGTACCCATTTATTATATCAGCAGTTTTGATTCTAAGATTCCTCTCTTTGGGCCAGGTAGTTTTTATCTCAATATAGTCATTTATTTCTCTATTAAAAATGTCCTCAAGCTCATAGTTTCTTATACAATCCATGAGTCTTTTACCTATTACATTTTTCCCTATTCCAAATATTTTTTCTGCATATGGATTTATCATTATTATTCTATGTTTTTTGTCTACCGCTACAACCCCACTATCCATACTTACTAATATAGCTTCTAACTTTTGCTGCTTTTCATCGGATTCTTTTATGTTCATTTGAAGTTTCTCTGCCATATCATTAAAAGTTTTACTCAGCTGACCTATCTCATCTTTTGATGTAATCTTAGCTCTTGTTTCAAGTTCTCCCCTGGCTATCCTATAAGTTGTATCCTTAAGTTCTTCAATAGGATTTAAAATAACATGAGAGAGCTTAAAAGATAAAAATACTGCCACAATGATACTTAAAGCTACAACATACATATATAATTCAAAGTATTTTTCTTCAAATCGCTCTATGGAGGAAATTTTAATAGCTGTTCTGACTATTGTACCGTCTTTTCTTGCCTTTGCATAATACAGCACATTACTCTTTAAAGAATCACTGTAACGCATACTATAGCCATCACCATCTTTTCTAGCCTCTACTACCTCTATTCGCTTATTATGATTATCTAATTTTGATTTGTTTACAAAATTATCATATAAAACCACACCGTTTTTATTTATATAAGTAACCCTCATATCGGAACTCTTAAATATCTTGCTAAGATCTACACTATTATTAATATTAATATAATTGCAAACTACAGTATTAGTTCTCTTAAGATTCTGTTTTGTATTTTGTTTATATTCATAATCCTCAATTTTTATAAATAAAACGGTTATCATCAAAATAGTTACAATTAAAATACTCAAATTATATAAAATAAGTTTTTTCTTCATTTTCAATCCCCACTATAGTTATTAAATCTATATCCTATTCCTCTTATGGTTTCAATAAATTTAGGCTTTTTATCATCCTCCTCTATTTTTTGCCTTAAATGCCTTACATGCACATCAACAGTACGGGTCTCTCCAATATACTCATACCCCCATACTTTATCAAGCAAAAAATCTCTAGTCATAACCCTGCCCTTATTTTTGATAAGTACTTCTAAAAGTTCAAATTCTTTGAGAGTAAGTTCTATTTTTTCGCCATCTTTTACTACACTATGCCTCTGAAAATCTATTTGAATATTTCCAAACTTAAAAATTTTATCTATATAATCGATTCTAGTTCTCCTTAAAACAGCTTTTACCCTCGCCACTAATTCCCTTACTGAAAAAGGTTTTGTTATATAATCATCAGCTCCAAGTTCCAATCCCAAAATTTTATCCAGTTCCTCACCTTTTGCCGTTATCATAATTACCGGCATATTTGAAATCACCTGATCTCTTCTTATTTCTCTGCACACATCATAACCATCCATTAATGGCAGCATAAGATCTAAGAGAACTAACCCCGGTGATTCTTCTCTTGCTAGACTTAATGCTTTTACACCATCACTTGCTGTAATAACCTTATACCCATTATTTTCAAGATTGAATTTTATGAGTTTAACTATATGCTCCTCATCATCTACAACAAGTATTTTCTCACCAGCCATAATACTCCTCCTGAATTGTAATTATTTTTTTATTATAAAAGAGAACATTCTTCCTGCCTTTATACCATCTCTTCTATATGAAAACATCTTATATTCTTCTGAACACTTAGTACATATACCCAAAGAATTTATATTTTTAACATTTACGCTTTCACATTGTTTTATTATACATTTTTCTAAATCAAGTTTACCATTTTTGTATATTGCCTCATTCTCATAAATGGGTTCTTTTTTAAATCCCTCTAGTGCTTCCTCTCCAAATTCATAGCAGCAAGATTTATTATGTGGTCCTATATATACTACAATGTTTGAAGGCACACATGAGAATTCTTCTTTCATTTTTAAAATTGTCTTTTTTACAATTAAATCTCTAGTTCCCTTCCAACCACTGTGTACTGTTGCTATTACACCTTTAACCTTATCATATATAATGACTGGTACACAATCAGCAGTAAATACTCCCACTGCAATATTTTCTTTATCTGTAACAAGGGCATCCCCTTCCTTAATCCCTTTATTTGAATCATAATTTAAAATAATGCTGCTATGAATCTGCTTTAAATATCCAACATCCTTAACATGAAACCACTTTTTTAGGTTATTTACATTGCAAATTCCCTCTTTTGTATTTATATTGAAATTTAAATTATTTTCAGCAGTTGAAAAATACACCGCTATATTTTCGTCTTTAATTTCTAGAAAACTATACTCATCTACTCTTTTTATATTCATAACAATTACCTCTATATTATTATATTATTTTTCTTAAACCTTGTATTATTATAATACTTATTTTAACATGATTTTAACAATGAAAACTCAAATAACTTAAAATAAAAAATTAAGGATTTCGTAAATATTTGCGAAATCCTTAATTTTTTATTTAGCTTTAGAAAATATTTTCTTAATAATTAAAGTCAAAAATAGTATTAAAGGTACTCCAAAATCAATCGGAAGAGAAATATACTGCCACACACTCTCTCTTAATTTTAAAAATAGTACTTTATCATGACCTATATAATATGTAAAAATTATCATCATTAAGCCAAAAGTAACAATAATAAATGGTTTTTTCTTTTTTATTCCAGTTGTTTGCTTAAAAGCCTCTACAGAACATAAAGATAAAATTCCTGCTTGAATCATTATACTCCAATACCACAGAGAAACCATAAATGATTCAAAACGATGTAGATATTGAGTAATCTGAATAGACCTTACAAAATCCATACTAGCAATACGCATTAATGACACAACATGAGGTCCCATAACCATCAATTCCACAACAAAATAAAAAACAAATAAAGATCCGCCAATGAACAAACCAGAAACTGCTGCACTCCAAACTTTTTTTCTCTCATGTACCAGTGGTAAAATCATTGGTATAAGTATTTGAGATATACCTACAAATGTATCGCCTTTTAAACTTGATTTTAATACAGGCACAACCCCTGAATCAAAAAAAGGTGTAATTCTGTAAATATCTATTTCACTTAAGGAAGCCATAAAAACAATCAAATAAAAAATTATAGCCATCTTAAAAGCAATAACAGCTGTTCTTGCAATAACTTCTGGTCCCTTCCATACTAAATAACATATTATAAAAACATGCATTATGGTAACTACCAAAAATGGTGTTTGTGGAAGTAAAAAATCACTAAGATGATGAATATACATTGATATTGAACTAGAGGCACTAAGAAAAAAATGCACTGTAAGTATTACTCCCATAATTTTCCCAAATACTCCTCCTAAAAGCTCTTGACTATACTCCACTATTGTTTGATTGGGAAACTTTTGTCCTATGTAAATTGCAATAAGAATAAATGGCAGTACGGTAAATAAACTTATAATACCACTTATCCACATATCATGACCCACCTCTCTGGCTAAAATACCGCTTCCATAATTGATTGTTGTAGGCCACATAATACAAATCAAAATATCTCTAAATTGTTTACTATTAATGACTTCCTTTCCCTTGGTCATATTACTTCTTGCTCCTTTATTACACATTTTATTTCATCTTTAATCGCTGCAAAGGCTTTGCTAATGATACATGATTTATATCCACTTTTACCACTAGATTAGTATCAGACTTTTCAAAAAGTTTATCCCATTTTGAGGATATTTGATGCCATTCATTCTTGTGCTGTGTATGCAGTATGCGGCTTAAACCTAAAAAGTCTATTTGCATATCTTTTGATGCAGCTACTGTATATTGCATATCACTACTTATGCTCATCTCCAATGCTCTTTCTAATTCACGCAATTTTTTCTGATCATTAAAATTAGTAGAGCATCCCTGTTCTGTTATAATAGCACTAACTTTAACCTTAATTGTAAAGTGCGGTACACCATTTTTCACATAGCTTTTAATGGATGATTTAGCACTTTTAATTTCCAGAGTGACAGGTTGATGATCATATGGACAACTAACAACCATTATAGAACCATTCATTTTATTTTTAATCCATAAAAGTCCCCTTGTTTCCTCCTCATTTAATGGATTATACAATTTAGTGCCTTTAAAAACATATGCACCACTTGTTTTCACAGCAGTCTGTGAATTTGATTTATCTACAATAATTCTTGAAGTTACCGGACTTACATATGGGTCAATACAGTCCTCAAGAAAATCTTTAAGCATTATGCTATAGGATTTACCAGTTAAATTGTTAGTTTCAATTATTTTTTCTAAAGATATAGCCGGATCTTTTTCCATTACTGGCTCAATCTCAAGAACTTTTTCTGCTTCACCTGGAGTAACTGCAACTAAAGTTCTTAAACGAAGCTCAGGATTTCTAGTAAAGAAGTCAAATATTTCAAGAGTATTACTTCTTGCAAGTTGCTCACCTATAAGTATTATTTTTATATGAGACCAGAATATACGACGTGAAGATTTTGCAGCCATATTACGTATTGCCTCAAATACTGTTTTTCCCTTGCTTGAAACAATCCAGAAAGGTTTAGCCTTACCGGTTCCAGAGCCGGATGACGTTTTGCTATAGGTCTCTGGGCTTGCAATTTGTGCCGTTACTTTAAATCCATCATCAGTCTTATCTATCCCAACACTTAATACAAAAGCAAGCTCATTGATTTCTCTAGCATTCCAGCAGCCAGTTTGTAAAAGCGAAAATACAATAATTAATCCAAGAGCTATTTTTCTCATCTACATTTCTCCCTCACTTAAAAATAGAATCATTTATCTTTATTTTTTCTACTAGAATGTGCTTTGGGTTCTGGTTTCATATTAAGTCCAGTCTTTCTATTATATTTACGTGAAATATAATTAGGCAGGCCAATCATTTTCCACCAAGGCTTTCTTATCATAATATCTCTAGACTTATCTTTGTTTGCCGATACAAAGGGCTCCATGTAATTTACACCAAAAGAGCGCAGACTATTTAAATGAATAATTATTATACTTAATCCTGCTAAAATCCCAGGTAAACCAAGTATCGAAGCCATAAGCATCAAAGGAAATCTAATTAAACGTCCCGAAGCTGCTGCATCAAAAGCTGGAATGGCAAAAGAACTGATTCCTGTTAATGCTACGACAATTACCATTGCCTGTGAAACAATACCAGCCTGAACTGCCGCCTGACCTATAACAAGACCACCTACTATACTCACGGCCTGACCTGCCTGCCTTGGCAGTCTTAAACCTGCTTCTCTTAAAATTTCGAATGTAGCTTCCATCATAAATGCCTCTCCTATACTTGGAAAAGGTACGCCTTCACGTGAAGCTGCAATTGATAGTGCCAGTGTAGTAGGAATCATTTCCTGATGAAAACTCGTTAAAGCAATGTACATTGCGGGGAGGACAACTGAAATAAAATAAGCCGTAACCCTAATAAATCTTGTCAGAGAGCCTACAAGAAAACGCTCATAATAATCATCTGCTGCTTGCATAAACTGAAAAAAAATTGTAGGAACTATTAAGACATAAGGAGTTGTGTCTACAAGAATAGCTATACGTCCTTCTAATATTGCCGCAGAAGCCTTGTCAGGACGTTCACTATGTTCTATTTGAGGAAATGGAGACATAGGAGTATCTTCTATTAGTTCTTCAATATAACCACTTTCAAGTATGCCATCAATTTTAATTCTTCCCAAACGATTTTGAACTTCATTTATTATACCTTCCTTGGCTATACCTTCAAGATAGACCATTAATATTGTCGTTTTAGTTTTTGTCCCTATCTTAAATGATATCATCCTTAAATCAGGGCTTTTAATTCTTCGCCTTATGAGAGCAGTATTATTTTCTATATTTTCTGTAAAACTATCCTTTGCTCCTCTTATGGAATTTTCAGTAGTCGGCTCCCCGATAGCCCTATCTTTCCATCCTGTGCTTCCAACTATAAGTGCTCTATTTATTTTGTCCAAAAACAGAATTGTATTTCCACTAATAAGTTCATTTATTATATTATTAACATCAGTTTCTTCACTTAAACAAATATTAGGTATACCATATTCTTTTATCATCTTAAAAAATTCATCGCTATCTTTAACATTATTAAATCTGTCATTTAACATCAAAGCTCCAATAACCTGTTCATTAATGAGTTCTCTTTCAGCCAGACCTTTAATCAAAATTACTGCTGCCTTTATTTTCTTTCCTGGATTAATGGTAAATTCTCTGACTACTATGTCACCCGCAAAACCCATTATCTTCTTTATTGTTTCAATATTTGATTTTAAATCTGAGGAGAGTTTTATATGATTCAATGTTTTTTTTTCTAATTTTTGATTTTGTTTTATAGCTTTATCCTTCATTGCATTATGGAAATATTTCAAAATTGACATGATGAAACCTCCTAGACTATAATTACAAATCTAGTATGCTCAATATAACAAAAATTATTTGCATTTGAGCGTTGACAAAAAAGATGCCGCAGAAATATCTGCAGCATCTTTATCTCTATTATTTTTTATATAATTTCAAACTTCTAACAAGCTTTTCACACTCATTAACACTTATTATTTTAGGCACAGGATAATCAGGATTGCCTTCCTTAACAGCCCTTTTGGCAATTAGAGCTATATCATTTTCTTTTAACTCTTTAATACCTAGTGGAATATTCATATTTTTGTTCATATCTTTTATTTTTGCTATTAATTTTAAAGCTAAATCTTTTTTAGATTCATTCCTGTCTCCTAAATTTGCATAAGTAGCTATTTCAGCTAACTTTTCATACGCTGCCTCTCCATAATACTCCAGCACTTTAGGAAGTATTATAGCATTTGCTAAACCATGAGCTACCCCATATAATCCACCAATACTGTGAGCTATTGCATGAACATAACCAACATTTGCTCTAGTAAAAGCTTGTCCAGCATAATTAGATGCTAAAAGCAGTGCACTACGTCCGTCAATATTATTTCCATCATTATATACATTTTCTAAGTTGTCTATTATCATTTTTGATGCCTTTAATGCTTTATCATTTGTAAAATCGGTACCATTTTTACCTATATAAGCTTCAATAGCATGAGTTAATGCATCCATTCCTGTTGAAGCAGTAAGATGCTTTGGAACTCCAACAGTTAATTCTGGATCTAGTATTGCAAAATCCGGCATAAGCTTAAAATCTGCAATTGCATACTTTTCATGAGTACTAGAATCAGTTACTACTGCTGCAACTGTAGCTTCTGAGCCACTTCCCGCTGTAGTAGGTACTGCAAAGAATGGTGGTATAGGTTTTTTTACTTTTAAAAATCCCCTTAAATCTTTAATTTGTAAATTACTGTTGTTAGCTCTTGCCCCCACTACCTTGGCACAATCAATGGGTGACCCACCACCAATGGCTACTATTGCCCTGCAGTTATTATTTTTATAAATTTTTAAACATTCTTCAATATTCTCTATAGTAGGATTGGATTTTACAGTATCATAAACTCCATAGATTATATTGTTTTGCTTTAACTTTTCAAAAAAATTATTGATTAATCCTGATCTCATTATAGTTCCACTTACTACAATTAATGCGTTATTAATATTCTGGTCTTTCATCAGATCAGGAATTTTATTCACACTGCCTGTACCAGATATTAATTTAGGTTCTTTGAATTTTGCTAACTTAGTACCAGTCTTAACTACTGCTTGAAATGTTCTATAATACGCTTTTTTTAATGTCCAAATCATATAATGCATCCTCCATATTCATCTCTTCTAATTTATCAATATCTCATTATTTTTTCATCATATGCTTTTAAAATCTAACCGTTATCATTTACAGCTGAATTAGTAATTTTTAAATCCTACTATTCTTTAGCTGATTATTTTGTATTATTCACACTTATAATTATAATGTATAATACTACTAAATGTCTAACAATTTCCAAATTACTATTGTGATTATTACAAAAAATTAATAACATTCTAATAATCTTATGTAAACACACTACTTAAAAGTTTCTCTTAATGAAAAAAATTAATACGGTAAATATTGACTTAGTGCTGTAGAAGAATTGAAAAGTAGAAATGTATATTATATATCTACACCTTCAGTAAACTTATGTAAATTAGGAAAGTTTTACTTTGATTTTAAACTAAACAGAGCAATAGTATTTGGGAACAGTTTGAATACTATTGCTTCTCAATATTTAGTGTATCAAATCCATAAAATTCTACTAAAATTGTAAAGTATAATAATACTAATGCAAATTTAGTTACTTATTTTTTATTCACAAGATTTAATATTTCCTCCATAAAGGTATTTATGTCCTTAAATTGTCTATAAACAGAAGCAAATCTCACATAAGCAATTTCATCTATCTCTTTAAGCTTTTCCATTACCATTTCACCAATAGTATCAGACTTTACTTCCGTTAGCATTTGATTACTTATAGCCTTCTCAACTTCAGACGCTATATTTTCTATCTGCTGCCTTGAAACCGGCCTTTTTTCACAGGACTTTATGAGCCCATTTATTACTTTAGACTTATCAAAAAATTCTCTACTAGAATCTTTCTTTATAACCAGTATAGGTATATCCTCTACTTTTTCATAAGTTGTATATCTTTTGCTACATTTAAGACATTCACGTCTTCTTCTTATTGCCATATTGTCTTCGGTAGATCTAGAATCTACTACCTTACTTTCAGCATATCCACAAAATGGGCACTTCAAAGCTCTCACATCCTTTGTTAAAGAATACATTTATTTAATTATACACTTTTTAAGGATAATTGTTCAATCTTTATCTTCAAATAAATTGTCACCATTTACAAGTATAACATCTACACCTATTTTTTGTATATCTGACCACTGAATTTCTATATCATTATCCTTAGAAAACCAGCCTCCAACTTTTGAACCTGGAAGTATTATAGATATTATTTTATAGTTATCGATATCAATCCTTAAATCTTTAATAACACCTAACTTTGATCCTGTATTGATATCTATAACTTCCATTGATTTCATAGCATTTAAAGAATGTAATGAAACATTCATACTCATCACCCCTTATATTAACATAATTAATATGTTTAAAGATATTCTAAGCTCTATATAGGATATGATTAAGCAAAATAAAAAATACAAAAATTAACAATATATTTTTGCCATATATAAATAGGGTTTTCATATAATTACTAATCCATATCATATATAAATTAATAATTAATTTGAAAACCCTATGTATAGTAACTAGCTCAGTCGTTAACTAAAATCAACTTAATGCCATTTTTTAAAAGTGTTACTCTAAAACATATTTAAATTATATTTGCATATAAACACCTATTAAAACAAATTATAATTTAACTTATTAAACGTATTTTCTCATATGCTTAAGAGCAGTTTTTTCTAACCGTGATACTTGAGCTTGAGAAATTCCAATTTCATCTGCAACTTCCATTTGAGTTCTGCCATCAAAAAATCTCATGTTTAGTATCATTTTTTCTCTATCACTCAACTTTTTCATGGCTTCCTTAATTGATATATTTTGAAGCCAACTTTCGTCTAAATCTTTATTATCACTTATTTGATCCATTACATATATGGCATCACCATCATCATGATATATTGGTTCAAATAGAGAAATTGGATCTTGAATAGCATCTAGAGCAAAAATAACTTCTTCACGTGGTAGTTCAAGTTCTTTTGCAATTTGAGATACCGTTGGTTCTTTATTGTTTTTGCTTATAAGTTTATCCCTTACTTGAAGTGCTCTATATGCTATATCCCTAAGAGATCTACTTACTCTTATAGAATTATTATCTCTTAAATATCTTCTTATCTCACCTATAATCATTGGAACCGCATAAGTAGAAAACTTTACATTTTGACTTAAATCAAAATTATCTATAGACTTTATAAGACCTATACATCCAACTTGAAATAAATCATCTGCATTCTCACCTCTATTATTAAACCTTTGAATAACACTAAGTACCAATCTTAAATTTCCTCTGATAAATTTTTCCCTGGAAGTTTTGTTGCCATTCCGCATGCTAATTAATAATTCTCTCATTTCTTTTTCTTTCAAAACGGGAAGTTTCGATGTATTAACGCCGCAAATTTCAACTTTATTTATAACCACTTTATCAGCCCCTTCGAAATAATAGCATTTAAAATTATTCCCTCAGATGAGCTGTTTTATACTAAAGACAAACTTATAACATTTTGTTTATTTCTTTTTTTAATCTTTTAATTATTCTTTTTTCAAGTCTTGAAATATAAGATTGTGATATACCAAGCATATCTGCAACTTCTTTTTGAGTCTTCTCACCAACTCCCGTGAGACCATACCTAAGTTCAACTATTTTCTTTTCCCTTTCATTTAATTTTCTTAATGCAATTACTAAAAGCTGCTTGTCAACCTCACCCTCTATTAGATTATAAACACAATCATTTTCGGTTCCTAATATATCTGATAAAAGAAGTTTATTTCCATCCCAATCTATATTAAGCGGTTCATAAAATGAAATTTCCGCTTTTACTTTGCTATTCCTTCTAAGATACATTAATATCTCATTCTCAATACACCTTGAACCATATGTGGCTAATTTGATTTTCTTTTGAGGATCAAATGTGTTTACAGCTTTAATGAGTCCTATAGTACCAACGGAAATTAAATCCTCAACACTAACTCCTGTATTTTCAAATTTTCTTGCAATATATACTACAAGTCTTAAATTTCTTTCTATAAGTATTGATCTTACACTTTCATCTCCCTTTACAAGCCTATTTACTAAATCATCTTCCTCATCTTTTGTAAGTGGAGGTGGAAGCGCATCGTTTCCTCCGATATAGTACAGCTTGTTAGAAAATATTTTTATTTTACATAATATTTTGCTTAGAATCAGTAATAGATACTTCATAATATCCCCCCCATTATATTAAATACTCCCTCTTGACAGAAGTGCATTATAATCATTTAAATCACTTAATTTATTATCAATTAGAGCTATAATAGCATTCCTAACTTCTATCTTATTCCCTATGTATATTTTCACATAAGTAGGTTTAAACGCTTCAAGCTTTCCCATATTTCCATTTACTAATCTAAAAGGCACATAATATTTAATAGAATCATCCCAATCTATGTTATTCATTAAACTTTTCTCAACAATAATTACGGGAAGATTCGTAATTGGCTCCCTAAGTTCATTCCCCGTATCTAGAAAAGCTTCTACTATCTTTTTACTATTTTTAACGCATATTTCTATTTTGTATGTTAACTTTTGTGTAAGTTTTCTGTCATGTATAAACCATATAATTCTATTTGCAAACATATATATAATCATAAGTGATATAATAATTAATTTGTAAGATATATTTCCCATATACACATTAAAAAAATTATTTTGTAAATCATTTAATTGGATAAAAAAACATATCCCAGCCGTAAGCATTGAATACATAATAAGTATTGATATAGCTTTTATATTAAATATTAAATTCTTTTTTCTATATGCAATTATTATCATTAAGAAAGCAATAATTATTTTAAAGATCAATCTTGAAAATATCTTAAGTTCAGGCATTACCAAAACTATTACATAAAGTCCTCCTAAGATTCCTCCTAGAATTAAATATTTCATACTAGCTTTTAATCTTAAAGTTTCTGATGTCACATAAAGCAGAAAAGTATTTACTATTGAATTTTCTAATATTAGGACATCCAAATACACAACCACTTTTTTCCACCTCCCTAGATTATTATATTACTTGTCCGCTTAAAATTTTGTCATTTTATACCATAGAAATTAAATTTTTAACTTTGAATTTTTGATAATAAATGTACCTATATATCAGTTAGTATCAATTTCCCACAATAAATTTTTACATAAAAAATATGGGATCTGTAATTCAAAAAAACAAAAATAGACCCTATAATTTATTTTGACTTCAATAAATTATAGAGCCTATCTTCTTACTTAATTTTAATATTTGCTTCTATTTTGTCTTCTAAGAAATGCAGGTATATCTAAATCATCTTTAGCTGAATTATCAAAGCTTCCTGTGTTATCAAGTGCACTAGCAGCTTCCTGTTGAGGTTTAGGTTCCTTAATATCTTTCTTAATATCTTTCTTCACTGCATCTACACCTTCATCTTCAAATCCAGTAGCAATAACAGTTATTCTTATCTCATCTTTTAAATTTTCATCAATAACAGCTCCAAATATTATATTAGCATCTGGATCTGCTGCCTCTTGAACTACTTGTGCAGCCTCATTTATTTCAAGTAGACCTAAATCTTCACCACCTGTAACATTTAGAAGCACTCCTGTTGCTCCGACAATAGATGTTTCCAAAAGAGGACTTGATATAGCCTGTTTTGCTGCATCACTAGCTCTTGTATCGCCTGCTCCTCTTCCTACACCCATATGGGCAAGACCTTTATTTATCATAACAGTTCTAACATCCGCAAAATCAAGATTTACAAGACCAGGAATAGTTATTAAATCTGATATTCCCTGAACACCCTGTCTTAAAACATCATCAGCTAATTTAAAAGCTTCCACAAGGGTCGTTTTCTTATCTACAATAGCAAGTAATCTCTCATTTGGAATTGTAACTAAAGTATCGACTCTGTCTTTTAAATTTTTAATTCCCTCTTCAGCATGCAACATTCTTTTTCTACCTTCAAAAGGAAATGGCTTTGTAACAACACCAACTGTAAGTATGCCCATGGACTTTGCTATCTCCGCAACTACTGGAGCAGCACCGGTTCCAGTTCCTCCGCCCATACCAGCAGTTATAAATACCATATCGGCTCCTTTTATAGCTTGAGATATTTCATCTTTACTCTCTTCTGCAGCCTTTTGACCTATTTCAGGATTTGCACCTGCTCCCAAACCTTTAGTGAGCTTATCACCTATTTGAATTTTCTGTGATGCTTGTGAAAGAGTTAATGCCTGCTTATCTGTATTTATGGCAATAAATTCTACATTTTTTAATCCTTCTACAATCATTCTATTAACCGCATTATTACCTCCGCCACCGCAGCCAATTACCTTTATCTGAGCAAACTGTTGAACATCAACATCAAAATCAAGCACAATATATTACCTCCCTCATTAAAAAAGATCTGTAAGAAAATCCTTTACTTTTGAAAAGACACTTATTTTCTCTTCATCTCTCTTAACATTCTTATTCCATAAATTCTTGTCTTCATTTTTACAATCTTCTTTATCATTACTAAATAAATTACTACTTTTCATATTATAACCTATATCACTCACAATTCCAACTGCTGAAACATGCATTGGGCTAGAAGCACCTACAAAATTTGATGAACCTATTCTTACATTTTTGTCCATGATTCTTCTTCCAACGCCTACAGCACCTTTTATCAGTGCAACACCCCCACCTACAATTACAACATTTGTTACTTCATTATAATAATTTTTACTTATTAATTTCTTTCTTACTAATTCATATAGCTCTTCAATCCTAGATTGTACAATTAACTTTAAAAAGCTATAATCCACATTTACATTTCCATTGTATGGCACTTTAATATTAATTTTCTCATTACCATCGTCACTATTAGGTTCAATATTAGCATACTTTATTTTTATTTTTTCAGCCTCTTCAAACGGTATTTTTAAACCTAGAGCCATATCCTTAGTTATGCTATCTCCACCTAATGGTACATTATCAATATAAACTATGTTATCATTTTTAACTATAGCTATATTAGTATTTTCAGTTCCTACATCTACAAGTGCACATCCAATTTCTCTTTCATGCTTAGTCAAAACAACATTTGAAACAACTTTTGGTTCAAAGCATAAACCTTTTACATTATATCCAGCTTTGTTCACACTCTTAATAAGATTATCGACAATATTAGAGTTTACCGTAATAACTTGAACATCAGCTTCTAACTTTGTCCCGCTCATTCCTACAGGGTCCTTTATATTATCGTAACCATCCACAATAAACTGTTGGGGTTCAACTCCAATAATTTCTCTACCAGATGCTACTGATACAAATCTAGTAGATTCAATGACTCTCTTCACATCACTACTAGTTATTACTCTGTCATCTGAAGATACTGCTACTACGCCTTTATTATGTATAAGCTCACTTATGCTTCCATGGAGTGCAACGTACACATCATCTAAATTAATGTCTACCATTTTTTTTAACTTTGCCATGCAATTCCGTATAGACCTGGCTGTACTATCTATATTAACAACAATAGATTTTTTTACTCCATCACATTTTGAAGAAGTTACGCCTATAATTTGAACCTCTCCTCGTTTTGTTATCTTACCTAATGCTATACATATTTTGGATGAACCAACGTCTATTCCTATAATATAATTATTCATAAAATTAAAATCCCCCCTAACAGAGAAGCACAGTTATTATATTCAACAAAAAAATAAGATTTCCTTTTATTATTGTAAAAAATATATTAAAAATTATACATAAATAAAAAAAGGATACCTAATACGATACCCTTCTTCCACTTAAAACCAAGTTAATTAGCTTTTTCTAAATCTGATATATCAACACTTCTTGTATGCTTTGTATGATTCCAATCCTTATTGTTTTTCTTAAGAATACCTATAACCGCTATTGGAAGCCATGTTATAAGATATATAGGGTAAAGTATAACATAATACCATATCACTTTAATGTCTAATTTCTTATCAAGTGCCAATAGAAATGGTGTATATATGTATTGAATCACTGCAAGTAATGATACTACTACTTTAAATGGAGTTATACTAAAAACAGTAGTATTATTAATAAATGATGATATATTCTGTGCTGTCATAAAAGTCGTGTCCAAAAGGCTAAAAATTGTTGCCAAACCAAATAAGATAGTTACTACAGGGTTTATACTATATATTGCACAATCAAAAGCAGTAAAACTCCTAGTTGAAATTGATTTTTTTAAGAGTTTGAAGAAATATCTGCTTGACACATCTGAAAATCCCTGCATCCACCTTATTCTCTGATGCCATGATTGAACAAGAGTAAGCGGCTTTTCATCATAAATTACAGCATCATGCGCCCAACCTACTTTATAACCATTTAAAACAAGTTTACATGTAAATTCTAAATCTTCTGTAAGGCAAGTTGCTCCCCATCCTAATTTCTTTAATATCTCCATTTCAAAACAGCATCCAGTACCACCTAGCTGATTAGAAAGTCCAAT
Source organism: Clostridium pasteurianum (assembly GCF_001705235.1). Classification (NCBI taxonomy): domain Bacteria; kingdom Bacillati; phylum Bacillota; class Clostridia; order Eubacteriales; family Clostridiaceae; genus Clostridium; species Clostridium pasteurianum. Next base: position 179,901 of record NZ_MCGV01000001.1, read on the forward strand.
ATTACTTCTAGACAGCTGGAACATTCTATCTGTAGCCCAAAATGCTATGGAATAACTTCCTGTTATCCAAGAATCTTTAGGATTTTTACTATCCAAATATCCCTGAACAACTTTATAACCTTCACATAATTTTTTATTCATCTCAACTAGAAAATTTTTAGAGGCTAAATTATCAGCATCAAATATTACAACCGCATCATATTTCTTATCCATTTTAAATAATTTGCTGAACATCCATTCTAGAGCATAACCTTTACCTTTTTTGTCTTTATTTACTCTTTCATAGACTTTTGCTCCTTTTTCAAGTGCCTTTTTAGCAGTATCATCGTTACAATTATCTGCAATTACAAATATGTCATACATATCATCGGGATAATCCAATTTATTTAAACTCACAACCATATCACTTATTACAGCTTCCTCATTATGCGCAGCTACCACAAGTGCAAAGGTCTTTTTAGGTTCAAATTTCTTATCATCCTTTTTTCTTATAATTCCAAAGAATGATATACATAGATAATACATCGATATGATAAAAACCGTATTTGCGAAGACACGTGAAATAACATGTACTATAGACTTTACTTCATTCACTATGTATCCCCCCTAAACAAAATTATTTTATCACAAAAATTTATTAAATACTATAAGTATTTTATTAAATTGAAAATTTATTAACTTCTACATTTAATTTTTTATATATATTCCTTAAATTAGGTAATCCTTTTTCTTTTCCTATAATATCATCATTTTAGTTATAAATTCCTTATCAACACTTGATTGTACAGCCATGTCATAAGATATTATTCCCTTTTTATATAAGTCTATTATAGATTTATCCATAGTTATCATTCCATATTTACCACCAGTTTGAATTAAAGACTGTATTTGATGTGTTTTACCTTCTCTTATCAAATTTTGTATTGCTGGGGTAAAAGTCATTATTTCAAAAGCCGCTACTCTTCCAGAACCGTCCTTCTTCTTTAAAAGCTGCTGTGAAATAACTCCTTTAAGGACAGAAGCAAGTTGTGTCCTTATCTGCTGTTGATTATTCTCAGGGAACACGTCAATTATTCTATCTATGGTTTTAGCCGCACCTATAGTATGGAGTGTTGACAAAACAAGATGCCCCGTCTCTGCAGCAGTAATAGCTGTAGATATAGTTTCAAAATCACGCATTTCTCCAACCAATATTACATCAGGATCTTCTCTTAATGCTGAATTTAAAGCTGATACATATGATCTACTATCCTTACCTATTTCACGCTGATTTATTATACTTTTATTGCTTTTATGTATATATTCTATAGGATCTTCAAGAGTGATTATATGTAAAGATTTTTTCAAGTTAAATTCGTTTATAATTGAAGCTAAAGTTGTGCTTTTTCCATTACCTGTAGGACCAGTAACAAGAATAAGTCCTTTATTAACATTTATTAAATCACTCAAAACCTCCGGGAAACCAAGCTCTTTAAATGTAGGTATTTTAAGCGGAATATTTCTAATTGCTATGGCATCCTTTCCCCTATTTTTATATATGTTAACTCTAAATACACCAACTCCACTAAGAGAATAAGAAATATCAAATTCTCCGAGCTCTAAATACTTATTATAATTGTCTCCCAGTAATTCTTTTGAATAATCTACTAGTTCTTCCTCAGTTACTTTATCTTTATCTCTTAAAATTTCAAGTTCTCCATTTATTCTAAGTACAGGTGGCATATTGAAAGAAATATGCATGTCTGATGCTTTTTTATCAACAACTAATTTTAGCAGATTTTTTAAGTTTCCCATTATAATCTTCCTCCTCATGAATTATCAAATATAAAACTTCCATAATATTTTAATATACATGTTCCATAATATATTAAGGAACATGTATACTATGACTAACCTTTTCATAATACACTACAATAAAAAAACATTCAACTTTATAAAAAAATAACTAAATCAATTTCTCAAATATTTAATATCTATATTATTTCTTTATTATGGATAACATTTTAATTATAGATTAATTTTTATATAATTACAATTACATTGTTATATTATGCAAGCTTTTATATTTTACAATTACCATTTAGCTGTCTATATAACTTCTTAAGTGCTCTCTTTTCTATTCTAGAAACATAAGATCTTGATATGCCCAAAATCTGTGCTATTTCTCTTTGATTTTTAGGCTTTCCATCACCAAGACCGTATCTCATCTTAATTATTGCCTTTTCACGACCTTTTAGCACTCTGTTTATTTCAACATATAGTTTTCCTATTTGAATACGGTTTTCAACTATTTCAATAACAGAATCATCATCACTACTAAGTATGTCTATAAGAGCTATTTCATTGCCCTCTTTATCTACACCTATTGGGTCTTGAAGGTAAACCTCATTCTTATTTTTTTTATTATTCCTTATAAGCATCAATATTTCATTTTCTATACATCTTGCAGCATAAGTTGCAAGTCTTGTTCCCTTTGAAATATTGTATGAATCAATAGCCTTAATTAGACCTATAGTACCTATAGATATTAAATCATCAACTTCTTTACCAGAATAAGTATACTTTTTAACAATGTGAGCTACTAATCTTAAATTTCTTTCTATCAATACATTCTTTGCTAGAGGATCACCTTCCTTTAATTTTTTTAAATAATATTTTTCTTCACTCTCTGCAAGCGGCTTAGGAAATGATGCACCGTTACCGATATAAGCTACAAAAAATGTAATACTACCCACTATATTAAATAAACAATACATTACACACACAGGTAATCCTCCTAATAATGCTTACAAACATTAAACCAAAGCCAAATTTGGATTTTCGGTTTTTTATAAGCCTTTTACTCAAATCTTATTTTTTATCATATAATTTGGGTTAAAAACCTATCTATTTATATTATTCATAAAGAGTGAACTTTGTTACTTTTTTATTTATTTAATTCACTAACTATATCTTTAAATATAGGAGCCGCTTCAACACCACCACTTGAATTTTCATCTATCTCTGGTGTAAATACAACAGCAGAATAATTTACTCCTTTTAAATCAAAAAATCCTATAAACCATCCATCTACATGTTTGATATTATTAGAACTCATTCTTTGAGCAGTTCCTGTCTTTCCCCCTATACATTTATTACTAACATAAGCAAGTTTACCTGTTCCATTTTTGTCTGTCAGCACTTTTTTAAATTGTTCTTTCATTATATTGGCAGTACTTTCTTTTATAACTCTTTTACTGTAGATTTCATTTTCCTCTAACTTACTATTTATTACATAGGAATCTATTATATGCGGCTTTACATATACACCTCCATTAATTATCGTATTGGGTATTGAAATCACTTCAATAGGTGTTACTCGTATGCTCTGTCCATATGAAAGCAAACTCAAATTTCCCTCGTTATTTGGATCATAACTATCCATCCTTCCAGAAGATTCTAAGTCAAAATCTAAAACCTTATTAAACATACCTTGATTTTTACTAAGTTCATATATGTTATTAAAACCAGCTAAATGCCCTATATTTATAAAAACATCATTAGATGATATTATAAAAGCTTGTTCTGGTGTACAATAATCATAAATCCTATCCTCACTGAATTTACCTGTATTTTCTATAGGTTTATTTAAATCTAATTTTCCCGTTTCAATAGCAGCTTCTTCTACTATGGCTTTAAATATAGAACCTGGATAATATATACCACTAACACCAAGATTTATATTTGAAGCATACTGATCTTTTTGAGCCATTGCTCTTATAGCACCATTATCACTCTCCATAACAATTGCTGATATTTGTTTCAGTTTACTACCATTTAAAATATTTTGTACTTTATCATTCATATCCTTATTTATAGTAAGCTTAAGTTCTGATTTATTACTATTCATCCCATTCTTTGAAGAAATAAGATTACCATTTGCATCATTAACAAAGCTCTTCATAGGAAATTCTGAATTTTTAAAATTATTATATACAGTTTTTTCTATAGAACCATTACTCTTAAAGTTTTTATTGTTTTTATCCATAGGGTTTGTAATAATATTACATATATCAGGGGCTTTATCTCTATTAACCTCATCAACAAAATAAACATATATGCCGTTTACCTTTTTAAATTTTGAAAGATTATTATATGTTGATTCATTAATGCTCCAATAAATTTTACTTGATTTATTCTTTATATTTATGTCAGTTAAATCGTATTTATCATTATAATTTTTCAAAATGTATGAAAGAGCATACAATTCCCTCTTATTTGTTTCACTATTATTTCTAGTAAAAATATAAGGATTTATGACTACATAATATTTTCTATTATAAGAAAGCATATTTTTACCATTACAATCTACTACATTATAATTTATATTTTTAACCTTCTCATAAGAAGTATTTTGTGCACTATAATTAGTTTCCAAATCTTTACTATAAACATTCATAATTAAATAAAGTCTTAAAATTACAAAAGAAAACATAGCAAATATAATAAAACATACTACGATACATCTGTTTTTATTTTTTACCATAAAAAAACACCTCACTTTAATCAATTTTAGACTAAAATTAGGTGTTTTATTCAAAACAGCATCTATTTTTTACCTTTTATTAGCATATTACCACTTTCAAGTACACTATCACTCTTTATGGTATAAATCATTTGAGCTACAGGTGTGCTTTCAATCTTCTTTCCATTTTTATCTCTCAAATCTGCAAGTTCTATCTCAAAATTTTCTCCATGAGGTCTTAAAACCTCAACTTTATCTCCTGCGAATGCTTTATTTTTTTGTTCTACCACTGCTGTCTTAGTTACTTTGTCATAACTTCTTACTGTACCTACAATATCAAAATTTCTTACATAAGAAGAAGATTCATAATACTGCCTATCACTATCACCATAATAAAAGCCAGTAGTATATCTTCTATGACTAGGTTTTACAAGATAATCCATCCACTTAGTATTAAATTTATACTCTGAAGGATTTTCACAATATGAATCAATTGCTTCTCTATATGCCTTTACTACAGAAGCTACATAATATGTGCTTTTCATTCTACCCTCTATTTTAAAAGAGTTTATTCCTGAATTCATGAGATCAGGTATATGTTCTATCATACATAAATCCTTAGAATTCATTATATAAGTTCCCTTTTCATCCTCATTTATTGGAAAATATTCATTAGGCCTTTTTTCCTCTACCAAAGCATACTTATATCTGCAAGGCTGTGCACAAGCTCCTCTATTTGAATCTCTGCCAGTCATGTAATTAGAAAGAAGGCATCTTCCTGAGTATGATATACACATTGAACCATGCACAAATGCTTCGAGCTCACAGTCTTCCGGTAATTTCTCTCTGATAAATTTTATTTCTTTAAGTGATAATTCCCTAGCAAGAACTACTCTTTTAACTCCCTGCTTGTGCCAAAATATAGCAGACTTGTAATTCACGTTATTTGCTTGCGTACTAAGATGAAGTTCTAAATTTGGAACAACTTCTCTTGCAGTCATAATTATACCAGGGTCAGATACAAGTACCGCATCTGCTCCAACTTCATAAAGTTCTTTAAGGTATTCTTCAAGACCTTTTAAATCTTCATTATGTGGAAAAACATTTAGTGTAACATATACTTTTTTCCCTCTTTTATGTGCAAAGTCTAAACCTTCCTTTAACTGCTCAAGTGAAAAATTATCAGCAAAAGCCCTTAAATTAAGTTTACTTCCTCCAAGATATACAGCATCAGCACCAAATTCAATAGCTGTTTTTAATTTTTCAAGATTACCAGCTGGTGCTAAAAGTTCAGGTTTATTCATAACTTCTCCTCCTTGTTGTAACCGCAATTCCATCTCCCATTGGAATCACTGATGTAGTCAAATTAGAATCTTTTGAAACCATAGCAAGGTAACTTCTCATTCGTTTAACTATAGTAATCTTCCTTCTTTGCAAAAGATCATTATTGGCAACCATACCTCTAAATAATACATTATCTGCAATTATTATACCATCTTCTTTTAAAAGTCTCATGCATTCATTAAAAAATTGTCCATAATGACCTTTTCCTGCATCTATAAAAATAATATCATATTCCTCATTTAGACCTTTAAGTACATCTATACATTCACCACTTAATATTTTAATTCTATCATCTAGTCCAAATTTCTTTATGTTTTTAGATGCTATTTCTATCATATCTTCATTTCTATCTACCGTAATAATTTTTGCCTTTGAATTTAATGCCATTAAAATAGCTGAATAACCTATAGCTGTTCCAAGCTCCAATATTTTTAAAGGCTTTTTTACATTTACCATAAATTCGAGAAATTTTGCCGTTTCCTTATGAACTATGGGAACATTATTATCTTCTGCATAGTTTTCTAATTCCCTTAACATACCTTCATGATCTGGAATTAAGTCTCTAATATAATCTTTTATATAGTCATGCATTATTTTGCCCATAAATCTTCCTCCAAATTAAAATCCCTGAGTTTTTTTCTTAGCTTTTAAAAACTCATTATAATTGCTTGTAAATGTATGTGTTCCATTATTATTGGAAACAAAATAAATATAATTTGTTTTTGATGGATTCAAAGCAGCTTCAATAGATGCCTTACCTGGTGAGCATATAGGTCCAACTGGCATACCATTAATCAAATAAGTATTATACTTTGAATTAACTTTTAAGTCTTCATTAGATAATTTATCCTTATGATAACCAAGTGAATACTCCACTGTAGCACATGACTGAAGTTTCATATTTATTTTAAGTCTATTAAAAAATACTGAAGCAATTATAGGTCTTTCGCTATTTACTTTTGCTTCCCTTTCAATAATAGAAGCCATAGTTATAGTTTCGTCAACATTTTGTGTGCTTTTACCAGTTTCTTTTTCTGCTTTCTTAAAAACTTCATTAAATTTTTTAATCATCACATCTATTAATTCTTTTCCGCTCGAACCTTTTTTAAATGCATATGTATCAGGAAAAAGATATCCCTCTAAATTATATTTTCTATCTTTGTCGCTTTTTATGTAACCTGGCGCTTTATAATCCTCACACGCTTTTATAAAATTCTTCTTACTTATTAAACCTTTTTTATCAAGCAAATTAGCTATTTGTTCTATATCATATCCTTCAGGTATGGTAACTTTTACATAAGAACTATCAAAATTTCCATATCGTATATCATTAAGAAACTCTCTTGAAGATTCCCCTTTTTTTATTGAATAAAGTCCCGGCTTTATATCACCGGGAACTTTTTTATATTTAATGTATAATTTTAAAACAAACTTACTTTTAATCAAATTCTGACTTTTTAACTTACTTACTACAGAATAAAGATTATCTCCATTATTTATTTGAAAACTAACATTATCTTTAACTTTAAAAGGGTGATTCATAGAGTAATTAAAATAAACGCCTGCTGAAAAAATTAATATTAGAACTAAAAACAAAAGTATATAAAATTTCTTCTTTAAAACAGTTTTTAAATTCATATTACTCATTCCTCTTAAGCTAATTATCTAGATCTTTTTTTCTTACGTAAATTAGTGTCTAATATGCTCTTTCTCATTCTTATGCTCTTTGGAGTAACTTCAACAAGTTCATCTGAAGCAATAAATTCAAGACACTTTTCAAGTGACATTTCAGGTATTGGTACTAACTTTAAAGCATCATCCGCACCTGAAGATCGCGTATTTGTAAGATGCTTTTTCTTACAAACATTGACTTCTATGTCCTCGGCTCTTGAGCACTCTCCAACTATCATTCCTTCATAAACATCTACTCCAGCACCAACAAATAGTCTTCCTCTTTCTTGAGCACTATATAATCCATAAACAACTGAAACTCCTGGTTCAAATACAACTATTGATCCTCTAGATCTTTCAGGAATATCACCTTTATATGGCTCATAATCTGTAAGAACTGAGTTCATTATTCCATTTCCCTTTGTGTCTGTCATAAGCTCACTTCTAAAGCCTATAAGACCCCTTGAAGGTATTTTAAATATCAATCTTGTATAACCATTTATTGCTGAAGTCATGTTTACAAGTTCAGCCTTTCTAGGTCCAAGCTTTTCCATTACTACACCCATAAATTCTTCAGGTACATCAATTGTAAGTTCTTCAATTGGTTCCATTTTTTTGCCGTCTTCTTCTTTAAATATTACACTTGGCTTTGATACCTGGAATTCATAGCCTTCTCTTCTCATTGTTTCAATTAAAATTGATAAATGAAGTTCTCCTCTTCCGCTTACCTTAAATCTATCTGGAGAATCAGTTTCTTCTACTCTTAAACTTACATTTGTCTCTAATTCTTTTTGGAGTCTATCCTTTAAATGTCTTGATGTTACATAATCTCCTTCTCTTCCTGCAAAAGGAGAATCATTTACCATAAAGTACATACTTAATGTAGGCTCATCAATATCAACAAATGGGAGTGCTTCTGGTCTAGATGAATCTGCAATTGTCTCTCCTATGTTTACGTCTGGTATTCCTGAAACAACAGCTATATCTCCAAATTCAACTTTATCAGCATCAACTCTTTTAAGACCTTCATAAGTAAATAGGCTTGAGATTTTTACATTTTCTTTAGCTCCATCACGCCTTATTAAAACTGCCTGCTGATTCTTCTTTATAGTACCTCTTTCAACTCTTCCTATTGCTATTCTTCCAACATATTCATTGGAATCTATTGTTGAAACAAGCATTTGAAATGGCTCATCAATATAACCTACAGGTGGTTTTACATATTTAATAATTGTTTTAAATAATGGTTCCATAGAATCACTTTCATCATCAATATCAAGTTTTGCAATACCTGCTTTAGCAGAAGCATAAACTATAGGAAAATCAAGCTGATCTTCATCTGCTCCTAATTCTATAAACAAGTCTAAAACTTCATCTACTACTTCCATAGGTCTTGCATTAGGCTTATCTATCTTATTTATTACAACTATTGGTTTAAGTTTAAGTTCCAAAGCTTTTTTTAGTACGAATTTAGTTTGAGGCATAGGTCCCTCAAAAGCATCTACTAAAAGAAGTACGCTGTCTACCATTTTAAGTACACGTTCAACTTCTCCACCAAAATCCGCATGTCCCGGAGTATCTACAATATTTATTTTAACTCCTTCATGCATAACAGAAGTATTTTTTGAAAGAATAGTTATTCCTCTTTCTTTCTCTAAATCATTGGAATCCATAACTCTTTCTTGAACTTTCTCATTTGCTCTAAAAACGTGACTTTGTCTAAGTAAGGCATCTACAAGAGTAGTCTTACCATGATCGACATGGGCTATTATAGCAACGTTTCTTATGTCATTTCTAGTAATTTTTTCCATTTCTTTTCCTCCGTACATTTCTATCGTATGATTATATAAAATCATAAATAAAAATTGGATACCTAAAGCACCCAATTTTCTAGTAACAATTAATATTTTAATATTAAGTATTTAAAAAGTCAACTTACTTAAATACAAGTAAACAATTTCATAGAAAAATATTTTTACATTTATCAAATTGCATCGTGCGCTGAGTCTTATGCAATTTAGTTACATTCCTTATAAAAGTGATTAAGTAACATTACAAATTCAAATTCATAATAAGCTAATACTGATTACTATGAATTTGAATTTTGTAAAAGTCTCACATAACTTTATACATTATACTTCCATAATTATAGGAAGTATCATAGGCTTTCTTTTTGTTCTTTCATAAAGGAATATTCTTAATACATCCTTTATATTAGATTTTATTGTTGACCATTCTGTAATATGTTTTTCCTCACATTCATTCAAAGCTGTCTTTACAATTTCTTTTGACTCTTCCATTAAATCTTCTGATTCTCTTACATATACAAAACCTCTTGAAATAATATCAGGTCCAGCAATTACAGTACCACTTACTTTTTCTATAGTAACAACTACAGTCACTATTCCATCTTGTGATAGGTGCTTTCTGTCTCTCAAAACTATATTACCAACATCACCTACTCCAAGTCCATCTACAAATACTTTACCAGCAACTACAGTATCAGTCTTTCTTATACTGCTTCTTGTTACCTCTATAACATCTCCAATCTCTGGGATCAAGACATTAGACTTAGACATTCCAAGACTAGTTGCAAGCTCTGCATGTTGTTTTAAATGCCTGTATTCACCATGAACTGGGATAAAGAATCTAGGTTTTATAAGTGTATGCATTAATTTAAGTTCTTCCTGACATGCATGCCCTGAAACATGAACATCTGCTAGAGCTGCATAAATAACATCTGCGCCTTTCTTAAATAATTGATTAATAACTCTTGAAACCAATTTTTCATTTCCAGGAATTGGATTAGCTGATATTACTACCATATCCCCTTCCTGTATTTTTACTTTTTTGTGTTCTTGAGCTGCCATTCTTGTAAGTGCAGACATCGGTTCGCCCTGACTTCCTGTTGTAATTATAACTATTTTATCGTCTGGGTACCTATTTATGGCATCTATGCCTATTAAAACACCTTCATTAGCTTTAATATATCCAAGTTCTATAGCAACTGCAACTATATTTTCCATACTTCTGCCAGAAACAGCAACTTTTCTGTTATAGTATTCTGCTGACTCAATTATCTGCTGTATTCTGTGAATATTAGATGCAAAAGTTGCAACTATAATCCTTCCTTTAGCCTTTGAAAATAAATTATTAAAAGTTTCTCCTACTGTGCTTTCCGACATCGTGTAGCCTTTTCTTTCTACATTAGTACTATCGCACATCATAGCAAGAACGCCCCTTTTACCTAATTCTGCGAACCTTGCAAAATCTGCAACGCACCCATCTATTGGTGTATAATCCACCTTAAAATCTCCTGTGTGAAAGATAACGCCCATAGGTGTATGTATTGCTATTGCTACAGAATCGGCAATACTGTGACTTTGTCTGATAAACTCAATAGACATACTATTTAGTTTAATAATGTCTCTAGGTTTTACTACTTTTAAATCGACCTTGCTCAAAAGGTTATGCTCTTTAAGCTTTGTTTCAACTATACCAATGGTAAGTTTAGTACCATAAACAGGAACATTTAACTCTTTTAAAACATAAGGCAAGGCACCAATATGATCTTCATGTCCATGAGTCAAAAATATTCCTTTAACCTTCTCCCTATTTTTTAATAAGTAGGTTATATCAGGTATTACTATATCTATACCGAACATTTCTTCATCGGGGAAACTAAGACCGCAATCTATAACAGCTATTTCATCTCTATATTCAATAACTGTAAGATTTTTTCCTATCTCATTCACTCCACCTAAAGGTATTATCTTAATTTTATCCTTTTCTCTACGCATTATCTACCCTCCTTTTTTATTTAGTTTATATTTAAACTATAAATATTATTTATAGTTTTTTTCTACATTCACTGCATATTCCATAAAATTTAACGCTGTGATTTTTTATAAGGAAATCATACTTATCCTGTATACTTTGCTCCAAATCATCAAGTAAATCTCCCTGTACTTCTGTTACCTTTCCACAAACAGTGCAAATCAAATGGTGGTGCTGATGATGCTCATTTTCGTGTACCAATTCATATCTACTAAGACCATCATTTAAATCTAATTTACTTATTACTCCAAGTTCATCTAAAATTTGGACTGTCCTATAAACCGTAGCTAACCCTATTTCTGGGCATTCAATTTTGACACAATCATATAGCTCTTCAACAGTAAGATGTTTTCCTTCATTGCTTATAATGCTATCCAAAACAGCTCTCCTCTGTGGAGTAAGCTTATATCCCTTATCTTTAAGATTGTTTTTCAACTTTTCTATTTCTAAAGGAGATAATTTTGCCATCTTACATACCTCCCATCCACTATTTTATCGTATATATTTTAATTTAAATCATCTTGTGAAAACAAAGTTTCGTAAGCTTCACTTACTATATTAAATTCATTATCATCCTCAACTGTCATTAATACATCATTACCATTTGAGTCTTTATCTATTTTAAGAATTATCGCTTCTGAATCCTTAGAATCTTCAGGAACAACAATTACATATTCTTTGTCCTCTACATCCATCTTAGTTACTACCTGAAACTCTCTTTCTATACCTTCTTCATCCTTAAGTGTTATTTTGTCAACATAATTATCCATGAAATTAAACCTCCAGTATATTCTAGTATATTTTAAAATGCATTTTACTTAAGCAAGGCTGTCAAGATAGCCTTGAAGTATGTATGTGGCTGCCATTTTATCTACTATTTTTTTTCTCTTTTTCCTTGAAAGATCAGCCTCAAGCATCGCTTTATTGGCTGCTACAGTAGTTAATCTTTCATCCCACATTTTAATTGGCACATTTATATTTTCCTTTATAACATCACAAAATTTAAGTACTTTTTCGCTTTGAAATCCAATTGTACCATTCATATTTTTGGGAAGTCCACATACAATAGTATCGACTTCATACTTTTCACACAATTCTTTCAACTGTTTTATATCTTCTTCTTCATTTTTTCTTCTTATAGTAGTTATACCTTGAGCTGTATATCCAAGTGGATCACTAAGTGCAATTCCTATTGTCTTATTACCTACATCGATACCAAGTATTCGCATAAAAATCTCCTTCAATAAAATATACTAAAAATTTTTCAAACATAATTAATAATCAATCAAGCCTATATAGGAAACGCCTCTTCAAATAATTAAACACATTATAATGGATTTATATAAAATAAAAATGCCCCTAAGAGCACCTTTATTTTATTCTAAGATATGATTTTAATACCTCTTCAAGTATCTCATCTCTCTCTAGCTTTCTTACTAAAGCACGTGCACCGTTATAATTGGTTATGTAAGTTGGATCTCCTGATATCAAATACCCAACTAATTGATTGATAGGATTATATCCCTTCTCTTTTAAGGCATTATAAACCTCGCTTAATATTTCCTTTGTTAGATCTTTCTTATTTTTTAATACATCAAACTCAATTGTATTATCGTTATTTTCACTCCCCAATTTACACTCACCCCTTTTTGGTTTATCAAAAGACTTATACAAGTATATTATATATTATAAAGCATATTATAGTAATTGTATACTACTTTACTAATTTTTCCATAATTTTTTGTACTTCATTTAATGCTACTTGTAACTTTTCTCCATCTTTTCCACCGGCTTGAGCCATATCTGGTCTTCCTCCGCCGTTTCCGCCACAAATTGAAGCTACTTCTTTTATTATTTTACCACAATGAACTCCTTTTGATACTGCATCTTTAGAAGCCATTGCTACAAATTGTACTTTTTTGTCATCCTTACTTGCCAGTAAAACTAGCCCTTCACCAATTTTACTTCTTATTTTATCACATAATTCTCTGAGTGTATTTCCACCTATACCTTTTACTTCACATGAAACATACTTAACTCCATTAACTTCTTTTACTGAATTTATTATGTTATCCTCGAATCCTGAAGCTAATTTTTCTTTAAGATTATTTATTTCCTTATCCTTTTCTTTTAATTCATTATAATACTGATTTATTTTATTTAATATATCTTTTTTAGAACATTTAAGTTCACTCTCTAAATTTTTTATCAGAGAATCATTTTCTTCAGTATATTTTAAAGCTGCTGTTCCGGTTAAAGCTTCTATTCTCCTTATGCCTGCTGCTACACCTGTTTCAGAAACTATTTTAAATAATCCTATTTCACCAGAATTAGAAACATGAGTACCACCGCATAATTCTTTGCTGAAGTCTCCAACACATACAACTCTTACCTTATCACCATATTTTTCATCAAAAAGTGCCATGGCACCAGTCTTCTTAGCATCTTCTATAGACATAACATCTGTCTTTACATCAATAGCATTCATTATCTCTTTATTTACCAATTTTTCTACTTTTAGAATTTCATCATCAGTAAGAGCAGTAAAGTGAGTAAAATCAAATCGCAATCTTTCAGTATCTACATATGATCCTGACTGATTTATATGGCTGCCAACAACCTCTTTTAGTGCTGCTTGAAGCATATGCGTAGCTGTATGGTTTTTACATATATCTTTTCTATATTGAGAATTTACTTCAAGGGTAACATTTTCATCCTTATTTAAAGAACCTTTTGTCACTTTAACTATATGCAAAGTTTTTCCTGCGATATTCTTTTGACAATCTATAACTTCAGCTTCACCATTTTTGCCAATTATAAAGCCTTTATCTCCAATTTGTCCTCCCATTTCTGCATAAAAAGGTGTCTCTTCTGTAATAACAATTCCACTATCGCCTTTATTGAGAGTTGAAACAATTTTATCATCTTTTACTAAAACTTCAACTTTTGAATTTGCATTTGTTAAATTATATCCTACAAATTCAGTTGTAACATAATCTGGCAGCTTATCTACAGATTTTATTTCTTTTCCCATATAGTTTGATTCTTCTCTTGCATCTCTTGCTCTATTCTTTTGTTTTTCCATTTCCTCATGGAAACCATTCATATCTATCTCAATACCTTTTTCTTCCAAAATCTCTTGGGTAATTTCCACTGGGAAACCATAAGTATCATATAATCTAAAAGCATTTTCGCCAGATAAAATCTTCTTATTTTCGCCAGATAACTCATCTATATAATTCTTCAATATTTCCATGCCGCTGTCAAGTGTCTCATCAAATCTTTTTTCTTCTATTTCTATTACATTCTTTATATAATCTTGCTTTTCCTCTAATTCTTTATACGCATTCTTTGAATTTTTTATAACAACATCGCATAGATCGCATAAAAAAGTTTTATTTATGCCTAAAGTCTTGCCATGTCTTGCTGCTCTTCTAAGAAGCCTTCTGAGAACATATCCTCTTCCTTCGTTTGAAGGTAATATTCCATCACTTATCATAAAAGTTACACTTCTTACATGATCGGTTATTACTCTAATTGAAACATCTTTCTTATGGTCTTCACCATATTTTACGCTGCAAATTTTACATACTTCATCAAGAACTTCTCTTATAGTATCAATTTCAAATATACTATCTGTATCCTGCATTATAGTTGCTATTCTCTCGAGTCCCATTCCTGTATCAATATTAGGATTTTTAAGCTTGTTATAATTACCTTCTTCATCTCTATCAAATTGTGTAAACACTAAATTCCAAAATTCAATTACATCATCATTATCCTGTGCTTCTATGAATTTTTCTTTACTTGTAAAGAGTTCAGGATTTTCTCTTCTATCAAAATGCATTTCAGAACATGGTCCACATGGTCCAGAACCATGCTCCCAGAAGTTGTCTTCCTTACCAAATCTAAATATT
Source organism: Clostridium pasteurianum (assembly GCF_001705235.1). Taxonomy (NCBI): domain Bacteria; kingdom Bacillati; phylum Bacillota; class Clostridia; order Eubacteriales; family Clostridiaceae; genus Clostridium; species Clostridium pasteurianum. The sequence continues at coordinate 195,174 of NZ_MCGV01000001.1, forward strand.
CTCTCTGGCGCAACCCCTGCTTTTTCAGTCCAAATTTTAAAAGCTTCATCATCATCAAGGTAAATCGTTATGTACACTCTATCCTTAGGGAATTTCAAAACCTCAGTAACAAACTCCCATGCCCATGGTATTACTTCCTTTTTAAAATAATCTCCAAAAGAAAAATTACCAAGCATCTCAAAAAAAGTACCATGTCTAGCTGTTTTCCCTACGTTCTCTATATCCCCTGTTCTTATGCATTTCTGACATGTTGTTACTCTTGTCCTTGGTGGAGTTTGAAGTCCTGTAAAGTAAGGCTTTAATGGTGCCATCCCAGCATTTATAAGTAAAAGGCTCTTATCATTTTTCGGAACTAATGAAAAGCTTGGAAGCCTTAAATGTCCTTTTCCTTCAAAAAACTTTAAATATGCTTCTCTAATATCGTTTAATCCCATGTATTCCATAATTATTCTCCTCCAAACTAATTTGCTATGTAAATATACAAAAAAGCTTTCATCCCCTATACACACATAAGGGACGAAAGCTGTAATTTCCGCGGTACCACCCTAATTACACTACAAAAGTGTCTCTCATCAAAAAGTTCAAAGATAGCTTCAAATCAATACATAAGAAGTTTTCACCAAACACTTCTTCTCTAAATATGCAAATTAATTTTACTCATTCTTATCATCACTTTAATATAAACCAATATTTATATTATAAATAATATTTATATCCATGTCAATATATCTTTACTAAAAAAGGTAATAGTTTAAGTCCTCATAAATTACTTTTATGATAACTCCAACTGGAATTGCAAGTATCATTCCCCAAAAGCCAGCTATCTTTTCTCCTGCTATTAGAAGCAAAATAACTATTAGAGGATGTATATTAACAGAATCGCCTGTCATCTTAGGCGATATTATATTTCCTTCAATTATTTGAATAACATAAAGAAATACTGTAGTATATATTCCAGTTTTTGTTGATTTTAAGAAAGCAATAATTACAGCAGGTACTGCACCAAAAATAGGTCCAAAATATGGTATTATATTAAATAACCCATTTACTATTGATAATATTATTGGATAATCCACTTTAAATATTATAAGTATAATGAATGTAAGTACTCCAATCAATGTACACAAAATTATTTGAGTAACATTATACCTGCTTAATACATTATCTACATCACTCATTATTTTTTTTATAAGTCTTCTGTAATTTAAAGGAAATACAATTAATATTTTATTTTTTATATTATCCCCATCAGCTAAAAAATAGTATGATATTATTGGTATTATTGCTATATCAACTATATTTTTGCCTATATTAACAATAAAATTAAGTGTTTTAGAAATTATCAGATGAAGTTCATTATTAAATTTAGAATATATAGTAATTATTAAAGTATCCCCTGCTGCTCCTCTTAAAGCTGGTTTTAATTTCTTATTTAAAAAATCCATGCAGTATTGTATCTCATTTTTTGTCATATCAATGTTAAGGGTTTCCTTAAATATTGATGGCACTAAAAAGAACAAAAAAGCAATACATAAAAACGTTATTCCTGCTAAAAGTACAGCTGCTGATTTTCTGCTACCTATACCTATGCTCATAAGGTACATATGAAATGGTTTGAGAGTATATGCTAGTAAAAATGCTATTAAAATTATGTACAAAATTTCACTTAATATTGCTACTTTTTTAAATAAAAAATATAGCAGTATACATATAAAAACAAATATTAAAAATGAAGCAATATATTTATGTACTTTCTTCATTTTCATCATCTTTCGAATTTATGAAGTGAAACATTCTCACAAAATTAAGATTTTTACTGTTTGAAAAGCAGAATAAGTTTTCTCTGCCAAGCATATAATCACCTTCAAGTATGACTTTTTTGCCAGAAATCAAATTTGCAAATAGCCCTCTTGATACAATAATTCCTTTAATTTTAAAACTTTTTTCATCAAAAAGTATTTCTTCAACCATTCCAAGTATTGTACCATCATAGTTTATTACATCCATATTTTTTATATTTTTAAATTCTATGAAATTCCCCTCATACGGCTTATAATTTACAATCATTTTAGAGTGGAAACTAATGATATTTTCTGTTCCAATATAACAATTTTTATTTATAAATTTGCCCTTATTTATTTTAAATCCTATAACAAATCCAGAACTGAAATTCAAAATAATATCATCAACTACTCCTACTTTATTTCCTTCAGTAGAATAAACATCTTTTAATATAAATTCTTTACTTCTCACCATATATATCACCATAATTTTAGTATGATATATTTTTTTTATAATATACTCAAAATATAATAAAAATGCCCGTACAATTTAATAAATGTACGGGCATTCTTATTATATTTATCACATACATTAAAGCTAATGTCGTCAATAAAAGCAGCTATAAATCGCAAAAATATTATGCTTTAATTATTTTCTTATCACGTTTAATAGAATTATAATCATCTACCATATCTTGAAGAGTTATAGTTTTAGTTACATGGTCTATACTCTCTTTTATTTTTACCCAAAGAAGCCTCGTAGCACAATAATCGCTATTATCACAAGTATCATTTTCTATACAATCTGAAATTTCTATAGGTCCCTCAAGGACATCAAAAATATTAGATATATATATATCTTTAGGAGCTTTAGACAAAACATATCCTCCTTGTGATCCTCTTATGCTCTTAATCAAACTAGCTTTTCTAAGTGGAACAAATAATTGTTCTAAATATGCTTCTGATATTCTTTGTCGCTCAGATATACTCTTTATTGAAACTGGCTCTTCACCATAATGAATTGCCAAATCTACCATTGCTTTAACCCCATATCGACCTTTAGTAGATAATTTCATTAACTCACTTCCTTAATTCCGACAATAATACTCTACTTTGTATTACTATAATATCAAATGCCTTGAGACTTGTCAATTGAGCAAAGCAATCTAAGGAAAATTAAAAATTAAGAAAGAAGAATTAAGAATGTTTATAAACTGCAAGTCTTAAATATATAAATGAATTAATAAAAAGCGATGACTTCTCAATATCAGCCACCGCTTTTTATTAACATTTATTTTTTATGTTAGCCTCTAAGTGAAGTCTCACCCATAAGGTATTCATCTATTGATTTTGCAGCCTGTCTGCCGCTGTGTATAGCTCTTACTACAAGAGATTGACCACTTTTCATATCTCCTGCTGCAAACACATTTTTATGACTTGTCATGAAATTATCATCAGTTTTAACATTCCCTCTAGCATCTAATTCTAACTTTAAGTCATCAATAATACCACTGTGCTCAGGGTGCAAAAATCCCATAGCTATAAGAATTAAATCTACTTTTTGATCAAACTCTGAGCCTTTAACTTCGTTCATTGACATTCTACCATCTTTACCTTTTTCCCATTTAACTTTTACACCTTTAAGATTTTCGAGTTTTCCATTTTTGCCTTCTAATTTCTTAGTAGACACACAGAATAGTCTTTCGCAGCCTTCTTCATGCGAAGTAGTAGTCTTATATAGTCTAGGGAATAAAGGCCAAGGCATAGAGTCATCTCTCTTAGTCGGAAGCTTAGGCATTATCTCATACTGATATACTTTCTTAGCTCCCTGCCTTATTGCAGTACCAATACAGTCAGAACCAGTATCTCCACCGCCTACAACTACGACAACTTTGTCCTTTGCAGTTATTTCTTCTCCCCCTATTTTAACACCTGCATTTCTCATATTTTGCTGTTTTAAATAATCTACAGCAAAATGCACACCACTTAATCCTTCTCTTCCTTCAACATTTAGATCCCTAGGTATAGTGGAACCTCCTGTAAGAAGCACTACATCAAAATCTTTTAATATTTCATCTGTAGGTACGTCAAATCCAGCATTAGTAGACGTCATAAATTTTATTCCTGATTTTTCCATGATATCAACTCTTCTGTCAACTACATGTTTTTCAAGTTTAAAGTCTGGAATACCATATCTTAAAAGTCCACCTACTTTATCTGCTCTCTCAAACACAACAACACTGTGCCCTACTGAATTAAGTTCTGCAGCTGCAGCAAGTCCAGACGGTCCAGAGCCTATTACAGCAATTCTTTTGCCTGTTCTAACTTTAGGTACTTGTGGTTTTACCCATCCATTTTTATATGCTTCTTCAATAATTGCATATTCAATTTCATTTATTGAAACCGCATCAAAATTATCTCCTAAAGTACATGAACCTTCACATAAAGCAGGGCAAATACGTCCTGTGAATTCAGGGAAATTGCTTGTTAAAGATATTCTTTCATAAGCTTTTTTCCACTCACCCTTATAAACCATATCGTTAAAATCAGGCATTAAATTTCCAAGAGGACATCCCCAGGAGCAAAATGGTGTTCCGCATTCCATACATCTTGCTCCTTGATTCCTAAGTTCTTCCTTTGACATTCTTATATAAACTTCTTTATAATCTTTCACTCTTTCCTTTATTGCACGATGTGATGAATTTTGTCTCTTAAATTCCTTGAATCCAGTTACCTTTCCCATTTTTGAGCCCCCTTACATATTAACAGCAGCAGCTTTTTTCTTTGATTGTTCAAGTATTAATTTATATGCTGTTGGAATAACCTTTTTAAATTTAGCTTTATATTCGTCCCAATTTTCTAGTATTTTCTTTGCTTTAACACTGTCTGTATATTCATAATGTTCCTTTATAAGATCATATAGAACTTTTTCATCAGCATCATCATAATCGGTTGTAATTTCCACCATTTCAGTATTGCATTTATCTTCAAAATCATTATTCTCATCAAGTACAAATGCCATACCACCACTCATTCCAGCGCCAAAGTTTCTTCCAGTCTTTCCAAGTACAACAGCAATTCCACCAGTCATATATTCACAGCAGTGATCTCCTGTACCTTCTGCTACTGCATATGCACCACTGTTTCTTACTGCAAAACGCTCTCCAACCATTCCATTAACAAACAATTTACCGCTTGTTGCCCCATATAGAATAGTATTTCCAGCAATAACATTTTCATCTTGTTTAAAGGTTGCCCTTTTAGGTGTTTTAATTGCTATTTTAGCACCTGACAAGCTCTTTCCTACATAATCATTAGCTTCACCTTCAAGAATAAGAGTCATACCCTTCATTCCAAATGCACCAAAGCTCTGACCAGCCGAACCAATAAAATTAAATCTTATAGTATCATCTGGAAGTCCATTTTCTCCATATGCTTTTGCAACTTTTCCGCTGAGCATAGCTCCAACTGATCTATCTACATTTTTAATTTCAAAATTTCCAACTACAGGTTTTCCAGAATTTATAGCATCCTTTGCTATTTGAATCAGTTTATAATCCATAATTTTATCTAAGCCATGATTTTGAGCTATTGTACAGTATGGTTTTATTCTCTTTGGCATATCAGGCTTATATAATATCTTTGAAAGATTAATTCCCTTTGCTTTCCAGTGGGTTACAGCATCTTTTGCTTCTATTTTATCAACTCTTCCAACCATTTCATTTATTGTTCTAAAGCCAAGCTGTGCCATATATTCTCTAACTTCCTGAGCAATAAAAGTAAGGAAGTTTATAACATATTCAGGTTTCCCTTTAAATTTCTTTCTAAGATCTTCATCTTGAGTTGCTATTCCCATTTCACATGTATTAAGATGACAGTTTCTAAGCATGCAACAGCCTAATGATACAAGTATAGTAGAAGCAAATACGAACTCTTCTGCTCCTAAAAGTGCAGCTACTACAACATCCTTACCTGTTTTTAACTGTCCATCTGTTTGAAGAACAACTCTGCTTCTTAAATTGTTTAAAAGAAGTACCTGCTGAGTTTCTGATAATCCAAGCTCCCATGGAATTCCAGCATGCTTTACTGAAGATAATGGTGCCGCACCTGTACCTCCATCGTGACCACTTATTAGTATCGAATCTGCATGAGCTTTAGCAACACCTGCTGCTACAGTTCCTACTCCAACTTCAGAAACAAGCTTTACGCTTATTCTTGCTGATGGGTTTACACATTTAAGATCAAATATAAGCTGTGCTAAATCCTCAATAGAATATATATCATGGTGAGGTGGTGGTGAAATAAGGTCTATTCCTGGTGTTGAATGTCTTACTCTGGCTATGTTTACATCAACTTTTCTTCCTGGAAGCTGTCCACCTTCTCCTGGTTTTGCACCCTGTGCCATTTTAATTTGAAGTTCATCAGCATTTACAAGATATTCTGTGGTTACTCCAAATCTAGCAGAGGCTATCTGCTTTATAGCACTTCTTCTTAAATCGCCATTAGCATCTGTCTTATATCTCTCATTGTCTTCTCCGCCTTCTCCGCAGTTACTCTTACCGCCAATTCTATTCATTGCTATTGCAATAGTTTCATGAGCTTCTTTACTGATTGAACCAAATGACATAGCTCCTGAACAGAATCTTTTTAGTATTTCACTTACAGGTTCTACTTCATCTATTGATATTGGATTTAAGTTTTTAAATTTAAACAATCCTCTTATTGTGCAAAGATTTTTATCCTGATTATCTATTAATTTAGTATAATCCTTAAACATTTTGTAATTGCCAGTTCTAGCAGCAACTTGAAGTCTATATATTGAATCTGGGTTGAATAAATGGAACTCTCCATTCTTTCTCCAAGCATATTGACCTCCTACGCTTAATACAGATACTGGCTTTCTTATTTTATTAAACGCATTTTCGTACCTATTTAGAACTTCTCTAGCAACTACATCTATTCCTATACCTTCTATTCTAGATGGAGTACCTTCAAAATATTTATTTACTAACTCACTGCTAAGACCTATTGCTTCAAATATCTCAGCACCATGGTAACTTCTAAGAGTAGATATACCCATCTTAGACAATATCTTTAATATACCATGATTTATAGCATTAATATAATTACTTATTGCCTTAGTTGCGTCCTCTATTACTATATCCTTTTCTCTTACCAATTGTCTTATAGATTCAAATGCAATATAAGGATTTACTGCAGTAGCACCATATCCAAGTAAAAGTGCAAAATGCATAGTTTCTCTTGCTTCTCCTGTTTCCACAATAATAGATACTTTTGTACGTGTTTTCTCTTTTATCAAATGGTGATGAACAGCAGATAATGCAAGTAAACTTGGTATTGCAGCTTCATAAGAATCTATATGTTTATCACTTAATACAATTATATTAAATCCTTCTTTTATCCTCTTTGAAGCTCTCTCACAAATTTTTTCTAGTGCCTCTTTAAATCCATCAATTCCTGTATCATATTTAAATGTAATAGGAATAGTTGTAGTTTTAAAATCCTTATTTCTAAGATTCTTTATTTTTTGCATATTGAGATCTGTTAAAATTGGCGAATCTATTTCTATAAAAGGAACATCCTCTGCATCCTTATTTAATATATTTCCCTGAGAACCTATATAATTAATAAGTGATGTAACCATTTCTTCTCGTATAGGATCTATAGGAGGATTAGTTACCTGTGCAAATAACTGTTTAAAATATTCAAATAAAAGCTGAGATTTATTTGATAAAACAGCAAGAGGAGTATCATTTCCCATGGAACCCAAAGGTTCCTTTCCATTTGTAGCCATAGGTCCAAGTATGATTCTCAAATCTTCAAGGGTATATCCAAAAGCCTGTTGCTTTTCCTTTAAAATATCATCATTTACTACCTTTTCTCCTACAGAAGCTTCAAAATCATCTAAAGTAAATTTATTTCTGTTAACTATTTCCTCATAATCTTTACTGCAACAAATACTCTTTTTTACTTCTTCATCATCTATTATTCTTCCCTCTTTTGTATCTATGAGGAACATTTTTCCTGGCTGAAGTTTCCCTTTATAAGCTATTTCTTCAGGCTCAAATTTAAGCACTCCAGCTTCAGAAGCTAAAACAGCTATATTATTCTTAGTTATTAAATATCTTGCCGGTCTAAGTCCGTTTCTATCCAGTACAGCTCCTACCTGTATACCATTAGTGAAAGCAACTGCAGCAGGGCCATCCCAAGGCTCTATTAAAGTTCCCTGATATTCATAAAATGCTCTCTTCCACTTTTCCATTTTATCATTATTTTCCCATGCTTCTGGGATAAGCATCATAAGTGCCTGTGCCGGCTGTCTACCATCAGCAACTAAAAGTTCAAACACATTATCAAGAGAAGTAGAATCACTCCCCTTAGGATTTATAACAGGAAATAGATCAGAAATTTTCCTGCCAAATACATCAGATTTTAATACCCCTTCACGGGCATTCATCCAGTTTCTATTACCTCTTATGGTATTTATTTCACCATTATGTGCTAAAAATCTAAATGGTTGAGCTAAATCCCATGTAGGAAAAGTATTTGTACTATATCTTTGATGTACTAATGCAATTGCACTTTTAAAGTTTATATCATTTAAATCCATATAAAAACTCTTTATTTGATCTGCAAGCAATAATCCTTTATATACTATTGTTCTACTTGAAAGACTGCATATATAGAAGTATTCTGAGCCTCTTTCAAGAAGTCTTTTAACTTCACTTTCAGCTCTTTTTCTAATTACATAAAGCTTTCTTTCAAAATCAATTTGATTGTCGCAGTTACTTCCTACAAATATTTGTTTAATAACAGGCTCACTGCCCTTAGCCGTTTCTCCAATAGATCTATTATCTCTAGGAACAACCCTCCAGCCGAGAACCTTCTGCCCCTGTTCTTCTACGGCTCTCTCTAGAATACCTTCACATTGATAAGATAATGCTGTTTCCTTTGGTAAAAAAACCATTCCAACTGCATACTTACCGCTCTTTGGAAGTTCTATCCCTAAATTTTCACAGTTGATTCTAAAAAATTCATCTGGTATTTGAAGCATTATTCCAGCTCCGTCTCCAGTTTTAGTATCAGCGCCAACAGCACCTCTGTGGGTTAAATTAACTAAAATTTCTATACCTTTTTTAACTATGTCATGACTTTTTTCGCCCTTTATACTGGCAATAAAGCCTATTCCACAATTGTCCTTTTCAAAAGCTGGATCATACAATCCCTGCTTTCCAGGATATCCAACGTTTCTTGTCATACTTAAGCCCCCAATTCCATCATTATTAATAACCTTATATTGCAAAATCCCATAAATACTCAACAAATTACAATATAAATTATATAATTTTTAAAAAAATACTATTATTAATTATTATAATGGTAAAATGAAATTTTTCAATAGGGCACTTGCACTTTTAACAATCTGCCCAAAATTCACGCAGTTTTTTTTCAATTTCGGAATTTTTGTTATCATATATAGGATTTTCCCACTCTCTAGGGAAAAGCTTTCTGTAATTATAGTTTGCAAATCTTTTATCTAAAAGCATTATTGTTCCTTTATCCTCCTCTGAACGTATAACTCTTCCAGAAGCTTGAAGTACTTTATTCATTCCTGGATACATATATGAATATTCATATCCCAAATTATTCTTATTATCAAAATATTCTCTTATCATATCTCTTTCTATACAAATTTTAGGAAGTCCAACGCCTATTATTGCAGCACCTATTAACTTTTCTCCTTTTAAGTCAATTCCCTCTGAAAATATACCTCCAAGTACACAAAAAGCTGCCATTCCATTTTCATTATTATCTTTAAATTTGGATAAAAACTCATCCTTTTCAATTTCATTCATACTAGTTTTTTGTACAATAGTTTCATAATTACAAACTTCATTAAATCTATCATAAACTTCATTCATATATTTATATGATGGAAAAAACACCATGTAATTTCCCTTTTTGATTTCAACAAAAGACTTTATGTACTGTACTACAGCATCATAGTTTTTCTCCCTATCAACATATTTAGTAGAAACATTATTTACTACAATTAAACATTTATTTTTTTCTGGAAATGGAGAATCAAAGCTAGCATTATAATCATCATCTTCAGCACCCAGTATTTCCTTAAAATAACTCATGGGGCTTAAAGTAGCAGAAAAAAATATAGTACTTATTCCCTTTTTAACTGATTCTTTAATAAATTTAGAAGGATCAAGACAAAATAATTTTATTTTAAAATCTTTACCATCCTTTTCACCATAGAATACAAAGTTTTCTGAGTACATTTCATAAATTTTCATAAACTTAAAGGCATCTAAATAAAACTCCAGCATTTCTTTGTAAACTTCGTGTTCTCTATTTTCAAGAATCCATTTTTCACATTTAGTTAAAAACTTAAATATAATCTTTCCTATTTCATCATGCGCTTCTTCTTTATCAATTACATAGCCATTATCTTCACTTAACTTTTTCATTTTTATAAAAAAAGAATTTATACTGTTGAGACTGCTATATAGTATACTTTTCTTGCTTATATTTTTTTTGAGATACATAATCTTACTTTTGTAAAGTTCAGCCGAATACATATCCCTTGCTCTATCAGGAAGATTATGTGCCTCATCAACTAAAAATACATAATCGCCTTTTCCCTCAGAAAAAAATCCTTTTAAATATACAGAAGGATCAAATAAATAATTATAATCACATATTATGCAGTCACACCATAAAGTCAAATCAAGAGACAATTCGAAAGGACAAACTTTGTACTTTTGGGCATACGTTTCTATGATTTCTTTAGTATAGCTCTCTTCATTATCAAGCAATTCATTAATAGCATCATTTACCCTATCATAATGTCCTTTAGCATAAGTACATTCCTCAGGATTACAGTTTACTTCATCATTAAAGCATATCTTTTCTTTTGAAGTTAAAATTATAGTTTTTAACCTAAATCCTTTTTTTCTCATAATATTAACAGCTGAATTTGCTGCTATAGCTGTAGTCCCCTTAGCAGTAAGATAAAATATTTTTTCGCAAAGCTCCTCGCCTAAAGCTTTTACAGCAGGAAAAAGTGTTGAAATTGTTTTTCCTATGCCAGTAGGTGCTTTTACAAATAATTTTTTCTTTTGCTGTATGGTTTTATATACGTAAACTGCAAGCTTTCTTTGACCTTTTCTATATTTTTCAAAGGGAAATCCTGAATTTTTTATTGAAGTGTTTCTCATACTTTTCCACTTTACATCTAGCTCTGCCCAATATGCATATTTTTCAAGGTACCCCAGGAACTCTTTTTCAAGTTCTTCTATGGAAACCACCTTAGTTAAAACTTTAATTTCTTCATTTTCAATATTAAAATATGTAAGACTTATGGCTAATTCTTCAAGTCCATTTTGCTTTGCATAAATATATCCATAACATGTAACCTGAGCCCAGTGTACTATATTATAATCTTCATTTATATCTTCAAGATTTCTTGATGTTGTTTTTATTTCATTTATAGTAACCTTTGAATTATCTATAAAAATCTCATCTGCTCTTCCATCTATTATAAAATTAATATTTTTGTACTCAATTTCATACTTCAAAAAAACTTCTGAGTTATAAGTATTCTTCTCCTTGCCATGAAATAACTTTTTATTCTTCTTTTGAATTTTCAAATGAGCCCTGGTACCTTCTGCCGCCCTGCTTGTTCCTGAAAATCTATTATCTAAATCACCACATCTTAAGATAAATTCAACCAGATTACGTACAGATATTTTAACCTTATCTTCCATTAGTTCTTTATCCTCTCCCAGTATTCTCTGCATTTATCTTCAAACTTATTTTTACTATATTCATAATATTTTCTGTCTCTAATATTTAAAGGGAGATATTCTTGCTTAACATAATTATTCTTATAGTCATGAGGATATTTATAATTCTGCATTCTTCCTAATTTTTTAGCTCCTTCATAATGACCATCTTTTAAATAATCAGGAATAGCCCCTACATTCATACTATCAAGATCACCTAAAGCTTTGTCAATTGCCGTAATTGCAGAATTTGATTTTGGCGCTGTTGCCAAGAGTATAACAGCTTCTGCAAGTGGAATCCTAGCTTCTGGAAGTCCCAATTCCAAAGCTGAATCTGTACATGCCTTAACTATTGAAATTGCCTGTGGATATGCAAGGCCTATATCCTCTGATGCTATAACAATGAGCCTCCTGCATATTGATTTGATATCTCCACCTTTTATGAGCATTGCCAGATAAAATATGGAAGCATCGGCATCACTCCCTCTTATTGACTTTTGAAAAGCACTTAAGATATCATAATGGTTATCTCCATCCTTATCAAAATTTAATACATTTTTTTGAGTGCACTCTTTTATAGTATCTAAATCAATAACAACATTTCCGTCCTCATCTTTATTAGTAGAATAAATAGCTATCTCAACTGAATTTAAGGTTTTTCTAACATCTCCTCCGCTGACATTCACTACATATTCTTTCGCCTCACGGGAAAATTTTATTTTCGTTCCTGAGAGCTCCTCCTCTACCATTGCAATAGCCCTATCAACTGCTTTCATTAATTCCGTATTTTCTAAAGGTTTAAATTCAAATATAGTGGAACGGCTAAGTATTGCATTATAAATATAAAAGTATGGATTTTCCGTGGTACTTGCAATTAAAGTTATACTTCCATCTTCCATAAATTCTAAAAGAGATTGCTGCTGCTTTTTATTAAAGTTTTGAATCTCATCTAAATAAAGAAGAACACCTTTTGACGCCATAAGTGTACCCGTAGTATCTGTAACCATCCTTATATCTTTTACAGATGCTGTAGTGGCATTAAGTTTATAAAAGGTTTTATTTGTTTTTTTAGCTATTATGTTTGCCACTGTAGTTTTACCCGTACCCGGCGGACCATAAAAAATCATGTTTGGTATTAATCCACTTTTTAAAATTCTGCTTAATATTTTTCCATCACCAATTATATGCTTTTGTCCAAAAACCTCTCCAAAATTTTTCGGCCTAATTCTATCTGCTAGTGGTTTCACAATTCTCCTCCTCATATATTTATAATTTCTTTTAGTTTCTTAACGTTTCCACGGCTTACTGGTATTTCTGATTTTTCGGGGTCCTTCATAACCAGTTTATACGTACCATTGAACCATGAATAAATTTCTAAAATCTTATTTATATTTACAACGTAACTTCTATGTGCTCTAAAGAATCCAGTTTTTTCTTCTATCTCACTTAAATTATTGCTAGTAACATATATTTTATCATACAATTTAATATATGTTTTTTCAGATTCAATATAGCAAAAATATATGTCTTCCGCATCTACAAGTATAATTTTACCATTATTTTCACATGGAATTTTGTTTATAATATTAACCACTTTTGCATTCTTTAATTCTTTTATTAACTCAGATATTCGACTTTCTACTGATATGTTATTCTCTCTACTTATATCAATATATTTTTTAAGTCTTTGTACAGTCTTATCTATCCTCTTATCATCAAATGGTTTTAATATGTAATCAAGTGCCATAATTTCAAAAGCATCTACAGCATACTTATCATATGCAGTAACAAATATAACCGCAATTTTACTGTTCACATCTTTTATTTTTTTAGCTAAGTTTATTCCATTGCAAGTTGGAATATTTATATCAAGAAAAACTGCTTCAGGTTTTAAACATTTTATAATATCAATTCCATCATTACTATTTTCAGCAGTACCAACTATTTCAATTTCATTATACTTTTCTAATATGAACTTGAGTTCATCCATAGCAGGAAGCTCATCTTCAATTAGAATGCATTTTATACTATTCATAAGTCTTTACTCTCCAAATCGGTATTTTAAAAGAAACCAATGTTCCTTTATTTTTAGAACTTTTTATATTTAATCCCGTATCCCTGTTGTATATCAGTTTTAATCTTTCATTAACATTATTAAGCCCTGTTCCCGTCAAATTTTTAATTACTTCCTCATATCTCCTTTTGTCCATTCCTATTCCATTATCCCTAATTAAAAATTCTAATTCATTATCTTTTTTATATATATTAATGTAGATATTCCCACCTGCTGCCTTTTTCAGTATACCATGTTTTATAGAATTTTCTACTATTGGCTGCACAATAAATGATGGCACTTTATCATGTAAAACATCATTTGATACATCAAAAATCACATTAATTCTCTCACCAAATCTAGCTTTTTCTATATATAAATAAGATTTTAACATATCAATCTCCTCTTCTAATTCTACAAATTCATCTTTACTTAAAGTCTGTCTGAAATAATTTGATAGAGAAATGATAAGCTGCCTCGCTTTCACAGGATTTGTTCTGCAAAATGAAGATATAGTATTTAAAGTATTAAACAAAAAATGAGGTTGAACTTGTGCCCTTAATACTTTAAGTTCTGACAAATCAGCTAAATGTGCCTTTTGATTGAGTTTAAAAAGTTCAATCTGAACTGATAATAATCCGCTTAATTCATTACAGAATTCAAGGAAGTACTTATTAAGTTTATATGATGGACTAAAAATCATGCCTATAGCACCATCTATACTGTCTTCCACAGATATAGGACAAATTATAAATAAGTATGTTTTTCCTATATCTTCTAAATCATATTGAGCTACCTTTGGATTATCATAAAAATCATCTATCATTTTCCTTAAATATCCCCAATCAAAGCTTTCTCCAAAATAGGAAAACACATCATTTTTATATGATAGAGCAACGCCTTTAACATTATCAGTTTTACAAATTGCCTTACATATTTTAAGTGCTGTGTCATTAGTAAGCCCTCTTTTAGTAATATATTTTATAGTACTTTTAGCTATATTTAAAGCTCTCTGGGCTTGTACAGCACTTAATCTATTATAATCATATTTAGAATTTTTAAGTATATAAATAAATATAGCCGTTCCTATTGAATTTATCATTATCATTGGAAGAGCAATCACTTTTTCAAGCTCCAATGCAGCTATCCTAGGTTTAGCAATACATAAAATAATTATTACTTGTATAACTTCTGCCAGAATGCTTGAAACAAAAGCATCTCTAATATTAAATTCTTCATTTTTAAATATTTTCTTAACTATACCTCCGAGAAATCCACTTATAACAGTAGCTATACAGCATGCTAAAGCCGTAAATCCACCAATAGTATATCTGTGAACACCTGCTATAATTCCAACTATAACTCCAACAAGAGGCCCTCCTACGTACCCAGCGGTTATAGCCCCTATAGATCTTGTATTTGCTATAGCATTATATTCAACCTTTACACCCATATAAGTCCCTAAAATTGCAAGCATACTAAAAAATATTACCATAGTAAGCTTATCTTTTATAGATTGATTTTTATTTATAAAATTTCCAAAAATACTGCACTGACTGTAAATATAAGCTGCAAGTGCTATAACTGCCATATTTTCTATTAAGTGAGCATATATCATTCAATAACATCTCCCCATATTTTCCCTTACTTTTTATATTATTTCAATTATGTATGTCAATCAAGGTTTATTTTGTGCTTTTTAGAAGGTATTTTTGTACATTCAGAAATTTCAACTTTTATTTCAATAAGTCAGATTGTACTATAACAGTATATATTAATATTTATAGGGGGGATTTTTTATGAATTCTATAGTACTTGTAATTGTAGCAGCTATGGTACTTATTATAGGTTATAGGCTTTATGGAGCCTTTATTGCTGCTAAGGTTTTAGTACTTGATGAAACAAGAACAGTTCCATCTGTAGTTCATAATGATGGTCATGATTACGTACCTACAAATAAATGGGTACTTTTAGGTCATCATTTTGCAGCTATTGCCGGTGCGGGTCCACTCATAGGTCCTGTACTAGCCGCACAATTTGGATATCTTCCAGGAACACTTTGGATTTTATTAGGAGGTGTACTTGCCGGAGGGGTCCACGACATGATACTTTTATTCGCTTCTGTAAGACACGATGGTCAATCTATAGCTGAAATTGCCAGGGATACTCTTGGTGAAAAAATGGGTTTTATAACTTCAATTTCTGTAATATTTATTTTAATAATAACTATGGCAGGTTTAGGATTACCTATTGTAAATTCACTTTTTAACAGCCCATGGGGTACCTTTACTGTTGGGTTTACAATACCAGTTGCCTTTTTAGTAGGAATATATCTAAAATTCATACGACCAGGCAAAATTGCTGAAGGTACTGTAATTGGAATGGTTCTAATTTTACTTGGGGTTTATCTAGGGCCATCAATTCAGCACACTTTTTTAGGAAATTTACTTACCTTTAATGCAAAGCAGCTATCATTAATACTTGCAATATACGGATTCCTTGCAGCCGCTCTTCCAGTATGGTTATTACTTTTACCTAGAGACTACCTAAGTACATACATGAAGTTAGGAGTTATCGGAGCACTTGTTATTGGAATAATATTTGTAAGACCAACTCTACAAATGCCCGCTGTAACAAAATTCGTAGCTGGCGGCGGTCCTGTTATTAACGGAAAAGTATTTCCATTTTTGTTTATAACAATAGCCTGTGGAGCACTCTCAGGTTTCCATGCATTAATAAGTACAGGTACTACTCCTAAACTTATTAATAATGAAAAAGATATACTACCTATAGGTTATGGTTCAATGCTTATTGAATCTTTTATAGCTCTTATGGCTCTTATAGCGGCAACAGTTCTTCCTACTTCAGACTATTTTGCTATAAATTCGGCTCCTGCAGTATTTGCAAAACTTCACATGATTCCAAAAGAACTTCCTATGCTTTCACAATTAGTAGGTGAAAAGTTAGCAGGAAGAACAGGTGGTTCCGTATCTCTTGCTGTTGGAATGTCTTATGTATTTTATAAGATTCCACATTTAAAAGCTCTTATGTCTTACTGGTATCATTTCTGTATAATGTTTGAAGCTTTATTTATACTTACAACTATAGATTCTGGTACTAGAATAGGACGATATTTGCTTCAAGATTTATTTGGGAAAGTATGCAAACCTCTTGCTAATAAAAACTCTTGGTTTAACATAATCTTCTTCAGTGGACTAATGTCCTTCACCTGGGGATATTTATTGTACACAGGTAATATATCAACTATTTGGCCTTTATTTGGTACAGCAAACCAAATGCTTGCAACTATAGCCTTTGCAGTGGGAACATCGGTTCTTCTTAAGATGGGCAAACAAAAATATATACCTATTACCATATTACCAATGATATTTGTTGGTGCAAATACCATTTGGGCCGCAATTGCAAACATAATAAGCTATATACCACAGCATAAAATACTTCTGTCTGTATTATCCTTCATACTTATAGTTATGATTGTTGTCATACTTACAGAAAGTATACGAATATGGGTAAAAGAATATAAACCTAAATCAAATGCTAAGAATATTGCAAAGTACTAGTATTTTGAAACATTAAATAAAGTTCATAAGATTTATCATAACTGAGGTTTGGGTCGTAAACCCATTATCCTTCTTTATAAAATACAGGCTATCTTAATATTTACGATTAGCGAATTTAAGTTATTAATTTAAAGACTCGTCTAGACTGTTTATAATATGGAGATTGCCCGTTTGAAGTCAAGAAGGATAATGGGCTTCGCCCAAACCTCTCATATGATACTGCTCAGACAAATTAAAATTTCTAAGTCTTTTTATAATCTGAAGCAAGTCTTATTAAATTTTATTTAAATCGTTTCCAAAATACTATTACTTCGCTTAGAATAAAAACAAGGTAAATTTTTCTCCACTTCCCTGCGAAAAATAGTATATTAATTTATCTGAAAATCAAATAATATAGATATAAAAATAAGCGACTATCCTAACGAATGGTCGTTTATTTTTTCATACACTTAATATTATTCTAAATCTTCATACTTAGAAATAATTTTGTTTACAATTCCATACTCTACTGCTTCATTTGCATTCATCCAATAATTTCTATCTATATTGTTTTGTACTTCTTCCAGCGGTTTTCCTGTAGCATCGCTAATTATTCTCGCTATCCTATCTTTAATTCTTAATATTTCTCTAGCTTCAATGGCAACATCAGTAGTTTGTCCTTGAACTCCACCTGAAGGTTGATGAATCATATACCTCGTATTCGGTAAAGAGTACCTATTTTCTTTTTCTGCTGCAAGATAAATAGTAATACCAGCGCTAGCTACCCATCCTGTGCCAATCATAATAACCTTAGGCTTTACAAATTTTATCATATCATGAATTGTATCACCAGATTCAACATGCCCACCTTGACTATTTAAGAAAATTTTGATAGGTTCATCACTAATTCCTTGTAAAATCAATAGCTGTGTACTTACTTTGGCTGCTAATTCTTGATTAATTTCTCCTGATATAATAATAGTTCTGGATTCAAGCATTTTTTCTAGATATATATCAGGTTTATTCTTATCTGCTTCTTTACTTTCTCCCTTATCTGACATCACACTATTAATATTCTCCATAATAAAGCCTCCTATTCTATGTAACAAATTCACACTAATGGTGTTAAATTGCTCGTGGCTATTTTACTACAAATGGGATCGCTTGTCTATATCCATAAAATCCAGTAATTGCTTTTTAAAATTTCTTTATGTTCATTCTACTAAACAGGAGGTGCTATATTAGCAATTTTTAAATTGCTAATATAGCACCTCCTTCTTCTTCTGTTGAATTATGCCAAATTTTATGGCTCTTACAATTTCTACTGAAACATCAATTTTAATTCATCAAAAACTTTTGTAGAATCTTCCTTTTCATCTTCATCATCCATCAATACCTGCATAGATGTTCCATACAAAGTACCTAGTAGTATCCTTGAAAGTGTCTTTGGTGAATAATTTTGAAATTTTCCTTTTGCCATAAGACCATTTATTATATGTTTTTCTATGACATTTGACATACTATTATAGAAATTATTTTCCAGCTTTTTCAGTGGTTTTGACCACATAGACATACTTGTTAAATCATAAAGAAGTTTAAATAATTGAGGATTATATTTGAGCATCTCCTTAAAATATTTTATAAGATACTCCACTTTTTCTTTTTCGCCTTTGCCCTTTTTTAGCAGTTCATCAACCTCACCAACATACTTTTCTGTTAGTTCTTTAATAACTTCCTTAAATAAGCCTTCCTTATTCTTATAATAGTAATTTAATTGACTTAATACCACACCTGCTTCTCCTGCAATATCTCTTAAAGATACATTAGCATATCCTTTTGATGATATACACTTAAAAGCAGCACTAATTATTCTTCTAGATTGACTTGTAACATTTTTGCCGCTGTCAATCATTATTACACACCTCACTTAATATTCAGGGCACTGAAATCTTTCTTATAAAATCACACATTTTATTTTCATTACCAAGTTTCATAATCTCTAAAATAGCACAATATTTATCCATAAGCATAACCACATAGCTCTCCTTGTATTTAGGCATTTTTAAAGTTAATGGCCACATATGCTTCACTATAATATCCTTTTCCTTACAATTTAAATTAAAAAATTTATTAGCATTTCTAAGAGCTGTATAAGGATGGGTAAATCCGTGAAGACCATCTTTAGATTTCGTAGTATGCCAATCGTACAAAAAGAAGTCATGCAGGAGGGCTCCTCTTGCTGCAGAACGATAATCGAACCCCAAATGCTTGCATATTAAATAGCTCATATATGAAACATAAATACAGTGATCAAGGCAACTAACATTGCTGTGTTGTATAAAATTCTCCATTGAAAGCACTATTTTTTTATTTAATAAATCATAGGTGCACTCTTTATATTCTCTATAAAGGCTCCTGGAACTTATTTTTGATTTCAAATTTAATTTTATCAAACCCATTATTTATAATTCTCCTTATATCACGGTTTACAGCACTTGCATTTGAAACCCATAAATATGGGAATGCAAAAAAAATCCTCTTATAATTTAATAATTTTTCTCTGCACTTACTAGCTGAAAGATTAGAATAATTTACAATAATATCTCTTAATTCTAGTGCATCTATTATAGACTTTATAGTATCAATCATGAGATAAATAAGTAAAATCTCTGCTCCTCGCTCTTTGCTAGTTGCAGACATATTAAAAATAATTCTAGCAATCATGGGATGAATACTTTGAACCAATACAAAAGCAAGTACTCCCCATAAAAGCGAATATTTAATACATATATATCCATGAATATTCCCTGAAAAGTCACTGTAGTCCCACCACTTACTATTAAATATCTTTTCCAAAATAAATCCTGTTATATACTCTAGTGTTGTAACTAAAATAACTGAGGTCATAACACATACTATTAACGCTGCAATAGAATTTGTGAAATATGATCTTACAAGAGTTGAACACTGCACAGTTAAAACAGCTCCAAATCCATAAATTGGGCAAAAAAATCCTGTTAAAAATCCCCTGTTTACTATTTGTTTGCTGGTTATGCTTGCAAAAGCTGTCTCAAGCATCCAGCCTAAAAAAGAATAAAGCCCAAAAAATAAAATATATTCTGAATAAGTCCACATATTCATACTCTCCTCCTTTACTTATTTTCCACAATTCGGACGTATGACTTAGAAAAATTTTACCATATACTTCATTTATGAGTCAATATTAAAAATTATTCTTAACAAAATTGTAATAAAGATCTTCTTTTCTATCCTGCTTAAATTTAAACTCATTTCTACACATTTTAACAATGTTTATATCCAAATCACATATGAGTAATTTTTCGTTATCTTTTTCAGTAACAACTACTTTACCATATGGGTCTACTACCATTGAATCTCCTGAATAGTATAATCCATTTCCTATACCCACTCTATTTACTGCTGCAATATAACATTGAGTTTCTATAGCCCTAGCTTTTAAAAGTGTAATCCAATGCCCTCTCCTACTTTCAGGCCAGTTAGCAATTATAATTATAATATCTGCTTTTTTACCTGCTAACTGAAAAATTTCTGGAAATCTTAAATCATAGCATATAAAAGTAGCACAGTTAAAATTATCAATGTTGCAGTATTTAAGCGCATTTCCGGAAACATAATATTTGTCTTCTTCTCCATAAGAAAATGGATGTATTTTACTATATCTTAATATTTCGCCGTTAACCGGTGAACATATTGATAAATTATTTATTCCTTTACCATTTTTCAATTTTTCTATAAAACCGAAAGCACAATGAACATTAAATTCTAAAGACTTCTTTTTAAACCATTCAACTGTTTCCAATTTATCTTCACCTATTTTGCTTACATTCATAGAAAATCCTGTAAGAGTCATTTCTGGAAATGCAATAAGGTCAACTCCATTTTTACTTGCTTTTTTTATAAATTTAGTACAGATTTTCTTTGTCATTTCTTTATTTTCCCATGCCACATCAATTTGCGCTAATGCTATTCTCACGTCAAACCACATCCTTTTAAAATTATTTTACATTAAATATAAAAATATGGGAACACTAAAATATAATTTATTTTAATGGAGGCAAAAAAATGAATATAGGAACAGTAAAATGGTTTGATCCAGAAAAAGGATATGGTTTTATTTCTTCAGAAGGCAGTGATGATGTATTTGTACACTATTCTGCAATAAAAGAAGAGGGACCCAGAAAATCTTTAGATCAAGGTCAACAGGTAAAATACGATATAGTAAAAGGTCCAAAAGGTCCCGAAGCTTCAAATGTTCAAAAAATGTGAAGGAACAGTTATGAAGGAACATTAAAAGAATTCTATGAATCTTATCATAACTGAGGTTTGGGTCAAAGACCCATTATCCTTATTAACCAAATATAAGCTATCTTGAAATTTACGACTAACAGTCTCGATTTAAAGGCTCATCTAAATCTTTTCTAATATAAAAGTTGCTCATATTAAGTAAATAAGGATAATGGGCAAAGCCCAAACTTCGTGTATGATAAGATTTATTAGAATTTTTTTAAATTGTTCCTTCATAACTGTTACTTCACTTAGAGGGTAAAGCATGGAAAAAATTCCTCCGTGCCTAAGGAATTTTATAGAAATTATCATAACTAGGGTTAGGATCTCATTTTGTTACCGGCAATATATAATATATTATTATAAATATATATTATATCTAGTAAAGAAGAATAATAACCATATACGGGGTTTGGGTCAAGGGTCCTTTATCCTTATTAACCAAATATAGGCACTTTTTAAATTAACTGTGGTTTGTATAAAACCCTCATATAATTTAAAAAGTGCCTGTTTAAAATAGAGAAGGACAATGTGCTTCGTCCAACCCTTGTGTTTTTTCTAAAATGTAGATTTTCCAAAGCAAAGCGGGGGGGAAAATCATCCTGCATTCTTAATTCTTCTTTCTTAATTCTTAATTTTCTTTTATTAGATTGACAGGTCTTTGTCCTATTGACTATATTTACTTTAAGTTGTAATATATAACCAAGAATTTATTTACTTAATCGTATAAGTTGTCTACTTAAACATTTAAGTAGACATAAATTTAAGGAGGCACTTTTATGTTTGTTGATAAGAAAACTTTTAAAAATGACTTTAAAAAGAAGCTTATGACAATGTATGCCGAAGATGTAAACACATCGTCAAAACATCATCAATACTTTGCATTAGGTGGACTCATCAAAGAATATGCATCTCAAAGATGGATGAATACAAATAATCAATATTCACGTGAAGCACGAAAACAAGTTTATTACTTTTCAATGGAATTTCTAATAGGTAGATTACTTATAAGCAACATTATAAATTTAGGTATATATGACGTTTGCAGGGAAGGTCTTCAAGAATTAAATATAAACCTTGAAGATCTGGAAGGTCTCGAAAATGATGCTGGTCTTGGAAACGGAGGACTTGGAAGACTTGCTGCATGTTTCCTTGATTCCATGGCATCTCTTGGTATTCCCGGCCACGGCTGCGGTATAAGATATGATTATGGTTTATTTGAACAAAAAATAATCAATGGCTATCAAGTTGAAGTACCAGATAACTGGCTAAGATATGGAAACGTTTGGGAAGTACGTAGAGAAGATAAAGCTATCATAGTAAAATTTGGCGGTAAAGTAGAGCCTGTTATGAAAAACGGCAGACTTTGTTTTGAGCATAAAGACTATGAACCTGTTTTAGCTGTACCTTACGATACACCTATCATAGGATATAAAAACAACACTGTAAATACCATGAGGTTATGGAGTGCAGAAACTATAGATAAGGACTTCGACCTTGATTCTTTCAGTAAAGGTGAATATTCAAAAGCTGTAGAACATAGATATTCTGTAGAATCTATTTCACAGGTCCTATATCCTGATGATACACGTGTAGAGGGCAAAATTTTAAGATTAAAGCAGCAGTACTTTTTTGTATGTGCAGGTCTTAAAAGTATAATTAGAAGTTACAAGAAAACCGGACGACCTATGTCATCAATAGACAAGTATGTTCAAGTTCATATAAATGACACACATCCTTCTGTTGCTATAGCAGAATTCATGAGAATACTTATGGATGAAGAATTTTTATCCTGGGATGATGCAGCTAGAATAACAACAAACGTAATGGCATATACAAATCACACTATTTTAGCTGAAGCCCTTGAAAAATGGCCTATAGATTTGTTTAAGAAACTTCTTCCAAGAATTTTCATGATCATAAGCGAAATAAACGAAAGATTCTGTAGAAAGGTATATGCAAAATATCAGGATCTTGAAAAAGTTCACAAAATGGCTATAGTGTCAGATGGATATATAAATATGGCTTATCTCGCTATAGTTGGAAGTCATTCAGTAAATGGTGTTGCAAAACTTCATACGGAAATATTAAAACATAGAGAGCTTGCTAATTTCTATGAATTTTTCCCTGAAAAGTTTAATAATAAAACAAATGGAATAACTCATAGAAGATGGCTAATAAAATCTAATCCTGAACTTACTGCTTTAATCAATGATACTATAGGTACTAAGTGGATAAGAAATCCAAAAAGACTTATAGATCTTCTTCCTTATGCTAAAGATGAGAATTTCAAGTATAAGCTTCACAAAATAAAGCAGCATAATAAAATAAAATTTGCTCAAGCTGTAAAGGAAAAATACGATATAGATGTAGATCCAAATTCTATATTTGATGTACAGGTTAAAAGGCTCCATGCCTATAAAAGACAGGTTTTAAATGTATTTAATATACTGAATTTATATTATAGATTAAAGGATAATCCAAATTTAGATATAGTTCCGAGAACCTTCTTTTTTGGAGCTAAAGCTGCTCCTGGTTATTATCTTGCAAAATGTACAATAAAGTTAATAAATACAGTAGCTGACACGGTAAATAGTGATGCCTCCGTCAACAAAAAAATGAAAGTACTATTTCTAGAAAATTATTCAGTCTCACTTGCAGAAAAAATAATACCATGTGCTGATGTAAGTGAGCAAATCTCTACTACTACAAAAGAAGCTTCTGGAACCGGAAATATGAAGCTTATGATGAACGGTGCAATAACTGTAGCTACCCTCGATGGTGCAAATGTTGAAATTCATGATAAGGTTGGAGACGACAACATAATAATATTCGGAATGAAAAAAGATGAAGTAATGAATTATGAAAAGAATAAAAATTATAGAGCTATCGATTTTTACAATAATGATCCAAGGTTAAAAAGAATAATAGATAGTTTAGTAGATGGTTCTTTAGGAGTTTCACGCTCTGAATTTGCTGATATTTATAAATATCTTTTAGCTAACAACGATGAATTTTTCGTACTAAAAGATTTTGATGACTATGTAAAAGCTGAAGATAAAGTAGATGCCTTGTATAGAGATCAGAATAAATGGCTTGAGATGTCTACTATAAATATTGCACATTCAGGAGACTTCTCAAGTGACAATACTATAAAAAATTACGCCGAAGATATTTGGCATGTTAATCCTGTAAATATAAAATTAAAAGAATAAACTTTAGCTCTATTTTAAAATTTTTACACAAACTCATATAAATTAATTATGACCTCAAATATTTCTATAAAATTAATATATAGTAAGTCCAGAATTGCTACTCTTTTGTAGTAAACTCTGGACTTCTCTATTTTCAAGTTCCCAAATAAACGATTATTCCTTTAAATCCTTAATATTCACAATAAAATGCTCATTTGTCCTTATGGATTTAACCTGTATTTCTCCATCCTTATCTGTACTTATTGGTTCAAGCCATACAGGATCATTTTTATAATTCACATTAATAACACCCTTAGATGAAAGTATTTCTTTTACCCGTTTTTTATCCACTCTTATCTCCTCCCATATAGTAGTTCTTCCATTTTTCTTAGGAATTTATACATACCCTATACAGCATCACCCTCTAATGTTCTTCCATCATAATCACTTTTGCATAAAGCAATAAGCTGCATAGGATTTCCCTTTGCAGCTTATAAATTTTACTTATATTCTTTTAAATCTTCCGTACCTTCTAAAACTCTTAAAACTCCCTGAGCAAGTGCAAGCATTTCATCTTCGCCTGGATATACAACTATAGGTGCTATGAAAGAAACTTTCTTATATAAATAATCAGTCATAGTCTTACTATAGGCTATACCTCCTGTTAGTATTATAGCATCTACTTTGCCATCAAGAACTGCTGCCATTGCTCCTATATCCTTTGATACTTGATATGCCATTGCATCGTAAAGCTTTTTAGCTTCCTCATCACCTTTTAATGCTGCATTTTCTACTTCCATAGCGTTATTAGTTCCATGATAAGCTACAAAGCCACCTTGTCCTGTTATTTTATTCAATATTTCACTTTCAGTATATTTTCCGCTAAAACACATTTTAACTAAATCACCTGATGGTACATGTCCACTCCTCTCTGGAGAAAAAGCACCTTCGCCGTCAAGTGCATTGTTAACGTCAATTATTTTACCATATTTATGTCCTCCTACGGATATACCTCCACCCATGTGAGCAACTATAAGATTTAATTCTTCATATTTAGCTTTATTTTCTTTTGAATATCTTTTTGCAACTGCCTTTTGGTTTAGAGCATGAAATATGCTTTTTCTAGGAAGCTCTGGCATTCCAGAATATCTTGCAATGTCGTCCATTTCATCTACAACAACAGGGTCTACTATATAAGCTTCAATATTTAGTTTTTCTGCAATTTTATTTGCAATTATTCCTCCAAGATTAGAAGCATGCTCACCTTGTACCCCTATTTTTAGGTCTTCAAGCATTTTCTTATTAACCTTATATGTTCCTCCTTCTATAGGCTTTAAAAGTCCACCTCTACCAACTACAACATCAATTTCATTGATATCAATATTTTTTTCTTCCAAAATTTTCACTATAACATTTTTTCTAAACTCGAATTGTTCATATATATTTTTATGCTTTTGAAGTTCATTTGAAGAATGCCTTAATGTTTCTGTCATAACTTCCTTCTCATTTTCATATACTGCAATTTTAGTTGAAGTTGAACCTGGATTAATAATTAACAGTTTAAAATTCATAGCAAAATCCTCCGTGTATTTCTCTTAATTACATTCAATTTATTATACTATGAGGATTATAATAATTTCTATAAGTATTTATTTCCAAGGTACATTGCTAATAAGAAGTGTTTTTATATTATGATTAGAATATTTTCATTGGATGCAAATAAAGATGATTTTCCATAGCAGAGCTGCAAAAAATCATCTTTACTGTTTTATATTTTTAATTATTGCTGCAAATTTTTGAATTATTAAACCACGAAAAATAAGATTCCTTTATAACCATCATCTCAGGGCAATTTGGTAAATAAACCAAATATTTAATACCGTATTTAACTATAAGTCCTATAATATCTTTTAAGTCTAAAAATTTAACATTAGTTTCTTCTTTAAATCTAAATGCTTCTTCCTTTTCCCTAAATATTGGTACTGTCTTAATTCCGTCCATAATTTCATATGTCAATGAATTATCATCTGTACAAGGGCACCATGCCCCACCTTTATCCTGAAAATCAATAAGTAAATATTCCCTAAAAAGAAGCTGCATAAGCTTTTTATTTAATATAAGCTGTGATTTTTCATTAATATTTATAATTATACCATCTATGTTTTTTAGCGCTAATGCCTTTTTCAAGATATTTACAGAAGATACTTGGTATATTTTATCACAGGTTGCCTTGCCACTGTAAAAATTCTTAACAGATTTAGTATCTGTAAAAATTAAAGCATATCTGCTTCCGTCCTCTAATTCAATTATCTTTTGTATCTCATCAAAACTTTTTTCACTACTTGGAACATAATAGAACATTGCCTTCTGAGCTAATGCAGGTAACACATAATCTGCTGATCTGTTATTATTACTACATTCCTCCAAAAACAATCTTACATCTTCCTGAGCCATCGTTTTATCACCTCCATAATTAATAGCATTTTTTTAAATTTCATTTTTAATATAGTTAAACTTCATATTATACTTACTATATCGGAGGTTTAAAGAAAATTTTTATAGTTTTTTTAAAAAAATTTTTATTTTAATAATAATTGTCGTTAAAGTTAAAGCCAATATTTCTATACCTCATTACCCTTTTAAATAAAATTATATTAAATTTATTTAAAAATATTGTAATTCTAGCGAAAACATGATATGTTTAAAATACTCGAAACGTGCAGAATAATATGTATTAAGGTAACTTAGCTATTTATATTTAATAAATTTTATAGGTATACTAAAAGCATGCTCCCTTAAATAGCAATTTACTAATTGAACCTATATAGTATGAAGAAACTATGATGGATTTTCTGAAATTGGGCACTTGGAAAATTCTGAGTTAATAGTGCAACCGACCAACTATTGATATTTTTTAAAATATTTATCTATAGTTGGCCTTTTTTTATAATATTAGAAAATAAAACTTACTTAGGTGGCGATATTCAATGAAATTAAAGAAAATAAGAAATCATTTTTTAATAATTAGTAGTACACTGATGACTATTATTTATTTAATTTGGAGAATATTTTTTACTATTCCCATTGGAGATAATATAGTATCTATTTTTTCTGCGTTAGCATTATTAATTGTAGAAATTTTAGGAATGTTCGAAGCGGCAGTACACTATTACCAAATGTCAGAAATATCGTATCCATCAAAACCTAAAGTCAACGAAAATCTATTTCCTGATATAGACATTTTTATTGCTACATATAATGAGCCAAAAAAGTTACTTTATAAAACTATAAACGGCTGTATAAATATGGACTATCCCGATAAAACTAAAGTTCACATTTATTTATGTGACGATGGTAATCGACCCGAATTTAAGAATTTAGCACACTCTATGAAAATAAATTACTTAACCCGTAGTGATAGAAAAGGTTCAAAAGCAGGAAATTTAAATAATGCTCTTGCACACTCAACTTCACCTTTAATTGTAACTTTTGATGCAGATATGATTCCAATGCATGATTTTTTAACTGCTTCTGTACCCTATTTTCTTACATCTGAAAAAGTTGGTTTTGTTCAAACTCCACAAAGCTTTTATAATCCTGATTTATTTCAATATTATCTTTATTCAGAGGGAAGAATTCCAAATGAGCAGGATTATTTTTACAGAGACGTTCAAATTTCTAGAAACAAAAGCAATTCAGTTATATATGGCGGCACAAATACTGTTATTTCACGTAAAGCTTTAGAGGACGCAGGCGGATTTTACACCAAAGCTATAACTGAAGATTTTGCAACTGGTTTAATAATACAAAGCAAGGGTTATAAGTGCTATGCCATTAACGAAATCCATGCTTCAGGTCTTGCCCCTGAGGACTTACCAAGTTTAATTAAGCAGCGTGAGAGATGGTCAAGAGGCTGCATTCAGACTGGTAGAAAATTAAATATATTATTTAGAAAAGGTCTAACTATAGGTCAAAAACTAAGCTATATTTCTGCAATTTCTTACTGGTATTCAGGTATAAAAAGATTGATTTATATTATGTCCCCTATTCTTTTCTCAGTTTTTGGAGTAATTGTTGTAAAGTGTACTCTTACTCAAGTGCTTATTTTTTGGCTCCCAATGTATTTACTAAGCAACGCGGCATTAAAAAAATTATCCAACAATATAAGAACTACAAAATGGACGAATATATATGAAACTATTTTATTTCCATCACTTATTATTCCTGTTTTACTCGAAACCTTAGGTATATCACAGGTTAAATTTGCTGTAACACGAAAAGATGGAGTTCATGATGATAAAAATTATCGATTAAAAAGATCAGTCCCTCATATATTTTTTGCCGTACTTTCCTTAATAGGCATAATAAACTGTACTAAAATGATTTTTGATTCAGGGTCACCTACATACATAGTTGTTTTATTTTGGCTTGTAGTTAATTTTTATAATTTATTAATGTCTATATTTTTTATGCTTGGAAGAAAATCCTTCCGTACATCCGAAAGATTTTTAGCAAAAGAGAAATGTATAATTTCTTATTATGAAAATCAAATTAGTTCTACAACTATAGATATATCTGAAGGAGGACTAGCTGTTATTTTAAATTTTCCTGAATTTATACCTTATGATATTGATGTAAAACTCTCTATACATACTGAAATATACAATTGTGAATTTAAAGCTGTAGTTGTACATGTTCAAAATACAGGTAGGAGTTGGAAATATGCATTTAAAATAACAACTCTAGACGAAAGAAATCATAAAAAGCTGCTTCAAATTATTTATGATAGGGTACACTCCCTACCTAAAAGTTTGGATAAAAGTAATAGCATATTTGATGATATTAGAGTTAATGTACTTGATAGGAATAAAAAGCCGTTTCAATTTAACAGGAAACTTCCGCGCATTGAATTAAATACAGAATTATTATCAGATGAATCCGGAGAAGTAACCATGACGTCTTTTAATTATGAATATATTGTTTTAAAAGAAATTTGTTCCAAAAGGTTAAGTTCAAGATTAACGCTGCATATTAGCTACAATAAACGCATTAACTGTATTTTTGAAAAGAATATTAATTATAAACGAAAAGAAAAATTCCATTCTTATCTTTACAGAATTGAAGATTATAAAGCTTTACAGAAAGATGAAGAATTCAGGCAAATATTAAATCAATGGATTATTAATAACAAAGAAGTTCAATATCAAGCACTTAATAAAAATAGAAATGACGACTATCTTAATGAAATGGATTATTTATGATTTAGGAGGATTAACATGACATTTATTAAAAAAATACTACTGCTTTTTTTTATAATAATCTTAATTTTGCCTTATCATTTTATAGCTAAAGCAGATGCTACCTCAGGTATACTTATATCTGATAATATGCGTCAAATGTCAAACGGATCAACTGTCCAATATAATACAAATTCAATAAACGGAAATTATAATTTAACTGCTAAAATTACTTCTAAAGGATTAAAAAAAGGATATTATTCAACTATCTTTTATAATGCTTTAAACAATAATATGTTTAATTATGGAATAGTCTCTTTTGACATACATAATAACTCTAATAGCCAATTAAATATCAATTTTATGATCAATAAGCAAGATGGTACAAGTTTATCTATAGCAAATGACAGTTATGTACTTCTTAAAGAAAGTAGCAGTGCTTTAATAAAAAAATTATCTCCATCCAATGGAAGTATCGTAATTTCAAAAGGGTTTAATGGAACTGTTCTTATTCCACTAAACGCTTTAAAACAAAATCAAATTCAAAATACTAATCAGAATACTACATCTATGATTGCAAGCTTACCTTCTTGGTGGGGAATACTTATAACTTCAAAGGAGAATGAAAAAAAAGATTTTACTTTAAGCAATTTTAATCTAATAAACGCCGACAATAAAATACAGGAAATCGAAAATTTGAATGTAAACTTTAATGGTGACACAAGAGTTCAAATACCAGTTGTAGGTGAATCTATTGCTAAATATAGTGCCAATATTCATGATTCAAATGGAAATATAGTAAACCAAAAGATAACATATAAAATAGACACACCAAAGAAAGGAATTTCAATTGACAGCAATGGAATGCTTAAAATCAAACAAAATGTATCACCACAACCAATAAGAATAGATGCAGTGATAGACAATAATTTAGCATTTGAATCCAAAGAAATTCAACTATATAAATCATGGACATTAGATGCAAAAGAATTGGACGGTACAAGCAAAAGTATCCCTCAAACCTACGAAGTAAAAAAAATATTAGGCAGTACATATAAATTTTTGATGTCCGATTATGTAATGAATATTATAAGAATTTCTGCTGTTATATCATTACTGCTATTTATAAAATTATATTTATATTGGAAAAAAATTAATTACAAAGAAAAAAAGTTTAATAGAAAAGAATATATTATTAGACGAAATAGAAAAAAATATTGATAAATTATTTAATATATAAAGGGTGAATTAATAATGCTATTTTCAAGTATAGTTTTCATACTGTATTTCTTGCCAATAACCTTGGTATTATACTATTTAACATCATTTTCTAAAAAGCTTCAAAATATTATACTTTTAGTACTCAGTTTAATTTTTTATGCCTGGGGACAATCTTCATATGTACTAATTATGGTATTTTCTATTTTATTTAATTACATATTAGGCTTATTAATTGAAAAATACAAAGCAAAATTCTTTTTAATATTTGGATGCTTGTGTAACCTTGGAATACTCTTTGTATTTAAATATTTAGGATTTTTCATAAGAAATATAAACAGTTTACAATCCTTTAAAATACCAGTCCCTACCCTATCTCTGCCTGTTGGTATTTCTTTTTTTACATTTAAAGCTGTATCGTACCTTGTAGATGTTTATAAAGAAAAATCAAAAGCAGCTAAGAATCCTATTTATGTTGGGCTCTACATATCATTTTTCCCTGAGCTCTTAGCTGGACCTATTTCTAAATACAACAATATAGTAGATCAAATAAAAAGTAGAAAAATCACATGGCAAAAATTTTCCGTAGGTTCATGTAGATTTATTACAGGTCTTAGTAAAAAAGTTCTTATATCAAATAGTATGGCTGTTATAGTCGATAGAATTATTTCTCTCAATGGTAATTTAAACATACCGGCAACACTTGCATGGCTTGGATCCATTGCGTATACTCTTCAAATATATTTTGATTTTTCTGGATACTCTGATATGGCAATAGGACTAGGATTAATGCTAGGATTCAAATTTGAGGAAAACTTTAATTATCCATATATATCAAAATCCATATCAGAATTCTGGCGCAGATGGCACATTACTTTAAGTACATGGTTTAAAGACTATGTTTATTTCCCCCTTGGAGGTTCTAGAGTTAAAAATAAAGATAAATTAATACGTAACCTGCTTATTGTATGGGTACTCACTGGAGTGTGGCACGGTGCAGAATGGACATTTGTAATCTGGGGATTTTTGAATTTTGTCTTCATTGCTTTAGAAAAGTTATTATCTTTTGACAAATTGGATATAAAACCTATATATAAACATCTTTATGCACTTTTCATTATAAATTTAGGTTGGGTTATTTTTAGAGCAAAGGATTTAGAAGCAGCTGGTAAATATATTGCATGCATGTTTGGCCTTAAAAACAATGGTTTCTGGAGCCCATACACATTTATGTTTATAAAAGAAAATATTGTTTTCTTTATAGCTGGAATCATATTATCAACTCCAATAGCAAGAAAAACTAACACATATATAGTATATAAAGCAAAGCATGCTGCTCTTTTAGAAGTTTTGTATCCAATTTCTATATTAGGACTTTTTTTAATATCCTTATCCTATATAGTAAAAGGTTCTTATAATCCATTTATTTATTTTAAATTTTAAGGAAAAGAGGAAATATGAATGGACAGACTATTTTTCAAAAAATTTATAACATCCATACTATTTGTCATTTTACTTTTTGTACTTTCCTTTAATAATTTTGCGAAAAATTATACATCTTTATTAAATGCATTTAAAAATACAAAATTTAACAGTATATCTATAAATAGCGCTACAAGCTCCTTAGAAAATACATTAAATGATAGCACCTATGGTAAATATACCTTTATAGAATTATATGGATATATTCAAAAATTAATGTGCAAAAATGAAGAATCAAATTTCGAAGTTGTAAAGGATGAAAACGGATTTTTGCATTACACCTATTTTGCAAGTCAGCCTAATGCTGTTTATCCACTTGTAAAAAGAATGCAAGCTTTGAAAAGCAACCTAAAAGACAAAAACACTAAACTAATTTACATGATGCCGCCAGATAAATACATAAGAGGTTATTCAAAATTCCCATATGGAATTCCATACAGTTATTCAAATGAAACGGCAGATGCATTTCTAAATTTACTGAAAAAGAATAATATTAATACAATAGATCTGCGTAAAAATTTGAGCAAAAGCGATATTCCAAACGATCAGCTATTTTTTAAGACCGATCATCACTGGACAATTCAAACAGCTTTTTATGAATTTGGAGAGCTTGTGAAAACTTTAAATGAAAGATACGATTTGAATATCGATAAAGATGGCTTTTATACGAATAAAAATAATTATAATTTTATAACTTACAAAAATTCCTATGTTGGATCAATGGGACGAAAAACTGGAATTACATATTCTGGGGTAGATGATTTTACTTTAATTTACCCTAA
The DNA here is from genome assembly GCF_001705235.1 of Clostridium pasteurianum. NCBI lineage: Bacteria > Bacillati > Bacillota > Clostridia > Eubacteriales > Clostridiaceae > Clostridium > Clostridium pasteurianum. The sequence continues at coordinate 228,625 of NZ_MCGV01000001.1, forward strand.
GTTTGATACAAATTATAACTTCTACTGTAAAACAGGAAGTCAGATATTTAATTTTAATGGTAGATTTGAAGATACTCTACTTACAATATCACCTTTTAGAACTAACAAAGGTACTTATGATTTAGAAGCTGATAAATATTCTTCATACCTTTTTGGCAATAGAGGAATTGTCCATGTGACAAACAAAAATAATCCCAATGGTCCAAAGGTTTTATTTGTAAAAGACTCAGTTACTGTACCACTTGCAGCATTTTTATCTACTGTTTGCTCTGATGTTTACCTTGTTGATCCTAGATATTATACTGGCAGCATTCCAGCTTATATAAATAGTGTAAAGACTGACTTTGTGTTTGTATCATTTTACCCTCAAGATTTAACAATGGATTTCTTTAAATTTTAAGAAATAATGAATTACATTTATGGAGGTTTTAATAATGAAACTTGGTAGGTTCAAAATTTTCCCTTTAGTTATATTAACTATTATTTCTCTAACGAGCTGCGTGAATACACATAAAAAAATCCAGAACAAAAGAACCTACGGAAGTGATTATTATAATTACTGGAAAAAGAAATATGTTGTAAGCGTAAATTCCAGCATGAGTAAAGTAGTTAATCCTGAAAATAATAAAATTACTGTCAGTGAAGGAATGGGCTATGGTCTCCTATTTAGTGCTGCTTATGATGATAAAAACCAATTTGATAAGCTTTGGAATTATACTAAGCACTACCTCGATAATAATGGTTTAATGAACTGGAAAATAAACTCTAATGGAAATATTTCAGGTTATGGATCAGCTTCAGATGCAGATGAAGATATAGCATATGCTCTTTTACTTGCAGCAGAAAAATGGCCTAATGCTAGCTACAATAAGGAAGCGGTAAAAATGATTAACGCAATAAAAAGCACAGAAATTTCAAAAGATTATATACTTTTACCTGGTGACAGTTGGGGAAACAATCCCCCTTTTAATCCCTCCTACGTTTCTCCATACTACTATTATAAATTTGCCGCACTTTCAAGCTCTGAAAAAAATTATTGGGAAAAAGTGCTGAATGTAAATGTTAACCTTCTAAATCAAAATATAGACAAAGAAACAGGACTTTTACCTGATTGGATTAATAAAGATGGCACTATAAAAGCTGAAAATAATAAATTTGGATATGATGCAGTAAGAGTTCCTTTAAGGCTTATTGAATTTTATAATGAAACGCATAATTCTACAGCAAAGGATATATTAGAGAGAGAAAATGACTTTCTTTCAAAAATTGGTTCTAATAAGCTAGTCTCCGGATACAGCACAGATGGTAAACCATTAGCAAACTACATAAACTCCGTATATTTATCTTCTTTTTCAGCAGCAAGCCTTATTAATAAAGATTCTAACTTCAGCAAAGAAATGATAACTAAACTCAAGAATTCTAAAGATGAAAGCTATTACGGATGCTCTTTAAAGATGTGGGTGTTTCTTATTTTAGATAATAAACTAAATTAAGTCTCATAATAAAATATACTACTATTCTAAGGATTAATAATATATAGTTTATAAACAAAACACATCTACTATACACCTAAAATTCCGTAGATACGGAGGAATTTTTCCCTTGTTTTACTTCAAAAGTGAACTAACAGTGCTTTTGGAACAATTTAAAAAAATTCTAATAAATCTTGTTAAAAAATCATAAAATCCTTAGAATTTTGAATTTGTCTGAACGCTAGTGAGTTATTCAAAACTCTTAGGATTTTATGATTTTTTAACATTAGATTTATAGAACTTTTTTAATGTTCCAAAGCACTGTTAGTTCACTTTATTTAAAGTATCCTACTCCACTTTCAAATATCTTCTGATCTTGATTTCCAACTATATTTTTATAAGTATTAGTTGAGAATCTTTCTGAATGACCCATCTTTCCAAATATTCTTCCATCAGCACTTGTTATACCCTCTATACATAACACAGAACCATTAGGGTTAACAGCTGTATCATAACTTGAATTACCATTTAAGTCTACGTATCTAGTTGCTATTTGGTCATTCTTTATAAGCTGCTCTACCATCTCTTTACTTGCTGCAAATCTTCCTTCACCATGAGAAATTGGAATACTGTGTATATCCCCTACTTTTACATTCGAAAACCATGGTGACTTATTTGAAACTATCTTAGTATACGCAATTTGAGATACATGTCTTCCTATGTTGTTATAAGTTAAAGTAGGACATTTATCGTCTATTTCTCTTATTTCACCAAAAGGTACAAGACCTAACTTTATAAGTGCCTGGAAGCCGTTACATATACCAAGCATAAGTCCATCTCTATTTTTCAATAAATTCATTACAGCTTCCCTAATCTTTTCATTTCTAAATACTGCTGCTATGAATTTTCCTGAACCATCTGGCTCATCTCCTGCACTGAAGCCTCCTGGTATCATTATTATCTGTGAATCATTAATCTGTTTTACCATTTCATCTATAGATTCTGCAATATAATTTGCCTTCATATTTTTAAATACCACTGTATTAACTTCTGCTCCTGCTTTCTCAAAAGCTCTTGTAGAATCATATTCACAGTTCGTTCCAGGAAATACTGGTATAAATACTCTTGGCTTAGCGATTTTATTTAATGAAGTATGACGAACTGGAGCCTGAGTTTTAATTTCATTATATAAACCTAAATCTAATTTATAAGTAGCTTCCGCCTTAGTAGGGAATATCTTCTCTAAAGGTTCCGTATAAGCTTTATATGCTTCTTCAAGTGATATTGAAGTTTCTTTTAATTCTATAGTTTCATCAGATATTGTCTTTCCAAGTACTTCATATTTTACACCTTGAAGTAACTCATTAGCTTCTAATCCTTCTGGAATTTCTAATACTATTGATCCATAATCAGGACTAAATAAGTCTGCTTTAGCTTCAAATTTAAATCCTATTTTATTTCCAAAGCACATTTTACTTATAGCTGCACATAATCCACCATGTCTAACACTTTGAGCACTTAATACCTTTTTAGCCTTAATTAACTTTTCTACAATATCAAAGTTTTTCTTAAGTTCATCAAATAGAGGAATTTCATTTTCGTCTCTTTGGCATTTAACTAACACTACACTGCTGCCCATCTTCTTAAATTCAGGGGATATTACGTTATTTACATTAACTACATCCACCGCAAAAGATACAAGAGTTGGAGGAACATTTAAATCCATAAAAGTACCGGACATACTATCTTTTCCACCTATAGCTGGTGTTCCAAAGACTTCCTGAGCTTTAAGAGCTCCAAGAAGAGCTGCAAATGGTTTACCCCATCTTTCAGGATCCTTGTTTAACCTCTCAAAGTATTCCTGAAAAGAAAGTCTTGTTTTTCTGTAATCTCCACCCATACATACTAATTTTGTTAATGACTCAATAACCGCATACATTGCTCCATGGAAAGGACTCCAGTCTCCTATTTTGGGATTGTATCCATAAGTCATTACTGTACCTGTTGTAGTATCACCTTTAAGAATTGGAAGCTTTGCTGCCATTCCTTCAGCTGGAGTTATTTGATATTTACCTCCAAAAGGCATTAAAACACTTCCTGCACCAATAGTACTATCAAATCTCTCTGAAAGACCTTTCTGGCTGCATACATTTATATCCTTTAATGTATTTAAAAATTCTTCTTTAACATCTTTAATTTCATTTTCAGTTTTAAAATAATCTTCATTTTCTTCTGGAGCCTTTACAAAAACATCTACATTCTGTCTTACTCCATTTGTATCTAAAAATGCTCTTGAAATATTTACAATTGCATTTCCCTTCCAGAATAATTTAAGTCTTTTAGTATCAGTTACTTTCGCAGCTACAACCGCTTCCAAATTTTCTGCATTTGCATATTTTATAAACTTTTCTGCATTTTCTTTTGTAACTACAACTGCCATTCTTTCCTGAGATTCAGAAATTGCAAGCTCTGTTCCATCAAGACCATCATACTTCTTAGGAACTACATCAAGATTTATGTCAAGTCCGTCTGTAAGTTCTCCTATAGCAACAGAAACTCCACCTGCTCCAAAATCATTACATCTTTTTATCATAGTACTAACTACTTTATTTCTAAATAATCTTTGAAGCTTTCTCTCCGTTGGCGCATTACCCTTTTGAACTTCAGCACCGCAGTTTTGAAGTGAATTCACATCATGTTCCTTTGAAGAACCTGTAGCACCACCGCAGCCATCTCTTCCTGTTCTGCCACCCAATAAAATAACTACATCAGATGGTTTTGGTTCTTCTCTTACAACATTTTCTCTAGGTGCTGCACCAACTACAGCTCCAACTTCCATCCTCTTAGCTATAAAGCCTTCATCATAACATTCTGAAACCTGTCCTGTTGCAAGTCCTATTTGATTTCCATAAGAACTATAACCATGTGCTGCACCTAAGGTTATTTTTTTCTGTGGAAGTCTTCCCTTCGTAGTATCTTCTATACTAACTCTTGGATCTCCACTTCCTGTAACTCTCATTGCTTGATATACATATGATCTACCAGATAAAGGATCTCTTATAGCTCCCCCAAGGCATGTTGCAGCTCCTCCAAAAGGTTCTATTTCTGTAGGATGATTATGAGTTTCATTTTTAAACATTACAAGCCATTTTTCTGTTTTTCCGTTAATGTCCGCATCTACTACTATGCTGCATGCATTTATTTCTTCAGATTCATCAAGATCTTTAAGCATTCCTTTTTTCTTTAATTTCTTCATTCCTATAACTGCAATGTCCATAAGACAAACTTCTTTTTTTCTATCTCCATAAACATACTTTCTTGCATCAACATAATTTTCATATGCTTTCTTTAAAACATCTGTATACTTTCCATCTTCAAATTTTATATCATTGAGTCTTGTCTGGAAAGTTGTATGTCTACAATGATCTGACCAATAAGTATCTATAACCTTTATTTCTGTAATTGTAGGATTTCTTTTTTCTTCATTCTTAAAATATTCCTGGCAAAACTTTAAATCTTCCATACTCATTGCCAGTCCCTCTTTATTAAGGAACTTTTCAAGTGAACCCTCGTTCATAATTGTAAAATTCTCTATAGTTTCAACTTCATATGGAAGATCATATTTAACTTCTAATGTTTCTGGTTTATCAAGTGAAGCTTCCCTTGAATCCACTGGATTTATAACATATTTTTTAATCTTTTCAAAATCTTCTGTACTTATATTTCCCTTTAAAATAATCACTTTTGCAGAAGCAATTAAAACATCTTCATTACCTGTAAGTATCTGCATGCACTGAGCTGCGGAATCTGCTCTTTGGTCATACTGTCCTGGCAAATATTCTACAGCAAAAACTTTTTCTTCATTTAAAATCTCAATTTTCTCATCATATACATCATCAACAGTTTTTTCTGAAAATACAATTTTCTTAGCATCTTCATATTCATTATCATCTATTCCTGAAACATCATATCTATTAACTATCGATAAGTCTTCTAAAGCCTTTATTCCGAGATTTTCTGTCAAATCCTTGAAAAGTGCTTTTGCTTCAACATTAAAACCCGCTTTTTTCTTTACGAATATACGCCTTACTTTTGTATTCATAATCATTCTCCTTAACTGTTTTTACGAACATTATTTGCATTTATAATAAAATCATTCGTTATTCCCAAAATTATTATAATACATTTTGGCATAAAATTAAAGTGGAAATCACATAGATTAAATTATTAAATCACTATTTAGGCAAGTAAACTTTCAATAATTCTACGAAGCTTGCAAAATTTAAATAACTGATTTAGTTTAATATATTATTTTTCGCAGAAAAGCGGAGAAAAATTCACCTTGCTTTTATTTTAAGCGAAGTAATAGTATTTTGGCAACGATTTAAATAAAAGTCAATAAGACTTGCTTCAAATTATGAAAAGACTTAGAAATTTTAATTTGTATGAGCTTTTTTTCAGCGAGTTATTAAAATTTATTAGTATTTTTATAATTTGAAGCTTAGTCTTATGATTTTTATTTAATGTTTCAAAATACTATTACTTCGCAAATATATCGATTATATTAGTAAACGTTTCTTCACTTTCTTTTATCTTTTCTTCACTTCCAAATACACATATACAATTTTCTTGAGCGCATTTGTTTAAAATGTCGTAAGCTTCTCTTATGTCTTTTACTGTTGAATTTAATATACCTTCACGTTCTTTTTGTATATAATCGTCACTCACTCCTGTTAGATACTGAGTAACTGCCTTTTCGCACTTTGAGTAATTACTTAAAGGCATATCTATACCACTTATAGTTCCAAGTATATATTTATCCATTTCTCTTCTACTAACATTAAAATTTTTCACAAAATCTGCAAAAGAATCATATGCATTTATAGTTTCAATTAGATTAGGATCTCTGTAAGATGTAAAAATAAAGTTACCATTTCTTGATAATGACATAGATGCTCCATAAGCTCCTCCCTTTACCCTTACACTGTTCCAAAGGTAATCATAATTTGCTATAGTTCTTAAAACAAGAAGAGATCCTCTATGCTTAAAATTAAATTTTCTAAAATTAAAGCCCTTTGCAACATATTGAACCTCTGATGGCACTATAAAAGCCTCATTTAATTTTTTCAGTTCAAACCTATATTCCTTTATATCAAATTTATCATCTTTTAATTTAGCCTTAAATTCAATAAAAAGCTTTTTAAAATCTTCATAATCTTTCTCTTCCGCGGAATAAGCTATAATCAAATTTTGTTTATTAAATATATAATTTGAAACTTCTTTTAAATTTAATGCAATTTCATCTTTTTTATCTTCAAAATTATCGCTTAAATCTGAAATAAATCTATAAAACTGGGCACCTGCTATATCATCAAGATATTTATATGAATTTGACAAATAAGAGCCTAGTCTTATAGAAGCCGCCCTATTTCCAGCACTTATTATTACCATCTGGAGCCTAGATTTAATTTCATCAATTATTTGTCTAAGTCTTTTGGTATCATTATAAATACTATAATTAATTATTTCTTCTACAATTTCAAATATTTTAGGAAGCTTTTGTTTTAAGCTTCTAGCTCTCACTACAAATTTAGTGGAATAATCATCGAACTTTTCAATCTTACTATACAAATCAAGAGAAAAATCTAATCCACCTAAATTTTCTATAGCTTCATTAGATAAATCTTTAAAATCATATTTTTCTGTATTAACTTTGCCAATTACCGATGATAAAAGTGAAGCATACGGTATCATATTCTGAGGCAGTGTTTTAGCTTCAAAATACATGCTGACATATTGAATACCCCTAGTATTTGAAGGACACCAGATTATTTTCGTGCTACCTTCATCTATAATTTTACTTTTTATCACCTCTGATTTTTTATTCACATCTTCTATAGAAATAAGAGGAATTGATTCAAGAGCTTCTTCTGTATCTGGAGTACTTTGCCTTAGTTCTAACCTTTTATTTAAATTTATAATTTTAAGAAGCTCCGCATCTGAAAGACCATTTTTAAAATTCAAAAGTTTAAGTCTCATCTCTTTGTTTTTCTCTTCTTCAAGATTTTTCTTAGGTTTTGCGGTTATTAATACACTATAGTTATTATCTAAAATATATTTTTCTATAAGCTTTTCAAAATAATTTCCTTCTGCATATTTTCTTATTTTTTTAATAATCTCATTAAATCTAAGTTTGAAAAATGGATCTCCACCATAAAGCATACTTTCCAATACTTTTTCATTATAAACAAGTCCTGCTGGATAAGAATCAAAATTGCTCTCTCTAAGAGAAAATTCCTTTGCATTTATAACTGCATTAATAAGTTTTTTATCTATTCCACCTTTTACAAGTTTTTTAAGCGTAGAAAAAACAATATCTTTAAATTTGTCCTTTTCACTTAAATTAGAATCCTTGAGTATTATACTGAAGGTAGGTTTTAGTATTGAATCATCATAAACTCCAAAAACATCCTTACCTATATTCGCATCCGCAATTGCTCTCTTAAGTGGTGATGAAGATGTCTCAAGTAAAATGTCCTCTAAAAGATCAAGGGCAGTACAAAGCTCCTCATCTAAAATATTTCCTGCTGCAAAGCTCATACCAAAATACGTTTTGTCATTTTCACTTTCTCCTGCTGAAATTGAATATTCTATATCAGTTTCCTGCATTCTATCGAAGTTTTGATTAATTTGTATTTCATTATGAAAATCTTTTTTATTAAAGTCTTTTAAATAATTATCATCAAGAAATTCTAACACTTCCCCGATATCAATGTCACCGTATACATATATTATGCTATTTGATGGATGATAGTATTTTCTATGAAAATCTAAAGCATCTTTATAAGATAAATTAACTATATCATCAGCCTTTCCACCTGAATCAAATCCATAAATACTTCCCTTAAAAAGCACTTCATCCATAGTCTCAGATAGCATTGAAATAGGTGATGAATATACTCCCTTCATTTCGTTGTAAACCACACCATTATATTTTATTTCATCCTCTGGGCTATTTATATCATAATGCCAGCCCTCCTGCATTATAATTTCGGGTGTATTATATATATCCGGATAAAAAACCGCATCTAAATATACATCCATAAGGTTCATGAAATCCTTTTTATTTCTACTTGCAACAGGATACATAGTTTTATCTGGATAAGTTGCAGCATTTAAATACGTATTAAGAGAACCTTTAAGTATTTCTATAAAAGGCTCTTTAACTTTAAATTTCCTTGAACCGCATAAAACAGAATGCTCTAATATATGAGTAACTCCAGTATTATCTTTGGGCGGAGTCTTAAACGTTATAGAAAACACCTTATTATCATCATCATTTTTTAAATTCACAAGTACTGCGCCACTCTTTATATGCTTAAAAACTCTTCCTTCTGAATTTATTTCATCTATTTCAGTTGTACTTTCAAGTTTAAATCCACTGTAAATATCATTGGTTTTAAATTTCATTCAATTTCCTCCTGCATTCATATTTGTGTACTCCCATTATAATATTTACATTTTGTCCAATCAAGCTATTTAATATTACATTTTCTGCTTCTCACAATTAAACTCACTATTTGCTTTAAATACTGAAGCTGGATAGCAATTGTAAGCTTTGAACTTCCAAGACTTCTACTTTTAAAAGAATATGGTATTTCAACAAAGTTTTTATAATTTCCCATAACAAGTATTTCTATTAATATTTTCCATCCTATAGGTCTTAAGTCCCTATTTTCTATTACATATCTCCTCACCATAAAAAGACCTCCGGTTGGATCTGACACTTTTCTAAGTTTTTTTAAAAATAGCTTTCCAATATATCTTGCAGTAAAAGAAACTAGTTTTCTAAATATATTTAATCCTCCATCACTGCCGCCTTTTATGAATCTACTTGGAACTACTATATCTGCACCATTATTTATTTCATCTAACATATTTTTAAGTACTTCAGGTGGATGCTGTAAATCACCATCCATAACAGAAATTATATCTCCACGTGCAACTTTAAAGCCGTAAATTACAGCAGAAGAAAGTCCCCTTTTATTTTCTCTATGCTTTAATATCACATTCTTATACTTTAAAGTTAAATCCTTTATTATATTTGTAGTTTCATCATTACTATCATCAACAAATATAATTTCATGTTCACTACTACCAAGTGCTTTTTCTATTCTTAAAACTAGCTCGGACACATTGTCCTTTTCATTATATACAGGGATAACTATAGATAACATACATAATATCCTCCTCTTTAAAACTTATTTCAATATCATGTTTGTTTCTCTTCCCTTTACCCATTTTTAAACCACTATTTTCTACTTTACGCATTATACTTTGTAATTGCTGATTTTTTAATTTATGGTTTTTATTTGATATTTTATATAATTATGTATAAAATCATTGTATTCAAATTGTAAGACTTTGTAAACACTTATTGCTTATATTATTGAAATTTATTACATATTATACAAATTAATTCAATAGATTTATTTTTTATATATCACAAAAAAATCTTAAAAGGATACACTTCAAATAAAGCATATCCTTTTAAGATAATATAAAAGCATAATTTTTTATTCACTATAAATATTATATCCAAACCACTTTTGCGAAAGCTTAGATAAAGTACCATCTTTTTTTAGTTTGTTAAATGCCTTTTGAAAAGCATCCCTGAGTGCTTTATCATTTTTTCTAAAAGCAGCACCTATAGGCTCTTTTGTCAATGTTGTTTTTAACTTTTTGTACTTTCCCTTTTCTTTAGAACTATAATAATCACCAACCATAGGATCAGTTACAATAGCTGCAATTCTATCATTTTTAAGATCCAAAAACGCATCAGGTGTTGAACTATACTTTTTTACTTCTTTTATTCCAGAAATTTTAGTCAATACATCTTGTCCAGTACTTCCAGCCTCACATCCAATTATTTTTCCTGGAAAGTCTTTTTCATTTTTTACTGAAGTATTATTGCTTTTCACATAAACTGCATTTCCACCATAAACTATAGGATCTGAAAACAGCATTTTTTTCTTTCTTTCATCTGTAATGCTTACAGTTGACATTATAACATCATACTTTTTTGCATTAAGTGCCAGAAATATTCCATCCCACGCATTTGAAACAAATTTAATTTTAACACCCATTTTTTCGCCTATTTCATTTGCAAGATCCACTTCAAAACCAATCCTTTTATCATTTTCATCCCTAAACTCCATTGGTGGATAATCATCATGCATTCCAACTGCAAGGACTCCTGCCTTCTTTACTTTATTTAGGGAATCATCAGAAGCGTTAGAACTTTTTTGACCACATCCTGCTAATACAGCTACACACATACATAAGACTGCTGTCATTGTAATTAATTTTTTAAGCATTAAATATCACCTCTATTTCCATTTTATTTCATAATTATTATATTGTCAAAAAATATATCGTATTACAATCAATTCCTTATATATGTCTCTGCTGTGTTGAGCAATTGGTAATTTCAATTTTTCTTCAGCTTACGTTTTAATACAGTGCTGAAACGTATAAAACGTATTAATTAGTGAGTACTATTCATATTCACCAATTAATACGTTTTATAAAAATCATTTAGGCTAACATATAATTTAAGTCACTATTAAACAAATATTTCGTTTGCTATTTTCCCAATGCTTTGTTTAATATATTTTTTTTGTATTTTCTAAGTTTATCTAAATTATGATTTTGAGCATATATTCCTACAAATATTAGAGTAAGTCCTAATCCTACACAAAATCCTTGAATAAAACTTGGTAGCAAATTAAAACAATTTGAAATTATCCCAATTCCATTAAATATTAATCCGAATTTAATATAATTATTAAATTTTTTCATATATACTCCCTTCACTTAATTATAGTTAATATATAAAATGATTATAACATTGATTTCCACATAGTGTATATAACCTTTCTTTAAATTAAACATTAAAGTTGTTTATCCTAACTAAGTTTGTTAAAATGTGTAGGAAGAAAGGAGTGTTAAATTTGCCTTCTGATTTTAGAACAGAAAAAGATTTAATTGGTGAAAAAGAAATACCTAATGATGCTTATTATGGTATAAATTCTGATAGAGCTTTAGCAAATTTTAATGTTAATAATAAAAAAGTAAACCTAAATTTAATATACTCCATGGTTATTGTAAAAAAAGCTGCTGCCATGGCTCATAAAAAAGTAAAAGAAATGGATGAAAAAAAAGCCACTGCAATAATAAAAGCATGTGATGAAATATTAGATAAAAAGTTTGACAGTGAATTCATAACTGGATACCTTCAAGGCGGTGCTGGAACTTCTACTAATATGAATGTAAATGAAGTCATTGCAAATAGAGCAATTGAAATTTTAGGAGGATCTAAGGGAGATTACTCAATTATTCATCCAGTTCAGGATATTAACATGTCCCAATCTACAAATGACGTATATCCAACAGCTCTTAGAATTGCAGCTATAAAACTTTTGCGTCCTCTTGCAGATGCTCTTGCAAAACTTCAAGAAGCACTTCAAATTAAAGAAAATGACTTCTCTGATATACTTATGCTTGGAAGGACAGAACTAATGGATGCTCTACCAATGATGGCAGGACAGAGCTTTGGAGCATATGCTAAAGCCATAGCTAGAGATAGATGGAGAATTTATAAAGTTGAAGAAAGATTGCGCGAAATAAACATCGGCGGAACAGCAATAGGTACAGGCATAAATGCTTCAGATGAATATATTTTTGCTGTTACAGATATACTTCAAGATATAACCGGACTGGGGCTTGCAAGAACCGACTATCCTATGGATACTACTCAAAATATGGATGTGTTTGTTGAGGTATCCGGTCTTTTAAAAGCATGTGCTGTTAATCTAATTAAGATTTCCAATGATATTAGGCTTTTAAGCAGTGGTCCTAGAGGAGGCTTTTCTGAAATTGTTCTTGAAGAACTTCAGGCAGGTTCTTCAATTATGCCTGGAAAAGTAAATCCAGTTATATGTGAAATGATTGCACAAATTTCAATGAGAGTTATGGCAAATGATACTGCTATTTCTCTAGCTGCATCATTTGGTCAGCTTCAACTAAATGCCTTCTCTCCTCTTATAGCTGAAAGCATTTTAGAATCTCTTGAAATATTAACTAAAGGAATTGTGATTTTTAAAGAAAAATGCATAGATTCCTTAAAAATTAATTCTAAAAAATGTTTGGAACATCTTAATTGTTCCACTGCTTTAGCTACAGCCTTAGTTAATCATATAGGTTATGATAAAGCTTCATATATAGCCAAAAAAGCTTTAAAAGAAAATAAAAGCATACGAACTTTAATTATTGAAGAAAAACTTTTAACCGAAGAAGAGGTAGATAAAATACTTAATCCATATGAAATTACAAAACCTGGCATACCAGGATTATAGATGAGGTGATATTAATGAACGAACTTAATTCAACTCCAAAAGGTGAAAGACTCACTATTGCACTCTTTGGTAAAACTAACGTAGGAAAATCAAGTATAATAAATGCCCTTACAGCTCAAGAAATTGCTCTTGTTTCGAGTGTAAAAGGTACAACAACAGATCCTGTTTATAAAGCTATGGAACTGCTTCCAATAGGTCCTGTTATGTTTATAGATACCGCAGGTCTTGATGATGTAACCTCCTTAGGAAATTTGAGAAAAAAGAAAACTCTTGAAGTTCTATCCAAAACGGACATTGCAATTTTAGTTATGGATATTGAAACAGGGGTAACGGATTATGATAAAGAAATTTGTTCTGCATTATTAGAAAAGAAGATACCTATAATCGGCGTTTTAAATAAGGTTGATAAAAAGAATTTTGATATAGAATATTATAAATCACAATTTAATATGCCTCTAATTCCTATCTCTGCATTAACTAAAGCAGGAATAAATAATTTAAAAGACGAAATAATACGATTAGCACCTGAAAGCGAAGATAAATTCAAAATTGTAGGAGATTTAATTTCTCCAGGCGATATAGCTATCTTAGTTACCCCAATAGACAAAGCTGCACCAAAGGGCAGATTAATACTTCCTCAGCAGCAAACTATTAGAGATATTTTAGAAAGTGACGCCATTGCAGTTGTAACCAAAGAATTTGAACTGAGAGAAACTTTAAACAGTCTAGGTAAAAAGCCAAAAATAGTAATAACAGATTCCCAGGTATTTTTAAAGGTCGCAGCTGACACCCCAAAGGATATTTTAATGACATCCTTCTCAATATTAATGGCAAGATATAAAGGTGATTTAACTGAACTTGTACGTGGTGCAAAGGCAATTGAGAATTTAAAAGATGGTGATAAAGTCTTAATATCAGAAGCTTGCACACACCATCGTCAATCAGATGATATAGGAAAAGTAAAAATACCAAGGTGGCTGAGACAAAAGACAGGAAAAAAATTAGACTTCCATTTTTCAAGTGGTTTTTCCTTTCCTGAAAATATAGAAGAATATTCTCTTATAGTGCACTGTGCAGGCTGTATGCTCAATAGGCGTGCAATGCTTCACAGGATAAATAGTGCCGTAGAAAAAAGCATCCCCATTGTAAATTATGGAGTTCTCATTGCTTACGTTCAGGGAATTCTTCCAAGAGCATTAAAACCATTTCCTGCTGCTAATAAGCTATTTAACAAAGCAAATTAACAATGCTTTGGAACATTAAAAAAAGCTCATAAATCTAAGATAAAAAAATTATAAAATACTAAGAGTTTTGAATAACTCACTACGTTCAAACAAATTCAAAACTCTAAGTATTTTATAATTTTTTTACCAAGATTTATGAGCTTTTTTTAAATCGTTCTTTCAGCATTGTTAATTCGCTTAGAAGGTACAGCAAGGAAAAAATTCCTCCGTACCTCCGGAATTTTATCATAACTGGGGCTGTGATCACATTTTATTGCCGGTAATATTTATTTATTATAAATATATATTGTATCGGGTAAATAAAGAAATTATAAGACTTAAGTCGAAGACCCATTATACTTTTTTATAAAATATAAGCTATCTTAAAATTTACGACTAACAGCTTCAATTTAAAGGCTTATCTAAATCTTTATAATATAGAGATTGCCCATATTAAATAAAGAAGGGTAACGATCATATACATGGTTTGGGTTAAAGACCCATTATCCTTCTTAATTATCAATAGGCATTTTCTATATTATTACTAGCAACTTCATATTAACATTTTCTAAATTGCCCAAACCTCGTGTATGATAACTTATATTTTGTTTTTATTTGCTTTCATTTAACTTGCTTCTCTTAAAGCCATATAAAGCGTAAACTATTAGACCTAATATAAACCATATTATAAACCTCAATTTAGCCGCAGTTTGAAGTTGAAATATTAATACTATACAAAATACAATGGATATTAATGGTGTAATTGGAACCAAAGGACACTTAAATGCTCTTTTTAAATCAGGCCTTTTATACCTTAATACTATAACTGCAATTGATACCATTATAAACGCTGCCAGTGTTCCTATGTTTGTAAGTTGTGTAACCTCTTCTATTGGCAAAAATCCTGAAATAATAGCAGTTGCAATTCCAACCAAAAATATGCTCTTTACAGGAGTTTTATATTTAGGATGAATAGTGGATAAACATTTAGGTAAAAGACCGTCTCTTGATATTGCAAATAATATTCTTGTAACACCAAACATCATAACCAAAAGCACAGAAGTTATTCCACAGATAGCCCCTACTGAAACAAGAGCTGATCCCCAATTTATTCCTATCTTTTGAAGCGCAAAAGCTATAGGTGCAGATACATTCTTATATTTATAATATGGAAGCATTCCTGTTAAAACAAATGAAACAGCTATATATAATACTGTACATATTAAAAGTGATAAAACAATTCCTATAGGCAAATCTTTTTGAGGATTTTTAACCTCTTCTGCAGTAGTAGAAACTGCATCAAAACCTATGTAAGAAAAGAACACAAACGCTGCTCCCGAAAATACTCCTTTAACACCATAAGGCATAAAAGGATGCCAGTTAACAGGCTTTACGTGCCTTGCCCCTAAGAAAATAAAGAAAAATATTACAGCTAATTTTATAATAACTATGACATTGTTAAATCTTGCACTATTTCTAACACCCAAAAATAATACACCTGTCATAAACATTAAAATTATAATAGCAGGTAAGTTTACAATTCCACCTTGTGAAGGAGAATTTATTAATTTATATGGAAGCTTTATGCCTATATTTTGTAAAAGACTTGAAGCATATCCAGACCAACCTATTGCGACTGTTCCTATATCAACAATATATTCAAGCAGCAAATCCCATCCAATAATCCATGCCCATATTTCTCCAAGCGCCGCATAGCTATACGTATATGCACTACCAGCTACAGGAATAGTTGATGCAAATTCAGCATAACATAATGCAGCAAATCCACATGCAATACCAGAAATTATAAAAGATAAAACAAGTGCTGGTCCTGAATATTCCGAAGCAGCAACACCAGTAGTAACAAAAATTCCCGTTCCAACTATAGCCCCTATACCAAGCATAGTAAGCTCGAATGGGCCAAGAACTTTTTGGAGTGCTTCCTTTCCCTTTGTTTCATCAATTAAATTTTCTATGGATTTTGTTTTAAAAATTTTATTCATTGACATTCCCCCTAAAATAGCATTATTTAAATCATTTGCCATTATTTGATGTACGAAGATTATTATATCATTTTTTTTAAAATTTTTAAAATATTTATCGAATTTTATATATTAGTCGTAAAATGTGTTAAAATAGTATAGCATCAATTTTTATTTGAAATAAATATTATATTTTAATATATAAGGAGGAACATAAATTGATTAGAATTGGAGAATATAACGAACTAAAAGTTGCAAGAAAATGTGATTTTGGTCTCTTTCTTGATGCTGAAACCGGCAGTACAAAAGACGATATACTACTTCCCATTAAAGACACTTCTGATATAGATGATTTAGAAGTTGGTAATAGTATAAATGTATTTATATATAGAGATTCAAAAGACAGACTTATAGCTACAACAAAACATCCTTACGCTGTAGTAGGTGAAATAGCTTATTTAAAAGTAGTATCAAATACAAGAATAGGTGCTTTTTTAGACTTTGGTCTTGAAAGGGATTTATTTGTTCCAATAAAAGAACAAGGATACTTAATTGAACCTGATAAAAAATATTTATTTTATGTATATGTCGATAAAACAAATAGACTTGCTGCTACCACATATATAGATAAATTTCTTCAGGTACCAGATGCAGAGGAAGATTTGTCAAAAAAAGAATTTTCAGGAACAGTATATGGATTTCAAACCAATGGAAGCGTAATGATTGCATTGGAAAACAAATATAGAGGTGTAATATTAAATAAAGAATGCTTTATAAAAGTTTCTCAAGGTGATACTCTTACTAATTTAAGATTTGAAAAACAATTTGAAGACGGTATAATTTGTGTAACGCCTAGAAAATATCCTAAGGATGAAAGAATTGAACTAGAACATAAAATATACGAATATTTAAAGGACAATAATGGCTTCATGCCTTATAATGATAAAAGCTCACCTGAAGACATAAAAAGAGTATTTAAGGAAAGTAAAAATTATTTTAAAAATGCCTTAGGTGGATTAATGAAAAAAGGATTAATTTCACAAGATAAATCAGGTACTAAACTTATAAAATAAAAAAAGCCGCTATTTCAAATAATTAAGTTTATTTTGAAATAGCGGCTTTTTAATATGTTATGCTCCTATAATACTCAAGGATTCTTTATCTATATTTGATACTTGAGAAAATATTGCTGACGTAGCATTTTGAAGTATTGAAATTCTGGTTTGCTCCATTTGTCCACTTACCATATCAGTATCATTCAAATTTGATTCTGTAGCATTAAAATTATAGGACATATTCGATAAAATAGAACCTATTTGTTCTAAGTTATTTTTTTGTATCTCCATTTTTTACCAAATACAAATTTAATTTAAAATTCACATCGGAATCATCCATTACTTTTATTTTCATATCAGCATTTGTAAAACACTAGAATGACCTATTACCACAACAAAATTCATCTTTCATTAACTAACAATACAATTATATTTTATTCATCGTAATATGAAGTAAAAACTTAAACTTTAATCCTTATTATATTTAGATTTCTAAATTCTACTATTAAATTAAAACTTAATGTATCGTTTTTGCAGCATACTTAATAAAATATAGTGTAAAACCTTATAACAATATTTACAAAGGAGATAAGAAAATGGATTACTCATACAATTATAATATTCAAAGAAAAACTTCAAATAATGAAAACTCCAGTAAAAAAATTTGCTGTGAATCACAAATGCCGTTTCCACCAATAGAGGTATCAAGATGTAATGTAAATTATGCTAATCTTTTGTACAACGCATATGCAGCCAGTGGTGGAAGTGAACTTCAAGCAATAACTCAATATATCTATCATCATGAAACAATTTTTAATAAAGAAGTATCTGAAACTCTTTTATGTATAGCCATAGTTGAAATGAAACATTTAGATGCTCTTGCTGGCTTAATAGTTAAATTAGGCGCAAAACCTGCCTTTTTTAACAGCAACAGAAGCTGGTTTTCAACTGGTGAATTGGTATATGGCGATAATGTGTATAAAGAAGAATGTCCTCCTTCGTCAAAGGACAATCTGTGTATAAAACTGAAAGCCGATATTGCAGGTGAAAAAGCTGCTATAAGAGGCTACAAAGATATAATGTCAGAAATATATGATCCAAAGGTAAATGCAGTAATTGAAAAAATTATATCAGATGAAAAAGTTCATGTTAAAATATTAAAAGGATTTTTAGAAAAATACTGCGGTAATGACAGACATTAATTCATAGTAAAGAAATTAAGAATTAAGAATGAAGCAAAGCGGCGGAAAATCATCTTTCATTCTTAATTCTTCTTTCTTTATTTTTCTAACGTTATTTCACATGAATAAGGAAAAATCTTATACCCTTATCGCCCCAACCTAAGTCCCATGGTACATGATATCTATCTGTAGTATGAGAATTAACTAAAGGATATCCTTTAGAATCAAAAGATGTAATTACAGCAAAATGATCTATATTTCCCCTTCCCTTTTCATAACAAACAATATCGCCAAAATCCACTTTTGATATAGGTGCATCGGCTTCACCTTTAGATGGAGTAATTAATTCTTTAAAATTACCTACCTTTATAACCCTAGCTTTACCGCTGTATATCAAATAATTTTTTAAAGCATCAGCATTTGTCCATGCTCTACTTCCAGAAGCCATTCCGTATTTTTGAATATGACAATGCCAGGTTCCATCCTGTTGCAATCCTCCAGCTCCCTTATCTCCTAAAATTTGAGAAGCAAAATTCGTACAATCTCCTCCAGCTCCATTGAAATCCATATACTTAGAGTTATACTTAAAGTTATTTCCGCTTCCCCAAGCAGCACCACAATATTTGTCTGCATAAGCTATTGCCTTTATCCTGTCGTATTCTCTTCTGTAATTTATTACTTTATTTAATTTTCTAGCAGCAAGCAAATCTTTTAAACTAAGAACTTTAGTAATTAGTGAATTTAAAGTACTTTGGTCATCCGCTTCACAAGACTGCAAAGCATCTTCAAAACAATCTGTATACCAATCATTGCATATTAGCCATCTTCCACCCTTTGGAATTACACTTGTTACATGTCTAATTCCAACTCCAAATGAATTTAGTGCTGCATTAGGATCATCTTTATATACATAATCAAATTTATAGGATTCTTCTAATGCAAGCCTTGTAATTTTACCTCGTGGCATTACCTTTTTTATTCTTACAGATGATTTTATATTTTTAAACTTAATACCACGCTCATTAGACCAGCTTTTCAAATACTTCACTCGCTTAATTTCATGTTCTAAAGCATATCTACCTGTTCTTTGAGAAGTATCAAATTGATCCTTTAGCGGATCAGTTTCTCCAGATACAAGACATGAAGAACGAATATTATAAATCCTTTCAACTTCTGATTTTAATATTTCACTATTAACATCTGTATTTTGATGTGCAGCCAAAACTGTAAATGAAGGAAATTCTAATAATATTATTACTACAAAAATAACAATCTTAGCCTTATTCTTTTTAGAAATCACTATCAAATTAACTCCCCTCTTTATATAACTCTTATATAATAGTATTCCATTAAAAAGCATTTTCTATAAACACTTTGTTATAAAAGAGAGAAGTAAATTTTGTTATTTTATAAAATTATATGATAGACATTGCATAAAGCACATCTATTTTTATTTCATATTAATTTATAAGCATCTTCTATTTTAGCAAAAGGAATCAGCACATTATTTTGATCAGCTGGTACAAATAAATCCAAACCATTTTGACCACCATCTGGTAGGAAATACTTTCTATTGTATTTTTTAATTACCCATCCCTTTGTACCAGATGGAATAAAGCCAAAGCTTCCATTTTCAAAAGATTGAAAAGATGGCAAATACCCTTTATTAAACATAGTTTGAGCTACATTAATAATTGAGCATTGTTTTATTATTTCAACCCTAAAAAGTTTTTCTTCTTTTAAAAAATTCATAAAAACACCTCAATCTTTTAAATACATAAATCCAATTTTTTCACTCTCTTATTAACTATCTCAATCATAGGAATTTATTTAAATAGCAGTAATTTTAAATTTTATATATGAATAATGTCTCCTGCACTTGCTTTTTCTAATCTATTAATTATAGAATTTCCTAAACCGCTGTCTTTAGGTGCTTGTACATAAATATGACTTACATTCAATTTATCACATTCCCTAAGTAGATTAAATATCTTTTGTGCAGCTGTATTTAAGATTTTAAAACTTCCTAAACTATATACATAATCGCAACTATCAAAATCTCTTAAAAATTCATCAAAGCAAATTACAGCATTATCCTCATTTATATTTTCTTTAATCCATTTAGATGTTTTAATATAATCTCCTTCAACCAGTGTCACTGGTGCATCCGGAGCATAGTGCCTATATTTCATTCCTGGAGCTTTTGGAATTTCGTTTCCTTTAACACTTAATAAATTCTTTTTATATATAAGCTTTGGAATTACTCTACGTATGTCATCTAGGCTAACTGCTCCTGGTCTTAAGAGTACTGGTTCTGGTGTAGACATATCTATAATTGTAGATTCCAGTCCAATTGAACATGGACCTCCGTCTAAAATGCATGGAATTTTTCCATTCAGATCATTATAACAATGCCCAGCACTTGTAGTTGATGGTTTGCCTGATAAATTTGCAGATGGAGCTACGAGTAAAGTCCCACTTTCTTTTATTATAGCTCTAGCTATTTCACTTTTAGGGAATCTAACTCCTACAGTTTTCATCCCTGCACTAACTGTATCTGAAACACATTCCTTTTTATTAAAAATCAAAGTTACTGATCCAGGCCAAAAAGCATCAAATACTTTCTCTGCTGCCTTGGGAATATCTTTACATATATCATAAACTTGCTCTAATTTATATATGTGTATCAATAAAGGGTTGTCTTGTGGCCTACCTTTAACTTGAAATATTTTTTTTACAGCACATTCATTAAAAGCATCTGCTGCCAATCCATAAACAGTTTCCGTTGGAATTGCAACAACTTCACCTTTCTTTAGATATTCTGCACCCTTTACAATGTTTTGATAACTATAATTTAAATTTTTAACGTCTAATACTTCTGTTTCCACAGTTTTTACCTCCCTTTATTGTCTAACATTATATTTATATAAGTAGCCTACTTTCTTATCAGTATTAAATGATGGAAGAAAGCAGCTTCCTTAAATTCATCTCTATCACAGACACTCTGTTCTACTTTAAGCATTTGTTTTTGCCATTTTTCATCCTTTTGTATATCTTGATTCTGCTGTAAATCCCAAAAAGTTCTCATTCCCAATATCTTTTTCACTTCAAAATCCTTTGACCACTTTAAAATGTCCATATCATCATAATAATGAATGTCCCCAAACTTAGATGCCCTTCCATTCTTTCCTTCTAATAATTCATTAGCATGTTCAAAGTTATTTAATAAAACAACCATCTGCATAACTCTTCCCGCTCTATTATGCTTTAATATAGAAAGTACGCCACCCTTTTTAAGAATCCTTGCAAATTCCTTAGTAAGCTTTTCCCTTTCCCTTGCATATTCAAAAACATTATGGCATAATATTACATCAAAAGACTCATCTTTAAAGTTCTTCAAGACATTAATATCTCCACATATCTGATCATAATAATTATCAGTAATTCTTTCTGAAATAATATTAGCATTTGGTTCAACTGCAACAACCTCATTATCACGGGCAAAATGTGAAGCTGTTATTCCCCTGCCACTCCCAAAGTCCAATACTTTTTTATTATGTATAAAACTTAACTGATTCCACGTCATTTGCTTTTGCAGCAATTCCCACACTGGAATGTTACTATTATCTATTTGTATTACCCCCCCTAAAAATATTATTACACCCATACCTTATGAAATGTCGAGCACCAAAATGATTATCCCCCGAAAAATGTAATATCTTCAAATTTTATTAGTAAAGTTACAAATCTGCATAGCAACACCATCAGCCATAAGATGAAATCCATGTTTTTTGTATAAAGTAGAGTTCTTACTTCCCTCTGTCATTATTTTAATGTACAAATAGTTCTTATATTTTTCCTTGACCATCTCAATCATCCTACCTGCGATTCCCTGACTCTGATAAGCTGGATTCACCAAGACATAGTGCATATAAGCTACCATTTCGCTATCATCTAAAAGGCGAGCCAATCCTACTAGCTTCTTACCGTCCCATGCTGTCAAAACAGTAGACGAATGCATCAGTGCCTTATAAAGTCGTGTCGGATATTGCCCTGAAACCCATCCTACCGAAAGAAACAATTCCTGTACATCTTCTTTGGTAAACTTCTTTAATTCAGTAAATATAATTGGCATCTTAGTCACCCTCCATTTTTCACTTAGATTTTATATTGTAATCGCATTTCTGACACTGAGCTAATGCGCGCTCGTTATCTTTTCTATGATAAGCTCCAGACCATTTGCAAATACTTTTGAGGATTGGAACAACGGATTTCCCCTTTGCAGAAAGCCTATATTCCACATGCTGTGGGATCTCGTCATACTGTTGTCTCAGAACAATATCATCCGTAATCAATCTTTTCAGAGTAGCTGCTAAAACCGTATCGGGGATATTGGTCATTTCATGACGCAGTGTGCTGTACCTTAGAACCTGTTTTTCAGCCAACACACATATAATGCAAGATTTCCACTTTCCGCCAAAAACATCTAGTCCGTATTCCAATGGACAGCGGATGTCTTTTTCTAGTTTTAGTTTATACAAATTTGTTTCCCCCTTCAAAAATATCTGATACATTCATTATATAAAAAGCGCTTTTTCTAGGCAAGTAACTAAGAATTTTATTAGTAGCTCATAAATTTATTGATATCTTCTATTATCCGAGTCATAGTGTTACTATTTTGGTGTACTCAACGGGATTAATTTAAAAGGGAGGCCGATTTTAAAATGAACAAAAATGTAATAAAACTACTAAAAGAACAGCTATGGGTTCTTGATACCTATTCAGATGAACCAAATGCAGTGCCAGTAGCCTTTAAAGATGTTACCGCCGACAATAAGTTGGTAGTTGGTGACGTATTTCTATAAACCACACTTGCAAACATTGTTACCAATAAAAAAATCGCTGTATCTGTCTGCAATAGTGCCACGATGGAAGGCTATCAAATTAAAGGTACAGCCAAATATATTACGAATGGTCCTATTGTGAACACCTTTAAAACAATAGTCACAGATATGTTTAAAGGCACTACTACCGCCAAAGGCGCACTGATTATTACACCAGAAAAAGTAATTGTTACTACTCCTGGTGCCGAAAACAAAAAATTACTTTAAATCATAATCTATCTATCAACTTATAATAAATCACCTATAAATTAATGGGATGTTGCAAAATCTATAAATATCCATTTTACAGCATCCTATTTTAATTTAATCTAAATCTGCTTCATTACTATCAATAGCTTTCTTATACCAATAAAAGCTTTTCTTTTTTAATCTTTTATATGTTCCATTTCCCATATCCTCTGCATATACATAAATATTTCTTCATTTGGAGTACTTTATATTTCATATTTTCCCCCCAAAAAGTTAATATGTATAATACCTGTAAAATTAAAATTTGTTTTACTTTAATGCATCTATTTCAAATCCATATTCTCTCAATATAATGTCATCATCAATTCTTTCTTCATAGATTCCATCTACCTTACTAAATCCGTTTTTTAAATATAAATTTATAGCTGGTTTATTTATATCCACAACAAAAAGCCTTAAATATCTAATATTCTTCTGCTTAGTAACTGTAATAGCATGCTTAAGCATCATACTACCAATTCCTTTTCTTGAATAATTGACATTAACTCCAAAACGATCAAGATATAATGCCCTATCATTGGGATCTTTCCATTTCACATGACTTTCTCCATCACTTGATTCGCATAATGCAAACGCTGCAACTATATCATCATGCTTCCCTTCCAACAAATAAAGACGATTGTTTTCAATATCGTCTCTAAAAAACTCACATGGATAAATTTCATCCCAAATAGATATATTGTTTTTCATCATATTATTAATTATGTTTCCATATACAGCTTTAAGTTTAGGTAAATCGTCAATATTAGCCAATCTAAAATTCATATCAATTCACCTCCAATTTTCAAAATACAATTATACCTTATTATTTAACTCTCTTTATTTTCAGATTATGTCTTAACAATCACTCTTCATCTATCTTTAGCGTTCTTATTTTTAAATAAGTTTCCTTACCCTTTGCCCAATTTTTCAAATTTATTAGTCGTTCACCATTATCACCATGTTCTGCATCCTTGAAAGCATCCTGCAGTTTATCACATGGTAAGCTTGGACAATGTCCACAATGATTATATTCATTATTAATTGAACATTTAGCAATTGAGCATTCTCCCCAAAACGGCTTACCATGACAGGCTTGACAGCCAGGACAATTTGTTTTTTCCTTCCATTCACACACTCCACAATAAGTACCACACATTCCAATCATTTGCTTATCCATATATTCCATCCTCCCTATGATTGATTATAAAAATCAAATATTTATTGTTCGTTTTTTATTATTTGGCAATATCCTACTATGTATAATGTTTTATAAAAATTATGCTAATAAATTGGAATTTACACTTATAAATTCAATTCCAACCATTCATCTGTATCTTGAAATCCATATTTTTTATAGACAGGTCTTCCAAGTTTTGATGCTACTAAACAAATCTTATGAATGTTTCGTTCCTTTGCTTCATTTACTAACCTATCTAACATTCCTGTAGCTATACCCTTACCACGAGAAGTCAGTTCTGTATACATATTAGTTATATAACCTTTTCTTCCAGTTTTATTAGTATATGTTGGTGGAAAATCAATAAATGCAATAGCAGCTGTAGCTATAATTTGGTTATTTTCTTCTGCAATCCATTCAACCAATAAATTATTAGCCAGTTTGTTATTAAAATATCTCGTCAATTCCTTATCAATATCAATATTGGGCTCTATACCTTCATCAATGAGTTGCTTCTTTCTAATACTCACAAGTAAAGGTATGTCTTTCATATCTGCTTTTCTATAATTCATCATATTTCCTCCTGTAAATTACTATTTGTATTCATACTATCTATGTTTTTATTACATCTTACAGCACATATTTCAATATACTCTTGTTATCTCCTTGATTTTCCTGTCATATGTTCTATGCTGATTTTTATTACCTTAACAGTCTTACTTGCCCTTTCAATATATTCTTTTCCTTGTTCAATGTATTCTGCTGAATATTTATTTATTATTTCTAATAAAGCTTTATTTTTTTCATTATCATAAACCTCAGTTGCCTTTCCAAACACGATTACACTCTCATAGTTTGTACTAAACTCTTTAGGTAAAATTTTGGTTTGTCCAATCACACAGAAAGATACTTTATTATTACTTAATATATTATCTACTTTATGTCCTTCAACAGCACAATGAAAATATATTGAATCATCAAAAAAGACATAACTTACTGGCACACCATAAGGATATCCATCTTCATTTACAGTTGATAAAACACCATAAGCATTGTTCTTTAAAATTTCTACAGTATCGTCATTATTAATCTTTCTATCTTCTCTTCTCATTTTCTTAAACATAATAATTCTCCTTAATATATTAAAAATCATCTTCACTATATATCATACCTAAAATTCCGTAGGAACGGAGGAATTTTTTCCTTCATTAACTTTGACAGGAATGATTTACACAATACTAAAAAATAATTATCAATATCTAACTTTGAGCCATTAATCCAAGGCTCTTGACATACTGCATTTTAAAACTTTGAAATTTTATTAAGCATAGAACATCTTTAGCCTTTTTCGCTCTTTGAATTCCACTAAGGTCTTATTTGTCAATTCAAACAAACGGTAATCCGTTTTTCCTTTCCCCAATTTTTTTAGTCGCATCTTTGATGTCTCCAAGAATTTTTTCCAAATCATAAAACGTTGGAAGATCATGCGTCATAACAAAAATTTTGCTATCTTTATTACCAGAAAAAATACGCAACATCTGAGATTTAAGAAATGACAATATACCAATACGATTTTCCAAATCAAAGCTTGAAACAGGATCATCAATAACCAAAAAACACTCTTGTGCATAATAAACTATTTTCTATTAATTCCTTAAATAAGTTATAATTCTACATATAATTGTATTATCCTCCATTATTAATATAAAAAATCCAAGGTGCTACTCTCGCATTTCCTTAACCTTTTAAAAATCAATTTTCCTATATATGGTACCTAAAATTCCGTAGGAACGGAGGAATTTTTTCCTTAAACCTTCTGTTATTAAGTGAGACTGTTGCAGAACAATTTAAATAAAGGTCAATAAATCTTAGGAGCTAATTATTAAAATCCTTAGAAGTTTCAATTTGTCTGAGTGACAACGAGTTATTGAAACTTCTTAGAATTTTAATAATTAGCTTCTTAGATTTATGACCTTTATTTAACGTTCTACAATAGTCTCACTTAATAACATGTTCTTTTTCTAAATCCTTTCGTGTCTGAAACCGTCCTCCCAAGTTTATTTATTTTTAGTGATATACATTTTCTACAGTGACCTGGAGTATCATTGACACATATCTTCCCTGGGTAGAGTGCATAAAGCTTTCTGTATATTCCCTCTGTAACATTAGGCATTACAACATTTGCACCACTTGTAAGAGCTATGGATCTGCCATTAGGGTAAAGTGACTCCATAGCTGTTGTGCCTGGAATATTTATATCTGGAAGAAGCAGTCTAGTAAGTGCAGTAACCTTTATACTTAAAAAGAAATCTCCACCCTTCTCTTTTCCAAGAGGTGTATCTTCGTTTGGTATAAAAGGACCAACTCCAATCATGTCAGCATTTATTTGCTTAAAGAAAAGTATATCCTCTGCTATGGATTCCATTGTCTGACCCGGAAGTCCTATAAGGCATCCAGAACCCACTTCATATCCAAGCTTGCCCAAATTCCTAAGACATTCTTTTCTATTTTCATGGCTCATGCCAGGATCTAACTTTTCATAAAGCTCTTTATCTGTAGTTTCTATCCTGATTAAATATCTGTCTGCCCCTACCTTTTTATAAGCTGCATATTCTTCAAAAGTCTTTTCTCCTATACTTAAAGTAATGGCCATATCAAATTTTTTAATTTTACTTACTATATATTGGAGCCTAGGCACTGTATAGTATTCATCCTCGCCTGATTGAAGCACTAGTGTTTTATAACCATATTGTTTTGCATCGGAAGCAATTTCTATTATTTCATCAGGTTTAAGCCTGTACCTTTTTATATTTTTATTATCGCGTCTTAAACCGCAATACATACAATTTCTTTTGCATATATTAGAAAATTCAATAATTCCTCTTAAATGAACTTCATCGCCAACATACTTTTTTCTAACTCTATCTGCTGCCTTAAAAAGTTCATCTTTATGACTATCATCTTTCAATAAAGCTACCAATTCACTCTTTGTTAAATTGTGTGTTACCTCAGCTTTATTAATTAAATTCATTATATTATCCATATTTTCTCCTATCCTTAATTATTAGGTTTAACTATTTGAATAGATGGATTTACTAAAACCTTTCTCGCAGTTTCAACTATAAATTCTTCATCTAGAAGAGAAATATCTTTTATCTCATTATATACATCCTCTGCTTTTCCATACATTACTTCATAAACTGCAAAATTAACTGCCAGATTAATAGATCTTTCAAGTTTAAGTGTTCTTTTTAAGGAAATTCCCTTTTCTATTTTTAAAAGTTTATCCTTAAAAAAGTTTCCTTTAAGGTTCTTGCTTTCCTCAATAACATCATTTACAACTTCAATACCTTTATTGTAATTTTCGGCAGCAGTTCCTAAACCTATATAAAATAATTTTATTCCACCTTCATTACTTATTTTACTATATACATCATATGCCAGTCCATATTTAGTTCTTATTTTATCATAGAGCATGGAACTTGTTCCCTCTCCAAATATAAAATTAAATGCCCTTAACGCCTTTATTTCATCATAGTTTAATTTATATATTGGGAATAAGTACTGCAAGACTGCACCTTTAACTTCACGTTTCTCAGTGAAAACTCCGGATTTATTTTCCTCATATTCGTAGTCCTTAATCTTACTTACGGCCTTTTTTAAGGAATTCATATATTTAGAAATAATACTTACTACTTTCTCTTCATTAATAGACGTAACTACACTTATTACACAATTATCTCCTGTATAATATTTATTATAAAAATCCTTAAGTTTTTCTCTAGTAAATTTTTTAATATTCTCTTCATTGCCTATTATGCACTCTTTTATTCTAATTTTAGAGAAAGAATTTTTTAAAAGCTCATCTTCACAAAACTGCTGCTTATCATCCTTCCATTCCTTGAGTTCTTCAATGATTACAGACTTTTCTTCTTCAAATCCATCTTCCTTAAAGGTTGGATTTAATATTATATCACTGTAAAGTTCAAAAGCCCTCTCAAAATCACGTGCAAGAGTGGTTCCATAATACACAACATAGGGGAAATTAGTCATTGCATTATTAAATCCAAATATTTCATCAAATTCTTTATTTATTTGGGCTTCACTCCTCGTGGTGGTTCCTTTAAATATGCAGTGTTCAACAGTATGCGCAATACCATATTCATCTTCATTTTCAACAGATGCTCCGGCTTTAAACCCAAAGCAAAATGACGTTAAATCACTTTTTCTATATTCATATATAACTGTTATTCCATTTTTTAGCTGTATCCTTTTCACACAATTCACCTCTAGCATTTGCCCTTTAAAATCAAAGATGGCAAGCATAAAGTAAAGGGTTCAAAAACTTCATTCCTACCATCTATATATAACGCATTAAAATTCTTACATTGTGGCTTATAAAATATTTTTCTCAACAAAATTGAGCATCATACCATCTTTAAGCTTATCTGCTACTTCTTTTCCTTTTAATTTTTGTACTAACTTTAGGCCAAAATATATAGCTGTTGCAGGGCCTCTACTGGTTACTATGTTATTATCCTCTACAGTTATTTTCTCAATATAATTACATTTTCCCATTTCATTTTCATACCCAGGATAAGAAGTAGCATTTTTAGAATCAAGAACTTTTGCTTTTCCCAGAACTATAGGTGCTGCACATATAGCTGCCACAAGTTTATTTTCATCATTGAATTTTTTAACGGCATCTATTACAAAAGTACTCTGTCTTAAATTTTCAGCACCGGGCATACCACCTGGGAGAACAAGACCTGCGTATTCATCAAGCTTTATAGCATCTATTGTCTTATCTGCTTCAACTTTAATCTTGTGAGCTCCTACTACACTTTTCCCATTAAGAGAACATGTATCGCAAATTATGTCTGCCCTTCTGAGAACATCAACAACTGTAAGTGCCTCTATTTCTTCAAAGCCATCTGCTAAAAACAATATAATCTTCATAAAACTTCCTCCTATTTGATTTTTATTTCATCAACAAAATCCGTCATTAAAAGTGTTGTGAGATTTTTACCTTTTCCACCCCTATTTTGAGGCTTTATATCATCAATATTCACTTCAATTTTATCTTTAAGTTTCGATTTAATTATTATTTTGTTTAGATTTTTCCTCATTACAAATCCATATTGAGTGCTATCTTCTTCATTTAGGCTTATTCCCGTAACACCAGAAGCTACCTTACCCATTGAGCTTACAGAAGATGCTTTAAATCTTATTCCCACTGCTTTTTTAGTTATGAGTATTATTTCATCCTCTTCATCATTTTCAGAAATATCTACATTAACAAGCATATCATATTTATTCCTCAATTTGTAGCATATCTCACTTCCAGTGCTGTCCTTAAATTCACTTAATTTAGTCTTCTTTACAAATCCTCTATTGCTGAAAAAATACAGGAACTTATCTTCCGGAAACTCTTCTAATGATACAGTCTGTATAATCTTAGATGCTGAATCAATCTCATCGTAAAGTTCAGATAATTCTATTGTATCATTATCTAAGCTGCTAAATAGATATGCAGGAATATTAATTACTTTTCCATCATCCATAAATATAAGAAGTCTACTTGATGTGTTTGTTTCTATATAATTTTGAGACCTTGAATCCTTAGTTTTAACTACACCTTTATTACTTACCTTAATGTAAAAAATTCTGTACTCAGCATTTGTTTCAAACTCAGCTGAAACTATTCTGTCCTTAGATGGTATATTTACAAATTGATATCCAGTTTTGTTTCTATCAAGTTCTTCTATTATAGGCTCCCTAAGAACAAATTTAAGACCTTTTTCTGTGTGAATTTTTATGAATGCTTCTTCCCTTATCCTTGGCAGCATCTCTACTCTTACAAGTTTTTCATCCTTTTTAAGCTTAAGCGCCATTACCTTTGAATATATAGTATCAAATTTATCAAGGTTTGTTTTCTTTATATTGCCCTTATTAGTTATAAACATAACATCCTTCTGTTCATTCATATCACTTACAGAATATACATTTAAAACTTTTTCTTTGTTTAAATCAAGACCTCTTATAATACTATCAAGCTTTTCGCCCTTTTCTTTCCACTTGTATTCTGGTATGTTATTTCCTTTAATCTTATACATATTGCCTGCATCTGTAAATATAAGCAAATTATGTGTCGTATTAGATTCTACTAAAAATCTATTGAAATCGCCTTCTCTGTATTCTATATCATTTACATCAGAATTTGATCTTAAATATGTTTTCTTAGGCAAACTTTTTATGTAACCTTCATTCGACATAGTAATTACTATATCCTCTACAACAGTGAAATCCTCAGCATCAATTTTAGCTTTACTGTCATCTTCCACAATTTTAGTACGCCTATCTTCACCGTACTTTTTGCTTACTTCTTCAAGCTCCTTTTTTACAACCTTAAGGAGTTCTCTTTCATCATTTAATATTTTTTCAAACTTATCAATCAATTTTTTTAATTCCCTATACTCTTTTTTAAAAGTTTCTATTTCAAGTCCAGTTAACTTATAAAGCATAAGTTCAACAATAGCTGTTGCTTGCTCACTGTTGAAACCAAATTTATTTATAAGATTTTCCTCTGAATCCTTTTTTGATTTAGAAGCTCTTATAGTTTTTATAATATCATCCATTATGTCTATTGCCTTTATAAAACCCTCAACTATGTTAAACCTCTTTTTAGCAACACTTAAATTGTATTTAGTT
Source organism: Clostridium pasteurianum (assembly GCF_001705235.1). Taxonomy (NCBI): domain Bacteria; kingdom Bacillati; phylum Bacillota; class Clostridia; order Eubacteriales; family Clostridiaceae; genus Clostridium; species Clostridium pasteurianum. Next base: position 259,978 of record NZ_MCGV01000001.1, read on the forward strand.
CTTCTTGTTACTATATCTTTTCTATGCTCAACATAATACTTTATAATTGTCTTAAGATTCATGGTTTCAGGCTTTCCATCAGCAAGCGCCACCATATTAAAATTAACATTACATTGGAGTTCAGTCTTTTTAAAGAGATATTTAAGAATCTTATTCACTGAGTCTTCATCAGCCGATTTTTTAAATTCTATTACTCCACGAATTCCATGTCTATCGGATTCATCCCTTATATCAGAAATGCTTTCGAGAATTTTGGAATGCTTTTTATCTGCTGTCATTTCAGAAATTGTCTGAAGTATTTTTGCTTTATTTCTCCTGTAAGGAAACTCACTTATTACTATAGCAAGTCGTCCATTTTCAAGCTTTTCTATTTTAGTTTTAGCTCTTAAAGTTACCTTTCCCTCACCTGTTTCATAAGCACCAAGAAGAGAATTTTTCCCTATTATTATTCCTCCTGTAGGAAGGTCTGGTCCTTTAATATATTTCATAAGTTCTTTAACTGTTATATCATTATTGTCTATATATTTTAGAACAGCACTTATTACCTCCCGCAAATTATGTGGAGGTATATTGGTAGATAAACCAACAGCTATTCCAAAGGCACCATTTACAAGAAGGTTAGGATATGCAGCAGGAAGTACCGAAGGCTCTTTTTCTGATCCGGAATAATTATCTACCATGTCAACTACATCTTTATCAATATCATTTATCATTTCTAGTGCTATAGGTGTTAATCTCGCTTCTGTATAACGCATGGCAGCAGCACTATCTCCATCTACACTTCCCCAGTTTCCATGACCATCGATAAGTGGATGCCTTGTCGTAAAATTCTGTGCAAGGATAACCATTGACTCATAAACCGATGAATCTCCGTGCGGATGATACTTTCCTAAAATATCTCCGACTATTCTAGCAGACTTATAATAAGGTCTATCGGGAAATGCCTTTAACATATATGCACCATATAAAATTCTTCTATGAACAGGTTTCAGTCCATCTCTTACATCTGGAAGTGCTCTATCCTTAGCAACTTCAACAGCATATGGCAGATAATTCTCAGGCATAGCTTCTTCAAGAGGTATTTTTATAATGTTATTATCTTTAGGTATGTTAATTTTCTTTGCCATATTAAATCCTCCCCCAACTATTAAAATTCAGCATATTTATACATATAATTTTTTCTAGGTTCAACTACATCACCCATGAGTAAAGATACCATTTTTTCAGCCTTTGCTGCATCTTCTATAGTAACCATTTGAAGAGTTCTTTTTTCTGGATCTAAAGTTGTCTCCCAGAGCTGATCTGGATTCATTTCTCCAAGTCCTTTATATCTTTGAATGAGGTAACCTCTTCCAACATCCTTTTTTGCATTATCAAGCTGCTCATCACTATAGGCATATTTTACAACTTCACCTTTTTTAGAATTTTTATAAACCTTATATAAAGGTGGAAGTGCTATATAAAGATGCTCATTAGAAATAAGCTGTCGCATATATCTATATATATACGTCATCCATAAAGTCCTTATATGATATCCATCTACATCTGCATCACTCATTATTATAATCTTATTATATCTTAAATCATCTTCATTATAATTATCAAGTATCCCCGTTCCAACAGCTGTGTTGAATATCTTAAGTTCTTCACTTCCAAGAACATTTTCAAGCTTTTGCTTTTCAGTATTCATTATTTTACCCTTTGAAGGCATTATGCTCTGAAATCTTCTATCTCTTGCCTGCTTTGCACTTCCTCCTGCTGAATCTCCCTCAACTATTATAAATTCACATAAAGATGGATCTTTAAGAGTACAAACTGCAATTTTACCAGCTAAAGGGGAAGTTCCCTTACCTACTTTCTTTTTTTCTGCTTCATTTATCTTTTTTATTTTCTCACGTCTTGTAGCTGCACTTACAGCATTTTTCATAATCATTGAAGCTAAATCCTTATTGTCCTCAATCCATTCAGAAAAACCAGAATATGATAAGTCATTCATCATAGTATAAGCTTCATTATTTCCAAGTTTTGTCTTAGTTTGTCCCTCAAAAACCGGATTAGTAAGCTTTACTTTAATTATTGCAGTCATACCTTCTCTTACATCATTACCTTCAAATTCCTTATCTTTTTCCTTTAAAATTCCAAGCTTCTTGGCCCATTCTTTAAAGGCTCTTGTCATCCCTGTCTTAAATCCAGCTTCATGAGTGCCAGCCTCTGTTGTAGGTATGTTATTTACATAACTTGCAATATACTCAGTTGTAGAATCTGTAAATTGAATGCATACTTCACCATAAAGTTTAATTCCATTAATTTCTCTCTCTCCATCAAAGAGTATTGGATTCTTATGAATAACTGTTTTACTTTCATTGAGATAATCTATAAAATCAAGAAGTCCTCTTTCTGAATGATATTTTTTTACAATAGGTTCTTCTCCTCTGTTATCTTCTAAAATTAAAGTTATTCCCTTATTTTGAAATGAAATTTCTTTAAGTCTTTCATCTATAATATCAAATTTAAAGTCTACTGTTGTAAACACTTTACTGTCAGGTTTAAAAGTAACTTTTGTCCCCTGCTTATCAGTTTTACCTATCTTCTCTATAGGTGTTACCGGAGTACCTGGCATATTTCTCTTTAACTCTTTATCGTAGGCATATTCAAATCTCTGTCTATATATGTACCCATTTTGATATACTTCAACTTCAGTCCATTCTGAAAGAGCATTTACAACAGCTGCACCTACACCATGAAGTCCTCCAGATGTCTTATAATTTTTATTATTAAATTTTCCACCTGTATGAAGTTCTGTATATACCATTTCAACTCCAGATTTTTTCTTCACAGGGTGTATTCCAGTTGGAATTCCTCTTCCATTATCTATTATAGTAGCACTTTTATCCTTATTTAGTATTACCTTAGCCACATCTCCAAAGCCGTTGGTAAGCTCGTCTATGGCATTATCCAATATTTCCCATATGCAATGGTGCAATCCCTTAGTTCCTGTAGAACCTATGTACATACCCGGTCTTATTCTTACAGGTTCTAACTTCTCTAAAGAAGTAAGGGCCGTTACATCATAGCTTTCATTATTTTTACTTTTATCCATCAAGTCCGTCCTCCAGTAATTAATATAAAAAATAAAGTAATGAATTTACTTCATTACCCTACTATTTTAAAATCATAAGATGTTTTTTACAATTTGTCAATATATTTTTTCCATATTATTCCAATATGTCTTTTAATATTTCATCATTATCTACAACATATTTAGCATATTCAATATTCTTTTCAACATGCAAATAGGTATATCTAGCGGGTTTTATGAGGTGTCCCATGGAAATAGCTTTCTTAAAATCGCTCTTTTTCATATTAAGCCCCTTTACATAATCAAAAAATCCTGTGTCCTTTAAAATTTTTCTTATTCTTGCTTCCCTATGATTTTGAACTATACACATTATATAAGTTGCAATGCCAACTTGAATCCCGTGAAGGTTAGGTACAGGTAAAAACTTATCAAGTGCATGAGATATCAAATGTTCAGATCCACTTGCTGGAGAACTATTGCCTGCTATTTCCATGGCTATGCCATTCATTGTAAGTGAATCCACAAGTTCTTTTAAAAATAAATCATCCTTAATACTTTTAAATTCAGTTCTAACAAAACTATTTACTGATTTCTTAGATATCATGACTGCAAAATCATCCATATGAGACTTTTTATTTTCCTCTTCAAATCTCCAATCATAAAGAGCTGTTATATTTGATACAAGATCACCAATTCCCGAGTATATAAACTTCTCTGGTGCACCTTTTATTACGTCTATATCTACTATTATTCCTTCAGGAGTCTTAGCTGGAACAGAAGTTCTCCTGCCATTTATCATGAGTGATGCAACAGGACTCGCAAAACCATCATTAGAGGTTGATGTAGGAACACTTATAAAAGGAAGTTTTCTTAAAAAAGCCATATATTTAACAGCATCTATAGCTTTCCCGCCGCCTACAGCTATTAGAGCAGTTACATCACTGGAAATTTCAAAAGCCATACTGCCAATTTCCTGAAAATCTATACTCTTAACCGTACCTGTATTTTTAACTTCTATGCCTGCATTATTTATGGATTCTACAATTCTCTTTCCGAAAAGTTCATATATTCCCTCTCCAAAATAAATTGCAATGGTTTTAAAATTAACCTTACTTATTATTTGACCTATATTATCTATATTTTGCTTTCCAACTTCTAGTATTAAAGGAATTGCTATTCTATGAGATATTATTTTCAAATTTTCCACTCCTTTAGATATTTTTCTACATTGAGCCAAATTTCATGAAAATCACTGAATTGTATAAATTCCCTGTTTTGAGCTTTCAGAAGAGAGCAAAGATTACTTTTTGCAAAAACCACATCAGCTAATAATGCTGGAGCTACATCTGGATTGCTGTCTCCTGCATAAAAAATCTTTTTATATTCCCCTCTAAGTTTCTTTATTACTTTACCCTTATCTATTCCATAAAATTCAGAATAGAATTCATCTTTAGGATCAAGCTCAAAGTGAAGCCCATTATCCTTAAATACGCTTCTATTAGAATATATTTTTATGTCCTTTATACCCTCATGCTCGAAAATCCTATCAATATAATAATTAGTTCCCGCACTTACCACTACAAAATCTCCACCGTTTTCTTTTATATTTTTTATAAATTCTTTTATGTAAGGATCTAATGATATAGTAAGTATATCTTGAAGTATTTCCTTTTCATTTCTTCCTATATGGCTAAATACATATCCCAAATAATCTACATCTTTTATTTTTGAATTTCTCCAGTCTCTGTATAAATCCTTTAATTCATCTTTTAGATATTTGTCAGATATTATCATATAAAAGTCCTTTTTACTTATGGTTCCGTCAAAATCAGATACGAATACAAATTTTTTCATATGCTTCCTCCAGAAATCACTTTTTATATATTACCACACCTAAAAGTCCTGGTCCCGTATGAACTCCTGCAACAGGGCTGATTTCTCCAATTGACAAATTTTCTATATTGGGAATTTCTTCGATTAATTCTTTGAGCTTTAACACTTCCGCGTAAGCTCCTCCATGCATAACCCAAATATCACATTTGCCACCTTCAAGTATTTCTTTAACTATTTGAACAATCTTTTTCTTTGCCTGCCTTTTTCCCTTTGCTTTACAGTGAGTATAATATACGCCATCTTCATTTATAGATATTATAGGCTTAATATCTAAGAGCTGACCAACAGTCCCAGAAACTTTCCCTATCCTTCCACCTTTTATTAAATACTTTAATGTATCAACAATATAATAAACCTTAACTTTACTTCTTATTTCAGGCATTTTTTTCACTATTTCTTCAAAGCTTTTGCCCTGGAGTACCATTTCACCACATTCTCTTATAATCACACCTTCACCCATAGTTATAGATTTTGAATCAAAAATAAAACTTTTGATATTTTCATGATTCTGTGCTGCGATCTGTAGAGTATTATATGTTCCTGATAAATTTGAAGATATAGTAACTGCAATTACATGAGTATACCCATTAGCTTCAAGCTCTGAATACAATTTTTCCATATCTTCTACGGACGGCAGTGATGTAGACGGCACTTCCTTTTCCATATTATCATAAACTTCCTTTGGAGTAATGGTTACTTTGTCTATATATTCCTTATCCTTATATATTATTCTAAGTGGAAGCACTTTCAAATCATATTTTTGTATCATTTCACTATCAACATCAGCTGTACTATCTGTCACTAACGCTATCTTTTGCATTTTATAACCTACCTTATCTTTTACATTTATTATATCTATAATATTTACCCTTATTAATTTATCTATTCAAAACATACTATTACTGTATTTTAAACGTTTCCTTAAGTTTATCTATATTTATATTAGTAACGATTCCTTTGTCATCCCAATGATTTTTACAGCCGCAATAATCAAGAATTACACATTGAGGAACCATATTAAGCCTTCTAGCCTTAAATCCTCCACTAAGTAAATTTAAAACACAGGCTACACCTACAATCCCAACCTCTCCATACTGGATATTAGTTTTTTTAAAAGCTGAAGATTCATGTTCCACAATGAAAACCTCAAATCCATGCTTTCCTCCTAATCTAGTCAAATTATTAACTGTACATTCCCTACTGCACATTTTACATCTTTTGCCTTGCAGTGTTTCTACTGCTCTGCATTTTTCATCACTATTATAGCGCATGCAGCCTGAGAGAATTAGTTTTTTGTGAGGTGCTCTTAAAAATTCATCTCTATAAACCCTATTCATAATTTCTGCTCCAACCATATTAAGATGATATTCAACTGGCTGCCTTCCACAAAAAATAACATCTTCACGCCATTTATGTTTTTGATAATCACTTTTTAAAAATACATTTACATTTTTCGTATATTTGCCCAAAATACTTTCACATCGCACACTGAAATATAATTCTAAAGTAATTACACTTGAGAAAAAATTATTTACAGCCTCAAAATTAATTGAATGCAAATACTTATTCCAAATATCAAATCTTGTTACTTCCTCATTAAATTCTCCTGAAGCACTCATCCATCCAATTAATTTTTCAAAATTTTTTAGTGTAAACTTAGCATCTAAATTGTAATTATCATTTGGATACAAAAATATTGTTGAAAGTATTCCTCTTATGAAATCAACGCATGGCTTTATGCTTATATTATTCTGTCTTAATTCTTTTAAGTTAAAAAGAAGTTTTCTCGGCATTTCTGATAAATCTATGGCATCATCACTGTATAACTGCCACATAACACCTAAAATCAAAAGTTCCATAAAATACTCATTTTCACTTCTTTTTTCTCCAGCACAATTTAATTTAACGTAATCATCAAAATCCTCAAGTATAGACTTACATAGTACTTTTCCGTTAAGTAGTATTTCATCTGTAAGCACCGAAACATCTTTATAATAATCATTAGAATTAGTATTCCCATTTTTCAAAGAATAAGTAATTACTTTTTCCATAATTAGTACCCTAATTTTTCATTAACTATAATTACTTTAATTCTTCCCTTTGCACCCTGCCTTCTTATTAGAGTATATTCATTACAAATCCTGTCGCTACTTTTACAATCCATACAATCTCCTACCTTAGTGCATGGAGTATTTCTATTAAGTCTCTTTGCATTTACAGGTGCAGCTATATTTTTAGTTCTACTTATAGCCTCATCAACATTTTTTACTATCTTATTAATACCAGCAATTACTATAACTTTGTCTGGTCCGTAAAGCATAGCAGCAACCCTATTCCCATTGCCATCTACATTGTAGAGCTCACCATTTTCCGTTAATGCATTTGTACTTACTAAATAGCTGTCTGCAAAAAAACTCTTTCTATATATCTCCCTGGTTTCTTCTCTTGTTAATCCATCCTTATATCTATCTAAAAAATTGTAATCTCCATTTCTTAAATAATCTATTATTTTAGTCTCAAAAAGAGTCATAGAGCCACCTACCGCCACAGTCTCGCCTTTACTTATTATTTTGTTTATAATATCCATTAATTCTTTAGTATCTTGAGCTAAATAAGCCTCCATATTGTTTTTTTCAAGATTCTCCATGGTTCTTTTAATTTTGGAATCAATTATCCATGAAACGTTTGCATCCATAATTACACTTCAGGGATAAAACAGCCTTTATCCCTGAAGCTTCACCTCCTCTAAAATAAATAAATTTTATTACCAATCTGACGATCCAGAATCTGAATCATTTGAGCTTGAATCTCCCCAACCTGAGTCTCCATTTGAACTACTAGAATCTCCACTTGAACTTCCTGAGTCTCCCCAGCTTGAATCTCCACTTGAACTGCTCCAGTCCCCACTAGTGTATTTATCATTCGTATTATCTCTCGAATCATCATCGCTATATGAATCATCACTATAAGAATCATGGCTGTAGCGTTCATGTTCGTAATGATCATGATTATGCGAAACCATTTCATTAAACATCATTCCATCTACAAAACTTCCCATGTTACCCCTACTGTCACCATTATTAATAATAGTTGTATTATTGGAACCATTAGATGAGTGTCTAAAGTTTCTTTCATTTTCATATTCCCTATCATTTCTCATATTTGCTGATCTAAACGAATTATCTGAATCATTATAATGTAAATTGTTTTTTTGAGCGAAGCTATGTACATGCTTATTGCTTTTTCTTTTCTTGTAAATGAAAATAATTATAGCACATATGAGAATAAAAATAATGAAGCCAACTATTCCCGAATGACTTTTTTTAGCTACTACCGTTTTGCTATATCCATCATTTTTTACTGATACTTTTTTTTCTTTAACTGCTTTTGTTGTTATATCCTGATCTACTGCTTTACCTACTTTTAATATTCCAGAATTAAAATCACTTTTTTTAAAGTCATCATTAGGCATTGATGCTATTCTGTTTAGCTCACTTTCATTAAATACATTATTTAATCCTTGGCTTGCCATAAACTTACTTTTTTTATCCTTTACAGCCACTACAAACAAAGTATATTTACTAGTATTAATACTTTTAGCTATATTAGCTGCATATCCATCTATACTTTGTCCATTTAAACTTGGAACCAAATAAATATAGGCTTGCGCCCCTGTATTTTGTTCCAATTTTGAAAAATTACTGTTTACCTCACTTATAGTAGATGAGCTTAATACCTTAGCATCATCATGAATATAGTTATTACCATCAGCCAAAACTTTTGTAAATGGCATAACGAAAATAAAAACAAACATTATAAAACTAATTACACTTTTTATTTTTTTCACAGTACTGTTTCCCCCCTATTTATATATATCTAATCAAGTCTCTCATAACTTCCATTTATAAAAGGCATGTTTAGCACTTTAAGTGATTTTTCAATTAAAATTCCCTCTCTCGTTGGGTAATCAAAACCATAACTTTCTTTTATAGCTGAAGTAATGAACTGCATTGCGCGTCCTACAGCTTGTGGAAGATTGTCTCCATTTAAAATATATCCTAGCACAGCACTTGCAAAGCTATCTCCTGTTCCGGGGTAGCTTACTGGTATATATTCAGATGTTACCTTCCAAAATTTATTATTCTTTTTATCATATGTTATAACACTTGTATTTTTATCATCTTTACCTTTAGGTACACTTGTCATAATAACATCAGGTCCCATATCTGAAAGCTCTAAAATCCAATTCTGTATGGCTTTTTCATTAAGATTTAAATCATAGTCTCTGCCTAATAGATATGCAGCTTCTGTAAAATTAGGCGTTATTATATCTGCCTTCTTTATAAGCCTTTTCATACTTTTTACCATGTTATCATCCATTGTGCTATATAACTTTCCTTCATCACCCATAACAGGATCAATTAGAACTAAAGTTTCCTCTGTAGAAAATTCATCTATAAAGTCACTTATAATATCAACCTGCTTAGGTGAGCCTAAAAATCCAGTATATATAGCATCAAATTCTATATCCAGCTTTTTCCAATGTTCTATAAACTTCTGCATATTATCTGTAAGATCAACAAAACTATACTCTTTAAATCCTGTTGTATGCGTTGACAATACTGCAGTTGGCATTGGGCAAACCTGAATGCCCATATAGGACATGATCGGAATTATAGCCGTTAAAGATGCCCTGCCAAATCCTGATAAATCGTGTATAGCAGCAACTCTTTTTACTTGTCTAGTCATTCTTATCCTCCACACTACTTAAGTCTATATGTAACATAATTTTTATAGTTAACTACATCAATACTATCGTCATTTTGTAATTTTTCTAAAATTTCCTCTTCATTTGCACATCCCCTGGACTCAAGAAAACTTTTAACCTCAAATTTATTCATAGGATGTCTTGCTACTATACTTTTAATTGCTTCAAAATCATCTTCTATTTCGCTAAAAAATTCACCAGATGAGATCTGCTGTATTGATGTACCTCCCAGTATTCTAACTGCTTTCTCAAGTACATCATCATCCGGTTCACGCACATAATTTTCTGCCGGTGGCCTTACTGGAGTATTTATATAAAGTCTATCGTAATCTACCTTATCAAGTATTCTTTTTATAGCATAAAATTGCTTTGGAGTATCATTAAAATCTTTGACTATCATAGTTTCCATCCATAGCTCACCCTTATACTCTTTAGAAAAATCAATAAGGGCTTCCGTGATCTTTTCAAAATTCATTTTACGATTAGGTCTATTTATTCTTCTAAAAGTCACTTCATCTCCTGCATCAAGGGATGGAAGAACTATATCTGCTTTTTTTAAAGCTTCTCTTACACCTTTATATATGAGCATAGAGCCATTTGTTATAACTGCAATAGGCTTGTCTGTAACTTTCTTTAAATTCACTATTAATTCTTCTAAATCAGCACACAGAGTTGGTTCCCCTTCTCCAACTACAGTTACAACATCAATTTTAACATCTTCTTTTAAATAATCTTTAAACTCGTCTAAAATATCATTAATATTAAAAAATTTCTGTGGTTCTTTCAATAAATTTTTAGTTCTTCCAAGCTGACAATATACACAAGAATAAGAGCAGCTTCTTTTTTCTATAGGACTTATTCCCAAAGAATTTCCCATTCTTCTAGATGGTATAGGTCCAAAAATGTATTTATATTCTTTCATACGTATTGCCCCCAATGTAATTTATTATTTTTAATTATAGCACAATTTACCTCTGTCCTACATGCCATTATACAATATAACTTCTGTCAGCTTACCTGATGCATTCTTCTAATAATTAAGATGCCTCAAGAAAAAATTCATCCGCAACTACGAAAAATAATGGGACTGTCGCATTAAAAATTAATAATTCGTAGTTTAAAAATATTGCTATGTAAGAGTGAGACGGAGGAAAGTTATCCATAACCTTTCGCCGAAGGTGAAACCCCTCACCTGCTGACGAGCCAAGCAATGTCAGCACTCCACACACTTCGGCTGATGGAAAAAAGCTTAACTAATAAATAAGACTTTGCTCCAAATAATGAAAAGACTTAGAAATTTAAATTTGTTTGAGCTTTTTTTCAGCGAGTTATTAAAAGTTTAGCCCTATATAAACTTTTAATTCAGATTTTGGGGAGCGTTAGCGGAAGAAAATCTTCCTTGCCTTTACCCTTTATGGGAAGTAACAATATTTTGGAAACAATTTAAATAAGACTCAATAAGACTTTGACTCAAATTATAAAAATCCTTAGAAGTTTCAATTTGTCTGAGCTTTTTTCAGCGAATTATTGAAACATCTTAGGATTTTTATAATTTGAGGCTTAGCCTTATGAGTTTTATTTAATGTTTCAAAATATTGTTACTTCCCATTAGTTTTTTTCATAGCTTTGCAGCATCTTTTTAACTACAGATCCTCCTAAAGAACCAGCTTCCTTCGAGGTTAACTCACCATTATATTTTAATTTTATATTAATTCCAATTTCATTTACCGTTTCCAGCTTGAATCTATTTAATTTTTCCTTTGTTTGTGGTAATAATTTTTTATTATAGCCATCCATAATCTTCACCCTCATATTGCAAATATATTTCACAGTTACAATATAAGTTTCCTCAAGGCCATTAATTTTTATACAGATAATTTAATAAAAAAATTTATATTATAAAAAAATGCGAAAAGCATACAACTCACATGCTCTTCGCCCAAATTATAGGATAAATAAATTATCCTATATACCATAGATTGAAAGATGAAAACGAAAATAATCGAATATATACTCAATTATTTTATAATTTGAAGTTTTAATAAAATTTTTAATGTATTTAATTAAAACTTGCATTAGCAAAATAGTTTTTTACTAATACAACACATTATATCATGTTTTTACATTAAAAGTAAACACATTCAGCAAATATTTTAAGAAAATTAGTGACATTTTGTATGCCATTTTTATTTATATTAAAATTTATTACGATACAATAAATTTTGTTAACAATTTGCAAATATTTTTTGAGTAATTATATACATTAATGGCATAAGTATGCATAATGAGGTATAAAATACATTTATTCATTACATTGCAAAAAGTTTAATAGTACTTATTAATTTATATAGCTCTATTCATTGAAATATAAACTCCAAAAATATTATAGATATTACATATATTTTTATAGGAAAATATAGTTAGTTTTATTGTAGAAGTTAAAATAAAGATGATATATAATAAATAAAGGAGGAGATTTGAGTGAAGTTAAATTACACAATTAAAGAGACAAAAAATAAAGCTGTTAAATTTATATTTGAAACTACAATTGTAGTAACTACATCATTTTTTTTAAGTAAGCTACTTTTATCATCAAAGCAAGATGACAAACCAATTAGTAAATCAAATAAAAAATCAGCAGAAAATATTTCAAACAAAAATGCTATAAAAAATTTAAAGTTTATTGAATCAAGGAAAAAAATAAAAGAATACCTTTCAAGCATAAAAAAATAATTTTGTAAGGTATTAATAACTATACGAGGTGGTACAAGTTGTATATAAATGTTTACGTGCTTTTTTTTGTAATATTAGCAACACTAGGGACTATTGCTTTAGTTTTTTTAATTATATTCTTAAAGAGAATATCAAGTTTAGTACATAAAATAGATACATTTTGGGATTCCAATAGTAAGGATATTTCGAGAACAATAAAAATGCTGCCTGAAGTTACTGAAAATGTAAGTAAAATGACAGACAATTTAAATTTGGTAAGTGAAACAGCTACAGAATTAGCAGCTTCCGTTATTGATAAAAAAAGTACTATAATAAATGGACTTACAGTAATTAAAAACATACTTGCAATAATCGAAAAACTATTCAGCCGTAAAAATTAAAATATATTGTATTAGAAAAGACCATTCATCACATGTGAATGGCCTTTTCTAAGTTAGTAGTTTTTTCAAATCAAAGCAAAAAATTCTTATTCTTCTTTATTAATTCTTAATTGATTTTTTCATGTTTCAAGCATCAAGACCCTCAAATTGCAAATTATAATAATAAGCATAAATTCCACCCTTTTTAAGTAGCTCATCATGATTTCCTTTTTCCTGTATGTTTCTGTCCTTTATAACTATTATTTCATCTGCATTCCTTATTGTACTTAGTCTATGAGCTATAACAATACTGGTTCTTCCCTTTGAAAGTTTTTCTAGAGACTTTTGTATATATTTCTCGCTTTCATTGTCAAGAGCTGAAGTCGCCTCATCTAGAATTAATATTGGAGGATTTTTAAGAAACACTCTAGCTATGGATATTCTCTGTTTTTGTCCACCAGAAAGCTTGACTCCCCTTTCTCCTACAAAAGTATCATAGCCATCTTCTAGCTGCATTATATAATCGTGAATATTAGCTCCCTTAGCAGCGGCAATTATCTCCTCATCTGCAGCATCAGGTCTTCCATAAGCTATATTATCCTTTATAGTTCCTGAAAATATATAAACATCCTGCTGAACCACGCCAATAGAATTTCTAAGTGAATTAAGTGTAACATCCCTTATATCTTTTCCATCAACTTTAATACTTCCAGATGTGACATCATAAAACCTGGGTAAAAGAGAACATATTGTAGTTTTTCCACCACCAGAAGGTCCTACTAAAGCTATATTTTTTCCTGCTTTTATATTAATATTTAAATTATGAATTATCTCCTTATGACCATCATAGCTAAAGCATACATTATCAAATTCTATATTTCCCTTTACATTTTTAAGCTCTTCTGCATTTTCCCTGTCTACTATGTTAGGTTTAGTTTCAATAACCTCAATAAATCTTTTAAATCCCGCATATCCTTTTTGAAATTGTTCCATGAAATTTATAAGAACATCTATAGGATTAATAAATATATTTATGTATAGGGCATATACAGCTAAATCTGATATTTTAAGACTTCCTATCTTTATAAATATTGCTCCTGATACTATAATTGATAAATAAAGTACTCCTTGAAAAAGTGCATTTCCAGCGATAAATTCTCCCATTGCTTTGTAGCCTTTGACTTTTGACTTTAAATAATTATTATTGCTTTTGTCAAATTTTCTCTGTTCAACTTCTTCGTTTGCAAAGGACTTTACAACTCTTATACCTTCAAGACTATCCTGAACTGACGAATTTACACTGGCTATTTTCTTTCTATTATCAAAAAATATTTTTTGCATCTTTACATTTTTATTTATTGAAAAGATAACCATAATTAAAGTTACACCAAATAGTATAAGTGTCATTTTTACATTAATAACAAATAATACGGCAAAAGAACCTAATATTTTTAGTAAAGAAATAAATACATTTTCAGGGCCATGATGTGCAAGCTCTGATATATCAAAAAGATCAGAAATAAGCTTTGACATCATCTCTCCCGTATTATTTTCATCATAATATGAAAAGGGAAGCATTTGAAGATGATAAAATAAATCCTGTCTCATATCTGTCTCCATCCTTGCTCCCATAACATGCCCCCATGAAGCTATAAAATACTGACAAAAATATTTTATTAAATACATGATAGCTAATCCTATTCCAATATATATAATACCGTTTAATACAATTGCTTTATCCTTAACAAAAAAATTTTTAGACAGATAACTAAGAATTATTGGGAAAGACAAATCAACTAAAGATACTATTAGTGCGCAAAACATATCTGTAAAGAATAAAAATTTATAAGGTTTGTAATATTTCACAAATTTTTTTAACATGTACATACTATCCTCCTAATACAAATTATTAATATATAAAAACACTGCCACTAAAAGCAGTGCTTTATAATTCTTTTTTAATGTAATTCTTACCATTTGCTAAATAATAAGTTTTTATCTCTTCAGTTTCCTTACTGCCATCAATTCCATTTTTTATCGAATTAAATATGTTCCTAAGTTCCTCTTTTGATTCTTCTGAATATCCTTTTAGGTTCAAATTCATTTCTATTTTATCTTTAAATATAAGTTCAATATATTCATCCCATTTAGGAATATATACATTTTCTATATCACTTATTTTCACTATCTTTTTACTTTTAAAAGTACCATAAAAAAATACTATTTTGCTATCACTAATAGCTAGATCGGGAATTTTCTTTATCTTATCAAGATAATATGAAATTAAAATATCAACAGACAAATATATAATTATAAGCATAATTAATGTCATAAAAACATAAAAAGCAATTGAATTGTGCTTTATCTTACTGAAAATAAGTAAACCTAAAAACATAATCATTACAATTAAATTGCCAATTAAGGTTTTTATATATTTTTTATCTGCTAAAAATTCCTTGAACTTATCATCCACTAACATCAACCCCTATCTAAAGTTTTACAGAAGTCTTCACTCTCTTAACGACAACATGATTTTTCCATTTTCCACTTTTAAACCTTATAATATAAAGAATTCCCCTAACAAACCAATCCGTATACATTCCTATCCAAATTCCAAGAAGACCCATTTTTAACGTGTTTCCAAGAAAGTTTCCAAAAACTATCCTAAAAAGCCACATTCCTATTATTGAGGTTATCATAGTATACTTTGCATCGCCTGCACCTTTAAGTCCTGCTGGCAAAGTGAATGCTGAAGACCATATAACCATAGCAAATGCATTGCTAATGAGAACTTTTGATGATAAATTTATAATATCACTATTTCCTGTATAAAACGATGGTAAATACTTAGAAAAAATAATTGAAGAGAGACCAACTACTGTCAAAAGTACAGTTGAAAGTTTAGTTATATATGAAAGACATTTTTCAGCTCCCTTTTCATCATCTCTACCCATAAATTGCCCAACTAAAGCAGTTGCAGCAATTACGAGCGCATTTCCAGGTATATTCAAAAAATTACCTATTGAATTCACAATAGTATTAGAAGCCATAGCTACCGTTCCCATTCCCACTATAAATATCTGCATTATAAGCTTACCACCATTAAATAAAAGTGATTCCACACTAGCAGGTATACCTATACCAAATATAGGTTTTAAAAGATCCTTGTCCAATTTAAATTCCCTTAATTTTTTAAGCTGAACTATTCTTGAACCTCTAACCATTACAATAAGTATAATGATTGCTCCGATTGTTCTTGCCGTTGCTATACCAAGAGCCGCACCTGTAACTCCCATACTTTTTATTATAACTGTATCTTTAATTTTAACTCCCCATATAAATGCAGCTGTAAATCCAACATTTAAAATATTCATTAATATAGATATTTTCATAGGAGTTTTCGTATCTCCTGCACCTCTTAAAATACCGTTAGATACTAAATCTACAGTTATTAAAGGATAAGTAAGTAGAGTTATTCCAAAATAACTATTAGCATCCATTATAACCTTTTTTTCAGCACTTCCAAATAGAAATGCCAAAAGTGGCCTTTTGAATATTGCCATTACAATAGTTATTATAACAGCTATGGCAATAGTAGAATATAGTGCTTGTTTAGTACTTTCATTGGCTTTTCTTATGTTGTTTTGTCCAATATATTGTGCTACAACAACTGTACCACCAACCGCAAGTGCTGAAAAAAAGGCTATAAATATATTGTTTATTGAATCAATCATTCCTATAGCCGAGACAGCTTCCTTACCTATATGTCCCGCCATCATAGTATTTATCATTCCCATAAGTGTTACAAATAGCTGTTCAACAAGAATTGGTACTGCAAGTTTAACTACATCTTTTCTTACTAAAAACATATAACATCACCCTAACAAAAAATAATACACCACAAAACATCATACATCAAAATAGGTATTTTGCAATATATATGTGTTCTGTATTATAAGATTAATAATACAAATTTGCCCTAAATTCTCCAAGAAACTTTAAATTACTTACATTTGCTATGTTATTACTTCATTACTTTAAAATTATTTATAAATTCATAAAAAATATAATTATTAAGTACGCTTTTACCCAAAATATCATTTGCTATAATGAAAAATTTCAAATAATACTAAGCCCGCTATAATTTAAATGCATTCTATTAAAACGTTTAAAATTGTTTTCGCAAAAATTATAATAATATCAATATATAGCAGGATTTATTAATAAATGTTTATTGCATTTACGTTATTATTAACTATATTTATTACATTTAATACAATCCGTTAACATTTTGAATTTATTTTTTGTTTACATTTTAAATTCTTTATGGTATAAAATAGATAAATTCGTTGAAGGAAAAAAGTAACTTATACTTCTGTTCTAAACATTTATTTTTTAATAAGTGCCATAAGAGAGTTAACATTATTAGAGTTTATTTAAAACCCTATAGGTGAAAGTTAACGTTCAGAGTATGTGTGAAAATCATTCTGGAGAAGTAAAACCGAAACTTATTCTTAAGTAAGTTTTATCGGAATTCCACCGTTAAAAGGAAAGCGTATCAACAGTGTACGTATTAGAGCTGCTATAAATTATCTATATATTTATATAATTTATAGAATCAGGGTGGTAACGCGATTTCAACTCGTCCCTTTATTAGGGACGAGTTTTTTTGTTTTCTCGAGAAACACAAAAATATATGATATTCAATACCCCTATATATTTAATTATTTTATAGACTTATATTTTGGAGGAATGTAATTATGAAAGAATTATCTAAAAAAGACACATTTTTTGTTGGTCTATTACTTTTTTCTATGTTTTTTGGTGCTGGCAATCTAATATTCCCACCTTTTCTAGGACAAATGTCTGGAAAATATGTGTGGATTGCCTTTGGAGGTTTCATTATTTCTGCTGTAGGGCTTCCAATTTTAGCTGTAGTTATAGTATCTAAATCAAATGGACTATATAACCTTGCAAGTCGTGTAAGTCCGACTTTTGCACTAATTTTTACAATTTTAATTTACTTATCAATAGGACCTTTTTTAGGAACTCCTAGGACAGGAAGCATTGCATATACAATGGGACTAGCTCCGTTTTTACCTAAGCATATAACTTCAGGTCCGCTTCCTCTATTTATATATACATTAATATATTTTGGAATTGCGCTTTGGTTAAGTTTAACTCCATCTAAACTAGTAGATCGTATAGGTAAAATACTTACTCCTATAATGCTAATTTTGATTTTAGTTATTTTTGTTGCAAGTTTAATACATCCCATAGGTACTTTTGGCGCTCCTAAAGGGGATTATGCTGCTTTCCCTTTCTTCAAGGGATTTTCAGAAGGATATATGACAATGGATGCCATTGCCGCTTTAAATTTTGGAATTGTAATTTCTTATACCCTAAAGTCCATGGGCGTTAAAGAAGAAAAATCTGTAGTATCCTATTCAATAAAGGCAGGATTAATAGTAGGACTACTTCTTATTGCATTTTATGCTATGCTTACATACGTTGGGGCCTCTAGCAGAAGCATAACTTTAAATGCTCAAAATGGTGGAGAAATATTAACAAGTGCTACACTACATTTACTTGGAAATTTTGGAGCTATAATACTTGGTGCCATATTTGCACTTGCATGTCTTACTACTGCAGTAGGACTAATTACCTCATGCGGTGAATATTTTGCGAGTTTAACTCCAAATAAAATATCTTATAAAACATGGGCAATAATACTTAGTTTATCAAGTATGCTGTTTGCAAATGTAGGGCTCACTAAAATACTTACTTTTTCTGTACCTGTTTTAAATGCAATTTATCCCATGGCAATAGTACTTATGCTGTTATTCTTAGCAAACAATCTGTTTAAAGGTTCAAAGTACGTTTATGTATTATGTATGGTATTTACATCAGTTTTTAGTATTTTAGATTCCTTGAACCAAGCCTTATTAAAAATAAGTTTCTTGAACAATTTGTTTAACTATTTACCTCTTTATTCTAAAGGACTCGGATGGATTGCTCCCGCTTTAATTGGTGCTATTTTAGGATGTTTAATTAGTCTTTGTACAAAAACAGAAGCAGTTACAGATTGAATAAATTATTGATATATGTTAGAATACATTAACTTGTATTTTTAGGAGGAATTAAAATGAATAAGTACACTAGATACTTTAAGGATTCCTATGGTTGGGATAGATTTTCAACTTATATATCAATAATGGGTTTGATTCTCTTAATAAATAAGTACACAGCTGTATTTGGACTTGGATTAATAATTTTTGCTTTATTTAGAAGTATTTCTAAAAACAAATATAAAAGATATCGTGAGCTTCAATCTTTTAAAGATTTTTCTCTCATTATTAACAGAAAAATTTATAATATTAAAGAAAAAATCTCCTCTTTTAGAAAATATAAAACTTTTAAATGTCCAAAGTGTTCCCAAAAACTCAGGGTACCAAGAAAACAAGGCAAAATAATTGTTACATGTAAGAAATGCGGAACTGAATTCAAAAAAAGATCATAAACATAAGGTTCATGGTTAAACTAAAAATAGGTGTTATTAATTAGCACCTATTTTTTTATATTGAGAAGTAACAGTGATTTGCAACATTAAAAAAATTCTATAAGTCTTATCATACGTGGGGTTTGGGTCAATAGACCCATTATCCTTCTTTATAAAATATGGGCTATCTTAATGTTTACAGCTAACAGCTTCGATTTAAAGGCTTATCTAAATCTTTTATAATATAGAGATTGCCTATATTAAGTAAAGAAGGATAATGGGCAAAGCCCAAACCTCTTGCATGATAACATTCATTAGAATTTTTTAAATCGTTCCTTCATCACTGTTACTTCACTTAGAGTATAGGGCAAGGAAAAAGTTCCTACGTACCTACGGAATTTTAAGTATAAATAGCTGATTTACTTTGTTATCCATATTATTAATAAAGTCACATGTTCTACTATAGTATTTTTCGCAGTGAATCTGAGAAAAACTTGCCTTGCTTTTATTTTAAGCAAAGTAATTATATTACTATTAGTAATAGTTCTAACAGTGTGGTATTATTAATTATGCTAAAAACTAAAAAAATCATAGTACTACAGGAAAACTTACATTATTATATTGTTTTCCTATAACGAAAGGTAGAAAATAATGAACTTTAAAGAATTAGGTATAAACGAATCTATAATAAAAGTACTAAAAAAGAATGGTATTGAAGAGCCAACTCCTGTTCAAATACAAAGTATTCCTAATGTAAAAAAAGGAAGGGATATTATTTGCGAATCACAGACAGGTACTGGAAAAACTCTTGCATTTTTGCTTCCTCTTTTTGAAAATATATCAGCTTCTATTGATGCAATTCAAGGACTCATTGTGACTCCCACAAGGGAACTTGCCATTCAAATAACGGAGCAGGCTCAAAAACTTAAAGAAGCCAAGGATATTAATATTCTTTCAGCTTACGGTGGCAAGGATATATCATCACAATTAAAAAAATTAAAGAAAAATGTTCATCTTATTATTGCAACCCCAGGTAGACTTTTAGACCACATTGAAAGAAAAACTATAGATTTAAGCAAATTAAGAACCCTTGTACTAGATGAAGCAGATCAAATGCTTTTGATGGGTTTTAAAAATGATGTAGAGTCTATAATTAAGGTAACCTCTAAAAAACATCAGACCCTTTGTTTCTCTGCGACTATAAATTCTGATGTTAAAAAATTAGCTTTTAAGTATATGAAAGATCCTTTAACTATATCTATAAAAAAAGAAAACATTACAGTTAGTAATATTACACAAAATGTAGTAGAAACTACGGATAGAAAAAAACAGGATGCTTTATGTTCTGTTCTTGATCAAGATAATCCTTTCATGGCTATCATATTCTGCAGAACTAAAAGAAGAGTAGACGAACTTGAAGTGGCTCTTTACGGCCGTGGTTATGACTGTAAAAAACTGCACAGTGATATATCTCAATCAAAACGTGAAAGAATAATGAAGTCCTTTAGAAATGGTGATTTCCAATATTTAATAGCCACGGATGTAGCCTCAAGAGGACTTGACATAAGCGGTGTAAGTCATATATATAATTATGATATTCCTGAAAGTGTTGAAAGCTACATACACCGTATAGGTAGAACAGGAAGAGCTGGTGAGAAAGGCTACACTTGTTTATTTGTAGACCCAAAGAATAAAAAAATGCTTACAGATATAGAAAAAGCAATTAAATTCAACATACCTGTAAGAAATTTAACTGAATCTAAAAATAAATAATATCATTAATAATTTGTAGTTTAAAAATATTGCGAATTAACATTGATTTGTAACATTAAAAAAGCTCTATGAATTTTATCATAACTGGGGTTTGGGTCATAGACCCATTATCCTTCTTTATAAAATATAGACTATTTTAATATTTACAACTAATAGCCTTGATTCCCTAATTAAAAAATCTAATTGAAAATCATAAAATACTTAGAGTTTTTTTAAAATCGTTACTTCATCAATGTTAATTTGATTTTGGAGCAAAACTAGGTTAATATATTATTTTTCGCAGGGAAGCGGAGAAAAATTTACCTTGCTTTTATTTTAAGCGAAGTAATAGTATTTTGGGAACGATTTAAATAGAAGTCAATAAGACTTGCTTCAAATTATAAAAAGACTTAGAAATTTTAATTTGTCTGAGCTTTTTTTCAGCGAGTTATTAAAATTTATTAGTATTTTTATAATTTGAAGCTTAGTCTTATGATTTTTATTTAATGTTTCAAAATACTATTACTTCGCACTATATGCTTCTCTTAAAATTTCTTATGCCGCCCTTTGGCTCCTCCACATCTCCCTTATATCTTGGGATAAGATGTATATGCATATGTTTTATTGTTTGCCCTGCATAATATCCTACATTCACACCTATATTATATCCTGACGGTTCATATTGAATATCCAGTATTTCCTTTGCTTCATGGAGAAGACTATACATAGCCATTACTTCTTCTGCAGATGCTTCAAAAAAGAACGCAAAATGCCTTTTAGGAATAATTAATGTATGCCCTTCATTAACTGGATTTTTATCAAGTATTGCAAATGATAATTTATTTTCACATATTATATCCATATTATCTTTCAAGCAAAATGGACAATTATTTTCCTCCATAAGAACGAAACATCTCCTTTACAGCAATAATTTTACCACAAATTCAAAACACCGTATAATCTTTATAATTAAAGTTCCAATTAATTATTCAATAACTTTCACCATATTAAAAATAGTCCTATTAACAGGAGTATCAACACCATACTTTAATCCTAGCTCACAAACAGCTCCACTGAATATATCAACTTCTGTTTTTCTACCTGCTAAAATATCCTGACACATTGAAGTTTTTCCATCAGGACTACAGAAATCTAATACCTTTATCCATCCTTTAATATCATTTTCGTCCAAATTTATACCTGCTTTCTTTGACAGCTGAACTACTTCCCTCATAGCTGATACCATGATTTTTCTAGCATATTCATTGTTTTGGAACACACCATAATTTGCCCTAAGTAATGCTGATACAGGATTTATTCCAACATTCATCATGAATTTTGACCACATGGAACGAAGCATATTTTCTGGAACGTCATAGTTTATTTTGGCTCTACTAAAAAGCTCTTCAACCGCTTTAACTTTTTCTGAATAAGTGTGGTTATCTTTTTCTCCAAATATTATTTTATATTTTCCTGGTATATGCACTTCATTTTCATTTCTAATAGCCTCAATAACACAGTACGAATACAGCATTTTTTCCATGCCATAAATTGTTCCAACTTTTTCTTCACTTGTAATACCATTTAAAAGAGAAAGTATTATAGTGTTTTCCCCTACATGATTTTTTATTTGTTCTATAGACTCCTGAAGCTGATTTTCTTTCACGGCTATAATAACCAGGTCATCCTTTTCACACTTTTCCTCTGGAGATATGCATTTAAAATCATAGTGTTTCCCATTTATTACAAATCCATTTTTTTCATATCTACTTCTTCTTTCTCCTGATGCTATAACTTTAAAGTTTTCAGGATTTAAATCATACAAATTTTTGCCATAAGCGCAGCCAACAGCTCCCATGCCTATCATTGATATTTTTTGTATTTTCCCCAATATTTTCACTCCTCACTTTATACGGTATCTTTACTTTCTTAAAAAAGCCATTTCAAAATACTTTATTTTGAAATGGCCTTATATATTCATTTTACTCTAAATTCACTTAACACTACATTTAACTTTCTCTCTTCTACCTTAAGCTTTTCTATACTACTTATAATTTGACCTACTTTGTTTTTGTTCCATTCTGAGTCATTTATTTCATTCTCAAAATTAAAAGGAAATGTTCTTTTAATATCCTCTATTTCTTTATTCCGTTCATAAAATATCTTTTTCAGCTCTTCTATTTCACTTATCATATCAATTTGAGTTTTTACATTGTCATCCTCAGTATGCTTATTCTTGTCATTAATAATATTTAATATATCCTTTAATCTATCAATATCATCAGTTTTATAAGCTTCTACTGCCTTGTTCCATAAGGACTTATTTTCCATATTAACCTTATTAATATCTGAATGAAGTAGCCTTGCTAATTTAATATATAATTTCTTTCTAATAATAATATCTTCTGTGCTTAATTTAGGTTTGTTAAGAATTTTTTGAGACTGCCCAATTTGTTCTATAAGCTCTCTAATCCTATTATTTAAAACTTTAAATTCAAAATCAAATATGTCTGTACCTTCATCTTCCTTAGCATCTTTTTCTTTAAGTAATAACTTTTTTCTTGTTTCAAGCTCTTTTTTTAGGATTTTAACATTCAAATCCAGCTTTAATCTACGTTCTTCATACTTACCAAGTTTATCTATATACTTGGCCTCCAAACTAGGTTTTTTTAAGTATAAGAGGTACTCTTTATTTTCTATAAGTTCTGCAATTTTATCTTTTAAGCCGTAAATTATCTTCTTGCCATGTTGAGCATTATAACCTAAGTTAATATCTTTCATATTAGCCCCTCCATTCACTATTAATATATAAAATAACTCGGATGTATTTCTAATGAAATAGCTTAAACTATTTACTCAATTAAGCATTGGTTTTCCTATATAATACATAATAGCTATGGCTTTATATTCTTCTATAATATGAAATTAAAGCTGCACTTTATCTCTCAAAAATATGCACAAATTAAAAATTATTTTTTCGTATCTTTTCATAATAATCTATTTCATGCTTTTCATATTCATCATCCATAAGCGGTGATTTCAATAAAAATTCTGCCGTAGCTTCGTTCATTGCCACAGGTATATCATATAAAACAGAAATTCTAAGCAGCGCCTTTACATCAGGATCATGTGGCTGAGCTGTAAGCGGATCCCAGAAAAAAATCATAAAATTTGTTTCTTCATTTACTATGCTTGCTCCTACCTGCTCGTCTCCACCCATAGGACCACTCTTATATGGTGAAACTTTAAGTCCTGTAGCTTCCGATATGAGTTTTGAAGTAGTTCCGGTACCACAAAGATCATGTTTCTTCAAAATCTCATAATTAGCTTTACACCAGTTAATCAATGCACTTTTTCTATTGTCATGTGCAACTAAAGCTATTCTTTTCTTTTTTCCTATTATAGCATCCATAATTTTATCCCTTCTTTTGTAAAGATATTATTCTTAGATTATAACATATATAAATTTTATTTGTGCTATTTTTATAATTTATTGCCTAAATGCCGAATCATAACTATAAATAATAAATATTATAATATTCTACTACATAAATCAATTACTTTATTCCTAAACTTTAAATTTACTTACCACGTCTTTAAGATCTTCGGCACTTTTTTTATTTTTCGCTGCACTCTCTTCAATAAACTTAACTTTTTCTACAATATTAAGTGATTTTTCTGCTATACTTCCAACTTCTCCTGCACCATTATTTACTACCACAGCGATTTGAGATATAGCCTCTGAAATACTTTCTATAGATGAATTTAGTTCACTTGAAGTTGTACTGAATTCATTCATTAACCCATTTACCTTTTCTGAACTTTCACTGTATCTCCCAGCAGAATCTATAAAATTATCATAATCCTTATATACATTTTCATCTACAAATTTTAATAACTTGGTAGATTCAATATTAAGAGCTTTAACAGATGATTTTACCGTTTCAACTACATTTTGAATTTTATTTGCCATATCACTTGATTGTTCAGCTAATGTTCTAACCTCATCTGCAACAACAGCAAATCCTTTTCCAGCTTCACCTGCTCTTGCAGCTTCTATTGCAGCATTTAATGAAAGCAAATTTGTTTGTTCTGTTATTTGTAAAATTGAATTAGCCAGACTGTCTATCTCTTTCACAGCTTCAGAGCCTTTAATAGCACTTTCAAGATTTAACTTAACCTTCATGTATATATCATTAGCTGATTCTTTTGATCTTACAGAATCCTTTTTTAACGTTAAAGACATATCATTTATCTCAGTTGTTAAGTTTGCTCCTTCTCCTGCTTTTTCTGCTATAGATGAAACAGCGGTATTTATTTGACCAGTAGAAGCTGATACTTCTTCTACAGTTGCTGAATTTTCTTCCATTCCAGCAGATAAGTTTTCAGTTTCCTTTGAAGTATCATCAGCATATGATTTAAGTTCTTTTGTCATCTTTTGTACTATATCAGAATTATCATTTATGCCATTCGAAACTTCTATAAGCCTTTTTACAAGTTCCCTAAAAGTAATTCTAATTCGAGCTACAGAATTATAAATAGTACCTATTTCATCTTTTGAATCAGCATATTTGTCATACTTTTTATTCTCTATCAAATTTAACTTTGATGTATCATCAGCTAAAGTTGCTATATCTACAATAGGATTAGCAATACGTTTTGAAATTTTCATTCCAATAAAACAAGCCGATGCTATAAATAAAATTGACAATATTATAGACATATATATGGAATTAGTTACAGAAGACATCATTTCTTTTCTCAATGATACAAATACTAAAGTCCACTTTAGACCAGGTATTTGATAATAATACACAACTTTGTTCAAAGCTCCATCATTATATTCCACATAATCCTTGGTTGGAGCTTTACCTGCACTTAAATCATCTATTACATCCTTCATTTTTCCATTTCCTATAGGCTTACCTATATCTTGTGTTTTTTTATTGTATAGTACCTTTTTATTTTCATCTACCATATATACATAACTTGAAGGTGAACTATAAGTTTTAACATTCTTTAAATATGTAGAAAAACTTACTCCTTCAACTGATGATGCCACAACTCCTATTGTCTTTCCATCCTTTATTACAGGACTTGCAAATATTATTATAGGCTTTTTAGTTGTATTAGATATCATTGTCCCACTTACCACTGTTTTTCCTAAAAGCGCATTTTTGGCATAGTCCTTATCACTATAACTCTTTCCAATAAATGAAGTATTACTATCAGATACGTCCTTAAGATTACTATCTAAAACATATGTATGAGATATATTACCGGCCTTTTTAACATAATCTTGAAGCCATTTATTATTTGCATCAACTTCTGGCGATATTTGTCCATCTGGATTTTTTAGTATTAAATCACTAACAGAACTTCTAGATGCAACTAAATCATTTACTGCTTTTTCTTTATTAACAACTGACAAAATATTATCAACGCACTGCCTTGATACTGATGCCATCTCACCTTTACTTTGTTTGTTCATTGCATTAACTTCATTTATGCATATAACTGAACCTACAATAATTGTTGAGAAGGCTACTAAAATTAAAATAGTAATGGACAATTTCTTTTTGATTGACATTTATATTCCTCCCGCATTATAAGTAATTTATACCTTTATCTTCAATTATCGTAATTTTTTATTAATACTTTAAATTTAATATAAAATATTGGCTGGAGCGATTTACATTTATCCAGATTTATTACACAATATAGCATAAACCATTATGAGTACCAAAAATATGCTATAGTAAAATAAAAAAATTAGAATTGTACCAATGAATATAAATCATCCTTTTGTTCTTGATTGATTCCTATATATCTAAGTGTTATGGCTTGTGAACTATGATTAAATGTATCCATAATCAATCCTATATTATATTTAGAGGCTTTATATGTCCAATATCCCCACGTTTTACGTAAACTATGAGTTCCAAAGTTTTCGACTCCACAAACCGTTGCTGCTTCCTTTAATATTCTATAAGCTTGTATACGTTTTAGATGTCCACCCTTTCTGCTATAAAACAAATAAGAATCCATATCTAATTCTTCTTCTTTTACAAAAGCAAGTATAACCTTTTTTATGGCAGTATTTAATTTAATCTTTTTAACTTTACCAGTTTTCTTTTCTTTTAGTATAAAATAATATTTATATTCATATTTAAAATTAAAAAGATCCCCTACCTTAACTGGTAAAATATCACTTATCCTAAGTCCTGTATTTAATCCAAACTTAAATAGAACACCATACTTGGTATTTTTACCATTTAAATAGTAATAAATTTGCTTTATCTTTTTTTTGTCTCTTATAGGTTCTACAACCATATCATTACCTCCATGTTTTAAAAAACGTTTCTATTTATTTTAACATATGTAATTATTATATCATAGCTAAATGCTCTATCATTCCTCTAAATAGCAAATATACTATAAATACTTAATGAAACAAATTTTATAAATTGTTTCATTAATATTCATAAAATGTAAGATTGCTTTCAAATGTAAATACTGAAGAAACATGAGGTTTAACATGCTTTGCAAGTGGATCATATTTTTCCCTTAGAAAATCTAAATTCTTTAACTTCTTGTGCTACTTGGATTTCTCTAATAAATATAAATAAAGTTATAAAAAGTTGACAAATAAATTGTATATGTATATTATTATTCTGTTAATGCAAATGATTTGCAATCGTATTTTAGGAGTGTTATCATGCTAAAAAAATTTTTTTCATTAATTATAATTTTAATAACAACAATGTCTTTTGTCAGCTGCACTAATACTAAAAATTTTAATGATAAAAAGATAAAAGTTGCAGTATCCTTCAATGCTATGAGAGAACTTACTTATGCTATTGGGAAAAATAAAGTTGATATAGTAACTATAATACCTAATGGTACAGAGCCTCATGATTTTGATCCAAACGCAAAAGATATAAAAACATTATATGATTGTAAAGTATTTGTCTACAGTGGATTAGGAATGGAGACTTGGGTAGACAAGGCTTTAAAACTGCTGGATTATAAAAGTATGATTACCGTTAAAGCTTCAACGGGAATTAATCCAATAAAAAATGCAGATGCAAGTGAAGTTCAGGAGCATGGGAAGTATGATCCTCATTCATGGATGAGCTTAAAAGATGCTAAAATTGAATCTAAGAATATAAGAAATGCTTTAATAAAAGCAGATCCTTCAAATAGAGCTTTTTATTCTAAAAACTACGATGATTTTTCTAAAAAACTTGATGCACTTTACAAAAAATACTCAGAAAAATTCAAAACAGTTTCAAATAGAAATTTTGTAACAGGGCATGCTGCTTTTGCCTACTTATGTAGAGACTATGGCTTAAAGCAAAATAGTGTAGAAGATGCTTTTGCTGAAGGAGAACCAAGCACTAAGAAGCTGTCAGATTTAGTTGATTACTGTAAAAAAAATAAAGTAAAAACTATATTTGTAGAAGATATGGTAAGCCCTAGAGTATCAAATACTCTTGCAAAAGAAGTACATGCTAATGTTAAAAAAATTTATACCTTAGAAAGTAAAGAGGA
Source organism: Clostridium pasteurianum (assembly GCF_001705235.1). Taxonomy (NCBI): domain Bacteria; kingdom Bacillati; phylum Bacillota; class Clostridia; order Eubacteriales; family Clostridiaceae; genus Clostridium; species Clostridium pasteurianum. Next base: position 288,615 of record NZ_MCGV01000001.1, read on the forward strand.
TGAAAAAGATTATATTCAAGCTATGGATTCAAATTTGAAAAGAATCTATAATAGCTTAAAATAATGCACGGCAAGAAAAATTAAGAATTTTTGATTCTTAATTTTTTTCTGCTTATATTAAATATTACTATTTGACTTAATCTAAAATCAAAAACGTTTTTCCTAAAACTTAAGTACTGCGTTTCCAAAATAGAAAGCTAGAACCCCAAGTATTAAAGATGATAAAATATAGACGAATGCATTCAATTTTTTTCTATCTTCAAACAAATTAAACCCCTCATACATAAAAGTTGAAAATGTAGTATATGCTCCTAAAAAACCATCCGCTAATAATAGAGATAAATTTTTATCTACATTTAACGAAGTTACTACACCAAGTAAAAATGCTCCTGTTATATTAATAATAAATGTACCCCATGGAAATCTAGAGTTTGTCTTACTTGAAACTATAATTCCTATTCTGTACCTTGTAATACTTCCAAAGGCACCGCCAACGCCCAATAAAAGAAAATTCATTTACTATTCCCCCTTAAGATGCTTCCTCTTCTTTATCATCATCATTAACTAGAGTGCATATCTTTTCTTTTGCTATAGTATCTCCAAAATAAGCAAAAAACAATCCAAATATAGCCGATATTCCAATATATGATACTGCTGAAAAATAGAAACCTTTATTAATGAGTACAGCGGTTTCCTTACACATAGTAGAAAACGTAGTATACGCCCCTAAGAAGCCTGTTGCGATTCCTAATTTTATATTTTCATTAAAATGTGCAACTCCGCAAGCAGTAGTCAAAATTAGAGCCAAAATAAATGCACCACTTAAATTTATTGCAAGAGTATTTATTGGAATCACCTCTCTATATTGAGGTATGTTTATATTCTTGATTACATATCTTAAAATGGCTCCTAATGCTCCACCAAGACCTATTACAATATATTTTTTCATATTTACCTCCCAATTACCAATTATAAAAAACAAAAAACCCCTACATATTTAAAATGTAGAAGTCATTAATCCAAACAGGATATTTAAGGTGAACTTCATCACCTATAAAATTTTTTATAAATTTATTTTACCAACTTCATTTATATGTTGTCAACTATATATTAAACAATATTATTATTTTATGAGTTTAAAACATTTATTGTATACGAATCCAACTTTAAATTACTCACTAATGCACTTACATTTTCCATAAAATTTACTCTTCAAAATTAATAGTTTTAGTTTTTCTATCAAAGCCCACATAAGAATTTTCAAAAATGATCTTTGCATTTTGTAAATACTTATTTGGTTCACTTAATGCTGGACTAAAATGTGTAAGCCATAATTCACTAACCTCAGCAATTTTAGCAATCTTTGCAGCTTCTGAAAAAATCATATGTCTTTTTTCTTCTGCTTTATCCTTTTTATCGTCTTCACCATACATTCCTTCACATATAAATAAATCAGACTTATATGCAAATTTATATAAATCATCTACAGGTCTTGTATCCGTACAATATGTTATTTTAATTCCTCTTCTATTTTCTCCAAGAACCATTTCAGGGTCATATTTTTTTCCTTCATATTTGACAATATTTCCTTTTTGAAGCTCATTCCATATTTTAATTGGAACATTATTTTCTTTTGCTTTATTAATATCAAACTTTCTCTTTCTATTTATACGTACAGAATATGCAAGACACTCTATACTGTGGTACACTGGCAGTGCAAAAATTTCCATATCCTCAATTTGAAAAATTTTATTCCAAGGGTCTTCCCTAAAATCCATATCTAGTTCAATTAAATCAATTTCATAAGGTAACCATGGTGATACCACAGTAAGCCCTTTAATAACCTTACTCAATCCCTCAGGACCTACTATAGTTAACGGTGTTGTCCTGCCTGAATTTGCTATGGTAAGTAAAAGTCCAGTAATCCCCATAACATGATCTGCATGATAATGCGTAAAACATATTACATCTACATCTTTGAAACCCCAGCCTAACTTCTTCATAGATACCTGTGTACCCTCACCACAATCTATTAAAACTTTTTTTCCATTGTAAGCTATTAAAAGAGAGGTTAAATTTCTTTCTGGTGTTGGAAGACTTCCTCCACAACCTAAAAGACAAACATCTACCATAATAATACCTTCTTTCTAAATCATTTTGCTATTGGTCTCATTTTAAATAATGTAATCAATTGCAAAATTATATTTTAAAAAGCATATAAAAAAATTTAAAATGCTATAAATTTCACATAGTATACTATAGACCAAAGTATACTATGGGTGATTTTCTTTGTAAAGATATATATCTATTATCATTTTTTATTATTTTTTATTATTTTTAAATAGTTTTTAATCACAACAATAAATTTTATGGTATAATAAGCATGTGTTTATGTTAAAATTTCTACATACAAAAGGAGTGTAATTATGAAAAAATACTTAATACTAGTTGCTTCTCCACCAGCTTGTGGTAAATCATATGTTTCTGGCGAATTAGCAAAAAAATTAGACAATCCTGTATACCTAGATAAAGATACTGTAATTCCTCTATCCAAAATGGTTTTCAAAGCTGGTAATGCGCCATACAATAGAGATTCTAAATTTTTCAAAGAATATGTTAGAGATGCTGAATATGTAGCTACAATTGACTTTGCTCTTGAAAGCCTCCTTTATAACGACCACGTAATTGTAAATGCACCTTTCTCTAAAGAATATAGGAGTAAAGACTATATAAATTCTTTGAAAGAAAAATTAAAAAAGTATGATGCAGAATTAGTACCTGTTTGGGTAAGATGTGATATAGAAGTATGTCATCAAAGAATGATAAAGAGAAATTCGGATAGAGATACATGGAAGCTAAATAATTGGGATGAATATGTTAGAGGTCAAAATTATTCTATTCCTGATTTAGAAGGGCTTTTTATTATAAATAACTCGTCTACTGAAGAATTTCAAGCTGATCTTCAGAAATTATTAAAGGTTTTATAGGTAAATCCTGTAAAACCTTCTTTATATACTTACCATTATATTAATAGTAACTCTATTCTTCTCCTCTTTAATATCAAAAGTTCCATTATACTTCTTCACAGCAGTCCTGTATATTATAAATACATATACCATGATTCATTTTATCTTTTTTAGTGCTCACAATGCTATTTTTAACATATCTAACTCCTTTTTCTGTACTATTTGAAATTGCAATTATTAAATAGGAATTCCTATCATAGGATTTAATAGATATAAACTTATGTATATTATTGTTTTTTATTGTTTCGCACGCTTCAATAGCATTATCTAGAGTATTGTTCAAAATAGCACTTAAATCAATAGGTTCAATTTTCATTTTTTCCAATAATATAAAATCACAATCGAACTTTATTTTTTATCTCCTCAATATTATTGTCATATGCTAAACTTCTTAAACAATTAATATGATTGTTAATATCATACATTATACTTCTTGTATTCTTATAAAAATATTTTAAGCATAAAATCATCTCGCAAAATATTACAGCAAAAATGAGTCTGTAAAATTAATTTTGCAGACTCATTTTTTAGCTTTACACTTCAGTCTTTATTTATTTTTGCTATCTTTATTCTCATAAAACTCATAAGTTTTTTATAAGTTTATATATTATTAGCTTTACTCTTAAGTTTATTATAATTTGAATTTCGATACAACAGCATTCAAATGCTCAGCACTTTGAGCCTGACTTTGTGCCGCTTCAGCCGCCTGTTCAATTGCTTTTGTAGTGTCATTTATTGCTGATTTTATTCCACTGGTATATTCCGCAGTATTCTGTGCACCCTCTGCCATACTCTGAGTAGCTTCACTTACTTGCTCAACAGTAGCAGTTATCTCTTCCGACATTGAAGCTATTTCCTCTGACATACCACTTACAAATTGGGAATCTTCATAATATTGATCTGCCATTTCTCCAAAACTTTTAAATTGAGGGTTTACATCCTTTTCCAAAAAATACAACATATCATTACTTGCCTTAGTAGCTAATTTAAAAGCTTCATTTACTTTGGCTATCATACTTTTTATATTCTCTACAGATTGTGATGACTCTTCAGCAAGTTTTCCAACTTCATTTGCAACTACCGCAAATCCTTTACCATTTTCACCTGCTCTAGCTGCTTCTATAGAAGCATTTAATGCCAATAAATTAGTTTGTTCTGCTATACTAGAAATCGTTTCTGCTACCATTGTTATGCTATCAACAATTTTGCCTTTCTCTATGACTTCTAAAAGTTCTTTTTTCTTTTCTTCATATATTAACCCAGATTTTTCAATTGCCTTTTTACTGTCTTCTTGTATCTTTTGAGCCTTTTCTTTAGATTTATTAGAGTTATTACTTCCATCTATTGATTTACTTGAAAGCTCATTTACACTAGAATTAACTTCTTCAACTGAAGCATTTATTTCCTGACTGGCAGCACTAGTAGTATCTACACTTGAAATTATTTTATCTGTAGAATCATTAATGTTTTCTGCCCTAGATGTAACCTCTTCTACTGTTGCCGCAAGCTCTTCACTTGCTGAACTTACAACTTCAGATTCTTTTAGTACCTGTTCTACCATTTCCTTTAAATTTTCCTGTGATTTTATAAGTGCTGCCTTAACATGTCCAAATTCATCATGTCTATCAACAATATACGAATTTGATAAATCAAAATTTGAAATTGCCTCTGCAAAATGTAATATTCTTCTTAATTCTGAATGAATATCCTTAGATAGGGCAACTGTTAAAAATATAGATACGATAATTCCAACTGAAACAAGTATAATAATAATCCTAGATGAAAACATTGCATTAGAGCTATTGGGTACCTCACCTAATGCATTGATAGAAACAAGTCCTATTATAAGCATAAGTAATACAACCGATGCAAAAGAAATGATCAGTTTTGTTCTTACCTTTAAATTTTTTACAAAATTCACATAAATTCCTCCCTTTTTTCTTAACACCTAATATAATTTTATAACATAAAATAATATTTGTAAACTTATTAGGTAATATTAACGTATGAGTTTATATAATTTTGTTTTTATAAATGATATATTTACAAAGGGTGATATTTATGAATATAGATTATTCTATTATCGGCGATCGGATAAAAAAATCCCGAAAGCAAAAAAATTATACTCAAGAAAACCTTTCAGAATATTTAGGGGTTTCAACCGTTTACGTAAGCAAGATAGAGAGAGGCAAAACCAAAATCAACTTAGAAACTTTAATGAAAATTTGCAACTTCCTTCATATCACGCCTTCATTCCTTTTAACTGGTTGTGCCTCTTATTCTAAAGATTATTTGCAAAACGAAATAGCAGATATGCTTAGAACATGCTCTCCAAGTGAAATCAAATTAATAACAAATATAATAAAGTTAATAGTTGATTTTAAAAAAAAATAAGCACCTTTAGGTGCTTATTTTTTATCACTTTGTTCTCTTTGAGAAAATATACATCCACAGTAATTCTGCCTGTATAAATTATATTCTCCAGAGAGCTCAATGGAACGCTTATATCCATTTTTCTTTTTAAAGTCAGAATAAAGATACTTAACATCATACTGATTTTCAATAATTTCTCCTATTTCATTTAACTTCTGAGCATTTTTATATGGGCTTATGGATAGTGTAGTAGTAAAATAATCAAAATTTTTATCTTTTGCAAGCTTTGCTGTTTCTAAAAGTCTTAATTTATAACACTTAAAACACCGCCTGCCGCCTTCTTTTTCATTTTCAAGTCCTTTAACCTCTTCATAGAATCTTTTATCATCATATTTTCCTTCTATAAAATTCACTTCATATTTAGTTTTAAACTCCGATATAAATCTTTTTTCTTCCTCTACCCTTTTTCTATATTCAACTTCAGGATATATATTTGGATTATAATAAAATACTGTTATTTTAAAATAATTTGACAAGTATTCTATAACATAACTACTACACGGAGCACAACAGCTGTGAAGTAATAGTGATGGCACTTTCTGCTGCTCTACAATTTCATTAATTATTTCATCAAGCTTTTTCTGATAATTTATCTTCAATTTTATCAATCCTTTAAAAATATAAAATTATTTTTCCTCACCAATAATTTTATACCATTATCTCAATAAAAGATAGAAGTAATAATATTTTGGGAACATTAAATAAAAGTGTAAAGTAACAGTATTTTGAAACATTAAATAAAACTCATAAGACTAAGCCCCAAATAATAAAAATACTAAGAAATTTTAATAACTCGCTGAAAAAAAGCTCAAACAGATTAAAATTACTAAGTCTTTTCATTATTTGGAGCAAAGTCTTATTGAGTTTTATTTAAATCGTTCTCAAAATACTGTTACTTCTCATGGATGGTAAAGGCAAGGAAGATTTTCTTCCGCTCGGCTGCGGAAAATCTGGATTAAAAGCTTATATGGAGATAAACTTTTAATAATGAAAATACTAAGAAATTTTAATAACTCGCTAAAAAAAGCTCTAATAAATCTTGGTGTATAAATGGTAAAATACTTAGATATTTCAATATTATCATACACGAGGCTTGGGCAATTTATAAAATGCTTATATGGAGTTGTTGGTGATAATGTAAAAAGTTCCTATTTATAGTTAAGAAGGATAATGGGTCTTTGACCCAAACCCCGTATATGATCGTTATCCTTCTTTACTCAATATAGGCAATCTCTATATTATAAAAGTTTTTCGTAGTGAAATGGAGAAAAAGTTACCCTGCACTACTGTAAAAAGCTAAGGAATGATGCTGAAGGAACGATTTGAAGAAATTCTAATGAATCTTGATGAAAAAATCATAAAATACTTAGATATTTCAATTTTATCATACACGAGGTTTGGGCAATTTATAAAATGCTAATATGAAGTTGTTAATAATAATCTAGAAAATGGCTATTGATAATTAAGAAGGATAATGGGTCTTTGACCCAAGCCACATATATGATCGTTATCCTTCTTTACTTAATATGGGCAATCTCTATATTATAAAAGTTTTAGATAAGCCTTTAAATTAAAGTTATTAGTCGTAAACTTTGAGATAGCCTGTATTTTATAAATAAAGATAATAGAAGTATATGGTTTTAAAAATTTTTCGTAGTGGAACGGAGAAAAAGTTACATTGTACTACTGTAAAAAGCTAAGGAATGATGCTGAAGGAACAATTTAAAGAAATTCTAATAAATCTTGATGAAAAAATCATAAAATACTTAGAGTTTTCAATTTTATCATACACGAGGTTTGGGCTTTGCCCATTATCCTTCTTTACTCAATATAGGCAATCTTTATATTATAAAAATTTTAGATGAGCCTTTAAATTAAACTTATTAGTCGTGAATTTTAAGATAGCCTGTATTTTATAAAGAAGGATAATGGGTCCTTGACCCAAACCCCAGTTATGATAAGATTTATAGAATTTCTTTAATGTTCCAAAGCATTATTCCTTAGCTTCAGCTTACTATTTCTCCGCCATTTACATGAATTGTCTGCCCTGTTACATATGAAGAGAGTTCAGATGCTAAAAATATGTATGCACCCACACATTCTACTGGCTGCCCTGCTCTCTTAATTGGAACATTAGATCCAAACTCAGAAACTCTATTTTCGTCAAATGATGCAGATATAAGTGGTGTCCAAATTGGTCCAGGTGCCACTGCATTTACTCTTATTCCTGATTTGGCTAGTGAAGTTGATAAAGATTTTGTAAGCGTCAAAATTGCCCCTTTAGTCATCGAATAATCAATAAGTGTTTCATTTCCTTTAAAAGCCACAACAGATGATGTATTTATTATGCTTGCCCCCGACTCCATACTATTCACGGCGGCTCTTGTCATATAAAATGTACCATATACATTTGTTTTAAAGGTTCTATCAAACTGTTCATCTGATATATCCTTTATGCTGTTACATGGATATTGTACTCCTGCATTATTTACCAAAATGTCTATCTTCTTATGCTTTTTAATTGTATTCTCCACCACATAATTACAAAAATTAACATTACCTATATCGCCAGACATAAGTGTACATTTTCTACCTAAACCATCTATGATTCTCTTAGTATCTTCAGCATCTTGATGCTCATCATAATATACAATTACTACATCCGCTCCTTCATGTGCATAGCTGATAGAGACAGCTCTTCCTATACCACTATCACCACCTGTAACAATGGCTACCTTGCCTTTTAGAAGTGATTTTGTTTTATTGTATGCCTCATTATAATAAACCGGTGCTGGACTCATCTCATATTCATACCCAGGTTGATGGTTTTGGTGCTGCTTTGGAAAAGATTCTGGAAAATTCATATGAACACCCTCCTAAATACTTCAAGTTTTATACTTAGCTTATTTATAACTTATAATTTCCTCTTTAATTTTTAATTATTCACATCAAAGATTTAAAGGAAATAAAAAAAGGAATGAACCATCTATTCTAGATTCATTCCTTAGTTTCATTTAATAAAGTCTTTCATAAATTTCCTTAATCTCATCACGTGTTAAAGGAACATAATTATTAACAAGAAGTCTCTGCTGTCCTTCTATAACACTATCTGTAAATTGCTCAATTTCCTCTTCTTTCATTCCATACTCCTTGAGTGGCTTTCTTGAAAGAAGTTTATCAAGCAGCTTAGATAATTCCTCGTATATACATACTGTATTATCTGTACCTAATATATCTCCTAAAATTGCATTTAATTTTTTTATTTCTCCGTCCGGATTTAATCTATTGTATGTATTAAAAACTTCTGTAAAGAATTGATAGTTTGCTTCACCATGAGGAACATGATATACTCCTCCGAGAGGGTAAGAAAGTGCATGTACAGCTCCAACTCCAGCATTTCCAAAAGCTATTCCTGCATAATTACTTCCAATTATAAAATCATCAATAATCTCAGTCCTATAGTCCTCGCCATTTTTAACTATCTCTTTATATCCATTAAGTATTAACTTCATAGCCTCAACACTAAACAGCTGCGTAAAATAATTAGCTTTAGGTGAAACATATGATTCAACTGAATGTATAAGGGCATCTATTGAACTTGTGACAAAAAATTTATACGGAAGCGTTTTTACAAATTCGGGAATAAACACTGCATAATCTGCATAAATCTCATCAACTGCAAGTCCCATTTTTGTATGTTTGGACTTTATTTCTGCTATAGATACATTTGTTACTTCACTTCCAGTACCACATGTAGTAGGAATCAAAATAAGTTCCCTTTCCTTAACCATTGGAACCTTTTTCTCAAATAAATCCATAGATTTTCCTGTGCTCTTTAAAGCTAAAATCTTTCCTATATCTACAATAGTTCCTCCACCAATAGCTATTATTCTTTTTATATCCTTTATGTTTTTTATATTAGCTACAATAGAATCTATCATTTCATCAGATGGCTCGCCACGTCCATATTTCTCACGAAATAAAAACTGTGTCTCTAAATTTAGTTTTTGAAGAGAACGTTTATATAACGATTCACTTGTAAGTATAAAATCTCCCTCTCCTACTTCAAATTCTTTTGCGAACTCAGAGAACTTATTAAATTTATATATTTTAGGTGCTAAGCTTATTAATTTCATATAATATCTCCTTTATATTTGTTATAATCATATTTTACCTTATACTACTATATTACCTTTGATAAAACAATATAATACATACACAAAATACCACTACTGTATTTGTACTAAATATACAAATCTCTTAATTTCATGTGCATATAAAAATAAACTTGTACATATTATTATGTTTATATGTACAAGTTTACTTTAAATTAATGCCCTTTTCTTTTTAATTTTTTCTTCTGCCGCTTTAAATTAAATCTTAGTTCATCATATTCTTTTTTCTTTAACTTTATAGATGCTTTTCTAGCTACTTTTTTATTTTCCATGTCTAATTTAATAGCATTTTGAGCCTTAGTACCAACAGTACCTGAAACTTCTTTTTTTATCTTCCTTTGAAGTCTTTTAGGATTTATTTTTTTCCTAATACTATTTTCCTCTTTAATCGGATCACTAAACTTAACACTTTTAAATCTTTTTAATATAAATTCATAAACTTCATAATCCTTTGGTTCAGCTCCAAAAACCACTTTAGCAGCCTCATATTTACCTTTACAGCTTCTTTCAAATAGCCCAACCCAAAAAGGATCTTCAAAAAACACCGTTAAAACAATATTCATTTTTATTCCCTCGCTTAATTTAAGTTCCTATAAAAGTCACCTAAGGAACCCATATTACGAAGAACGGACAACCAACGAGGGCAGGTTACTGACATTTACTATAAATAAATGCGTTTGGACTACCAACCAAACTGTGTTTTTATCTTCATATTAAATGATAAAATTACTTTTTAACATTGTCAAGATATTTTATTTTTTTACAAACTCTTTTATAATTCCTCTCTTATAAGCTAAAAGTAAAAGATTAAGTTCATGAAGCTCCTTTTTCAATTCAGTTCCTATATCCGTGTCCCCTACACTTTTACGTTTAGCAACTTTTTCAAATATAACCGTTGACGATAATATATCCGTCTCATCTTTAATAGATTTTTCTGTGGATTCAAATAGTTCGTGAGATACCAATTGGAGTCCAAAAGAATTATATATAAGTGTATATCCGGCAATTCCAGTTTTCTTATGATATGCTTTTGAAAAGCCTCCATCAATAACTATTAATTTTCCATTAGCTTTTATGGGATTTTCACCATTTTTACTTTCCACAGGTACATGACCATTTATAATATGTGACGTTTCTGGGTCAAGTCCAAATTCCTTTAAGATATCAATACATATTTTTTCATCATCTCTATAATGGTAATATGGATCTTTTTTCTCAATATGAGTACTTTTATCATTAATAAAGTATCTTTCAAAAGTAGTCATTTTCTCTTTTCCAAATAGTGGTGAAAACGGTCCTGTCCAAAGATACCATATCATATCCTCTGCATATTTATTAGCTTTTACATTTTCATCATAGAAAAAACCTTCTCTAGCTAACATGTCAAGCTTATCCAGAAGTTCCTTACCTTTATATTTTTTGTCTTGTATAGTAACTTCTTTAAAACTACCATCTTCATTTAATGGTATACATCCATGGTAAAGAAGATTAGAATTAAACTCTAAATAAAGACTTCCGTGTGAAAACAAAAAACGCACATGTCTATTTAATTTCTCACTATTAACAAAAGATGACACTAATTTTTCAACCAATTCCTTTTCTGCATCTGTCAATTTATATGGATTATTTTTATCTATAGTTGGGAAATATGCATCATTTAATTTGTACTCTTTACCATATAGATTTATGGTTTCCTTATCAAAATCAATATCATCTAAAAGCATTCTGTGAGCCATTTTAAATTCAGGGTGTCTTTTTATTATCTCCCCTTCAAGTTTAAATTGTATTATAGCAATGGCTTTATGCATTTTACCAATTAATTCTATTTCCTTAACTGTATAGTTTTTATCAGATTCTATTTTAGGAGAGAATCTCTTGCAATTATCATTCTCATAATACTCCATAGCAAAAGTAGCTAGAGGAAGAAGATTAATTCCGTATCCATCTTCTATAGTAGATAAATTTGCATACCTTGCAGAAATTCTAATTACATTTGCCATACATACTGATGATCCGGAAGCTGCTCCCATCCATAACATGTCATGGTTTCCCCACTGAATATCAACAGCATGATACTCTTCTAATTTATCCATTATAATATCAGCTCTTGGTCCTCTATCGAATATATCACCTATTATGTGCAGCCTATCTATTACTAGGCGCTGTATAAGCTTAGATATAGCAGTTATAAATTCTTTAGACCTATCTATGCTTATTATAGTCTTTATTATTTCCTCATAGTAAGCTTGTTTATCAACTCCGTGAGGCTCCTCATGAAGAAGTTCTTCAATTATGTAAGCGAACTCCTTAGGAAGTGCTTTTCTTACCTTAGACCTAGTATATTTAGATGAAACATTTCTACAAACCTCTACAAGTCTGTAAAGTGTTATCTTATACCAATCTTCAATATTTTTTTCCTGCTTTAAAATCATATCCAATTTTTGTTCTGGATAATAAATTAAAGTTGCAAGGCTTCTCTTTTCGCTCTGCATAAGTCTATTTCCAAATATATCATCTATTTTCCTTCTTATAACACCTGAGGCATTTTTAAGCACGTGTATAAATTGTTCATATTCACCGTGGACATCTGATAAAAAATGTTCCGTTCCTTTGGGCAAGTTTAAAATAGCCTGCAAATTTATTATTTCAGTAGATGCTTCATTAATTGTTGGATACTGTTTTGATAAAAGAGTTAGATACTTTAAATCCTTTTTTATCTCTTCATTTTTAATATTGTCTTCTAATATCATTAGTTGAACCTCCGTATTTGAGTATAACTTTTACTGTCCTAAAGGTTATTTTATATTATTATGTATGTGCCGTCAAATGAGCTTAAGCTTTTATTTACGGTGACTTGCACATATTTTTTATTGTTTCAATACAAGAAAAAATAGCACAGAAAAACCAATAAATTTTCATATGGTTACCCTATGCTATTTAAACTATTCATGCTATTACAATTGAGGCCTTAACTTCACTTTATTTTATGAATATTGTTTTTTATCATTTTCTCTTCTTTTTATCGTTAAATTTAAATTTTTTTCTTAAAAAATATTTTTTAAAATATATCGTTTAATTTTTTAACTTCATCAACTAACCTCTACAAAAATTAGTATAAACTATACCCCGCGCTAGAAAGTCAAGCCCCTATTTCAATAATTTTATTTATAAAATCCATTCCTTGGATTAAATGTGAAACAACAATTAGTATCCCCTTAAAATCTCTTGTTTTTAAAATATCAAGTATTATTTTTCTAGTTTCTGCGTCCACGTTAGAAATAGGTTCATCTAAAATTATTACATCTTTATCCCCTAACATTGCCCTTATAAAAGCTATAATCTGAGCCTGCCCTCCTGAAACCCCAGCAGTATTTTGACTTATTTCTGTATCTAAACCTTTGGGCATTTTATTTACATATTCCTCTAAATTTAATTCCTGTATTACTTTCTCAGCATCGCTTCGATTTTTATCGTTTTGCCCATATAATATATTTTGCAGCACAGTTCCCCTAAACAAAAATATATTTTGTGATACTATTCCTACTCTTTTTCTGAGACTTTCAGTATTAATTTCTTTAACATCAAAATCATTATAAAATATGCTTCCAGAACTTGCATTATAAAGCCCCAATAGAAGCTTAATAAGAGTTGACTTTCCAGAACCATTTTCACCTTTTATAAGGACTTTTTCACCCTTCTTTATTTCAAAATTTAAGGAATTTAAAACAGTTTTATTTTCATCATATTTAAAACTTACATTGTGAAGTTTTATAGATTTTATCTCTTCACTTAAAATTTTATCTTTTCCAAAGTTTTCGTCTTTCATATCCAAAAGTTCATAAATTCTTTCTATACTAAGACAGGCTGGTTTTATTGTTGTACCTATAGTAGCTATTCCCTGCGCACTTGAGAAAACTTTGCCTATGTATAGTGAAAAAGAAGTATATAAACCTATTGTAAATTGTCCTTTTAAAATTAAAATGCCAGAAATAAATAAAATTAAAAGAGAACCAAAGTTACTTATGAGCTCTGTATTTTCCATAAAGAGTACCATTGATTTACTTTGCTTTATACTTACCTTTATAAGTTTATTTAGTTTTTCTTTGAACTTCATAAGCTTGCTTTTTTTACCGTTAAGTACTTTAATAGTCTCAATTCCATTGATTATTTCATAAGATTCACCATTTAAAAAAGCACTGGATTCCATCATAGCCATTGTGTTTTTCATGAAATTTTCAGCTGATAACTTTGCTAAAAAGAAAAACACAGGTGCCAATAAAACTGCAACAATAGCCAACTTATAATTTATTACAAACATAGTTACTACAGCAAGCCCTGCATCAACGACACTCAAGAATACGCTAATAATTGATGGTGAAAAAATACTGCCAACAGAACTGCACTCATTTATTCTGCTTTGAACATATCCTTTTTCTGTTTTTGAAAGATAACTCATAGGTAAATCCATAACTTTCTCCATAACAGAGCTTCTCATTTCATTTACCACTAAATTATTTATTTTTACAAAAATATATTTTGAAGCAAAAGAAATGACATATCGTAAAGCATATAAAATTGCTATTATTCCTATATAAAAATAAAATTCATTAAAACTCTTTTTACCTAGCAATACCTTGTCCATTAAGTGTCCTATTATATATGGAACTGGCGTTGATACAATAGAGCTTAAGACCATTCCCATAATTCCAGCACTAAATATCACCCAATACTTTTTCAAAAACGGTTTTAACTTTAAAATACTGCTGAGTTTACCCAAGTGTTTCACTTCCTCTTTTAAGCTTTTTTAAATTATCAATTACCTCTATAAATTTCCTTTCTTCGCTTATAGAATTAAATTCTGGCTTTTCTAAACGTTTCAGTATAATTTCATATGGATTCATTGGCATTTTCCACTGCTTCGGTGTAACTTCACTTAGATACCATATAGAAGTAATATTTAATTTGCTTATATCATTGCATTTTAAATCTTCTACCATACTGTTAAGCATATCAAGGGACTTTTTCTTTTCATTAAATTTCAAATATGTACTAGCAAGCCCTAAATAATCACTCCATAAACTAACAATAGATTTTCCATTCACCAAAAAAGCCTTTTTAATATTAATAGACAAATCGTAATATCTCTCTGCAATACTTAAAACTTTTTCATGTTCAGCATAAGATCCCGCTAATGAGCTACATATCATACCTGAGAAGCATGCATTTTTATAAAGCTCACCTTGAAAGATTTCTCTTCCCCTTTTTAAATCGCCTTTCTGTATATATATACTTGCAAGCATAACATCCGTTTGAACTTCACTTTTGCGGATTTTATTTAAAGCTTTTATTGCTTCATCATACTTTTTTTCTGACCCGTATATACTGCTAAGTTGATACAAAGCGCCCTCCACTAATTCTTCTTTATCAGAATTTTGTACAATGTCCTCAAATAGTTCCTTAACCCTTTCATTTATTTTTTTAGTTATCTTTTCATCATTAATTTTCCATAAATACATTCTAAATAAGTAAGCTAACTTTAATTTTAATGAATAGCTAGTTTTATACTTTGATATATACTCCTCACACTTATTAACCGCCGTGCAAAAATCATTTGTACTAAACAATTTTGCAGATTCACTAAGTACTTTATTTAACTCATCATCTGAAAGCTCAACTTTATAATTAAGAAGTTCATCTATAGATACACCAAAAAAATCAGCAAGCAGCGGAAGAAAAGTTATATCTGGATATGAATTTCCACTTTCCCATTTTGACACTGCTGCTATAGATACTCCAATAAACTTTCCAAGCTCTTCTTGGGTGATCTTCTTGTTTTTTCTAAGTCTAAATATAGTTTCACCTATGTGTAATTTGTCCATACCTTATCACTCCAGTAACTTTATTATAGGATTTATAGTGAAACCTCTGTGAAACTTAAACTATTTATGTTCTAAAACATCTATCTACAAGGGATTATGGTACATATATAATTTTTAGCCCGGCTGGTTTCGCTTTATATTTAGTATATATTAAATGTATGATTATTCCAATAGATATGTAGTTAAATAATAATTAAAAATTTAACTGCTAGTTAAAGTCACCACATATCTCTCCATAACAGCAGAAAAGTAGAGCAACTTATTCACTCTACTTTAAATATAAATTGTTTATTTACAAATCATGATAGCTTATTTACACCTTAAATTTTAAAACAAGCCCTTTTAAATTTTCCATACTTTCTTTAATATTACGTGTTTGAGCTTTAACATCATCTGCTCTGCCTCTTATATTTGATACTTTTTGGGTAATATCATTGATACCACTAGCTCCATCACTACTTGCTGCTGAAATTTCTTTAATTGATTCTGAAACAGTTTTTGCCGACGCCAAAAGTTCCTCTGAAGTTGCACTCAGATCAGTGACTAGTCCGCTTACATAAATTGCATCTTTCCCATAACTTTCTCCAACATTAACTGATTCCTTGTAACTTGCAATAACCTTTGTTTCAATGTAATTCAAAGTTTCTTTTGAAATATTCACAAGATTGCTTACAGCTTCAAATACAATATCTACCGTTTCTTGTATATCACTTACGGCCCTTTTTGACTCTTCCGCTAAACTTTTTATTTCATCCGCAACAACAGCAAATCCTTTACCTGATTCACCTGCTCTTGCCGCTTCAATTGAAGCATTCAGTGCCAAAAGATTAGTTTCATTAGATATTTCTAAAATTGCATCCGATAAAACTTTAATTTTCTCAACATCTTTTATTTTATATAGTGCCGCGTCCATTGTCTCTTTTATTTTAACGCTGGTTTCATTAGCTTCAATAGAGAGATTCTTAGAATTATCCTTTAGTTTAACAGCCCTGTTTTCTATTTCATCAGCGGATATGGAACCTTTTTCTGCCTTTCCAGTTATAACTTTTACCGAAGATTCTATTTCATCTGCAATAGCATTTATCTCCTCTGCTCCTGATGCTGTCTCTTCAATTCCCGCCGATAGTTCCTCCACTGCTGCTGAAGTTTCTTCCAGTTCACCTGCAAGTTCTACAATGTTATCATTTGAAACTATTATAGAATTATTTACATTCTGTGTCTCCATCGTTATGGACTTTAAAATATTCTTTATTGAATTCTGCATATGCATAACAGCATGCATTATATCCCCTAATTCATCAGTTGAAGTTAGCCACTTTTCAGGTATGTCACTACTAAAATTACCATCAGAAATTTTCTGTATATGTTCTTTTAAGAAAATGAGTGGTCTTGTAATATTCCTCATAATTAAAAAGCATAGGATAATTACAAATATAACTACAAAAATAATAATTAGTACAAGCATGCTAAGATCAAATTTAATTTTACTTTTAGCATTTTGCTCAATACTTGAATTTTGATCATTTGCAAGCTTTACTACTTTATTAATCTCATTCCTATGCTTAGTATATAATGGTTCTAATTTACTATTTAATATATTTTCAGCGTTTTGCTTGTTACCACTTTCTACATCTGGAACAAATTCATTATTAAAAGTTTCAAAATACTCTTTTGCATATTTATAAGAATCCTCCACCATTATTTTTCTCATAGTACTTTTAGGTAAACTCTTTACCCATACCTGATGACGGGTATTATAATCTTTTTCTAAATTTTTTTCATATTTAATTTCTTCATCAATTTTGTTTTTATTATTTTCATTTAATAATTGCAGTGTTGTAAGATGTGACTCTACTATATATTCTGGAGGCGGCAAAATATCAGAAACAAGATCCTTTCCCATAATTATTTCATTGTACATATCCCCATTTATTTTTATATCATTTATAACCTTACTAGAAAATCCCCCTAACATTAAAAAGCCCAAAATAAAAATAATAATTAACAAAAATAATTTGTACTTAACCTTTAATTTTTTTAACATGACATATCTCCTCTCATATATACCCCTTGTTTATTTTTTGTATAAAAAATCCAACAATTAATTAATATAGTTAATTGTTGGTATATTTTTCTTTTAAATGTTTAATACTAATATTTTGAATCCAACTTTATTTATTTTGTAGTATTAAATTTTAACTTGTATTTTATGCATTTATATTGCTCTTAGTATTAATTATAACCATTTTATCATTAAATCTCAATATTTATTATTAATTTATTAATAAAATATTATTTTATTAGTAATAATAGTGATGAAATATAAATCATATTGTCAAAATGTTAATTTAATGTGTGTATGAAAATCTCCAAATTTGCACATATAAAATGTGAATTTGGAGATTTTTGTGTTGATCTATGTATTTTTTAATATATTTTTCATTAGTATTACAAATAAATATACACAGCCTAAGTTTGCCATTAAAAAAATAACTATTTGTATTAAGCTTACCACAACTCCAGAAAGCATCATATTAATCATCATGACAGTAATTGTTGTAAGCATGGAAAATCCTTTAACAATTATTATAGATGACATTAAATACCCATAATTGTTTTTCTTAATAAGAAGTACACCAGATAAAATAGCAAATGGTACAACAAATCCTAAGTCCATTCCTTGAATAACTAAGGTAGTATAATGTTCTAATCCATCTGGTGCTGCTCCCGTTTTTAGAGCTTGTGCTATTTTGCCAAACCACATCAGTCCTATTGCTGTACCTATAAATATTTCAAATCCGCCTATTAACTTATTGGGCAGCTTATCATTAAATTTATTCTTTATATTAGATATATCAATTTCCATAATTGACAATATAAAAGCAAACAAGCTGCAAGACATTAGCACAACATAAACTAAAAAAAGATAATTGAAATTCCAAAGAAAAGTATAAGACATGTATGTATATAAAAAATACCCTAAAGTTCCTGTAAGAAGCAGTTTTCCCCTTAGACTTTCCTTTCTAAGAATAACCATAGAAATTATAAGCATAGGAATTCCAAGTATCATAGTTACTAAATCCTGTGCCTTCCCTTGAGCTACAACTGAAATTGAATCATTTTTATATATTCCTCTTCCATAAATAGTAACCTTTTCTCCACTTATTGATGTTATAACATGCTGTCCACTACCTTTGCTGGATAACAATCCTACAAAAGACGAAACCGCCGCCAAAATTATTATTATTGATACCAGAACCTTTAGGTATTTTCTTAATTTCACAAAAAATCATCTCCTATAATTGAATTTTTCTTTTATTTAACAGTGTTCAATGTATTAACAATGTTAATTTTATCATTTAAAATAAATTCAATCAATGATTTTTAACATGCGAAATTAGTTGCTTCAAATTTAAAGTTTTCCCCTATACTCTGCGGTTTTTAATTCTTTTATGTATGCTTCTAAATCTGGCATTTTGCTTTTAACTGCAAGCTTTATTGCTTTTCCGATATCATATGGAACTCTTACTAAACTTATAGATAATGCTGAATTTTCTTTTTTTCCATACTTTCCTTCAATGACAGCATACGAGGCTTGAATTATCTCGAGTGGATTGCCAACACTTCCTGTATTAAATATTGTTTTTCCATCAAAGTTATCCATATATGCTTCATGAATATCTCCATATCCAATTACATCAGCTCTATTATTTCCACCTTTGGGATCTTTAAAAAGCGTCTTTTTCTCATCATAATCCGCAAGAAATGGAACACGATGAAGCACATCATCTGGAGCTGCATGGCATAACCTTACAAGCCTACCGCTCATAAAAAATTCCGCATACAATGGAAGGCTTTTTAAATATTCTAATCTTTCTTGTCCTAGTTTATTTCTATGCCATAATATAGTTTTGTTATCACCACATTCCGTCATAAAATAGTCCCAATTTCCTTTAACGACAATTTCACATTTTTCCTTTATCATATCTACTGCTTCACTTGATCCCGGGCCTTTTCCTGCTATGTCACCTAAACATATTATTCTTGTTATTCCCCTATCCTTTATGTCAGATAGAACAGCTTCTAGAGCTGGAATGTTTCCGTGGATGTCTGAAATTATGGCTAGTTTGTCCATGGTGGATACCTTCTTTCTTGAATTATTAAACGTATATATTATTTTTTGCTGATTTTATTTCATAAGCAATATCATCAATTGTTGCCTCTTTCATTTCTCAAATATTTTACTGACCTCTCAAGAGCTTCTATTGTCTTCGTTTCTATTACGCAGGTACAATCATTCTCATGAGCAACTTTAAGCCTAGCTTCTAAGTCTATTTCACCTGTTCCCAGTATCATATGATTTTTTTTTCCTTCTGCATCATGAATGTGCATGTGTTTTAGCCTATTTCTATTTGAAAGAATAAAATTCATATCCTTATAGCCACAGCTGTGTTCATGTCCAATATCCCAGGTCAAAGCAAAAGCAGGACTTTCAAGGAAAATTTCAACACCTTCACGCATAAAATCCTTGTATCCATCAGTATTTTCAACACAAATCTTAATATTACTGATGCCTATTTCCTTGATACATATATCTCTAAACTTTTTTAAGTTATTCATGTATTCTTCTTTGTACTCATCAAATAAATACACTTTTCTGTCTGGCAAAGTAAAATAAACACCCTGAGCCATATGCATATTTAAAATAGGTATATTAAGCTCCTTCGCTGCAGCTATAGTTTCTACCATTGTGTCAATGTATGCCCTTGAAACTTTAGTATTAAAATCCGCAGCATTAAAATTTTCGTCTATATGTATAGTAAAAAATATTTGTTCCTCTTTCATAAGCTTTTTTAATAAATTACAATCTAAATACTCAGCCTGATACTGAGGAAGATTCATATTAAGTTCAATAAAACTCAGATTTAACTTTTTGCAGAGACTTACAGCATCATAAATATCCTTAAATTCTATTAATGTAGGCATACCAAAAATAATATCACTCATAAAATTTCTCCCTTATCTTTAACTATTTTCTCACTAATACAATTAAACCACATCAATGGCAACAGTGCCATATATTACTTGTACATATATTATATTTTTCATTCGATATATGAATATAAGCAAAAGATTTCTGTTCTAAAACTTGCTATTGAACTAGAAATCCTATACATGACTAAAGAGGAGGGTATCCACATTGAATACTCATAAGAAACTTTTCACACTATTAATTTTAACATTTGTAATCATTTTCAGTAGTAGTTCTGCTTTTGCACGTGTAACTAAAAAATCCGGTTCAGCACCAACTGCACCAACTTCATTAGCTGCATCTTCCATAACTTCAAGTAGTGTAACATTAAGTTGGCAGACAGTTTCTGGTGCATCTGGCTACAAAGTTTATAAAGCACTTTTAAATGATTCAAATTATTCCTTAGTAGCCACAATTTCAACTAACACTTACAGCAGCACCTCACTAACTGTCAGCACAAAATACTGGTACTTTGTAAGAGCATATAATTCTTACGGTACTTCAGCTGATTCTACTCACATAAGTGTAACAACAGCTGCCGCAGCTCCAACTCCAGTACCAACTACTAAAAAGTTAGTACTTGGTTTTACAACTTATTATTATTCAGGTGATAGTTCTTCTTATAATTCAATGGCTGCCAATACAAGTACTATTGATGAAATTGCGGCACATACTTACACTACAGATGGCTCTGGAAACATTTCTGGGCTAGTTCCAACTAATCAAATAACATATGCTAATAATAACGGAATCAAAGCCCTTGCTACGGTTGCAAATAATTTTGATGGAAACATAGCAAAAACTTTACTTGAAAGTTCTACAAATAGACAAGCTTTAATAACTAATATACTAAATTCCTTAAAGCTTAATGGCTATAAAGGCGTTAATATAGACCTTGAAGGAGTATATTACTACGATAGAAGTTATTTGACAACTTTTATGAATGAACTTTACGCTGCCTTAAATCCTCAAGGTTTTTATGTTACCATTTCTGTACCTGCAAAAACAAGTGACAGCCCTACATCAGCATGGAATGGAGCTTTTGATTATGCCGCACTTTCTAAAACAGTTGATCAAGTTATATTAATGACTTATGATGAACATTACGGCGGTGGCTCACCTGGACCTATAGCTTCAATTGGTTGGGTAGAAAATGTAGTTAAATATGCTGTAACTGTTATGCCAAGAGAAAAAATCATGCTAGGAACAGCAGCTTATGGTTATGACTGGTCTTCTAATCCTACTAAAGCATACGGTATTTCCGGAATTTATAACTTAGCCTCAACTTATGGAGCTACTATAAACTGGGATTCAGTATCACAATCACCATATTTCTATTATGTAGATTCTTCTGCTATAAATCATACTGTATGGTTTGAAAATGCTCAAAGTCTTAATTATAAACTTAACCTTATAAATTCTTACAACCTGTCAGGAGTTGCTATATGGCGACTGGGACTTGAAAATAGCGATTATTGGACAAGTATTAGGACAAAGTTTAATAGATAATTTACCGGGCTGCCGCATTAAGAATTAATAATACGGCAGCCCTATTTAATATAAAAAGAGTAATTTATGAGCTTTCTAGTCAAACAAATAGCCTATACTACCATCCATGGATTTTCTTTTCCTTCCCCAAATAAAATGCAGCTAAGTATTGAATTTTCCACCATATCACTAACTGCTTGATCCGTATAAAATGCAGTATGCGGAGTAACTATTACGTTAGGATAAGACTTTAATATAGCAAGATCCCTGTTATCTAATACCTGACACTTAAGGTCATTATAATAAAGTCCTGGCTCATGCTCTATAACATCTAAAGCCGCACCTGCAATTTTACCACTTTCAATTGCATTCATAAAATCCTCAGTATTTATAAGCATTCCTCTTGCAGTATTAATGATATAAACTCCATCTTTCATACTACTTATAGATTCCTTATTAATAAGATGATAATTATCATCAGCCCCTGGAACGTGCATAGTTATAATATCACTGTTTTCTAAAAGTTCCTTAAGAGGAACATACTCAGCATATTTTTTAACTTCTTTATTTTCGTATAAATCATACGCTAAAATTTTGCACTCAAAACCACTTAAATTCTTAATTACTGTTCGTCCAATTCTTCCTGTTCCAATAACACCTACAGTTAGATTATGAAGCTCATGCCCCTGAACACCATTTAAAGAATAATCCTGAACACTACTAGATTCCATAATAGCCTTAACTTTTCTGGTAGCCATCAAAATCATCATTACAGCATAATCTGCCACACTTCTCGGTGAATATGTTACATTACCAATATGAATACCTAATTCCTTAGCCTTTTTTATATCTATATGATCATATCCTATGGTTCTAGTTGATATGAATTTAACACCTATTTCATGAAATTTTTGCAGCAATTCAGTATTAATAGGGGTAGTAATAATACTTATAGCATCAAATCCCTTTGCAAGCTCTGCACTTCCCATGGTAGGTGCTTCATCTGAAAGTACCACATCAACATTATATTTTTTTTTGAACTTTTTGAAATATTCAGTCTCATCTGACCTATGACTATATGCAAGTATTCTCATATTTAAACATCCTTTCACGCAGCATATTTAACATTAGTTTTACTAAAATTTATTATATCACTTTCTTATTTTATTAGTTCAATATTTTTTATACAAATTTTAAAAATATACAATAAAATTTTGTAATATTTTATACCAATATAACAAATGGACAAAAAACAAAAACTCATGTATAAATTAAAATCTTCTAATTTATACATGAGTTTAATGTTATGTTTGCTTTATTCGTTAGAAACTGTTTCTTTATTTTGCTCATCTAACTTAGCATCTTCATGAACTTCTTCATTTGAAGCCAAATGTTTTGAGAGCTTATCATTTATAGTTCCAACACCTGCTAAAACAAAAGCTATTCCACCATAAATTCCAACTGCATTGAATATTGCTGGTAAAAGCTGTGATGGTACTAATTGTGCATTTACTGCCGCTGCCTTGTAGCCTTGTGCTACATATTGTGAAACAGTCTTCTTATACATTACAACATTATCTACTAAAAGTGCAATTCCTATAATTGCTACAATTATTGCTGCTACATAAAAGACAACAGAACATTTTGACATTTTTGATTTTTTTTGTGTGTTTTCCATAAGTTTTCTCCATTCCGCCTTAAAAAGCTATAAATTATAAATCCTTTTTACTTGTTCACAATTAATGAACCTATTACAGTATACCATCTAATTCCTTATAGGGAACACTTTTTACGAAAATTTACATATTGTTCTCATATTTATTTTTTTAATGCAATCTAAATGTAAAGCATTATATCTACCTTATCCAAAAAAATCTTTATGAGTAACATTTATTTTCTCGCTTGAATTTACTTTTATATTAAAACTACCATTTGCATCTTTTCCTACAATTCTAATAATATATTTCCCACTTTTAGAAGTATTGAATTTGAGATTGCCTGTTTCCTTCATCAAATTTTTTTTGGCAATTAAATTATAATTTGAATCAAGTACTGCAATGTAGAACTTGCCACTAGTTATCTTGCTGCTGTTTTCTATAGTTATTTTATTATTCTTACTTGAATTAAGTTCAATGAGAGACCATTTTCCACTAAAGCCTTTAAAATCAAAACTTTCCGAATTTCCGCTCCTTTTTAAATTAGTGTTTGAAACAAAAGTTCTTTGGCCATCTTCCTGGCTTGTAATATAACTATTTGAGCCAATATAATAAGAACTATTTTTATATGATTTTATACCTATACATACCAAAATCACAATTAATGAGATGCAAACTATAAGCTTACGTTTTTTATTCACTCTATTTCCTCCCTATTAGTTAAAATTAGCATATATATTATACTCCAATTTTTAATGAAGCTACCTAATTATTTTTTAGTAACTGCAGAGGTACTATGGCCTAAATCATTTACCGCATTTTTTATAGCAGCATCTATAAGGGCTTTTTTATTATCATCCACATCTATATTTAATTCTCTAAGTACATTTAAGACAACTTTCTCAGCAACCTCAGCTCTATCATCCTTATTTATGTCACCTGTATGCGCTAACTGTTCAGCATTTCCCACAGCTATTTTAGCCCACTTTTCTATGATTTCTAAAGTTTTCACAGTTGGATTTCCCGGCAGTACATCTGATGTTATATTGAGAATTTCATCTGACGCATCCACTATTTTTTCAGCATTATCAAGTGATTTACTAACATCTACACCCTTTTTCCTCAGTATCGGGAATATTGAAACCATAGTGATGAGAACTCCAAAGGTAGCCCCTGCAATGGTAAATAATACTACTAATTCAGTTTTTGACATTTTATATTCGCCCCCAATTATATTTATAAAATTGTAATACATATATGTTATATTATTACATATTGTATTTGATTGCTCAATATAAACTTGAGGGCGAAAAGATTAACCCTTTTTATCGAGTTAATCCATTTTTACTATAAACACTTAATATCCTAATAAATCCAGTACCTTCTTCTCAACATAACGGTTTTTACCACTGTATGGGAAATCATGTATATGCATTGCTGGATTAAAATTAAGCTCAATAATACTGTAATTTTTGCTATTAGGCTTTTTTTTAATATCATTAATTATTATATCTGCACCACAAATTTTTGCTCCAACTGCTTTTGCAGCTTTAACTGCAATTTTTTTATAATCCTCAAGCACCTCATCAGTAAAATCTATACTGTCCCCTCCTGTGCTTATGTTTGAATTTTCTCTCAAATATACAACTTCACTATTTTGAGGAACATACTTAAAATCTTTACCACTGAATGCTAAGTACTCTTTTTCAACATCACCAAGATTTATTTTTTCAAGAGGAGTCACATAGCCTTTTCCTCTAAGAGGATCTTTATTTTTTTCATTTACAAGTTCTTCAATTGTGTGGATTCCGTCACCTTTGACGTTAGCAGGAACTCTATGAAGTATAGCTGCCGTTTCATCTCCTATAACTAAAAACCTGTATTCAAGTCCAGCTACAAATTCTTCAATCATAACAGCATTGTCATAATTAAATGCATGATCAATTGCATTTTTAAAATCTTCAATTAAATTTACATCTTTTAATATAATTACACCCTTACCGAAATTTGTAGATTTGGGCTTTATAACTATATCTTTACCCTTAAATAAATCAAATTTTTCCTCTGCTTCACGGGTTGATTTAACAGATATTCCTTGTGGCACATTTATTTTATTTTCCCTTAATACCACTTTTGTAACTTCTTTGTTTTCCATTATTAAAGGTGCTATATAAGTATCTAATGAAGTTTTTGTAGCCTGTTTTATATATTCAATATTGCTACCCTTTTTAAGACGAATAAAATTATCATCCATATCAAGTACATCAACTTCTATTCCTCTATTTATAGCCTCTTTTATTAAAATTTGTGTAGAAAGTTCAAGCTTTTTATAATCCATAACACTCACCTCTCCATTATTATAATTTTCTCTACATGTTATCTGCATATCTTATGCCAAAATCCAAATAACTCTCTTTTCTATTCATCATTTCACTGTATATTTTTTGTGAAGGTAAAAGACTTACATCGCCGAGTTTTTTATATTCAATTTCAACACTTTTAACGTACTTTTTCTCCGTACTGTTTTTATCCATTAACTCTGCAATAATTTTGAGTTTACTAAATATTTCTTCTCCCCAGTTTTTTATGCTAATCTTACCACCTTCATATTTATGGAGCAATATATTTTCTTTTCTTCCCATAAGTGCCGCTAGTTGATGATTTGTATTTGCCTTTTCAAATTCTTTCTTATCAATAAATTCGCTATTCTCGAACAAACAAAAGATAATGAATACTTGAATAAAATTCATTTCTTCAACACTTATTCCAAGCTTCTTTAAAGGATCTATATCAAGAATCCTTATTTCAATATATTCAACTCCACGCTTCATTAGTGCTTCAAGTTGTGTTTCACTTTCACTAGTATTTCTTTTAAGTCGTATAGGGGAATAGAACTCGCTTTCACTTTGAATCAAATTTCCATTTAACTGAATTTGAACTCCATCTTTATATATGCCAAGCTTAGAATACTTTTCACTTTCCGTTGCCATCATTTCTCTAAGTTTAACACTATATTCCTCAAGACTATTGAAATATATAGTGTGTTTTTCATCCTTTGAACTTGAATATCCAAATCTACTAACCCTTAAAGATGCTGCATATTTATTAAATTCTTTTATAATTCCACAGCATTTAGGACAACATTTTTCAACTTCTTTTAATTCATTACATATGACAGAATAATATGTAGAATCACATAATGGCGATGCTCCCAAAAGATATATAATTAACCAGCGATATCTTAAAAAATTTCTTGTAAGTGCAAAATACATTTCATCAATAAATTTACGTTTATTTTTTCCCTTAGAAAACTCTTCATACAAAAAATCAATCATATCTCTGCAAAATGAAAAGTTATAATGAATTCCAGATATCATCTGCATCTTTTTGCCATAGCGAAGTGCTAGGCCATTTCTATAAATCTGCTTTTCTTTCCCCTCTTCTGTATCAGGGAACTTAGCGATAGGGATATATTTTTCCTCTGGAAGTTTTGGAGGCATACTTAATGGCCAAAGTAATTCGCCTTTAATTCCTTTTTTCACTTCATTACTTATATTTCCTAATGATTTATAAACTTCTTTAACAGATTCAAGTGCTGGTGTTATGATTTCTATTTGACTTTCAGAAAAATCCGTAGTTATTCGAGGATTATTAAATTTATCACCTAATTCTAGTGGATGAGGTGTCAATGCAAGTTCACCTAAAGGATTAACCCTCTGTGATTCCCTTTCTATTCCAAATCTTCCTCTTGTAAGCATATCACTTTTATTATCACTTGAAAATTTTTTTATCATCTTAGAAAAATCCCACTGCATAATATCCTCCTTGATGTAGTAATTTATTTATATTATGTGTAAATACTAAATTACTTATTTAGATAATTATTCTTATGTTTTAATAATATTACTTAATTAAAAACTTTTATCATGTTCATATAATAATAAAACCTTTTGGCTTTGTCAATGTAATCTTTGCAGCAGCATAATTTCTTTATAAAGCTAAAAAAGTCCCATAGGTCGCAACCTATGGGACTATAACAAACAATTTATTATCTTCTAAATCCTCTGTTATTGTTTTGTTTTCTTGCTCTTCTACAATCAGGACATCTTTGAGGTTCATTATCAAAACCTTTTTCTTTGTAGAAAGCCTGCTCGCCTTCAGAAAATATAAATTCTTTTCCACAATCTTTACAAACTATTGTCTTATCTGCCATTTTACATATACCTCCTTTTTCAAAGATTAAGATCCAAACTGATTACAAAATACCTTTAATAAAAAAAGAGGATATGTTTGTTCATCTAATTTAATCTTAGCATTAAAAACACTTTAATTACTAATGCTAAATCAGTATATCATATCACTATAGAATTTACAATAAAAATATATGGATTATTTATTTCTATGTGTATAATCCTATTTGAAACTTCCACCCTTATTTCCATATGCTATATTAGACTATTGAATACGATTTACCTTGTTATGATATCCTGCTTAGTTGTTACAGATTTTGTCCATATAAAAAGTAAATTTTTTAATTTATTTTATTACAATATGCAAATAGATTCCATGGTAGAATTTTTAAAGGACGAAAGAGAATAAATTTTCTCTTTCTATTTGCTTTAGAAACATTAAATATAGTAAAATAAATGTGAATATAAAATAAAGGGGTAATTTAATATGAAAAGACACAAAATTTTATCGTTAGCTCTTACAGTTTTAATTATGTTGCCATCTTTTGCCTTTTCAAATGGACAAGCTGTAAAGGCAGAGGAAATAACAGCTTCAAACACTGGTGTTAATAGCAGCGCCACTACAAATATTAGTGCTGAAAAAAGCACAACTCAAGTTAATAACTCAATACCTTTCAGAGATGCTAATGGAAAAATTATTGGGTATACCTTAACAAATGGAACTTCAGCGCAATCTAATAACACAACTACAGGTAAACATTTGCTAGGTGCATCCGATCAAACCATGCAGGGTATTGATGTCTATTCTGGCACAGATGTTACAGACTGGAATGCAGTTAAAAATGCCGGTGTAACAGCTGTATACATAAAATTAACAGAGGGATTAACTTATAATAATCCAAAAGCACAAGAACAGTACAATGGAGCAAAAAGTGCTGGCCTCAAAGTTGGAGCTTATCATTTTGGAAGAAGTAATAGTGCTGATAGTGAATATGCTCACTTCGCAGCAGAAGCTTCTAA
Organism: Clostridium pasteurianum; assembly: GCF_001705235.1. Taxonomy (NCBI): domain Bacteria; kingdom Bacillati; phylum Bacillota; class Clostridia; order Eubacteriales; family Clostridiaceae; genus Clostridium; species Clostridium pasteurianum. The sequence goes on from NZ_MCGV01000001.1 coordinate 317,513, forward strand.
ATATAAATGGGACTTGAAACCCGTTTTAGATTATGAACCTGATCAAAATCCAGATTATAATTATATATCTCAATTCATGAGTAAAAATCCAAACTTAGTATTCTATAGTTTTCACAGCATTGCTGATAACACAGGTCTACCTCTTAACAAAATATGGATTGCAGAACCAATTGATGCACAAGGATCTAAATATGTTTACACCGGAACTACAAAAGGTTATGCTGGAATTCAATATTTATGGTATGGAAATATGACTGGACTAAATGGAGACGTAGATAAAGATATATTTTCTTACGATGTTCTAGCCTCACCAGCTTTACAGTCTTTACTTTCTATAGATTCACCAACTAGTAACGGTGCAGTGTCAGATTCGGTAAATGTAACAGGATGGTCATTGAGTAATTTTGGTACTAAACAAATAACTGTCTCTTTAGATGGCCAAGGCGTTGGAAATGCAACACTAAAACAGGCTAGATCTGATATAGAAGCAAAGTATCCAGAATATAATGATGCCAATAGTGGATTTTCTTATACTTTAGACTTAAGCAATACAACCTATGGAAATCATACTATAACTGTTACAGCACTTGAATATGATGGAACTACAATAAGTCAAAGTGTTAATGTAGTAAAAAACGATACGACAATATCACAAGCTGCATTAGGAGTTTCTTATAAAACTCATGTACAAAATTTTGGCTGGCTAGCATCTGTCATGAATGGAGCTGAAGCAGGAACAAGTGGACAAGGTCTTAGGATGGAAGCCCTCAATATAAACTTAGTCAATGCACCGGCTGATGCACATATACAATATCAAGCTCATGTACAAAATATAGGTTGGCAAGATTGGGTAAGTGATGGTCAAGAAGTCGGTACTGACGGTAAAGGATTTAGAGTTGAAGCAATGAAAATAAAACTTCAGAATATGCCTGGTTACAGCATACAATATAGAGCTTACGTACAAAATATAGGTTGGCAGGATTGGGTTAGCGATGGTCAAGAAGCTGGAACTAACGGTCAAGGGCTTAGAGTTGAAAAGTTACAAATAAGGTTAGTTAAAATAAGTGATAATTCAACAGTTGGAGTAAGCTATCAGGGTCATGTACAAAACGTTGGTTGGCAGGATCCAGTAGAAAATGGACAAATAGCTGGAACTGAAGGACAAGATTTAAGGGTAGAAGCATTAAAAATCAATCTAAAAAATGCCCCAGCTAATGCCCACATAAAATACCAATCTCACGTACAAAACATAGGCTGGCAAAACTGGGTTAGCGATGGTACTGAAGTCGGTACCGATGGAAAAGGTCTTAGAGTCGAAGCAATAAAATTACAACTTGAAAATATGCCTGGCTACTCTGTGCAATACAGAGCTCATGTGCAAAATATAGGCTGGCAGGACTGGGTTAGCGACGGTCAAGAAGCTGGCACTGACGGAAAGGGTCTTAGAGTCGAAGCAATAGAAATACGAATAGTTAAAACAGCAAATAACTAGTTTTAATTGCAACCTAATTATAAAATTAATAATTAATTTAAACTATTATGTAAAGTAAAAATAGCAATGATTTGAAACATTAAAAATCCTATAAATCTTGTGATAAAGATCATACAATCTTAAGATGTTTCAAATTACTTAGTATATAAGTAATTTGAAACATCTAAACATTCTATAATCTTTCACCATGATTTACTAGGATTTTTTTATTTGCTAAAATAATACTTTTAAATGTTTAAAAAATAAATAAAAGCTAGAATTATAAATTTGATATAATTTTTTAATTAATTTGTAATACAATTATTATAAATTTTTTATATTATATTTTTATAATGATATTGGATACTTACCATAAATAAGTTTAATGATTAAAAATACTATCTAAAGGAAGTGTTAATATGAGCACAATAAACAATATTTCAAATAATTTATATACTCAGCCTAATAATCAAGTTTCAAACAACACACAAGAGCAATTTAAAGCTCATCATCACCATCATCATAGTGAGCAGTCTCAAGACTCAATCCAATTAAGTAATCAGGGATCTCAAGGTGAAAGCAGTTCAACAGATTATGTATCAAATATATTAAATAGTTTAGTATCTAATGGAACACTTACTCAGAATCAAGTGAGCTCCATTGAATCTGCTTTTACTGCCTCTAATCAAATTAATTCATCAGGAACATATTCTGCAAGCACAACTAATCCTATAAGTAATCTTGTAAATAATGGGACAATATCTCAAGATCAAGCAAATTCAATTAGAAGTGCTTTTAAATCTTCAGTACATGCACATCATCACGGTAATGGACAATATAACCAAAACTCAGCTAATACTACACCAATACAAAGTGTACAAGACGATTTATTACAAAATTTAAGCGGCTTAAATGATCCATCACAAAATTCGATAGATACTTTATTTCAAGCTTCAGATGACTCATCTTCAGACATATTAAATAATTAGAAGTTTCTAATTAAGTATACATATAAGTAAGCTGTTAGCAAAATCCTTGTTGACAGTTTCTTTATTTATTAGCAATCAATAATATAAACTTTGAATTAGAATAATTGAGGTGTTCTTAATGAATAAACATAATTTTATCACAATTGAAAATGTTAATGATAAGGCATGTTATATTATTAAAGATAACTGCAAAATGACTATAGGAAAAATGGACCTTATTGAATACTCTATAAACAATAAAAGCTGCACTTTTAGAATGCATTTTTATAGAAATGAACGTAGAAATGAATATCTAACATATACACTAGAAAATTTCACAAGTATGCTATTTAACACTAGAAATATATATAAAATTAACATATTAATTAAGGATGATACGGAAATACAACCTTTTTTATGTTCTAATTTTCATATAGAGGGTATATTAACAAACAATATTATTTCAGACCTAAAATCTAGGAATGAAATATTATTAGGAGTAGATTATGCTGCATACAAAAAATTAAATAAATTAACACTGCTCAGTTTAAATGGTAACAATATAAATTTAAGAATTTTAATTCAAGATGATGCAAAGAATTTATTAAACTATTACAAAAATAACAAAGAGCATTTAAAAAATTTTGAAGAATTAAAAGATAATAGCTTCTATACTTTAGAAAATCAGATAATGCTCATAAGACAACAATATATTGAGCTTTTAAATGGTCATTCTGTTTTTTTTGGTATATTTAAAGATGAAAATATAATCGGAGTTATTCAATTGTACAATATAGTTTGGGGAATGTTTAATGATGCAACTATTGGGTATTCAATTGATAAAGATGAGCAAGGAAAGGGGTATGCTAAAGAAGCAGTAAATCTCACACTTGAGTATGCTTTTAATATTTTAAATCTTCACAGAATACAAGCAGCAACCTTAGTTGATAACATAAAATCTAAAAATGTTTTAAAAACTTGCGGATTTAAAGAAATTGGAATAAGTAAAAAATATCTATTTATTAATGGAGATTGGAAAGATCACTATATCTTTTACAAACTAAATGAAAAAATATAGTGATTACCTCCATCATAAATCATATTTTTTATTTTAAAAAGTTATGAAATTTACTTTTTAGTGTCCATAGCTAATAATAAGCATCCTGTAATTCCTGCATTATCCTTAAGAGCTGGTGGCACAATATATTCATCTAAATTAGGCATTGAAACATAATTTGCCATAAGCTTTTCCAATTCTTTTCTTATAAGTGGGAAAAGTTGAAGTTGCTTCATTACCCCTCCACCCATTACAATTCTCTCTGGACTTAAAATTAAAGTATATGTCATAAGAGCTTGTGCAAGATAATAAGCTTCCATTTCCCATACTTCTTTTTTGTCGGCTAAATCATAAGCTTTTTTGCCCCATCTTTCCTCTATTGCTGGACCAGCTGCTACTCCTTCTAAGCAGGCTTTATGGAATGGACATTTTCCTTCATACTTGTCATCTTTATGCCTTTTAACTAAAATATGCCCCATTTCTGGATGTCCATATCCTTCTAAAAGCTTTCCATTAACTACTGCTCCTCCACCTATTCCAGTTCCAACGGTTAAATAAATGCAGCTATTTAATCCTACTGCAGCACCTTTTTTTAGTTCTCCTAAAGCGGCTACGTTTACATCTGTAGACCAACCAATTGGTACATTATATCTACCTTTCATTGCTCCTACAAAATTGTAATTAGCCCATCCCTTTTTAGGAGTATTAGTTATATATCCATAAGTCTTAGATTGCCTATTTACATCTATAGGTCCAAAAGATCCAACACCAATAGATTCTAACTCATACTTGTCGAAAAATTCAAATACCGATTTCATTGTTTCATCTGGAACTGTTGTTTTAATACTTACCCTCTCTAATATGTTTAGGTTTTCATCACTTACTGCACAAACAAATTTTGTTCCACCTGCTTCAATTGCTCCATACATCATAATATTAACGCCTTCTTCCATCCAAACTTTTATTTTTACTATATATTTATCAATTTTAAAATAGCATTTGATTAAAGTACTGTCAATGTATTTTACATACATTTGTTAATATTATTTATAATTTAGGTAATTATTATATGTTAAATTTTAAATTTTTTTATTCCACTATTTAGTTTTTCAGAAAGTTTTACGTGTCTTTGTGCAGTTACTGAAACTTTTTCCACCGCCTTAATTGTATCATCAATAGCTTCCTTAATTATTTCTACATTTTGTGATGATTTCTGTGCATTTTCAGCTGTATTTTGTACTGCCTCACTTACCTGATTTATTGTAGCCGTAAGTTCTTCAGACATGGATGCTATTTCATCAGACATATTTGTTACAAAATCTGCATCATTATAATACTGAGTTCCAACATTTTTCATTACTTCAAACTGAGGATTTACAGTTTCATTTATAAAATGTAGTACATCCTTACTATTATTAGAAAGATTTTTGAATGCATTTTGAACTTTTTCAATTGTATCTTGTATACTGCTAACCGCTTCCGCCGATTGTTCAGCAAGTTTCCCAATTTCTTCTGATACTACTGCAAATCCCCTTCCCTTTTCTCCTGCTCTAGCAGCTTCTATAGCAGCGTTAAGTGCAAGCAAATTAGTTTGCTCAGCTATACTGGCAATAGTATCAGCCATTACTTTTATATTTTCTACTACTTTACCATCTTCAATTGCTTTTAATCCTTTTTTTCTTTTTTCATCATATAATTTTCTCGTTTCTTCTACGGACGTTTCGCCCTCCTTTTGAACATCAACGGCCCTTTCTCGAGATTTATTTGCGTTATCGCTACCTTCAATAGCTTTATCTGATAACACATTAATACTTGAATCTACTTCCTGTATGGAAGCACTTATTTCCTCTGAGGTTGCACTCGTTTCTTCAACATCATTTGATATTTTTCCTGCTGATTGATCTATGTTCTTTGATTTTTCTTTAAGTTCTTCTACTATATTTAAAAGATCTGTGCTTGACGCTGCAATTAATTTAGAATCACTGCTAATTTCTCTTACTAATTCCTTAACATTTTTCTGTGCAGAATTTAAAGCACTAATAGTCTGTCCTATTTCATCTTTTCTTTTTACCTCTATAGTACTTGTAAAATCATAATTGGCAAGTTTCTCTGCAAACCCTTTGATTTTTAAAATCGCTTTAACAACATATTTACTAAATATAGATGCTACAATGGAACATGCTATTAACCCAAATATAAAAATTCCAATCGAAATCTCAATTAATTTATTTATACTACTAAATATACTACTCTTAGAAGGTGCAACTACAACTGTCCATCCATTGGTTAATCTTCTATAAGCTAAAATTCTATTTTTTCCATCAAAGTTAACTTGAAGTTTGCCAGTACTGCTCTTCTTTATATTGTCTGATATAGATGAATATTCCGAATTTTCTACTTTGTCTAAGGCATCTGTAAACTTATACTTGTTATGTACCAAAAATTTATTATCCTTATTTAAAAGAAAAGCATAATTATCTTTAATACCAGTTTTCTCATTGACAATATCCTTAAATTTATCAAAATTAATATCCATCCCTACAACACCTATAGTTTTTCCATCCTTATATAATGGAACGACATATGAAATCATATTAGCTTTTACATTAGCATTATAATATTCATCTACCCATGTAGCCTTTTTATTATTAACAGGAATATAATACCATCCAACATGCTCTGTATCCGTTGGTTTATAAATACTAAAATCTGTTGGCTCCTCTTTCTCAAAATTACCATCATTTTTAGTGTCTACATAAAACAATCCAGATTTTCCCGGCGAATATTCCGGATTAAATCTAACATAGAACGTCATTGCCCCAAAAGTATTTTTTGCAAATTGCATAGCTATAGGCTCTATCTTATTTTCGTATTCCTCCTGATATGCCTTGTCCCTTGTAAACCTGTCAGAATCATCAAGCATTTGAACCAAATTTTGCGATAATTCGTCTACAGAAAATTGTATATTTTTTATTGGTTCATTCATTTTTTCTTTCTTATTTTCAGCAATCATATTAATTTCATTATTTAGTTCTGTACTTAACATCATTTTAGAATTACTAAACAATACTAAACATTCAATTACAGTTATAATTGCAATACTCATTACAATTAAACTTATAATTTGCTTTTTAATAGATTTCACTTTGTTGCCCCCTCATACCCATTATTAATTTACAAATTTATAACATATAATTCCATTAAATTCCCCCTTGTCCACTTTTTGTTCTTTATATTATTACGTTGTATTAAAATTATATATAATATAAGTAAATACATTTATTATATATTTTACCAGTATTATAGCATAAAATATAACTACCTACAAACATTCAAAATTAATAAAATGCCACTTCCTGTACTATTCCCCCAGCCCAGTCAGGATTCAAATTTACTAAAATTATATATTTGAATCAATTGTGTTTTTGTTACATTTATAATAATTTAATCTAGCAACAGCAGGACCTTCTATAATATCACCTTCAAAAGTAAATCTTGAACCATGACAAGGACAGTCCCATGATTTTTCTGCACTATTCCATTTTAGTTCACATCCTAAATGTGTACAGGTTATATCAACTAAATGTAATTTACCATTTTTATCTCTATATGCTCCATATTTATTTCCCTTAATTTCAACTGTTTTTGCCTCATCATTTTTTAGATCAATATCATATTCGCCATGCCCAAATTTTCCCTTTATTAATTCTTCAGCAACATCAAAATTCTCTTTAACTAAATTTTTAATTCCATGTATAACACTTCGTGATGGATTATACACATCCTCATAAGGACTTTTATTACTAACTATTAAATCCTTTATTATGTTAGCAGCTGCTGTCCCGTTAGTCATTCCCCATTCACCATAGCCTGTGGCGACATAAATGTTTTTTGACGAAGAATTGAGTCTGCCCACGTATGGAATTCCATCTATCGTAACATAATCTTGAGTTGACCATACATATAAAAACTTTTCAACATTAAAATTTATTTTAGCGTACTCTCTTAAATGAGTATATCGATCTATCATATCATCACTATTGGCAGTTCTATGCCCCTGCCCTCCAATTATTAACATCTCACTGTCTCTATATCTTTGATTTCGAAAATAATATCCTCCTGATCCTTCCTCAACAAAAGTACCCTGTGGCAATTTATCCTTTATTTGTGCAGTGATTACGTATGACCTTTGAGGGCGTAATTTAGCAAAATATAAACCCATGCCATCATAAAAAGGAAAATGAGATGCTAATACCACTTTTTCAGCTACTATTTTAAAACCTGTATCAGTTACTAAAGTATATATATCATCATTTTTTTCTATATCAACAATTCTAGTATGTTCATATATTTTACTTTTATTGCCTGGGATTTTTTCAGCAATTTTAAGTAAATACTTTCTAGGATGAAACTGAGCTTGATTATCAAAACGCACAGCACCTTCTATGGAAAATGGTAGATCTAATTTTTCAATAAAATCCGCTTTTATACCTAAGCTCCTTGCTGCCAATACCTCTTTCTTAATATCCTGAACATACTTTTTATCTGTTGTATAAGCATATGCTGGAAGCCTTAAGAAATCACAATCAATGTCATATTTCTTTACCATATTTTCTATAAAATCTATAGCCCCTTCATTTGCATCTGCATACTGTTTTGCTTTCTCCTTGCCCATACTTTCTATTAAACTATTGTATATTAAATCATGTTGTGAAGTAACATAGGCTGTAGTATGTCCTGTGGTTCCTTGAACTATTCCATCTGCTTCAAATAATGCAACTTTTATACCTTCTTTCTTTAAAAGGAAAGCAGTTGTAATTCCTGTAATACCGCCTCCTATAACTGCAACATCAACTTTAATGTCGCTTTCCAAAATAGGATAATTCGTACCACCAGTTGAGTCGAGCCAGTAAGATTTTGAATTTAAATCATCATAAATACATGCTTTTTTACTCATGCCTTTACTTCCTTCCCTAAAATATAAATAAACATATTTATTTTGTGCTTTTAAAGCTAAAAATATTTACAAAAAATAGACCCTGAAAAAACACATATTATTATATAAAATAAAATCATCTATATAATAACAATTATGTCTTTATATAGATGATTTAAAACTCCTCAATTTATAGCAATTGTCATATAAAATTTCTACTTTTGGAGTAATTCATTAACCAATTCAGTAACTTCATCTACACATGCTCCACAAGCAGTGCCAACCTCCGTAGCTTCTTGAACTTCTTCAAAAGATTTGGCACCATTTTTTACTGCATCCTTTATATCTTTTACTGTAAGATTTAAGCATCCGCATACTATTTCATCATCATTCATTTTCATATCTCCTTTACTCATTATTTATAATTAGCATAAACGTTATATGCCATTAATTAGTTTCACCATTTATCGTTCTAATATGTAACCTTAAAATCACTGTCCTACTAATAGATGACAATTTTTGTTTTTTACCAAAATTTATTAAAATTTTTTAAATCATTTCTTCAGCACTGTTACTTAGTTTAGAGATTAAAGCAGTAATTTAATTTTATTACCAATTTTTCTATAATATAGTATTTTTTTGTAGGTAAGCGTAGAAAAATTCACCTTGCCTTTATTCTAAGCAAAGTAATAGTATTTTGGAACGATTTAAATAAAACTCAATAAGACTTTGCTCCAAATAGTGAAAAGACTTAGAAATTTTAATTTGTTTGAACACTAGTGAGTTATTAAAATTTCTTAGTATTTTTATCGTTTCTTCATCACTGTTACTTATTTTAGAGAGTAAAACAGGGATTTAATTTTATCACCAATCTTTCTATAATATAGTATTTTTCGTAGGAAAATGGAGAAAAATTTACCTTGCCTTTATTCTAAGCGAAGTAATAGTATTTTGGGAACGATTTAAATAGAAATCAATAAGTCTTGCTCCAAATTATAAAAAGACTTAGAAATTTTAATTTGTCTGAGCAATCTTCTCAGCGAATTATTAAAATTTCTTAGTATTTTTATCTTTTCTTCAGCACTGTTACTTAGTTTAGAGATTAAAACAGGAATTTAATTTTATCACCGATTTTCCTATAATATAGTATTTTTCGTAGGGAAGCGGAAAAAAATTTACCTTGCCTTTATTCTAAGCGAAGTAATAGTATTTTGGGAACGATTTAAATAGAAATCAATAAGTCTTGCTCCAAATTATAAAAAGACTTAGAAATTTTAATTTGTCTGAGCAATCTTCTCAGCGAATTATTAAAATTTCTTAGTATTTTTATCTTTTCTTCAGCACTGTTACTTAGTTTAGAGATTAAAACAGGAATTTAATTTTATCACCGATTTTCCTATAATATAGTATTTTTCGTAGGGAAGCGGAAAAAAATTTACCTTGCCTTTATTCTAAGCGAAGTAATAGTATTTTGGGAACGATTTAAATAAAACTCAATAAGTCTTGCTCCAAACTATAAAAAGACTTAGAAATTTTAATTTGTCTGAGCAATCTTCTCAGCGAGTTATTAAAATTTCTTAGTATTTTTATAATTTGGAGCTTAGACTTATGAGTTTTATTTAATGTTCCAAAATACTATTACTTCGCACTTATGTTATCTTATGCTTCTTATAACTCCACAGGCTAGTCTTCTGCCTGATCCTCCTGCCGGCTGAGTTTTGTAATCATCAGGACCTTCATGTATTATTACAGACTTGCCTATTATTTGATTTACTTTAAATTTATTTGTAAAAAATGTCATTCGTGCATAACCATTATTCGAAAACAGCACTGGAAAATCACCTGCATGATTACCATGAGGTTGATTTGTTGGATTAAAATGCTCTCCCGCCGCTGTAAAGGGTGACGTAGGATTTCCCGTACTACAGTTGCCATTTTGATGTATGTGAAATCCATGAGGTCCAACTTGAGGTCTTCCTCCTTCTGCAGGTCTATACGGTGGAAGTCCATTAACAACAACGGACACTTCAGTTCCACCTCTTACATCTGTAAATGTTGCTGTACCTCTTATATTGGGTGCTAGTGGTCCACCAACTATATTGGCAACTGCTCTTCTTGGCTGCCTATCTAAATTTGTATCATCCCTATAATCGCAGCATCTAGGATTTACAAAAGGACACTTATAATAATTAAAATTCATAGTTACCTCCGGTATTAAATATTATAATTTATTTTATTCATACTTATAAAATAAGTTACAATTCTATACCCAAGATTAAAATTACTAATAATGCTAACTAATATAAAAATTTCCAATAGAAATTTCAAATAGTTGCGCATATTCTATATAAAAAAGCGTAAAAATAATATAAATGAATAACTATGAAAAAGAAGGTATAAAATAATGAGCAGACGTCCCTTAGTTCCAGAAGCAAAAAAAGGCCTAGAAAAATTAAGAGCAGAATACGCAAAAGAAATTGGAGGAGACTTTAAAAGTAAAGCTCAAACTCCTAATGGCTCCGAGAAACTAAATGGATTTATTGGAGGACCTGTTGGAGGATTAATGACTAAAAAAATGATAGAATCAGTTGAAAAAAAGATGGCAGATAAATAACACGCCATCTTCTTTTTATAACTAATTCCAACTATTTATTTGTCTTACATACATTGATTTTGCAAAATTATAATAAATTATTTGAAGTACTAAATAAATTCCAACTATAATCATTAGATACAAACTAAGACTTGTTCCTAAAATATTGCTTAAAGCCTTTATTGCAAAACTTGTATGAGCAAAAGCTACAACAAAAGGTAAAAAAAACATTACAAAACATTGAATACTCAATATTTTTTTAACTTCTTCTATTGGCATACCAATCTTTTCAAGTGCTATAAATTCTTGTTTATCCTTTTGAACTTCATTAAATAATTTGAAATAAAGTATACTTCCTGAAGCTATAAAAAACAATATTGAAATAAATGTACCTATGAAAAAGAATATAGACATCCCCTGCATAATTTGTGAAAAATCTAATATTCTTTGTGTAAATCGTACTTGCATTTCACTTGGAATCTCGGCTTTTAACTTTTTCACAGCTTTCTCTGATTTCATCCAATTTTTGATGTTGTAGCTATAGTAAACACACAGTTTATTACTCCCCAGCTTATTTTTAAGCTTCTCAAAATCCTTGTCACTTATTACAGCTGTATTACTACATTTTGCATCTTGATTGATTATTCCACCGCCTATTTCTTCTTTGAGATTCCATTTTGTATTTTCTCCATAAACGCTAAGCCTAAAATCTTTATTATAAGAGAATACCTTCTTATTCTGAGTTGCATCAAAGCTGTAGGCGCGAACAACCACATCTCCAGAATTAACTTTAATGCTCTCCTTTCCCTGCTCTTTTGCTAAAATATTATAATCCTTATTAGATATAATATAAAAATCTCTATTATTAGAATTTTTGTATCTTGAAACTTCATTCACAAAAGGACTTACACTTTCCGATTTTATGAGTACAATTTTATTTTTATATTCTATACCGTTAGTACTTGTTTTAAGTACATTCTCAACTCTTTCAGGTCTTATTATTTCATGAGAGTTTAGTCCATTTTCAATAAAACTTATATCTTGAGGATAATTTAAGCTAGTCTGTTTTTGAAGTATTTTTTGGAATGAGTAAACACTAGCAGATGCAGTCAAAGTTACAGCTGAAAGTATTGAAACAGCAAAAAGTATTCTTGCATTATCCTTGAGTTTATAAATTATTTGAGATAGTGTTATCATATTGATACCTTTATAAAAAACCTTCTTGTTATTCTGAAGTTTACTTGTAAAATACACACTAAATTGAGAATACAGAAGATATGTCCCCCACACAGTTATACCTAAAATAGGAAACATAGTAAGTATTATAGCCCCACCTGATATTATAGCCATAATATAACCCATTAAAATAAGGACTATAGCCAAAATCGCCTTTCTTTTAGAGAACTTAGGCAAAGGCTTTGCAATTCTCGATCCCTTTAAAAGTTCTATTATATTATTATTCTTAATTTTGCAACTTAAAGCAAAAGTAGTTCCCTGAAATAGCACCAAAAAGCATAATATCGTTAAAGCTATAGCCATAAATGATATTTTAAGAGGTAATTCAGTATCTAACACCAAAATTACTGAAATTGCCATAAAAAATAGCTTTGAAAATATTATTCCTAATAAAAGTCCCGTTAATATTGAAATCATGGAAACAATAAAATTTTCTGACATAACATATCTTCTTATATCTCTCTTTGTCAAACCAAACATAGATAAAAGTCCAAATTCCTTTTCTCTTGACTTTAAAAAACTTGAAATAGAATAATTGGTAAAAACCAAAGCAAAAACAATTATTATTACTTCACACAGATACATTATACTAGATGTAGTTGCCCCCATTTGTCCCATTTTCTTAACATTTTTAACATCTGGATTTAAAAGAAAATTTGCAAATATAAAAAATACCATAACCACAAAAGCATTACTTAAATAGTACATTATAAACTTATTTAAATTTCCTTTTATATTTTTAATAATAATACTGCGTAAAGTCATGCTATCTGCCTCCTATAAGGGTAAGAGAATCCATAATTTCTTTGAAGAAAGCCTGACGATTACTTCCCTTTACGATTTCTAAGAAGTGTTTTCCATCCTTAATCATTACAATTCTCTTACAAAAACTTGCGGCAAATGGATCGTGAGTAACCATCATTATTGTAACTTTATTTTTGTCATTTAAGTTTTCTAAAGCCTCCATTACATCCTCCGATGCCTTTGAATCAAGATTTCCAGTAGGTTCATCAGCAAGTATTATAGATGGATTATGGATTAGTGCTCTTGCACATGCTGCTCTCTGCTGTTGTCCTCCTGAAGTTTCATAAGGTCTTTTCTCTAAGATTCCTTCTATATTTAATAAAGAAGCTATATTATTAACTCTTTTTTCTATTTCATTGACGTTCATTTTCTCAAGTACTAGTGGAAGCACTATATTTTCCTTTATTGACAGTGAATCTAAAAGATTAAAATCCTGAAATATAAAGCCTAATTCCTTTCTTCTAAATAAAGCTGCTTTTTTTTCATCAAGTTCAGCTAAATTAACGCCATTTATAAAAATTTCTCCTGCAGATGGAGTATCTATAGTTGCAAGAATATTTAAAAGTGTACTTTTCCCACTTCCAGATGGACCCATAACACCTACAAATTCTCCCTTTTCGACATTTATACTGAATTTATCAAGAGCTTTTACCTTGAGACCTCCTCTTTTATCACCATAAACTTTAGTTATATTTTCAGCCTTTAATACTGCCATATTATCCTTCCTTTCGCTGCATAGAATTTCTACTCAATTCATTTCTTGTTTATATTATAAAAAAAATAGAGAAATCAACCTATCGATTTCCCTTTCAAAATATAAATCTAATCTTACAATATTGAAAGAAAGACTATAATTTAAATATGCTTTTATTACCGTAAAATATAATAGAAAATTCAGCACCTTTCCCTTCCTCTGATTTAACCAAAATATCATGCCCTAATTTATCGCATATTTTTTTCGCAAGATACATACCCATACCTGTAGATTCATCTGTTTTTCTTCCATTTTTACCTGTAAAAAAAGCATTAAATACTCTCGTTAAATCTTCCTTAGGTATTCCTATCCCTTCATCTTTTATAGATAATATGGTTTTAGAGACCTCTTTTTTTATATAAAAAATAATATGTTTATTATTTCCTTCCTTAACCCTTGAATATTTTATAGCATTTATAACTATTTGATTTATTACAAAGTAAATCCACTTTTTATCAGTTTCTACTATTACATTTTTATCTTCCATTAACTTAGGAAATATATGATAACGTATAAGCGACTTTTTATTGGCATTAATAGCCTTCCTTAAAACTTTAATTATATCAAGAGCTTCTACGGTAAAATCGAGATCAAATTCATTAAGCCTAGCATTATAAAGCATTGTATCAAGACCCTGCTGAAGCTTTTCATTTTCTTCTGATATACTTTGGAATAACTCTCGATGCTCCTCATCAATTTCATCTTGAAGTATAAGATTAATAACAGATACTGGAGTTTTCATCTGATGTACCCACTGATTAACAAAATATATGTACTCTTTGTGCACTTCTTCATATTTCACTTTTTTATTTTCAAAAGATCTATACAGTTTTGATAAAATTATTTTAATCATTCTCTGTTCCCTGGTATGCCCACTGCCTATATTCAATATACAATCAAAATCTCCTGTTGATTTTAATATTAAATTTAACTGACTATAAAACTCACTATTCCTGTAATAATCATAAATAAAAAACACTATTAGCAAAACTCCAGAAATAATAAACGCATAAAATATATTAGCACCTGAAATATAAATCTTATTTATTACTAAGGTTAAATTCATCACAAGAATAGCCAGTGCGGTACTAATAATATAAACAACTATATATCCTATTCTATCCTTAATGAAATCACTTAATTTCATATAATTTTCCCCATTTCTAATACACATTTTCTTGTATTGTAACCCTTGCTTTTATCTGTACATATTGTTCTCCTCAATTAGCAAATATAAGTTTTTCTTGCAGTTACCAATTGCTTATCAGTTTATATCCTTGTCCACGTTTAGTCTCAATAACATCTTTAATACCTATATCCTCTAATCTCTTTCTCACCCTAGTCATATTCACAGATAATGTATTGTCATCAACAAAGTCAACATCATTCCACAAAACTTCAAGCAGCGTTTCTCTAGAAACAATTTTGCCCTCATTTTTTAAAAGCACATGTAGAAGTTGGAACTCCTTTTTGCTGAGTTCAACTTTTTTCCCCTGGTACTCTATTGTACTCTGATTTATATATAAAAATAATCCTTTTATCTCAAAAACCTCACTGTCAGTATTTTCTGCATAGCTTCCATAAACCCTTCTTATAACACCTTTTATTTTTGCAAGAAGAACATCATAGGAAAAAGGCTTAGTTATGTAATCATCACCACCATTTTCAATAGCCATAACTTGATCCATATCAGAATCTCTAGCAGATATAAATATTATAGGAACATTTGAAATAGTTCTTATATCTCTACACCAATAAAATCCATCATATAGTGGTAAATTTATATCCATTAAAATTAGTTCCGGGTTGCTACTTATAAATTCTCCTTTTACATTTGAAAAATCCTTTACAGAATAAACTTTATAACCATACTTTTCGAGATGATTTTTTATAAGATTATTCAGTTTTTTATCGTCTTCAATTATCATTATGCTATACATAATCCTCCACCTCAAGTTCTTAATTTAAATACTATTTTATATTACTCACTTTTTCTAGGGTTACACTTTCTTCCTCTTTGGCAAAAAAAAGCCCTAACCCCGTTTCATTCTTAGTATACCTTGATTTTTAAAATAATCCTACTATAAAATTACTTAAGCAAAAAGAGATACTGTAAATTTTATATGCTTTACAGTACCTCTTTTAAAATATTCTACATTCTCTGTATTTTAACTTTTTCCATTATATCTTTAACAGTATTGACTTCAACCCAACCTGTTTCTTTTATCATAGCATTTGCTGTACCACAGGCTGTACCAAGTGCTATGATTTTCTCAATATTATAACCTCTTTCTATTCCAACTGCAAAACCACCAACTAACGAATCTCCTGAACCTACTGGATTTACTGCGTGTACTTTTGGTATTGTTACTCTAAATAGTTTTCCATCAAAACATACCAAAGAGCCACCTGCTCCCAATGATACTATAACGCATTTTATTCCACTGTTATTTAAAGTTTTTACATGACTTATAATATCTTTTTCATCTATTACTGCTTTTCCTGTAAGCATTTCAAGTTCATCCTTATTAGGTTTTATTAAAAATGGTTTTGCTTTTATACCCTCTTTTAATAATTCTCCGCTGGTATCTAAAAGAAATTTTTTATTCTTTTTATTTGCTTTTTCTATAAGCTCTGCATATATATTTTTAGGCACATTCTTAGGCGCACTTCCTGAGGCAGCTATTACATTGGAGTTGTCCAAAAGCTCATCATAAAGCTTTGCAAATTTATTCTGCTCTTCTAAGGTAACTGCAGGGCCTGGCTCTAAAACCTCTGTCTGAACCAGATCATCTGTTATAAATGCCAGACATTCTCTGGTATCAGCTTTTATTTTAACAAAATTACTTTTTATTCCGATTTCATTTAACTTATCTTCTATAAATTCACCTGTTTTGCCGCCAACATAACCTGTTGCGACAATATCTTCACCCAGAATATGAGCTACATTGGCAACATGAAGGCCTTTGCCGCCTGCTGTATTTTCAACAGCTCTTGCTCTCATTACCTTTCCTTTAACTATATCTTCTATCTCATATCTTTTATCAACAGATGCATTTAAGTTTACAATGGTAATCAAGCTTTTCCCTCGCTCCCGCACATT
This sequence comes from Clostridium pasteurianum, assembly GCF_001705235.1. Lineage (NCBI taxonomy): Bacteria > Bacillati > Bacillota > Clostridia > Eubacteriales > Clostridiaceae > Clostridium > Clostridium pasteurianum. The sequence continues at coordinate 334,435 of NZ_MCGV01000001.1, forward strand.
TTAATCTTATTAATAACTATTTGTTTCATAGCTTCTTTTCCTGGAGTCATATAATGTCTTGGATCATTTGCATCTGGATTTTCTTTGAAATATTTTTTAACTGCATTGGCAAAAGGTATTTTTAAATCTGTTGCAATATTTACTTTGCATATTCCAAGTTCAATTGCCTTTTTAACTAAATCCTCAGGTACATCTGAAGCTCCATGAAGTACTAAAGGAATTGATACCTTTTCTCTTATTTCCTTAAGCCTTTCAAAATCTAGCTTTGGCTCTCCTTTATATAACCCATGAGCAGTACCTATTGCAACTGCAAGTGAATCTATTCCTGTTTTCTCTACAAATTCTTTTGCTGAATCAGGGTTCGTATACATTGCATCTTTATCACTTACAACCACATCTTCTTCTCTACCACCAAGCATTCCAAGCTCTGCTTCTACAACTGTACCATTTAAATGTGCATATTCTACTACTTCTCTTGTTGTTTTAATATTGTCCTCAAAAGACATTTTTGATGCATCTATCATTGCGGATGTAAATCCTACATCTACGCAGTGCTTAAGTCTTTCTACATCCTGAAAATGGTCTAAATGCATTGCTATCGGTATATTTGTATGCTTTGCTGCAGCTGCTTTAGCTATAGCTACTAAATAATCCTCACCGCTGTAATCTATAGTTCCAGGAGTTCCTGCAATTATTACTGGTGAATTTAATTCACTGGCTGTTTCAACTACTACTCTAAATGTTTCAAGATTGTGTATATTAAATGCTGGTACTGCATAATGTTCTTTTTGTGCTTTAACTAATAATCCCTTTGTTGTTACTAACATAACTTAACACCTTCCACTTAAATATTTTTAGGGTTTCCATCATTTAAGAAACCCTATTTATTTTATTTAAAAAGTCTTATCTTTTTATTCCTTTGGATATCCACCGTTGTCCCATTTTTCTATGAATTCATCAAAGAAATGCTCATTTCCGAATTGACCCTCATCGTCCTTTATTAGTGAATCAATTCCCTCTATTATTTCTTTATTTTCCTTAGTAGGCTTGTACTGTGCTTCAAGAAAAGCATCTATTATATTCTCAATTAAACCTATTCCTGTTATTCTTCCACCAACAGCTATAATATTTGCATTTAAATATTCTTTTGCATATCTTGCTGTTCCTACATCTCTAACTAATGCTGCTCTTACTCCTTTTACTTTGTTTGCTGAATTTGATATTCCAACTCCAGTTCCACACAAAATAACTCCTAAATCTGCCTCACCTGATGCAACTTTTTCAGCTGCCCTTTTACCATATATAGGATAATGTGTTCTTACAAAATCATAAGTACCATTATCAATAACCTCATGACCTTTTGATTTTAAATACTCTGAAATCTTCATTTTTATATCGGGAACTATATGATCTGAACCAATTGAAATTACCATTTTACTACCTCCTCATAAATTTATAGCATTTTATTTAGCATATCTACTCTTATTTGATGTCTTCCACCAGCGTACTTTTCAGCTATATAAGCATCAAGCATTCCCTCTGCAAGTCTTTTTCCAACAATTCCTGCACCAATTGCAAGCATGTTAGCATTATTATGCTGGCTTGTCATTTTAGATGAATGTTCATCTGAAACTTCCGCACATATTACTCCCTTATGCTTTGCTCCAACCATAAAAGAACCTGCACCATATTCATCTATTGCTATACCTCTTTCTACTTCCTTGTTCATGATTGCTTCTGCAACTAAACTTGTTGATTGTACAAGATTAAGTCCTTTTTCTGGAGTTTTATCTATTACTTCAATCCCCTTACCTTCCAGATACTTTTTCAAATGCTCTTTTAATTCAAAACCATCTGTATCAGATCCTATTGCTATTTTCATAAAATTACCTCCTTATAAATTTCTTTTTTATATTATTCTCTTCCGCAATATATGCTGCATATTATGCTCAATATAATTTACAGAAAAGGAAAATAAGCTTACATTTTTTATTGTGACATCTACCATTATTAATTTATTATTTGTACTTTTTTCCCATATTCATTTTTCAAATCTTCATTTATATTCTTATCTGTAATAACTGCTGTTATATTGTCTAAATTATAGAAGCTAAAGAAGTCTTGCTTGCCTATTTTACTGCTGTCACATAATACAAATTTTCTTACTGCATTATTCATAATTATTTTTTGACATACACCCTCTTCTTCATTTGAAGTAGTTATATTATCATCACATATTCCATTGGTACCAACAAAAGCTGTTTTAACTCTCATACTTCTTAAATTTTCATTTGTGAAATTTCCCACAAAAACATCTGTACGGGAACGATATCTACCTCCAACCAATATAACCTCATAACGGCTGTCATCTTTAAATTTCAAAAAAACTGACATTGAATTCGTTATCACTTTCACATAGGAAACCTTCAAATAGTTATATATTAATTCGCTTGTAGTCCCTGGTCCTATATATATGATATCGTTTTCCTTAATCATACTGCTAGCAAGTTTTGCAATGTTCATTTTTTCTTGCATATTGATTTTTCTTTTTTCATTGTTGGAAAGTTCTTTAATTACACTTTTATTTTCAACATTTAACTTTTTAGCTCCACCATAAATTCTTTCAATTAAGCCCCTTTCTTCAAGAACTTTTAAATCTCTTCTGACAGTTATTTCTGTAACTCCAAGTTTTTCATTTATATCAGTTATTTTTATAATGTCATTCTTGTCAATAATCTTTAATATTTTTCGAAATCTTTCTTCCTTAAGCATATTGTATTCCTCCACGCCAAGATTAAAGTAATCAATCGCATATTTTGTATATGTATATATTATCATGTTTTTTTGTTCGTTTCAATACTATTTTTGTTTTTATATTTTTTATTTTGAATGTTTTTCGTGTGTGGTTGCATGTAATTTTTTCCTTTTAGCATCTGTATCTTTATGTCTACTTATATTATATTTTCGACATAACTGTGTATATGTATACGTTTCGCATTCCATATTGTTACATAAATATTTTTAAATAATTAATTTTATAAAATATATTGACATGTTTTAGATATGATGATAAAATTTCACCATAGAACAAAATAAAACAAAGCGAAACATTTTAGAAAATTCATTTTATCATGGCTTTAATTTTTCAAACATAATGTTATCAATATAGAACATATTGGAACTTTAATATCATATTTATAACATTAATAATTACATGACATTAACTAATTGGATCATTAAAGTCTGATTATTCCCAGTTTTTTCTTTAAATGTAAACGTTTATCGATTAGGAGGAGTTTATTATGGAAGATTCAGAAATGATTGCACTAGAAATTATAGGTTCTGCAGGGGATGCACGTTCAAAATTAGTATTAGCTTTAGATGAATGTAATAATAACAATTTTAAAAAAGCTGAAACTCTTATGGCTGAGGCTAATGAACTTATTCAAGAAGCTCACAATGTTCAAACAAAAATGCTTCAAGCAGAAGCTAGTGGTGATAAGGTAGATATATGTTTCTTAATGGTACATGCTCAAGATCATCTTATGACTACTATTCTTCTTAGAGATGTTATCAAAAGTTTTGTAAACCTATATAAAAGAACATCTAAATAAACAAAAATTTTAACGAGGGGTGTAAATATAATGAAAGCCTTAATTGCAAAAATTGAAAAAATGAAACCATTATTCCAGAAAATATCTAATATTTCTTACTTAATGGCTGTGCGTGATGGATTTATAAGTTTAATACCAGTTATAGTATTTTCAAGTGTGTTCTTATTAGTAGCATATGTACCTAACATATTCAATTTTTACTGGCCTAATGATGTAACAAACTTATTAATTAAAGTTTACAATTATTCTATGGGTGTATTAGCACTACTGATGTCTGCAACTATTGCAAAAAGTTTAACTGATACTTTCAATAGTAGACTTCCAAAAACAAGACAAATTAATATGGTTTCTACTATGGCAGTTTCTACTATATGTTTCTTGCTAGTAGCCGCTGATCCAACAAAAGATGGCTTTGCTTCTGCTTTCTTAGGTACAAAAGGCTTACTTGCTGCTTTCGTTGTTGCCTTTATAGTTCCTAACATTTATAAATTCTGTGTTGGACGTAATATAACTATAAAAATGCCTGATGAAGTTCCAGGAAATATATCTCAAACTTTTGCAGATTTAATACCATTATGTATTTCTATATTATTCTTCTGGTTATTTGATATGGGCTTCAGAAATATGTTCCACACTGGATTCGCTGCTTGGATCTTAGATGTATTTAAACCTTTATTCTCTGCAGCAGATACTTATCCAGGCTTAGCTGTAATTTACGGTGCTATGGCATTCTTCTGGTTTGTAGGTATACATGGACCTTCTATAGTTGAACCAGCAGTTTCAGCAATATATATTACAAACGTTGATGCTAACCTTAAATTATTTCAGTCAGGACACCATGCAACACATGTTCTTTCACAAGGTTCACAGTATTTCGTAGCAACTATTGGTGGTACCGGTGCTACAATGATGATAACTTTCATGTTCCTACTTATGGCAAAATCAAAGCAGTTAAAAGTAGTTGGTAAAGCATCTATAATTCCGGTTCTATTTGGTGTTAATGAACCAATCTTATTTGGTGGTCCTTTAGTTTTAAATCCAGTATTCTTCGTGCCATTTATATGTGCACCAATAGCTAATGTTTGGATATTTAAATTCTTTGTAGGGAACTTAGGAATGAACGGATTTATTTACAATCTTCCTTGGCCTACACCTGGACCTTTAGGTCTTATATTAGGAACAGGATTTGCTCCACTTGTTTTCTTATTCATTCCTTTAATCTTAGTTGTAGACTTTGTAATATACTACCCGTTCTTCAAAGTTTATGATAAACAATTAGTAGAAGACGAAGCACTTAGACATCATAATAAATCAGCTGAAGATTCTAAACTTGACAGCGTAGAAGTTAAAAAATTAGACAGAAAATTAGCAATACTTGTAATATGTGCAAATGGTGCTACAAGTTCAATGCTTGCAAAAGCTATTAAAAAAGGTGCAGATGCACAAGGGGTAGAATTAGAATCAACTGCATTAGCTTATGGACAACATAAAGATGTTATAGATCAATTTGATTTAATAATATTAGCTCCTCAAATGGCTTCAATGCTTGGTCAACTTCAAAAAGATTGTGGAAATAAAGGTGTAAAAGCAATTTCTACTAATGGAAAACAATATGTTGATCTTACTCGTAACCCAGAAAAAGCGTTAAAATTTGCTTTCTCTGAAATTGAAAATAAATAACTGAAGGGAGTAATTTAACTAATGAAAACTTTTGATAAGGATTTTATATTTGGGGCAGCTACGGCTGCCTTCCAAGCAGAAGGTGCTGCAAAGGAAGATGGCAGAGGCCCATGCTACTGGGATGAATTCTTGCACCGCCCTGAAAGTACTTTTGATGGAGATATGGCTAGTGATTTCTATCACAAATACAAAGAAGATTTAAGACTCTCAAGAGAATTTGGATTGAATGGCATCAGAATTTCAATTGCTTGGACACGTATAATCCCTGATGGTTCAGGTGAAATCAATCAAAAAGGTATAGATTTTTATAACAAACTCATTGATGAATGTTTAGCTAATGGCGTAGAGCCATTTGTAACACTTCACCACTTTGATACACCACTTCCTATTTTCAAAAACGGTGATTGGTTAGACAGAAAAAACATAGATAACTTTGTTAAATTTGCTAAGGTTTGTTTCGAAAACTTTGGTGATAGAGTTAAAAAGTGGGTTACAATTAACGAACCTTGGTCAGTAGTCGCTGGTCAATACATTATTGGACACTTTCCTCCAAATATAAAATATGATGTTCCAAAAGCAGTACAATCCATGCATAACATGATGGTATCTCATGCAAAAGTAGTAGAATTGTATAAATCCATGAACTTAGGTGGAGAAATTGGTATTATTCATATTTTACAAGGAAAATATCCAATAACTGATTCTGAAGCTGATAAAAAAGCTGCTTATTTAGATTACATTGTAGCTAACAAATTTATGCTTGATGCTTGCCTTGCTGGTGAATACAAGAAAGATACAATGGATACAATCAAATCTATTTTAGCTTTATACAATAGCAATTTAGTTATATGTGATGGTGATTTGGAGATAATTAAATCTGCTTCAGCTAAAAATGATTTCTTAGGAGTTAACTACTATGCAAGTGATTTCTTAGCTCATTATGAAGGTGAAAGTGATATACATCATAATGGAACAGGTGCTAAGGGCACAAGCGTATTCCGTCTTAAAGGTATAGGAGAACGTGTTATGAATCCTGAAGTACCTACAACTGATTGGGATTGGCCAATTTACCCTAAAGGGCTTCATGATATACTTCTCCGTATAAAAGAAGATTACCCTAGTTATAAGAAGATTTATATTACAGAAAACGGTATGGGATATAAAGATGACTTTGAAAACGGAAAAATAGATGATGGTCCACGTATAGATTATATAAAACAGCATTTACAAGTTGTACTTGATGCAATAAGTGAAGGCGTTAATGTACAAGGATACTTCCTATGGTCTTTGATGGATGTTCTATCTTGGACAAACGGATACAACAAAAGATACGGATTATTCTACGTTAACTTCAAAACTCAAGAAAGATTTGCAAAGAAAAGTGCATACTGGATGAAAAAAGTTTCTGAAACAAAAACTTTAGTATCAGAAGAAGATATAACTTACTAGTAGTAACAAAAACTAATATAGTATAAAATAAAATGAGAATATCAAAAGATTTGTGTAAATTAAATATTTGAATATTAATATAACTGGAAATTTAGCATTCCAGTTATATTTTTAATTTCTTATCAGTTTAATAAAATATATCTTTTCTATTTAATGGATTCTGCTATTTTTTTCAGTTCATTTAAAGACACCCCTTTTAAGCTTATACCATAAAAGCAATTATTGTATTCCCAATCAATACTTGTATCATCAGAAAATATGGCATCTACATTATTAATCTTTATCTTTTGAACATTCTCATCTCCAACAGAATAACTTGTTTCTTTGCAAGCGAAACGTTCTTGAACAAATAAACTATGTTGAGCGTTAGGCTTTGTAAAATATAACGAAATATATTTGTCGCTAATATTTCCCTTATTATCTTTATACACGATTGCATGATCAAATTTATAACCCTTAGGTAAATAAGAAGGAAATACAACCTTAAAGCACGTATATTTATTTATATCCTTCATATCTGTAATTACTTGCTCTCCACTATCTAACTGATTTTCAGTAATTATCTTACCAGATGAAATATACGCAATTTTTTCTCCCCTACTTGTATAAAGTTCTTTAATATTTTTTTTCGTAATTTCATTTATAGCCTTACCATTTTTGTCAAAAATCTTTCCTTTTAAATTAGCAGGCATTACACTTTTAGGCTTTTCTTTTTCATTTTCTTTAACCTCAACTCCACTTAGTAAACCTGCAGATACTACTTTTGTTATTTTATATGAAAAATCCTTTGCAAATGATGTTTGCATAAAGCCTACACCTACTGCTGCAAATGTAATTAAAACAACAGCAGCTTTAGAAACTATACCAATTTTTTTCATAATTTTATCTCCTTCATTAATATTCTTTAGACACCTATCATATATATAATCCTTATTCATATTTTTGCTAAAATCCTTACTAGCCAAAAGCTTACCAACTTTGAAAATCTCTTTATATTCTTTATCCTGTGGTGTATTAATTTTTTCTACGCCTTTTATATAAGCATCAATATTCTCTAAAAATTCATCTTTTATCTGATCTCTATTCATGCACATATCCCTCCCTCTCCATCTCTCTTCTTAATTTTTTCATGCTGTGGAACAAAATTACACCAACGTTACTGCTACTTGTATCTAAAATTTCTGCTATTTCCATATTTTTTAAGTTAGCCCCAAACTTAAGTGCTATAATATTTCTTTCCTTTTCACTTAAAATTTTCAAGCAATTTAAAAGTTTATCATTAGTTTCTCTTATTATAGCAGTATCTTCTGGGCTAGGCTGTTTTGATATAAGTTCCTTAATTGTATCAAGGGAAAATAATGTATGTCGTTTTAAGCTTCTAAAATAATCATTTAATACATTTTTTGCTATAGCAAATAACCAAACTTCAAAGGAAGATTTTTCTTCTGAATACAATTCTATTTTAAGCATTGCTTTTTCAAAAACCTTAATCATCAAATCTTCTTCATTATAGTTACTATTAACACGATAATATATATAGTTATAGACTCTTTTAGAGTAAGTTTCAAAAACATAAGCAAATACCCTTTTCCTATCCTCACTTTTATCTAAATGATTTAGCATATTGGATTGTTCCATACTCTTCTAAACCTTCCTTCTTTTCTACTTAGCTAAGTATTTTCATATATTAATACGACTTACTTTAAATTTCATTACATATATTTCAAAAATATTTTCAATCTTTTACCTTTACAATTCAACTATTTCATCATATCTCTATGTACATCTTAAACAATAAGTTTTAAGTACACTACTAAAATATAAAAATAGAGTATAGTACTGAATATAAAAAATATGCAATACTATACTCTATTTTTAGAAAGGAGGGATTAAATTGAAAATTGCAAAAGAAACCTTACATGTAATTCAGCATTAAAATTTTCTAGCTATCTCTTCTATTTTATCTGCTGATAGCCTGTATATTGTCATTGTATCAACACTATCAGCACCTAAATTTTTATAGAACTTAATTGAAGGTTCGTTCCAATCAAGACATCCCCATTCTAATCTTTTGCATCCTCTTTTAATCGCAAGATGCGACATAAATGCCATCATAATTTTCCCAAGCCCTTTAAATCTCATATCTTCATCTACATAAAAACCATCTATGTAAATACCACTCTCGCCTATAAATGCCGATGAGTTATTACAAAAATAAATAAAAGCCACTGTTTTTCCATCGTAATCTCCAAAAATTGCCTCACCTTTATTTTCTAACAAAAGCTTACGTATCCCCTCTTCCGTTGAAGTTATTTTATCGAGCATTTTTTGATACTTTCCAAGCCTTTTCATATATTCCACAACTAAAGCTGCATCTTTAGGCTTTGCAAATCTAATTGTAAACTTAGGATTTTTTGTTTTTATGGTTTCCATTTTCATGCCCCTTCTCTATATAAATATTATATTTTTAAATTTAAAGCAATATTAACGATAACATTTTAAAAATATTTATTATATTTTATCATATTACTATTTTATTCTGTAATCAATTGTAAACACTGTATATGTACCACTAAAAAAAGTGATACTTTTGAATAATACATTATATTCAAAAACACCACTTTTTCATTTAACCTTTACAAAATATATTTTTTCCTATTTAATATTTATTCTGCAACCTTAATTCATATTTTTGCTAATAAAATAACTGTATTTGTATGCTGCCAAACTTTTTCCACAGATGTGAATCCTGCTTCTTTAAGCATCTTAATTTGATTTTCCACAGTACAAGGAGTGTCATAATGATACAATCCATTAGTTATTCCGAGTTCTAATCGTATTCTTTCATTCTCTTTAAAGTGATAATCCTCATATTCCTGATTGGGAGCCATATAATCAGTCTCAATATAAAATCCAGTTGGTTTTAAACTCCTAAAAATCTTTTTATACAATTTAATTTTCTCTTCATGTGTAAAATGATGAAGTGATTCAACTGACACAGCAACATCAAATATATGCTCCCCCACATCATAAGTAAAATAATCATGATTAATAAGCTTTAACTGTTCTACTTTATCCTTGTGCTTTTCCTTTATTTTTTCCATCATATTTTTAGCTAAGTCAATACCTGTAACCATAGTTTCTGGATTAACTTTAAAAATTTCATCTAATTCTAATCCTGTTCCACATCCTAAATCAAGCAAATTTATTTTTCCATTCTGTGGTATAAGTTTTGCCGTTTCAATATAATATTCATTTGAACCCTCTACATTTTTCATCATATGTTCTTCATAGCCGCCAGCTCGCTTATTAAAAAAGTCTCCCATTTTCTCTAAATTCAATTAAATACGCCTCCTAATTAGATATCATAATAAAATTATATTACTAATATAATTACTTAGCGACCTTAAAGATTCTTCTGAAGTAAAAATGTGCCATAAAGCATTTAAGCTTTACAGCACATTTTGTTATTGCTCTTTCCTTTTCATTTGCAAAATAATTCTCTGTATACTTTTGGGTGACAGATAATACCTTCTAGCAAGATCTTTTACACATTTACCACATTTATATTTTTTATAAATATTTTCATTTCTAGTTGTAATTTCACTTCTAATTTTTGTATTTTCTCCCCACTTTTTTTTATTACATTCTTTCCTTGGAATATATACATACTCACCATCTACATACTTTTGAATTATCTCCAAAAGTTCCTGTGGTAGTACATCGTTGGCCTTAATATAGCTCATTGTGCTCCTCCCAAAATCAAATTTATTTTTTAGGATTTGCAAAGGCTATCTTACATTCAACTTTATAATTTATGCAATAGCCTCTGCTATGCACAAATAGAATATCTTCCCATATAAAATTCCCCCTTCACATACTTAATATTATAATAACACAAACTGCACAAAAGTATTACCACTGCAATTTAAATGCCTTTCATAAGAAATAGACTCAATTATACGACTATAAATTTTTAAGTTAAACACTAAGCATTATTTACCTTATAATACATGTTTCAAATTTGTAAATAAAAATGATATAATTATACGTATATAATCTTATGCATATTAACATGCAGATTTATGATTACATTTTAGAATAATTAAGTAACTAAAGTTTTCACAATGTAGAACTTAAATTATGCATGCTCCAAAATATTAGTCATAAAGCATTATGGTGTATGCATAATCTAATAGTTGGGTCGGAAATTTTATATCAAAACGCTATAGTTTATAGTGAAATTATCGCCTTTGCTATAAATTAAGGAAAATTTAAGAATTACGTAAGTATTATTTTAAGTTTTTAATGTATTATTTTAGTATACTGTAAAAAATCTTTAAGTTTAGTTGACATAAATAGTTCTATTATATTAAAATTTTCAACTGAATTTTGCATTTTGTTAACTATTTTTTATTATATTATTTATGATAAGCCTTTAAATATTTTTTTATTATATGTATACTTAAAATGATAATATTTTTATAATACCTTGACTTAATGCAACATAAAATATTATACTTAGGATTATTTGATTGTACATAAAACTGTACTCAGATTATCTTATACTTTTTATTAATGTAAATTATTATTTGTGGGGGACAAATAATTATATAAATATACTTATAATTTAAAAGGAGCATGGGATGAAAACAATATTAAAACAAATATACAAAATTATACCAGAATACGCTGCTAAACCTTTAATTATATGTGTAATTTTTAATTTCACTGTATATTCAGGTTCACGCTTCATTAATAAATATAATTCTCACAGCGTTTTTCACAATTTAACAACTCGTTTGGATGATAGAATTCCTGTGGTTCCAATATTTGCTCTCATTTATTTGGGAAGTTATCTTTTCTGGATTGCTAATTATATACTAATTAGTAGAGTAAATAAACATCAATGTTATCGTCTTATAATGGCTGATTTATTAGGAAAATTAGTATGTGGCATACTGTATATAACATTTCCTACAACTAATATAAGACCTGACCTTACTACTTCAGGTGTTTTTATGGACATGCTTAAATTCATATATAGCGTAGATGCAGCAGATAATCTCTTTCCATCAATTCACTGTTTAGTCAGTTGGTATTGTTTCGTTGGCGTGAGAAATTGTAAATCTGTTCCATCATGGTACCGCTATTTTTCGCTATTTATTGCAGTAATGATATGTATCTCAACACTTGTAACAAAGCAGCATGTTATAGTTGATGTTGTAGGAGGTATAGCTCTAGCTGAATTAACATGGCAATTATCCTTACGCTTGCAACTTTACAAAACACTTAAATTTATCAATCAGGAGGTATAAATGAAAGTTCTTACTGTAGTAATACCTTGTTACAATTCAGCAGAATATATGGAGAGAGCTATAGAATCTCTGCTGATTGAAAGCGAGTATTTGGAAATTTTAATTATAGATGATGGTTCAATGGATGATACTGCAAAAATTGCTGATGAATATGCAAAAAAATATCCAAATATAATACAAGCAATACACAAAGAAAATGGTGGACATGGTGATGCAATAAACACAGGTCTTAAACATTCAACAGGAATATATTTTAAAGTTTTAGACAGCGATGACTGGTTTGACAAGAGTAGTCTAAAAAAAGTACTCAGTACATTAAAAGACATGATTGAGACTTCCAAATCAGTAGATATGTTTATTGCAAATTATGTATATGAAAATATGAATATTCACAAATCTAAAAGCATCAATTACAAAAATGCAATGCCACAGGGAAAAATATTTACGTGGAATGATTTAGGCCATCTTAGAAGCAGTCAAAACATATTAATGCATTCTGTTATTTACAGAACAGAAGTTTTAAGAAATTGCAATTTAGATCTTCCTAAACATACATTCTACGTGGACAATATTTTTGTGTATAAACCTCTGCCTTATGTAAAAACAATGTATTATATAAATGTTGACCTTTATAGATACTTTATTGGAAGAGAAGATCAGTCCGTTAATGAGCAAGTAATGATTAAACGTATTGATCAACAAATTAAAGTAACAAAAATAATTATCGACTGTTATAACCCTATGCTTATAGAATGTAAAAAACTACGTAAGTATATGATTAAATATCTAATTATGATGATGACAGTTAGTACGGTACTTTTACTGAGAGATAATACAGAGGAAAGTTTAAATAAGAAAAAAGAACTTTGGAATTACTTGTATTTAAAAAACAAAGTATTATATAGGCAGGTTAATAAATATATTCTTGGATTATGCATGAAACTGAAAGGGCTTCTGGGCAGAAAGCTTATATTAGCAGGTTATTCAATATCAAGAAAAGTATTTGGATTTAATTAATATAAACAATGTAAAAAAGTCATAAAATGCTTATTGGTTTTATGACTTTTTTGTTGATTAATTTGAAACATAATAAAAAATTTATGCACCATTAATTTGCATACACATTTTAGAAATGCATTCTCTTCCAGCCATCATTGCTGCTGAAACTCCTCCACTCGGCTTGATCCATTGTCCTGCCATATAAAAGTTTTTAAGTTCATGAACTACTGATAAATCTATTGCCTTTATTCCACTTCCACTCCAGCCTAGATATGAACCGCGCCAAACACCTGCATAACGATTGTAAGTCACAGGCGTAACAACATCAGTAACTTCAATTTTTCCCTTTATCTCTGGAAATCTTTTTTCAATTACAATTATAAATTCCCTACAAATTCTTTCTTTTTCTGCCTTATACTCACATGGTTTTTTGTATAATTTGCTCCAATATTCATAATCAGTTTTAATAATTGATGTTATAACTGATTTGCTTTTATTAGATATTATTTTATCAAAGCAAAAATGTTTTAAATACAAGTATTCATTAACTGTATCTCCAATAGTAATAGGATCTTCTAATTTTATTGCCAGACTATGTGGTTCACAAGACAAATCACAATTAATTCCAACCGATACCTGCATTGATGTGTGTAACGCCTTTTCATTATTATAAAGATTTTTTATTTCATTATTCACATATTTACCTTTTAGTAAATCAAATAGTACTCTATGAGTATCTATCGCTGATATAACACAATCTGCATAATGCTCTGAACCGTCTTTTAACTTCACTCCTACTGCCTTATTTTCATTTACAATAATTTCGCTAACTTCTGCTCTATAATTCACCTTGCCACCTAAAACTTTATATTTATTCTCAATCTTTTTTGCAAATTCAAGAGAACCACCAACAGGCCAGCCTGCATCTTTTCTATTATAAAAAGAAAGTCTAAAAATAAGTCCGCCAACACAGTATTCTCTTGAATCTAATGGTAACAAGCAAACACCTAACGCTTCTCTTAAAAAAGGATCTTTAAACTGATTAATGAAATCATACATCGTCATACATGCAAATTTCTTATTAAATATAGGTTTAGTAGTTTTGCTAAAAAATGCGCTATCTTTTATAGCTTCTGTAAATTCTTTAATTAATGATGAATCATCTGGAGATAATTCAAGCAAATGCTTTTGGAGTTTGTCAGCATCACTGTATAAAACAAGATGTTTTCCCATACCTTCAACCTGCATCATATAATCATGATGTATAAACTCCGTATTATCAAATACTCCAAGTTCCTTCCAAAAATCATATATAAAATCATCTGGATTAAGTCCTATAAGCCAGTCAATGCATCCATCTATTAAATATCCATTTCTATTCCAGGAAGTACACAAGCCTCCTGGTGTATTTTGCATTTCAAATATTTCTGTTTCATATCCATTCATTTGACCATAGCAACCTGCTGAAAGTCCACTAATTCCAGCCCCAATAATAATAATCTTTTTCTTCAAATTACTCACCTCATATTTTTAATTTTTCGATAAACTGCAGCAATTCTTGAGCTATCTCATTAATACTTTCACTGCTTTCTATTAGTCGATCTGCTTGAGTTACTTGACTTTCACTTGCATTTGTAAATGTATTTATAACCTCTAATATACCATTCATATCATTTTTTATTTTGTCTAAATTATTACCAATATCAGCAGCTGAGGCCTTGCTTTGAGCAGCAAGATTACGTATTTCCTGTGAAACAACAGCAAATCCCTTACCCTTCTCCCCTGCTCTTGCTGATTCTATAGCGGCATTTATTCCTAACATATTCGTTGTCTTAGAAACTCCTTTTATGTATTTTATGATATCGTCCATCTTATTGAGTCCATTTGAAGACTTATTTGCAAGTTCACCTATACTATGACTATTTTCTGCTAATTTTTCTGCTGAACTTGCCATTTCTCTTGCAGATACAGTTAATTGTTCTGTAAACTTTTTTAAATTACTTGTTATTTCACAAATATCTTTTTCTCGTAGTTCAGTCAAATCCATATTTATTCCCTCCAATTATTAGTATCAAATATCTTTATTTTACATACTAAAAATAATATATACATCACCCAAAAGGGTGAAAAAAAGGATGATTATTAAAATCACCCTTTATCATAACTATTATATTAATTTTAATTTTTTTGCCTTAACTACTGCTCTTGTCCTGCTGTGAACATCAAGCTTTGTATATATATTCAAAAGATGTGTTTTAACTGTATTTACTGAAACAAAAAGTTTTTGGGATATCTCTACATTTGTAGCTCCATCGCATATAAGTTTAATAATTTCTATTTCTCTTTTACTCAGTATATTCTCTATATTATCAGTACCTGATTTAAAACTTGGCTTAAAACCTATTAATAACACATCAATATATGTACTCATATCATAACTTTTTATACTTTCTTTAAGTTTAATAAGCATATTTTTCATCCATTTACCTTCATTTAAAAATGTTCTTACCATATTTTGTTCTTCATCTAAATCCAGCGCTTTTTTAAGTTCGCTTATAGCCATGCTCATATCTCCACTTTTTTCATAAATCATTGAATTTAAAATCCTAACTTTTACTAATAAGGCACAAGCTTTATACTTTTCAGCATCTTCCTCAAGTGTTCCTAATATTTTCCTTGCTTTATCTATTTCTCCTTCATAAATATACAACTTTATCTTAACAATATAAAACTCAGGATAAATTATTACCATATCATTCTTCATTTCGGATTCTATATTAATCATCCATTCTGAAACTTTTATTACATCACCTTTTTTAAGTTTACTTTCTGCTCCATAACTTTCTATTCTTAGCTTCATATCAAAGAATCTGCCACCATTAAAGCATTGTTCAAGTTTGTCCATAGTTCCTACATATTCTTTATGCAATCCCATAGCATTATAATTTTTAGCAAGCATAAAATAGTTTTCTGCTGTTGTCCATGTATCTTCTCCAGCAAGACCTAAATTCAAACCTTCCTTTGCCGCTTTTATAGACTTTTCAAGTTTATTCCATCCATAATAAACATCTGACAATTCTGCATATAAAACACCCGCAATAGGCAGTACAATATCTCCATCTATTTTAAGCTTTGAAATTAACTCTATGCATTTCTTTTCAGCCTGTCTATATTTACTACTAAGCTTTTGCCGCCTAAGTAATACTTTACTGGCCATTATCTCAATATACCATTCATTAGTTTTCATTGCCATTTTCAAACACTTTTCAAAATACTCTTCTGCTTTTACAACCTCAGCTTTAATTAAATATGCTTTTGCTATATTAAAAGTTATAAGCTGGGTTAAAAATCCATTCGGTTTTAAATCTTTAAGTACATTCTTACACTCTTCTATTACCTCATCTATATCATCTAGCTCTGCCATATTTGTAGAAACTAATGCTGCTATTTCAGCTTTTATTTCACTATGTATACTTTTGCAGTTTTGAACCATCATGATATAATCAGAAACTTCACTTGCCTTTCCATCTGCTGATGCTGCCCACGCACTATTCATAAGCAATCTAGAATTAGTTATTACAATATCTTTAGGAATCATTTTACTCCATTTACCAAGCAACTTAGCCCGTCCACTGCAAAGTACTTCACTACTAACTTTTTCAATAAGCTCTACAGCTTTTTCAAAATTCTCTCCTTTTGTATAGTTATATACTGCTTTATTTACTTGTTTATTAGTCTCATACCACTCAGCTGCTCTGTTATATAGTTTATGTATGATATCAATATCTAATTTATTCAGCTGCTTCTTCAAAAAACTTCTAAATAAATTATGATAACGGAACCCTTTTCTCTCACCATCAAGGCTTATTAAAAATAAGTTTAACATTTCAACTTCATTAATAATATCGCTACTATTATTAATACAAAGTAAGTAATTACCAAGTTCAACAGAAAACTGATCAACAATAGACGTGTATATTAAAAATTTTTTTGTATTTTCGTTTAAATTAAAAAATACCTCTTCCATCATATATTCAAACACAAAATTGTTGTTTAAACTTTTTTCACCAAAATTTTTAATAGCAAGCATCATCATTTGAATTCCTGCAGCCCAGCCTTCTGTTTCTTTCCATACTTCACTACATTTATCACAGATCAATTTGCTACCTAATACTTTACAAAAAAACTGAGAGGTTTCTTCATAGGTAAACTGTAAGTCATACTGATTAATTTCCAAAATACTATCTGCTGCTCTAAGCCTGGCAAGTGTAAATTTAGGAAAAGTTCTGCTAAGAATCAAAATATGCATATTTAAAGACATATTCATTATTAAATACTTCATATTTTTAAGTATAATATCATTTGTTATGACATTAAAATCATCAATAACCATAAGTATTTCACCATCAAATTTACAAACAGTATTTATAAAATGAGAAATGTGCAGTTTATTAAACCTTGTTCCTTCACTTTTAATGTCAGTTATATCTGGCATTTTCTTATACAAGGACATAAAAAAATAGCTCCAAAAGTATTCCGGATCATTATCATCTTCATCTAACGACAACCAGGTTGTGATTAGTTTCCTTTTTTGCTTTCTGGGAAGCCATGAAGTCACAAGTGTTGTTTTACCATATCCAGCTGGAGCAATAACTAATGTAAGCCTATACTCAAAACATGTATCTAGTTTTTTAAGCAGCCTTGTTCTCTTAATCATTTTTGAACCTAAAACTGGAATATTAAATTTAGTTGCAATTAATTGACTTTCTTTATACATAAAAAATCTCTTTTCTACTATATCTCTTGTGATTAATTTTACTACAAAAATTATTTAGCGTAAATGTAAAGGTTTTTCTAAAATTAAAAACTAACAAAAGTATTAAATTTGCTTCTTATCAAATATTGTAATAGAACCTATAACGCAAGCTATTATTAGTGTACATGAAATAAAAATGACATATTTTAGCTCTGATACCTTTACAGAATTCGTAAGCAGTCCTACATTGTAAGATGTAAGAGAAAAAGGATTGAATTTTTGAAGTTTAGGAAACACATTAAGGAACATTAAAAATGCAGCAACTATTCCTGTTACAAAAAGGCACCCATAACCACTTTTTACAAGAACTCCTCCTAATAAAATTACTGCTAATAAAAGCACTCCGAAAAGCCATAAACAAAATATTGAAAACAACAAATTATTCATTTGATGATTTTTAAATAAATATGCTGTATATATAAAAGCCATTACAAAAGCCAAAGCATAACTTATCGTCCAAATAATTATCATAGCTGTAAACTTTGATAATATAACCGTACTTCTATTTAAGCCCTTAGTAAGCATATTTACTAAAGTCCCTTTAGACAGTTCACTTGTTAAAATCCCACTAAACACTAAAACAATAGAAATTAATCCCATTCCCGAAATATTTTTAAAAAACTGCTTCCAAGAATCAATTGCAGCTGGCTCTGGCATCGATATCTTCATTCCGTCCTTTTGTGCATAAGAAATAAGCTTTGGCATTAGTTTTGCTGCAAGAGGACTCATCATTCCGAATGCAAAAAAAACAGCTAGGATAATAAAAAATTTATATGTCCTCACACTTTCAAGAAGTTCTTTTTTTAAAAATGCAATATAATTTGTCATTTTACTACCTCCATGAACAAACTTTCTAGTGTTGGCTCCGTTAATTCAAATTTAACTGGCACAATTTGCTTTTTTGATAATAAGTCAATTATAAACTGACCACCATCTTTTATATCTGAAGCTTTAACTATAACCTCATATTCATCTTTTTTTAGCTGTACTTTTGAAGTTTTCAATTCTTCACATTCATAAAAATGAGCTGCATCTTCTTTACTTATAAAATCTATAATAAAAGAGTCTCTTCTGTAATGCTCTTTTATCTCAGATAAAGTACCTGAAAGTGCAATTTTCCCCTTATTTAAAATAGCAACATGATCACAAATGCGTTCAACATCAGAAAGAATATGTGTTGAAAATATAACCGTAGTTTTTCCCTTTACAGACAGTAAAATATCAAGAATTTCCTTTCTACCAATTGGATCAAGTGCCGAAGTTGGCTCGTCGCAAATTAGTAGTTTGGGCTCATTTAAAAGTGCCTGCGCAATTCCAAGCCTCTGCTTCATACCTCGAGAAAAACCTCCAATTTTTTTATTTACATTTGAAATTCCAACTAAAGAAAGGAGCTTTTCGCTTCTTTCTTTAATTTTATTTTTTGTAAGTCCAGTAATTTCACCACAAAGTTTAAGATACTCTGTAGGTTTCATATATCCATAAAATTCAGGAACATCTGGAAGATATCCTATATTACGATTAGTTTTAGTTTCTCCATAAGTTACCTTTTCACCGCACACATAAATATTTCCACTGTTAGGCTTTAATAGCCCAAGTACCATCTTCATTGTAGTTGTCTTTCCTGCTCCATTTTGTCCCATGAAACCAAATATTGAATGTTCTGGGATTACTAAATGTAAATCATTTATTACTGTATTGTTTCCAAAACTTTTATAAAGTCCATCAATCTCTAGAGCATTCATTAGTCATCACCTCTACCTATTGTAAAATAAACAATAGGACCTATAAATTCAAAAATCAGCACTACTATTATCCACATTATTTTATTTCCAAAGCGGTAATTAGGATGCCTTAATACATGAATAAGAGCTGTAACTGCCAGAACAATTTCTATAATAGCAAGTGGAATTAAAAAAGGTAAATACTCTGAAAATTCACTCATGTTTATGCCTCCTCGCAATTATTTTTTAGCTTTTCTACTATACTTTTAAAGCGAGAATTATCTTTAAGCACTGCAAAATTTGGATTACCTATTACGGAATTAAGCATGTTTTGTTTTATAGTTTTTTCATCAGTTACAGGCTTTATTCCAAGATCAAGCTGTAATAGCCAGTCATCTAATAAGTCAAAGAAATCATCTCCATGCAGCTTAATTGGATAAATATCGCCTATTGAGATTTCTGTGTATTTATTTAATATATCTAAAGCTCTATCCTGCTCTCCTAAGCTTGCATAACCTTGTGCTGCACATATATATACCTTTAACAAAAATGTTGGATGAAGTTTTTCCATATTAAAAGCTTTTGTAATTGTAAAAACTCTATGGAATATTTCTTCATATTTTTCTTTATCATCAATATAAAAAGTACTGTAGAGGCTAAATGCATCAATTAAACTCAAAATATACTGATACATACTAATTTGCAAGATTTCTTTGGCATTTTCATTTTTGCCAAGCATTTGATATGCCGTTGCTATTATGGTTTCATTAGGCATCATTATCCTATTGTTTGAATCATCTAATAGTTCAAGTGCACCTTTGGGATCAGCATTATATAAGCAGCATGCAGCTTCTAAATTCAATGCCTGTCTCGCTAATTCTACATCCTCACTTTCCAACTTTACTCTTATGAAAAGCTCCTTTGCCTCATCTAATAAAGCTATTTGCTCATCTCTATCTTTTAAAAGCAAACTATGATTGAGTAGAAGAATTCCCATTTGAAGCAGCAGTGGAAAACATGAATAATATTTTTTTATAATTTTATGGCAGTGTCCTTTAACCTCATCAAATGGTTTTTCCGCAAAATCTGCAGCTAGTTTATGATAAAGCCTTTTTATATCCTCTTTTGTCATTTGAGGTTCATATCCAATTAGCTCATCAACACTAATGTTAAAATATGCTGCAAGCTGTGGCAAAAAAACAATATCAGGGTAGCTTAAACCTGTCTCCCACTTTGAGACTGATGCCTTTGAGACACCTATATAATTTGCAAGTTCCTCCTGTGTTATTCCCTTTTCTCTTCTTTTATTTACAAGCACCTTTGCTAAATTTATTTCTTTCATAGGATCTCTCCTCCTTATAAAATATACCACTATGAAACTCGAGATTCATTTGTACCAAAATGCTATCTTTTAGATATTATAGTGCACATTAATTTCGATAGTTAAACTTGGTATATCTATATTGTATGCAAAAAAAATCAACCACTCAATGGACTTGTGGTTGATTTTAGTTAAAAAAGTCAACTAATAAGAAACAAAAAAGATAAATAAGACAGCATACGCTATCCTATTTATCTTTTTTAAAAATCGCCCTAATCATACCTATAATATCCTTAATAATTACTAGATACTCAGAAATATTATTCTTAGCTTCCACCGCAGATGCTGTTGCTTCCGTTACAACTTCAGTTACCAGCCTTGCATTTTCACCTATATCTGATATATTTTCACAAATTTCAGGAAGGCTATCAATAACCTCTGAGATATTTTTTTCGTTTTTATCAATAATTAAATTCACTTTTGAAACAGTTTGAGATAATTTATGAATAAGAATAATTAAATATATTAAAGCTACTGCAATTAGCATTCCAAGACAAATAAAACCTAAAGTTGATAATTTAATATACATAGCGCACCCCTATTTATCTTCAGAACTATCTCCTTGTAGATTTTCTTCATCATTAGAAGCCTCTTCCATTGAAGTTTCATCTTTTGCAGCTTTTGATTTCTTCTTTGCAAGGTATGTTGAAATCTTTTCTCTTGCTTCAGCAATATTTGATTTCAACTCATCGTTCTTATCTTTAATGTTATTTTTTACATTAACTGCATTTCCCTTGATTTTAGAATTTACCTCTGAAGTTTTTTCGGCTATTTCCTTACGTGCTTCTTTTCCAGACTTAGGAGCAAATAATAGTCCACTAGCTACTCCAGCTGCTATACCACTAAAAGTCCCTATGGCAATCTTTTTAGCTTCTTTTCTTTTTTGTTCTTTGATTTTCTTCATCTTTCTCTCGTGTAGTATTTCTCTTAGCATTTTAATCACCTCGTTTGTTAATATTAGAAAATTATATCATATTTCTAATTTGGTGTATTGTAAAAAATGGACAAAATTTAATAAAAAATTAATTTAGATGGAGAAATGCCAATAAATTCTTTAAAATCCTTATAAAAGTGAGATTGATCATAATAGCCACTCATTATAGCTAAGTCTGTCAAGTTAGCTTCCAAATTATTATAATAGCAAAAAAGAGTGTACTGAAACCTTATAATTCTACACATGAATTTTGGATTCATTCCAATCATAGCATCATATTTTCTAGAAAGTGTCCTTATGCTACAGTTGCTTATTTGTGCTAAATCTGATATACATATATTTCCTTTTCTTATATATATCTGTTCTACAGAATCAAATATATTTAGCCTTGAGTTTTTTATAATGTTGTATTCTTTAGAATTTAAAATTTCTTCATTTGCATAATTTTGCAAACTATTAATATCACTTTTCATTAATCTAGATGTGGAAAGTTTACTTAAATCATAAAACTTACTATCAAATGGAATAAACCTGTTTTTAATACTTTTAATAGGAATAGCTGAAAATGTAGAAAATCTTCCCGGAAGAAACTTTATTCCAAAAAACCTAGACGTCTTAGTAAATTTATACTTAAATGGCTTATCAAGAGGGCCTAATATGTATATGTTTTTCATATTATTAAGATCTACAATTACATTAATGCATGGATCTGGCATTAATATAATATCTGAGTCACTAAAATCATATGAAGAAAAATTCCAATAGCAGCATACAGTATCCGCCAATTCAGACGTTGCTAGTACCTCTTCATATTTAAATTTATCTTTGATTTTTTTGTTTTCTGCCAAAGGAACTTGCACTGAAAAATAATTATCCATAATGTGTTTCCTCCAACACAACTTATATTTTGTGGCTAATTCCACCATAAAAATTATTCAAAGTAAATCAAGAGTACATTGTTACTTTATTTTTGCTTTTCTTACTTGCATAAAGAGCCTTATCCGCAAACTCTAGTAATTCATCTACAGAATGAGTATCTTTAGGAAATCTAGAAACACCAATACTCACAGTACAACCGGCTAAAAACACTTCACCACTTAATCGAATCTCTTCTGCAATAGATACCAGTTTTTCATCTGAAATGTTTCTAAGTACAATCACAAATTCATCTCCGCCAAATCTAAATACAGATTTCTTTCCTGCAGCAGACTTCATTATTTCAGCGAGCCTCTTAAGTACTTTATCACCAGCCAAATGTCCGCACGTATCATTTAAACCCTTAAAATGATCAACATCTAGTAGAATAATTCCTAAACTCTCTAAACTACAAATATTTATTTCATGCCTAACATCACTCAAAAGATTATCAAAAGCTCGCCTATTAAGAGCTCCTGTTAATGAATCTATATTTGCAGCCTCTTCAAGTTCACTATATTCCTCTTCTAATCTTGCAATTGTATTATTATAAACCTTAACCATTTCATGAAACTCTTCTTTATAATTACTCGAATCAATTTTTTTGTACTTTCCATCCTTCAAAGAATTAAATGAAAAAATTAGCTGATCTAAAGGTTTAGTATAACGTCTTACTGTATACGCCCCAAGTAAAGTAATTAAAACGCCTAGTATAATTGACATTAACAGTGTCTCATAATTTACAATATTTCTACTTTTCATTACCTCTGCAGTTGGTGTACTAACAATCACACTCCAATTTAAATTTGGTATTTTACTATAGCCAATAAATTGATCCTTTCCCGAAAAATCTTTTTCAATTTTTGAACCTGATTTTCCATTTAACTTGCTAAAAATTACAGACTTCTTTCCAATCCTTTTTTTATCAGGATGATAGACAATATAACCCTTGCTATCGAGAATGGAAATATATCCATTTTTTCCAAACTTTTTATTATCAAACATTGATGCTAATGAAGTACCTTGTAATTTGACAGTCCCAACAACTACCCCATCAATTCTATTTTCATTTACAACTGGAACTGATATTGTAACTACTTTAGAGCCCCTTTGCGTTGTAAAAATATCACTTATATAGGTTTTACCAGTAATAGCTTTTTTAAAATAATCCCTGTAAGCTAAATTTGAAACCGTTGGATTATATTTATTACCAGATACATGTAAAATGTTTCCTTTTGAATCAAGAATAGTTATTACATCTATTTCAGGTGCAGTACTATTAAATTTATCTATAAGTTCCTGACTGTTTCTAACTTCATCATTTGCTGCAACTATCTTTAAGGAGTTTTCTATTTTGCGAAAGTTTTCTGAAAGCTGCATATTAATATTTTCTGATTCCCTTTCATTAATACTTAATAACAATGAATTATTATTAGAAACAAAAAATCTATTAAACACCCAAAATTGAATAATACAACAAAAAGCAACTACAGCGCCTAAAATCAATGTAAATTTATATAAAAATTTCATTTAATCAGCCCTATCTTTAGTTTTACTTTCTAATATAGATTTTATTATATCACAATACACATATGACTTACTAGATTAACTCTTATACATATGAATCATCACATTAATTATTAAATAATATATAAAAAAATAGGATCAAGAAAATTTATTTCTTAATCCTATTATATAAATATTTATAAATTTTATTTATCCATAGAAGCAATAATACTATCAGCAATATTGTCCATTGATTCAGCATCATCTTCCTTCATAGCTGAACTTACTGTAATATCGCTGTCCAAAATAGTCATTTCCTTCATTTCACCTAAAAGCTCATGCATTAACTTTCCAGACTGAGGTGCCCATGAACCATTTTCTATAAGTGCAAATGTACGTTTTTGAAGATTTAAAGCTTTCATATCCATTATATAATTAAGCATTGGTGGATAAATCTTCAGGTTATAAGTAACCGATGCAAGAACTATATGGCTGTATTTAAATGTTTCAGAAATCAAATATGAAACATTAGTCTTAGAAACATCATACATAACAACATTTGTCATTCCTTTTTTAACTAACCTTACTGCTAAATCACTGGCAGCAGCTTCTGTATCACCATACATTGTGGCATATACAATCATTACTCCCTTTTCTTCTGGTTCATAGCTGCTCCACTTATTATATTTATCCAGTAGATATCCAAAATTATTGCGCCATACCAAACCGTGCAGTGGGCAAATATATTTAATATCAAGAGTACCTGCTTTTTTCAAAAGAGCTTGAACATGAGGACCATACTTACCTACAATATTGGTATAATACCTTCTAGCTTCATCAATCCAATCACGATCAAAATTCACTTCATCATTAAATAGCTTTCCATCCAAAGCCCTAAATGAGCCAAAGGCATCAGCAGAAAATAATACACCATTAGTAGTATCATAAGAAACCATAGCTTCTGGCCAATGTACCATTGGAGCAGATACAAAAGCAATCACATGCTTACCAAAAGACATTGTGTCCCCCTCTTTAACTTTTATTACTTCTTCACCAATGTTGAACCCAAATTGATGCATGAACATAAATGCCTTTTCTGTGCACACAATTTTCACATTAGGATAGCGCAGTACAATTTCCTCAACGCATGCTGCATGATCCGGCTCAACATGATTTATTACCATATAATCTAGGGTTTTACCATCCAAAACTTTTTCAATATTTTCAATAAACTGACGGCAAATTGACCAATCTACTGTATCAAACAATACTGTTTTATCGTCTAAAAGTAAATATGAATTATATGAAACCCCATATGGAATAGGATGAATATTTTCAAATAGAGCAAGGCGGTGATCATTTCCACCAATCCAATAAAGATCTTCAGTTATTTTTCTAACACAATACATGACTAATCCTCCTTTACGCTAAAAGCATATTATTATACTTCTATGAACATGTCTTTTTCCTCACCACAAATAGGACAATTCCATTCTTCTGGTAAATTTTCAAAAAGTGTACCTTCAGCTATTTCTGCCTCTGGATCACCTATGCCAGGATCATATTCATAACCGCAGCCATTGCAAACATAATGTTTCCATGTTGGAACAACTTTCTTTGGAACTGCTCTCTTCATTTTTTTCATTGGAGGAGCCTCCTTCTTTGGCTGTCCATTATCAAGCGCCTCAGTTAAAAGTGGAAGTATATCTTTTAAATCACCAACAATTCCATAATCAGCATTTTTGAAAATTTTAGCATTAGGATTATTATTTATGGCGACAATAGTAGCTGCATTTTTTATTCCCTTTAAATGCTGTCCTGCACCAGAAATACCGCAGGCAATGTATAAATTTCCGTTGAATTTTTGGCCAGACATACCAACATAACGATTAAGTGGTACATATTTAAGAGTTTCAGCTACTGGACGTGAAGAACCTACAGCTGCACCAGCTTGAACTGCCAAAGCCTCTATAAGTTTCATATTCTCTTTTTCACCTATTCCAACACCAGCACTAACCACCCTTTCAGCTTTAGCTATAGGCGTGTCTATAGGTATCCCAACTGTAAAGTCATAACCATCTTTTTTTAGAGCTTCTACAAGTGAATCAACCTTTTCCTTAGAAGTTCCTTCCTTAAACATTACTTTCTTTCTATAACCCGTAGCAGGTTCTGCCTTATGGCTTCTATTAGAATTACTGCTCTTTGCCATCTTACCAATAATATGTGCAGCGATAACCACTCTCTGAATTTCATTAGTTCCTTCATATATTGTACAAATCTTAGCATCTCTATAAGCACGTTCAACTTCCATACCTTTTAAATATCCACTTCCTCCAAATATTTGGAGTGCATCATTTACAATTTCAAGGCAAACATCTGAAGCATACTGTTTTGCCATAGCAGCTTCCATGCTGTAACTTTCATGATTTGTTTTTAATTCTGCTGCACTATAAATGAGAAGTCTTGCTGCTCTAAGCTTTGTTGCCATATCCGCTAATTTAAAAGCAATGCTCTGCTGCTGACAGATAGGCTTTCCAAACTGAACTCTTTCCTTTGAATACTCTAGTGCATTTTCATAAGCACCTTGAGCAATTCCAAGTGCCTGAGATGCAATACCTATACGTCCTCCATCTAAAGTAGCCATAGCAATTTTAAAGCCCTGTCCTTCTTTTCCCAGTAAATTTTCCTTAGGTACTTTTACATTATTAAAAATTAGTTCTGATGTAGCAGAAGATCTAATTCCCATCTTGTCATAATGCTTTCCAAAGGTAAAACCTTCAAAGCCTTTTTCAACAATAAAAGCACTGATACCATGAGTGCCAATATTAGGCGTTGTAACTGCAAAAATAACATATATATCTGCTTCACCGCCATTAGTAATAAATATCTTTTCACCATTTAAAATATAATAATCGCCTTCTAAAACGGCAGTTGTTTCTGTACCCCCAGCATCACTTCCTGCATTCTCCTCTGTAAGTCCGAATGCACCAAGCTTTTCTCCTTTAGCTAATGGAACTAGGTATTTTTGTTTCTGCTGTTCTGTACCATAAGCTGCAATTGGATACGTTCCTAGTGAGGTATGCGCAGAAAGAATTACTCCTGTACCGCCATCTACCCTTGATAATTCCTCAACGGCAATTGCATAACTTATTACATCAAGCCCTGCTCCACCATACTTTTTAGCATATGGAATTCCCATCATATCCATATCTGCTAATTTAGAAACTATCTCCGATGGAAATTTGTTTTCTTGATCCAGCATAAATGCTATAGGTTTAACTTCTTCCTCTGCAAACTTTCTAATTTTTTCTCTTAAATTTTCATGCTGCTCCGTAGTTTTAAAAAACATAAATACACCTCCCTTTAACTAATACGATTTACTAAAATAATCATTCTATGGAATGTATACCTAAATCGTATACATTTATTATATACCTAAATGGTATAGTTTTCAACATAATTAATATTATTAACGAATTAATATTAATTATGAATATTAAATAAAGCTAATAAATCTAAGCGGTGATTTTAAACGCGTTCCTGCTTAAGTTAAGAAGGATAATTGATATATCCATTATCCTTCTTTCCTTAATTCTTTTTATAAATACTATTTTATTCATGTACTTTTACTTTATTATCAACTTTATAATTATCCGAGTTTTCTAACCTTCTAACAAGAATACATCCAAGTACACTAACTAATACAATAAATACTGGTGGCAAATGATTATTTATCCCCCATAATAATCCTGTTAAAGCTCCGCCAGCAAAGGAACCAATAAATTGAACTGTATTATAGATACCGGTAATGGTTCCCCTAGTATCTTTTGTAGAAAGTTTTGTTACACTTCCAGGAAGTATCGCACTAAGATTCATGTAGCCTGCCATAAAAAAGGTTGTTCCCAAAAGTATAACATAAAAATTATTAAAAAATAGGCTTGCTCCACCAAATAATACACATGCAAACGAAAGAAATGCCATCACTCCTGACTTTCCTCTATCTGCTATTTTTGAAGAAACAATCATAATAACAATACCAATTAAAGTTGCTGGCAAAAATACTTTCCACATTGAAGCTGTTCCAACACTTTTTTCTAATACTATAGGAACAATATAAAATATACTAACCATAGCATAACTTATAATAAAACCAGAGATAGATAATTTAACAAATAGTTTGTTTTTTATTAATCCCTTATAATCAACTTTTTTTGCTTTTTTATTTGTTTTATTATTATCGTCCTTTTTAAGGAATATAACTATATAAAGCCATGATAAAAATACCAAAATGGAACAGCATAAAAATAATTTAAGCACTGAAATTAAGTTATATAAGAAAGGTCCTCCAACAAAACCTATTACTCCTGCTGCTCCACTAAAAATCCCAACAATCCCCATTGCTTGATTTCTTTTTTTCTCTTCAATATTATCACCAATCCAGGAAAAACAAACAGCAGCTACGGCACCTATTCCCTGTAGTGCTCTTGCTAATATAAGCAGGTAAATATTAGTGGCCATTGCTGCCAAAGCTAGTCCTAATGCAAGAAATAGAGAACCAATGGTAATAACATTTTTTCTTCCAATTCTGTCACTTAAGCTTCCAAAAGGCATCTGCATAATTCCTTGAATCAAACCGTATATTCCTATAGCTATACCTACGAGTGCAGGTGTACTATATAAAAGTGTCTTACCATATACCGACATAAATGGGAGAATCATAACCATAGCAAGCTGTCTTAAAGCCATTGCAACTGCTAAACTTACAACAAAATTAATTTCATACCTAGAAAAAACACTTTTTTCCATGAACTCACTTCCTCTAAACTCTTAACAAAATTTATCAATTTTCATTATACTCTTTGTTATGTAAAATTAACACATATATTCCTATTTTCATTAAAAAGTACATAATAAAAATAGGACTAAAGAAACTTAATTCTTAGTCCTATGATCTGCATAATTTGCCTCAACACGCATATTACAATAACTTATTTTAACCTATTAAATTTCTGTTCAATCATATCTTTTACTTCTTCTGCAGTTAATCCACTAGCATTAATAACAGGAATTTCAGTCGAAACATCACTAATACCCATCATATCTGTATTTATATCTGATGTAACAATAGCATCTAAATTTTTGCATTTGCAAGCATTATTTTGAAGATTGCCACCTAAGGTTTCTATTGAATATCCTTGTGTCTTTAAATAATCAGCAACATTGGATAATCCTTCTTCTACACCAATCCTTTTCATATGATATCACCCCTTTTTAATTACACGATTATTTATATCCTTTTTCTTTATCTAGTGCCTCATCTTTAATTTCCGCTTTAAATCCGTTAAGTGCTTCTTCTCTTCTGCAATTTTTAGCCTTTAAATCTTCTTTTTCCTTTTTATTATCTGTCTTTTCAATCATTTCATTTGTCAAACGAATATTTTGATTAGTATTGTCTATATGTTCTTGAAGCCTATCAACATTGTCACTTCTATCATCTGGTTTACTTCTCATAAATAAGCATCTCCTTTGTTAAATTAGTTTCATACAATGCTTATTATGTTCAAGAGACATGAGGATTATTCCATTTATAAATTCACTATAAAACTACGCAAATAAGGAAACTATTGGAATTGTAATTATAGAAAAAACTGTAGTTAATGCTATTCCACTTGAACATATACTGCTATCTTTACCACCATATTCAGTTTCTATTAAAGTTACAATACTTCCAACAGGCATAGAAATCATAAGTGCAAATATACCAAGAGCTTCACTATCGAAGCCAAAATTTTTCATTATTAAAATACATACAATAGGTATAATTAGCATTTTTGCCACAGAAAAAGAAATGAGTCTAGCATTCATAAATACCTCTTTAAGATTTGTACCCGCAAGAGAAATTCCTATTGCCATCATTGAAAATGGAACAGAGGCATTTCCCATATAGCTCACAAAAGAACCTACAAATCTTGGCACAGTAATTTTAAAAACAAATAAAATTATAGCTATTATGCAGGCTGCAACACCCGGATTAAACATATTCTTTAACTCAAATTTAGTGCTTGTACCCGTATTATCTTTTGCTGCTAGATAAATTCCATATGTATAAATTAAAATATTATAACCGAGTATGTAAAAAGCAACGAAAATAATTGCCTTTGTGCCATAAACCTCTGAAACTAAAGGTATTCCCATAAACCCAAGATTTGAAAACATTATCATTAATCTATAACTTGAAACTTCTTCTTTTGAAGTTCTTGCTATTTTAATATAAATCAAACTTACTATAATTAATGTTAAAAAAAGAATGAAAACAAGCAAAATATTTTCTCCTATAATTTTCCCCGAATATCCAACCTTTTTATTTAATACTCCAGAAATAATAAGCAGCGGATTTAATATATTTACAATTATTGAAGACATACTTTTATATCCATTATCGTCCACAAAGTGTTTCTTATAACAAACAAAACCCGTCACCATCATAAAAAATAGAACCAACATCTGTTCAAATATAATTTTGATACTCATAATTTTCCCTTTCTAAACTAACTAGTTTTCCATTAGTAAACCTTAATTAAATGTGTACTAATATATTTTAGCATAGTCTATCTACTCTTACGATAAAAATTGCATTTTCGCAAGCACAATTGGGTAAATTATATTTATAAAAATAAATTTGTCTGGAGTGATACTACCATGCCTAAACATATAAATTTAGATAGAAAATGGGCAAAGTCCCCAAAGGAACCCGATGAAGAGATAAGAGAATTAAATACCATGCTGGCTTATGGATCTACCAATTTGGGATTAAATCGTGTAAAAGAAGAAAATGCATCAGAAAAAAGAGTTAGGGAAGACCTAGGAAAATAAGTGAACTGATACATTTATATAGAATAATGTGAAAAACTATGTTCAACATATTCTACTATTGTGCCATCAAGATGTTTTACCGTCATATTTCTTCCAGATGGCACCTCCTTTAAATCTCTAATAATCTCTGCACCATTATTTAATAAAAAAGTTCTAAATTGAGCAACAGAATCAACTAAAAATGTTGCCTTAGTATCTTTAAACTGCTTCAAAGCTTCATCACAGCCAGATATAATTAAAACATTTCCCACGCTTGCCAATTTTAGATTCATTTCAGGATAGTCAAATTTCATGCTGCATTTTTCATCAAAGATTTTCTCATAAAATTCTACTGCTTTATCAATATCATATACATAAAAACGGCTCAAAACTTTCTTTATTCTCATTGCTTGTCATCTCCAAAATTGATTTTTACATTAAAGCTTAAATGTAAAACAAGTAAAATCTGATTTTATTGTATTGTGCTTATATAAATCTCCATTGCTTTTTTCTGTTTTTTCATCCATGTTGTAAATTTACATTTTAAATAGTTTGACATTGGGCATTCCTCCTAAATGTAATATATTTCACATTTCTACCTTTCAATGCGATTATATCGTAAATAAAAAATGCAGAATTAATACTCTGTATTTTCTACAAACTTAAATATCATCTTCATTCAATTTTTATAATACCAAAACTACATTATTTTAAGATTTTATTACTCCACTCAGGGATTATATCTTTTTTCCATATAATTATTCCATTTCTTATATACGCTATATGCTTAAATCTGTTGGTATTATCATATATATTTATTTCATTACATATTTTTAATAATTCTTTTAAATTCCCTAATGATTCATAATATCTTCTTTCTATAGCATCTTCTGAAATCCCATGTCCGCCATTTAGAGCTCTAATTTTAAATCATCATATGAATAGTGTAAAAATTGTTTATATAAACTTTTTCATTCATTTCGTTTTTCCATATATTTACTGCCTCCAGTAAATAGTATTTTTATTATATTATACCCTAATAAACAACTTGCACAAATATCTAAAATACTAATTTAACTATTTTCTAATTTTGAAATAGAATCACTTATCATATGTCGAACTTTTTTAACCTCACTGCTTTCCCATTTTCTTAAAAAGTTTATAACCCCAATGTTTTTGCTTTCTCCGATTTTTAATAGCAAACGCTTAATTACTTCTCTATTAGTTCCCTTAAGTCTTTCTACAAGTTCATCTTGCTTAGCTTCATCTATATTCGCATTTGAAATACAATTGTATAGTTCCTCTACATAAACAGGTTTATAAGTTTCCCAACCTCTCTGTGAAAAAATTATCATAGGAAATCTTCCATTATAATTAATGTCTAAATAATCATTGGCAAGCATCCAATCTACAACTTTAGTGATTTTTTCAAGAGTTAAATCTTTGTAATATCCATAACTTGGACAACTGTCAAGATGATTTTCTAGAAGTTTCTTATCTTTAGATCCTTTTAGTATTTTGGCAAGCATTGACCTCCCTGCAGTAAAAATAATTTCATCTGCAGCCCTAAGAATTTTTTCTATATCCTCATTCGATGGTGCTGTTTGATCTTTTAAATCACTTAAAGTATAGCGAACTCTAGGTTTTCTACTCATGTTAATTAACCTTTCTATATACATCTATGTTTTCAAGCCTATGCTAGTAACTTTCCCTCTAGGTAAGAATATTTTAAATACTGCGGTGTACTATAATATACTGAAGAATTGAAATCTGAAATTTCATCACTTATAAAGGATTCAAATACTGAATATAACACATCTACTATATTATCTTGCTCTGAACTTACATCTATTATTAACCTTTGATACTCTTTGCCTATTGCTTGAAAACTTGGTACAGTATATTTACATAACCCTACTGAATCAAAATTACCTTCTTTAATATTAAAATACTCTATTATTTCGTCTGATACAAAATATCTTATTTAAATAAATGTCCAAATTCATCACTATTTTTAATGTTCTCAGCTAATGATTTTATAGTATCATTCAATAACTTAGTTGAATCCGCTTCTTCAGCAACTTGACCAAATGCATTTATAAGATCTCCATAAAAGCTTTCATCTCCAGTAATCCTATACCAAAATTCTTGTCCAATTATTACATTGTACTGGTAATCATTTTCTATCCTTTTATAATGTGCGCTTAGTTGATTCTTATTGCCATAAAGAACACCTACAATTAAATCATCAAATTGAAGTTTTAGCCCATTAGTCCTAGCTAAATTTTTTACACTTTTAAAATGCTCTGCTATTGTTTCAACATCATCTTTGTTTATAGTATTAGGTCCTGCTTTTATTTGACAATACTTTCTTCTACCATCTGTTGCATCTATAAATTCTATATCAATTCCCGAAGTAGTTGACGCAAATCCCTCTAATACACTATGACAAAATTCTTGGATTCTACTTCCAAAAGAAGTATTTATAGAAGTTCCTAAAACTCGAGGATATATAAGAGCTTTAGCAATACTTATAGGTTCATTATTACCAGTTAAATAATTAGACAAATAAGTTATTAAAAATGGATTAATTTTAAATTCACTTAATTTAACTAGTTTTTTCGTATTTTTTTTATGGCTTTCTGCGATTGTATCTCTAAAAAATTTTTTAGCTTTTTCTAATATTTTCTTCTTTTCTTTTTCATCCAAAGTTACTCCCCCTCGTTTTTCAGTTAAAGTTGTTATAGTTTTAATACTATTATTTTTAATAGCCTTATTATAAATTCTTACTTCATTTTTACTTATATACATCCCTTAATTATTATAAAAACAATATCAACACAATGATTTAGTATATTCAATAATCATTATATAGTGTTATTTGTGCTATTTAAAGTATTTGTTCAAAATCTTTTACATTAAATAAATAACTTCTAGTTGCATTAACTTTATCACCAATTCTATAATCATACAAATGTAATGGTACTTGTTTATTTTGAATTTTTTCTTTCATACTTTTAAAGCTTGTTTCCCACGCACCGTATAA
Source organism: Clostridium pasteurianum (assembly GCF_001705235.1). Lineage (NCBI taxonomy): Bacteria > Bacillati > Bacillota > Clostridia > Eubacteriales > Clostridiaceae > Clostridium > Clostridium pasteurianum. Next base: position 368,666 of record NZ_MCGV01000001.1, read on the forward strand.
TGGCTTTACTTCATAAGATTTAAATTTTAATTGTCTCCAATTTACCCACCAATATATTATTGCATCTGGATAATTTTTTTATAGTATTCATAATCTTTATAATTAAATGTAACTGTATATTGTGGATCACATTGATATTTTTTCATTGCCGTAAAAAATGTAGTTTTTTGAGTTTTTAAATCAGCATATAAATTTAAATCTATAGCTTTAGGATTTTCCTTCTTTTCTGGATTAATAATATTCTCCAATATAATATTTAACAACTTCTCCTATTTCTAGCTTCTTAAATTCATTCATTTGTATATTACTAAAATGTACAAGCACTTCTTTTCCATCTTGACCTATAATGAATCCATATCCCTTTTTTTATTTCATATTTTTTACTCTTTCTATCAATTGAAATCCTCCATTAATATCTTTTGTAGTTATATATATTTACTAAAAAAGCCCATATTCCTATTGTCTAATGTTCCTACTATCGCAACTCTATCCAATAATGTATTAAATTCTTCACAACTTGTTTCTGGTAATAAGGCACAACTATAACAAGCCGAAAGATTTAAATTCTTAAATCCTTGTCCTGTGCTATTTATACATATAGGATCATATGAACACCATACTGCTTTTTTTATGGCCTTTTTTAATATTCTTGGTAATATATTCGGCTCACCCTGTTTTACTAATCCTCCTAAACTTCCTTCTGAATCACTATCTGCAGTATATATCAATATTCCACTCATATTATAATTGTCTGATGGCACATCACAATATATTCTTTCTCTTAAAGATGTTGAAGAATAACCACATTCAAAACTCAACTCTTTAATTAGTAAATGAGCCAACGTATGTAACAATATAAACTTTGGTGTTATTTCTCTATAACTTCCCTTATTTACTTTACTATATCTATCATTTAATTTCTGAGCTCTTTTACTAATCTCGTTATTTTCTTTTACCCAGCTATCTATTAATTTCAAATTTAACTCAATAAATATTCCCTCTCCTCTAACCTCATATGCTGGATAGGCTTTACTTTCTTTATCTTTAATATCTATAATTTTTACCTCATCATTATTTGATTTGGTTCCCATAATAAAATTATCATACATATTAATTCTAGAAAAACCTACTAAAGCCCTAACTTCTCTTAATCTTTTAACTAAAATCACTTTAGAAAGTTCTTCTATTCCATAATCTTTAAGATCTTTTTTCTCAATTTTAAAGTCTCTACTAGTATACTCATCTGGAATAGAAATTCCAGTTAGGGCATTATATTCTTCATATCTATAATCATTCTTCGTTTTCTCACTAGCATTTTCTTTATCAAACAATTCTCGACACACTATCTTATCTACTAATTCAACTTTATCTTTCATATTTATTTCTTTTGAAATTTCTTCTATATAATCTTCTAAGTCATCTTTTATAAATTCTTTTAATTTACCCTTTTTCTCTTTTTTATTCATTGCACTTTTAAGTGATTCAAATTCACTGCTGTCATTTATCATTGTATTAATATCATCAGAATATGGAGGAATTGAAAGTGAAGATTCAATTTTAGGAAAATATATGTTCGATGCATTTCTTAATACCATTTGAACCTTTTCTTCGCATTTTTCACGTTCATTTTTCCATTGAAATTCACCTTTACATGTAAAATTTTTCAATCCATTCTTTGAACTAGCTAATTTAAGACTATTTTCAGCATTACAATTAGTACATCTAACTTTTATATTATCAAGACCTAGACTTCCTGAACTTGAGATTAATTCAAGTTCAGGATTGCTACATTCCCCAGCTACATTTTTATGTGCCCACTTACTCCATGGAAAATCATCAATATGTCCTCTTTTACATGCTACTAAAATTGATGGTGCAACTAATTGTACTTCATTTTTATGATTTGTACACACTGGTTTTTTCATATATTTAATTTTATCATCGCTTCTATGTGCCTTTAAATACTCTTTTTCCCAATCTTTTATTTGCTTAAGTTTATTACATTCAGGACAATAATACCAACTAGGGAACCTAACAAACGGTACATTGTATTTTGAATCAGCATCTTGAGGAGCTATAAAGTTACTAACATTAAGTTTTTTAGCTAACCTTTCCTCACTAATTTTAATTGGACTTCCCCAATACTTCTGTGAAGCAGTCATTAATGGTTGGTCAATGAAATCCATTATTCCACCTGGTCCAAATGTAGTTATTATCTGAGATAATCTTACATCATACTTATTTTTATCCAATTGGATTCTTTTTTCACTACTCATCTGCATCATCTCCAAACTGCAAAATTTCTACTGTTCCTTGCTTATCAACATTTCTCATTGATTGTAATGTAGGTTTTTCAGTTTTCACTTTTTTCCCAAATGGTCTTATCAAATATCCATAATTATCCTCATTATTTGCTGATCTATTTTTTGAATATTTAATCCTCCCATCATATTTATCTATTTTTTCTTTCCATTCCTTGCAAAATAAATTTATTTCTTCTTTAATATTTTGTATTTCCTCATCTGATTCAGAAAGATTTAATATTTTTTCTGCCCTTTCAATTATTTTATTCCTGCATTTATCAATTACAGAATTATCTATACTATCAAAGCTACCTGCCGCTACCTCAGAACTTAATCCTACTGCGTGTCTTATTAATGCAATAAAAACTGAATGCAACATTCTTTCTCGCGCTGGCTCTGAAAATGGTGTAACACTTGTTGGCTCTACATATTTATAAAATGATTGATGATAATCGTGAAACATCTCATAGTAGGATTTATCCCTTGATCTTGTTGGATTATACAAAGTAAAAATGATTCCTGGGTTTTCTCTTCCAACTCTACTTGTTGCTTGTATATATTCTGATGTCAACTTTGGTTGCTCCAATACCATCATCAGATTTAATCTCGATACATCAACACCAACTGATATCATATTAGAAGCTAATAAAACATCAATAGCATACTTTTTATCATCTTTATTTTCTTTACTATACTCCACTTCCAAGTTCTTTAATGTGTTATTTATAGTATTAGAAGATACTCTGCTGGTTAACTCAGCTATATAATATAATCTTCTTGCTTTATTGTATTTTAATATTCTAGTAGAAACTGCATTTATATTATTTTGAATATCAGCATTTATCAAGCTCCTTGTCATACCTAATTCTTTTATAGTATTAAAATAACCTACTAATGTCCAATATTTACTTTTAACTTTATCGGATAAATTCATCACATTAACTTTATTAGTTAATACAGACATTAGCCTAACTTGTGTTGTCGTCAATGTTTTTCCACTTGGCATTATACCAACATATTGCCTTCCAAAGCTTGTCTTATCTTCTTTCGTAAAAAATGAATCATCCTCATATAAACCAGATGGAGGGAATTGCTTAACATCCCTAGCATAAAGCTGTCTGCATTGTTCTTTAGCATTTCTAATTGTAGCCGTAGATGCTATTATTTTAGGTTTTATATTATTTTCATTTTGACTGCATAATATATCCACCGCTGTTTCATATTCACCAACCAATGTTCCAAGCGGTCCTGAAATTAAATGTAACTCATCTTGTATAATAAGTTCTGGTGATTTATTATTTTTACTACCTATGCCAAACAAGCTACCTGACCCTTCGTTCCACGTTATCATAGCAAATTTATCCACAGTTCCAAATAAAAGAGTTGGTGGCTTTTCATAAATACATTCATCTACTACTTCTATTGGTAGTGCACTGTTAAATATGCATTCATCTTCAGGACAAAAAATCTTATTTACCTTTCCTGTAAATTCATATCCCCAATCTCCTTTTGGCGAATCATATTTTTTAATTTTATCATTATATTTAATATCTCTTTCCAGTTTTGTGCCACACCATGGGCATTTTAGTACCTGAAACTTATTATATTGGGCTTTGTTACGATTCAAAACATCTGCACTTCTAGTTGAATATCTTAATTCTTTACAATCATTTTTTGCATCACTTTTCTTATTGGGCGTTTGATTAGAACCAATCCACAATCCTATAGTGATTTTTTCTTTTCCTAATTTGCCTTTCATTTCTCTTCTTATAAGTTCACAAGCACATATTAATATACTAGCTCTTGTAAATTGCTGTGCTGCCAATAACCTTAATGTATATCTCATAATAACAGTTGTTCCACCATTATTTTTATCTTTTAATCTCCTTAAGAAAATAGTAAATGCTGTAAGTCCTAAATAAGCTTCTGTTTTTCCTCCTCCTGTAGGGACCCAAATTAAATCAACTAAGTTTCTGTCACTGCACTTTGGATCCACTATTGATTCTAAGCACATTAAAATATAAGCTAATTGAAATGGTCTCCATATAGCCTCATCAGGAGATACTTTTTTAAAATCAACGTTTGGATATTTTATTTCATCATCATCTGGATATCTTTCTTTTTGTGAACTCTTTCCCTGTACCCTTTGCATCATCAATGCTCTATTCATAAGTTGAAATGCAAAATACGCTTGTTCGTTTTCTGATAATATATTAATTCCTTTTTCTATTCTTTCAGAACATATTTTACATTCTTCTATTTGACACCTTGCTATATGGGTAAATTTCTTATATTCATCTTTAAAACTTGTTATTTCTTTTTCTAAATTATAAATCCAATTATTGTAAAGTTTAACTATAGTTTCTAAATTCAAAATCACCTCATTTTTGCTTAAGTTAGAATAATCACTTAAGTTTTTCATTGAAAGTATTATATTTGATTGATCTTTACTTATACCTTCCATATCAAATTTTATTCCTTTTACTTTATAAGTAGGTATATATGTTGTTTTTAATTCTTTTAAGCTACCAAAGCTATCCATTTCCTCCATTACAGACACACCATGTCCAACTGCATAATTCTTTTTTTTACTATAAAGTACTTCTAGCAATTGCTCTTCCTCATCCAAGTCCTTATTAAAATCCACAATAGAATTATTTCTATTGTGGATAAATGTCATTTGCTTATTATCTTCGCTTAATATTCTAATTTCTGGCTGAAAAATTGATTTCAGATCTCTTCCATAATGTTTAAATTTTTCATTATTTACTAGTATCACAGTATAGCTTCTAATACTATTTTGATATTCTTTAGTATATATAGAAACCTGCAAATCCATTTCCATTTCTTCTCCATTGCTACTTAAAAACTTTTTAGGCATAACATCATGAACTGTATAGTTACCATTTTGATTTAATTTTATATTTAAAACGTCTGAAAAACTTATAGGTTCTCTAACGTATCCCTTTCCGTTTTTTATACAATTAATCTGTCTACTTAGTGCATATAAAACTGTTATAAAGCTCTTATATTCATCATCTTCTTTATATTTTTCATCATCTTTATATTCATCTATAATATTTGTTGGGAATTCTTTTTTTATTATTAAATTTTCTTCTTTTCTCTCTATATATTCCTTTAATCCATTATGTTCAAAATAATCTTCACCACTGTACCTAACGCAGCAGTCTTCTAATTTACATTTCCTATATTTAGCACCTTTTAATCTTACTACTAACTCTTTAACATCTCCTTTTGCAAAGAAAGTAAATCCCATTGAAGAAGGCTTTTTTTCATTTGTCATGCTTATTTTTTCTTCAAATTCTTGAGCCTCTACATTGTCATTTTCATATAATTGAAATTCAATTTTTCCATTTGCATTTAAACCTTTTTGATGTTCCTGTTCTTCCTGATAATTATTGCTATCATCTTCTAAATCAACATTTCCTTTTACCTCTTGTCCCATATTTAAATCTTGTGGAAACAATATTCCTGTTGAATATCTTGATATAGGTGGATCAGTTATAAACTCATGCTCAACATCAGAACCTATATCTTCTGAACCAGGTCCTAATAATTCTTTTCTCACATTTTCATAAATTAATTTTCTTGCTTCTTCACATTCCTTTGCAAAATCATTATCCAAAAATCTCACCCCTATTTATCACTATCTATTAACGAATTAGTTTTTACGTATTTCATATTTTGGGATACATCCTCTATTTCTTGTATTTTTACTATATTTACATATTGATTTAAATTTCCAAAAACATTCTTAACAAGCTTTTCAATTTCATTATTATTTTGCTCTTTATTTAAAGCAAAGTCTTTTACTATACTCTTAAAGGTCTTTTTAAATCTTGTTCTAAAATCTCGTATAATATTATTAGATTCATATATATCTTTCCAATGCTCTTTCATTTTGTTGTCCAGTGTTATATCTGCTATGGCTTCATAAACTTCTGGTTCCCTGGGACCAATTATTACATTATCGCTTGTTTCTATCCATTGCCTTATTGCAACATTGCTCTTATTCACATTATATATTCTTAGCTCGTTGGATAAGGAATTGTAATCCATATTATATAAATTTCTATACTCTTTTAAAGCTTTTTTCCAATACCTCATGTTTTCATAATGTCTTTTATACTTTTCCTTGAAAATACTTGAATTTATTATTTTATCGAATAATACTTCTGGTTCATCAGCTGAAATTTCTTCTATAAAAACTATTTGATCTCCTTGCTTCAATAAATCTATACTTTTCTCTAACTCTTTACCCTTATCAATACACAATGCAAGGTAATCTGATGTTAAATAACAGTATCTGTTGTCCTCAAATATTACTTTCTTTTTAACTATCCCTAATCCTTGAGCATTGATGCTTTCTTGATTGTTACTGCTTCTATTCCTAACTTGAAATAATTGATTTATATTATAATTTACATCTGAAAAATACTCTTGTTCAATATTATCTCTATTATATCGTTCTATTGTATTTTCATCTTTTATGTATTCATCTTCATCAATAGATTCATTATTTTTACTTGGATTATCATTATCTTTATATTTTTTTATTTCACTTTTTAGAAAATCGAAGTCAATCTTAATTTCATTTAAATAATCAATCTCACTATATTTATTATCACATAATAAGTTATTTTTAGCTATTTGTCCCATCATTTTATTAAAACTTCTAATTTTTGAATTATACTCAAAAACTTCAGAAGCATAAAGAATATTTGAAATATCATTATTTAAATAATTTCCTATTTGATATTCCTTTGACTTATTATAGAAAGATAAGAATATTAAATTTTTATTTTTTAAACTTGAATTTACTTGATTTAAAGTTATAATTTTATCTTCATTTATTCCTATGTTTTTTATTAAAAGATTCTTTTCAAATAAATCATTGCAAACAACTGTAGCTTTATAATTAAATTTTTGTTTTAAGCATTTCACTTTAGGATTTTCATAATATAAGATCTCATAAAACTTTTTTAACCCGTGAAAAACCGGCTGCAACAAACTTATATTTTCAATATATAAATCATTCTCATTTAAAATATTTTTTAATTTGTTGAACCAATCATCAAAGCAAGTTTCCATGTAATTTGAGTTCTTATATTCTTTAACTGGAAATATAATTGTTTTTAATACATTATATATCTTAAAACCTATCCTTATAAAATTCTTCTTATCAATAATTTGTTCATTAGTTTTTATTAATTCAACAAGTCCTTTTCTTACATTAGTCATAATTACGTTTATATCTTTATCATCTATAATACTGCAGTTTATATTTGTATCTAAATATTTCATTAATTCTTTATTATCACTTGGATATGTTTTATTTTTTATTTTGTTAATTAGAGTACCTTTATTCCAAGAATAAACATCTAGTTTGTAATCTAAAACCCTATCCACATCCTGTACATCACTAAATGAATTATAGACAATCAACTTTTCAAATTTTTTATGATCCAATTTTCGCATTATATTTTCGAAAATAACATCAATATAATTTTTGTATGTATCTGCTCCCAGTAGAATTAATGATTTACACTCCTTATTGTGAATTATTAATTCTTTTGCAATATCTAGTCTTGATGTAAATAATAAAACCGGTTTTTCTTTATATAAATTTCCTGTTAAATAGGTACCATTATCTATATCAGAATAATATTTACATGGTAAAATTTCACATAAGTTGTACTGTTTTTTTTCAATTCTAATTTTTATATTATTCAAAATATATTCCATTTCTTTTTTACTTTCAAAAACAAAAACTACTTGTCTTTTTACTACTCTACAAAATTTTTCAGGATCTAAATCTAATAGTTTTGCTAATAAAGCCTTTCCACTATTATTTTTTTTATTTCTAATCCCAGTCATTTTATTTATTTTATCTGAATCCCCATAATATTTGGATATTTGATTTTTATTTTTTATATCTACATAAGTATAATCATGAAGCTGAAGGTTACCTACTTTTCGTGGTTTATATTCTAATTTTATTTTGGTGTTTCCATATATTTTTTCAATTCCAATGTACTTGCACTTACAATTATTGTAATACACTATATCCCCAATTTCTATATCATTAATTTCATCTCTACAATCACAAGAAAGTAAATTATTTAAATATGAACGTATTCCAATAACAACAATAAATATACTTTTAATCATATTTTCATCAGTAGTTAAAAACAAATCCATTTTGTATTTTTCTTTAAAAGTGCTTAATAATATACCTACAATTTCAGATATATACTTATTAAAATTTACTTCTGAATCTTTAATTAAGATTTTTCCATCTAATCTTACATTTAAATTCAAAATTTTAATTCACCCTTTCTATAAAATACTTAATACATTTATATTTTCATTATACTACAATAATTTTAAATTTTGACATTTTACTTCATAATATTAATATCTAACTAGTACTAATAAAATATATTTTAATTTATACCTTATTTAAATCTAATTTTAGATAAACATTTACTTGACTATGCATAAAAATTATACAAAACTTATTTAAACTATCAAAAAGAGAAGGCATTTAACAGCCTTCTCTTTTTTGATTTATCTTATTTAATGTTGCAATAATAGCCTTTCCTACAGCTTTAGCCAATTCTACAGGAACAGCATTTCCAATCTGCTTATACACACTTGACATTGAGCCCTCAAACTGCCATTCATCTGGAAAACTCTGTATTCTTGCATATTCTCTTGTAGTAAATGGTCTTGTTTCATCTGGATGACAGCGTTCTGTCTGTTTTTGAGCAGGAGCACATGTTAAAGTCAAACAAGGTTCATTCCAGCTTATTCTCCTTGCCATTCCCCTTCTACCACCGCCAGAATAATAACTGCTTCCCATGTATTCTTTTGCTACTTTATCTGGTAAATTGACCCAACACCCACCAGCAGGAACAAGCTCTAATACTTTTGCCTTTTTAGGTGGATATTTTGCTCCTTGTGATGGCGGTACCCCTTTCAAAGCATCTCTTAAAACTGGTTTATACTCATAAGGTTTAGGATACTTAAATACTATAGAACTATCAATATCGTTTCTAATTCCTATTATAACTATTCTTTCTCTTTTCTGTGCTACATTGTAATCTAACGCTTTTAAAACTTTCCATGTAACCCTATATCCAATATCACTGAATACTTCTATCATTGTTTGAAGAGTTTTTCCATTATCATGTGTTACTAATCCTCTTACATTTTCAGCAAGAAACATTTTAGGTTTTAATTCTTTCAATATCTTTGAATAGTAATAAAACATTGTACCTCTAACATCATCTAAACCCATTCTATGCCCTGCATAACTAAATGATTGACAAGGATACCCACCAGAAATTAGATCTATTTCAACATTTTCTGGTAAATACTTTTTTATCCCTTCCTCTGCTATTTTTATAATGTCCCCCTCAATTACATTCCAATTAGGTCTATTTTTTCTTAACGTATTACATGGATTATGATCTATTTCAACCAATCCAATTTCTTGAAATCCTGCTTTTTCTAATCCTAAAGCTAATCCACCGGCACCAGCAAATAATTCCACTACATTGTATTTTCTATTAGGTATAACTTTACTAACATCTATATATTCACTATCTACATCAAGTTCTTTTTTTACATCTTTGCTATGTATAGAAGCACTATTATCAATATCAGGCTTCTTTATGTGTTGATTTTCACATTTCTTTTCTGCTATATCTTCAAAATTAACCTCTAGTACATTACATAATTTTTCCACATTGCTTTTTATAGGATCAAATTTGTCTGACAAAATTACAGATAATTGATTTTTAGTTATATTCATCATTTTTGCAAGTTCAGTTTGAGTTTTAATGTTTTTCTTGTGCATCTCTTTATTCAACTTACTCTTGCTTATTATTAACTTATCCACAATAAAACCCTCCTTAAATGTTACGAAAATATGTTAACATATTTTCAGGGTATTGTAAATTAAAAAATATATTTATTACCATAAATTATATTAAAATTATCAATATAAATACTTCTTATCATTGTATTACCTCTTTGTATTACCTCTTTATTCATACTCTCAATTATAACCAAAACTCTAATGTTTAATAATTACTATTTATTTTTTCTACCTTATTTTCATTTTATAATATGTCTCTTTTTAATATATAAATTTGAATTGTATATTTCCCTTAATTTTTTACATATTTATTCCAAGTATTATACCTACATTTTCCTTTGACTCCACCCCAAGGGTTGAGTTTATAATGTAACAAAGAAAGGGTGGTAAAAATGGCTAATCAAATTAAAATCAGTGATTTCGTTAAGTTAACCGGCAGCACTTTAAAAACCGTTTTATACTATCATAAAATTGGTTTGCTTAAGGAGCCAAAGCGATCAGATAGCGGTTATCGTCTATACGGAGCAGAAGAACTTTCACGTATGAGAATGATTAAGCACTTAAAAAACTTAGGCTTAAGTTTAAAACAGATAAAAGAAATATTAAAAGATGCAAATGATGAAACTAATTTAAATGAAGTTCTAAAAGCACTGCAAACTGGCCTTTTAAAAGAAAAAAAGCGAATCGAAGATCAATTATCAAAAATACAAACATTATTAAAGAGCCCCATAGTTACCCTTGAAAAGACTCCCTTTGAATCTGAAGCCTTTAAAACAGTTACAAATATGTTAGAAACTACTGAAGCCCAAAAACAAATTCACGGCTATACTAAACTTTTTGAACAGCAGCGTAATATTTTTGGTATTATAGAAGATTTTAAATGGGGTAAAGATTATAAAAATAATTTTATAGGAATAGCGGAATATTTTAAGCTGCATCCGGAAAAATATAAAATAGCTTTAGAATTTGGTAAACGCCTTGCTAAACTAAAAGAACTGTCCGAGGATGATCCAGAGGTTGAAGCTCTGGCAAGAGAAGGCGCTGATTTTATAAAAAACATACCACTTCTTAAAGAAAAGCTATGCAATCAAACTGGCTTTGAAATGACATATGAAAATTTACTTAATGAACTAACAGACGATTATCTTTCACCTTCTCAAAAGAAACATAGGGAACTTATACAAAAATATTTAAACTACGAGGGAGGTACTACTAATGAAAAGTGATACAAATAAATCAAATGCCAAGATTTATGCATTTCCAATAATTCTTATGATTATTCTGTGGGTTATTCTGTTTCTACCTGCGGGCACAATTAAATTCTGGCAGGCATGGATTTTGTGGTCAGGTTTTTCCTTGATAACGCTTTTTATTGCAGTTTATTTTACTAAAAAAAATCCCGAGTTTCTAGCTAGGAGATCGAAAACTAAGGAAAAAGAAACAGCAAAAACTCCAACATTTTTCAAACTATATTTTATAAGTTTTATTCTTCCTGGTATAGATTTTTACTTTAATTGGTCTAAGGAACCAGTATGGCTTGTAATTATATCAAATCTCATATTCTTTGCAGGATACATCTTTATTTTCTTCGTTTTTAAGCAGAATGCTTATGCTTCAACAGTTATACAGGTAGAAAATAAACAAAAGGTTATTACAACAGGCTTCTACTCCATAGTTAGACATCCAATGTATTCCGGAATGGTGTTAATGTCTCTCTTTATGCCTCTGGCACTTGGATCTTATTACTCACTTATACCTGCACTTTTAATAATACCTATACTTGTATTTAGAATAAAAAATGAAGAAAAAACTCTTTTATATGAACTTCAGGGTTACAGCGATTACTGTTTAAAAACGCCATATAGACTTATTCCTTTAATATGGTAAACATAAATAGGACACTTAAAATTTATAACTTAGCATAAATCAACGTTATATTTTAGAACTTTATAACGTTGATTTTTTATGTAAAAATATCTATAATAAATTTATAATTTTAACTAAAGGAGGTACGTATTATATTGAAATACAAAAAAACAACCATTTCAGACATAGCAAAATCAATGAACGTATCATCAATTACTGTTAGTAGAGCCCTCAGAGGTGAAGATGGTGTAAGTAAAGAACTGAGAGATAAAATAATTTACAAAGCTAAAACTTTAGGTTATCATAAGCCAAAAAATAACGTTAATATTTTGATTCTTCACGAAAAGACTAATTTGCAGGATAACCCAAACTTCAATCTTACTCTCCAATGCATGGAAACAGAACTTCAAAAAAGAGGTGCTGAATACAGCATAGAATTTATACCAAAGGATAAACAAAATAGAAAGGAAATTCCCTGCAAAATTTTAAAGGGAAATGTTTTTGATGGAATACTATTCATTGGAAGATTTAATATAGATTACATGAACTTTTTAAAATCCAAAGTTGAATGTCAGGTCTTATACGGAAATTATTTACCCTCACTTGAATGTGATACTGTAAGGTTCAATGCTGTAAATCTCGGCTATAAGCAGTGTAAGTACTTACTTCTTAACGGTCATAAAAACATAGGCTTTGCAGGCAACTTATCATTTTACACATTAAATGAAAAAATTCTTGGAATGCAGGCTGCTATGGATGAATATGGACTTAAAGTAAATAAAAATTTCTTTGTAAACAGCAAATCTAATGACCTAGAAAAAAATTTATTAAAGATGTTAAGCCTAAAAAATAAACCCACTGCAATTATATGTCAGGGTGATTTGACTGCGATGAAAATAATAAAACTGCTGCATGAAAATAACTTTAAAGTTCCAGACGATGTTTCAATAATAGGAAAAGGCAATCAGGAAGTATGTGCCATATCCATTCCAGCTCTTACAACCATAGATATCAATATAGAATATTCATGCAAAAGCATTATAGATTTAATTATAAATAGAATTAATAATCCAAAAAAGCCATATGAAAATATAACTATAAATGGCTTCTTAGTAGAAAGAGATTCCGTTAAAAAGCTCACAAATGGAGGTCTTATATGAGAGAAAATATAATAGTTAATTTCTTTAAACATAACAAACTCAGATATACCATAGGCTTAATTTTTATGATTGCTTCATCTTACATACAAACTTTATTTCCAAAAGTTCTTGGTGATACTATAGATATTTTAAAAAACAGTCACTTTAAAAGTGCTCTCGTAAAATCCAATATTCTTTACATGGTTATAATAGCCTTTTCAACCTTTGTATGCACTTTTGTATGGAGAAACATGGTTATGGGTGGTGGAAGAAAACTTGAAAACACCATAAGAGAAAAGCTTTTTGACCACTTTCAAACATTATCACCGGAGTTTTATAATAATGAAAAAACCGGCAATCTTATAGCTTATGCAATAAATGATATTTCTGCTGTAAGAATGACCTTTGGTCCGGCTGCCGCTATGTCAATAAATGGTCTTGTAATATGTATTTCTTCAATTTATTCTATGATAACCGGTATAAGCTTTAAGCTGACCATAATGTGCCTTGTACCTATACCTTTTATAATAATTGTAATGTTTAAAATAGGTCAAATAGTTCAGCATAGATTTAGGAAGGTTCAAGAAAATTTTGCAGAAATATCAGATAGAGTACAGGAAAATATAAATGGAATAAGAGTTATAAAAGCATACGTTCAAGAAGAATCAGAAGTTGAAAATTTCAAAAAGCTTAACGATAAAATGATGGATTCAAATTTAAAACTAGTTAAGATATCTTCTGCCCTCTCACCAATAATTGAACTTTGCTTCAGTGTAAGCTTTGTTTTCAATTTAATTATAGGTGGAAACATGGTTTTAAAAGGTCAGGCTTCCCTTGGAGATTTTGTTGCTTTTAATACATACATAGCCATGATTATGACTCCTGTAATATCTATTGGACGTGTAATTGTTGTTCTTCAAAGAGGAATGGCCTCTCTGAAAAGATTAAACAAAATATTTAAAGTAAAACCTGCGGTAACTGATGGGAAGGCCATGCTTGAGAAAAACATCGAAGGAAATATTGAATTAAAAAATCTGTCATTTTCTTATCCTGGCTCCGATAAAAATGCTTTAAATAATATAAACTTAACTATAAAAAAAGGCTCAACCATCGGAATAATTGGCAAAACAGGTTCTGGGAAAACCACTTTAACAAATTTGCTTTTAAAACTTTACAATGTAGATGATGGGACAATACTTTTTGATGGAAATGATATAAATGATTACAAGCTCAGTTCCATAAGAGACAACATTGGCTATGTTCCTCAAGACAATTTTTTATTTTCTGCAAGTATAAAAGAAAATATAGGCTTTTTTAAAGACATATACAGCGATGATGAAATTGAAGCTTCAGCTAAAGCAGCATGCATATACGAAAGTATATTGGATTTTCCAAATGGCTTCAATACAGTTCTTGGAGAAAGAGGAGTAAATATTTCTGGAGGTCAAAAGCAGAGAATATCTATTGCAAGAGCCATAATAAAAAATCCATCTCTTTTAATATTAGATGATTCTCTATCTGCTGTAGATGCTGTAACCGAAACAAATATACTAAACAATCTAAAGGATGTAAGAAAAAATAAAACAGCAATTATAATAGCTCACAGACTTTCCGCTGTTAAGGATGCAGATGAAATAATAGTTTTAGACAAAGGACGTATAGCCGAAAAAGGTACCCATGATGAACTTCTAAAAAAAGGAGGTATATACTATGAAATCTACAGAGAACAGTTCAAAGATGAAAACTCAGAAGCCTGCTAAATCAAAAAGTTTAAAAAGACTTCTAAAACTTACACTACCTCACATGAAAAAAATTATACTTGCTGCTATCTGCGTACTTTTAGTAAATACTGCCGAACTAATTAAGCCCTACATATTAAAAATCGTAATAGATGATTTTCTTGTGGCTAAGAAACCTCAAACTGGACTATACTCTATAACTTCAATGGGAATTTTATATTTTTTAATAGTGGCTTTCGGTGGATTTTTTGCCATAAGTGAAGCAAACCTAATAAACAAAGCTGGACAGATGATTATGAAAACTTTAAGGGGAAGTGTCTTTCAAACTATCCAGCTTCTCCCCCTATCTTATATTGATAAAACTTCTTCTGGGCGGCTTATAACAAGAGCGACAAATGATGTAGAGGCTTTGAGTGAACTGTATACAGATGTAATAATAAGTCTATTTCAAGATGTATTTCTCCTAATAGGAATTGTATACGCAATGCTTTCAATGAATGTAAAATTATCACTAGTATCCTTTTCAGTAATACCCGTTATGCTCTTTATAATTTTCGCTTTAAGAACCAAAGTAAAGAAAAATTTTAAAATCATGAAAAAATTAATTGGGAAGATAAATGGGTTTATGGCTGAAAATATATCTGGAATGCGACTTGTTCAAATTTTTAGAGGTGAAAAAGAAAAAAAGAAAGAATTCTTAGGGCTTAATAAAGAATATTATGATGCAACTTTATTTCAAGCTTTTCTTAACAGCTTTTTAAAACCCGCTTCGAATGTATTTCAAAATCTTTCAATTGCCATTATAATCTGGTATGGAATGGGCAAAATTGCAAATGGAGCACTTCAAATTGGAGTTTTATATGCTTTTACAACTTATATAAGACAGTTCTTCGACCCTGTATCAGATCTTGCAGATAGCTACACCTCAATACAATCAGCCATGGTATCCGCTGACAGGATTTTTGAACTCTTAGACCAAAAGCCTATTCTTGAAAAACTTCACTATGGAATTCCAATGAAACACATGGAGGGAAAAGTGGAATTTAAAAATGTATGGTTTTCATACAACAATAAAGATTGGATACTTAAAGATTTAAGCTTTACTATAAATAAGGGTGAAACTGCTGCCTTTGTCGGTGAAACCGGAGCTGGTAAAACAACTATAATAAGTCTCATCAGCGGTTTTTATAAGATTCAAAAGGGCGAAATATTAATTGATGGAATAAATATTAATACTGTAAAACCTGCGGATTTAAGAAGAAATGTTGCTGTAGTACTTCAGGATGTCTTCTTATTCTCTGGAGACATTGAAAAAAACATCACTTTAAACGATGAAATAAATGATGATTTAATTGAAAAAGCTGTAAAAAACTCATATACATCTAAATTTATAGAAACAATGCCTAATAAAATTCATGAACCTGTTATGGAAAGAGGAAGTACTTTTTCTGCAGGTCAAAGACAACTTCTATCTTTTGCAAGAGCTATAGCTCATAATCCTTCTATATTTGTTTTAGACGAAGCTACTGCAAACATAGATACGCATACAGAAAAGCTAATTCAAAAAGCTATAGAAAATATTACAAAAGAGAAAACAACTTTAGTAATAGCCCACAGGCTTTCAACCATAAGAAACGCGGACAAAATAATAGTTTTAAAGCACGGAAAAATTTTAGAAATAGGAAATCACAATACGCTTATGAAAGAAGAAGGATACTACAAAAAATTAGTTTGTGAAAGCACTAAAGCTAGTTAATAAAACCAACCCTAAAATTTTATGAGGCTTTTGCTTTTAATGCAGCAGCCTCATATATTAAATATTTAGGCTTAATTCTACACCTTTTTAATCATAAACTCTTCCTTAATATATAATCTACATATCCCTGCTTTATTTTTTGTCCTTCATATATTTTTTCTAAAATTCTATTTTCTTTAAATAATATTTTCATATCTTTAAAATATTCTTCTGCTTCATTAATATCATAGTAGGAATGAAGAATTTTTTCACCATCTTCGATTCTGAAGAATTCACTATCCCCTGCCCTTTCACCCTTTCCATAATCCTCATCATTTACAGAAAGAAAATTTACAAGGCAAAGACCACCTGGTTTTAATACTCTTTTTATTTCACTTACAGCTTTTTTAATATCAGCTTTTTTCATATGAAAAATACTATTATAAGAATAAACATAATCAAAAGAATCATTTTCAAAAGGAAGTTTTCTCATATCACCTTTAGAGATATTAAGGTTAACTTTATGCTCTTTTGAAAAAACTTCAGCCCTTTCTATTTGCTTATCACTTATTTCAATGCCAGAAGTCTTGTATCCATTTTCTAAAAAAACTGAAAGCGGCGGCATTTTTCCTCCAGCTCCACAATCTAATACGGTTTTCTCTAAGCCTTCTTCATTACACATGTTTAAAAATCTATACAACTGAGGTTGTCTAAATATAAATTTCATAAAACCACTTCTTCCTATTATTACTTTTTACTTAAAACTCATATAATTATACCTTAAGTTATACAAATTTCCAAACACAAGTCATATATTTTACATTTTTCTCCTAATTGTTTAACTAAAGATATTTAATTATTAATAGTAATATTATATAGTATAAAAATTTAATTGGTTGCAAAAATTCATGACTAAAATTTCGTAGCAACGGAGGGATTTTTTCATTACATTACCGTGTAAGTAAAGTAACAATGCTGAAGGAGTGATTTAAAAAAATCCCAATAAATCTTGGTTCAAAAATCATAAAACACTTAAATATTTCAATTGTCTGAATATTATCATACACGAGGTTTGGGCTTTAGCCCATTATCCTTCTTAATCACATAAAAGCACTCTTATCATATGCAAGTTATTGAAAGTTGTTAGCCGTAAACATTAAGATAGTCTGTATTTTATAAAGAAGGATAATGGGTCCTTGACCCAAACCCCACGTATGATAAGATTTATAGAATTTTTTTAACACGACGAAGCATTGTCACTTTGCATTTTTTTATAAATTCACAGCCTCTGTTCCACTAACAGTCTCAGCATGTTCCTTCTTTTTATTAAAAGGTACAGCTAGCAAGCCAATCATTGCTATAATTCCCGTTATTAGAAAACATTTATTATAAACTTTATAGCTCTCCTCTTCCTTTATTTTTGATGCATCATCAACTATTCTGTCTACTTCTTTTTCCTGAGTCTTAAAATTTTCAATTACAGTTTCTTTCATCTTATAAGGCACAGTTTTTAATATCGCGTCTTCCCTCTTAATAAATATATTGTGGACAGCTGATTTTGAAAAACCGCTGGAATCTTTGCTGCCGGAAGTTTTTATTTTATCATTAAAAGAAGTTTTTACCTGTACTTCAAGAACTGTACTTCTGTTTATTTCTGCCGATATCCTACTCTTTGTATTTTGAACCGCAGTTGTGGTAAAATTACTGCTAAGCGTTGACACTAAAGCTATTGCAATGCAGGCACATAACTGTCTTAAACTATTTTGTATCCCTGATGCCATGGCATTCTTATCCTTTGATATTTCTTCATAAGCAGTTTGATAAAGTGATGTTGTAATTCTAACGCCAATACCAAGTAATATAAATGAAGTAATAATTATTGTCATGTGGTTTTCCCTGTCCATAAAAGCAAACATAAGGTTTCCCACTGCTACTATAACTATGGACACAAAGGATACCACCCTATCTGAAATATTCTTAGCTATAAGAGGAAGAAGAGGTGCAGATATAAGTGCTGCCACACTTGGAATTCCCATCATCAGCCCTGCCTTTAGAACTGAATATCCAAGGGTATTTTCAAAATAGAAATTGAGTAAATAAGATACAGGCATGTAGGCAAAGAAAAATACTGCTATTAAAATTATTGAAGCTGTAAAGCTTTTAACTTTAAATATACTAAATTCAATCATTGGATTTTTTATTTTAATTTCATATATTACAAAAGCAATTATGGCTGCCACTGAAACTGTAAACATGAGAATTATTTTAGTACTGCTCCAGCCATAGTCATTTCCTTTTACAAGTGCAAAAGTTAAAGCACCTAGTCCCACTGCTAAAAGAATACAGCCTAAAAAATCTATTTTCTTTTCTATAGTTTCATCATAACATTCTTTTATATACAGTGCTCCAAGTATAAATGCAATAATAACAAAAGGTGTATTTACATAAAATATAGCTTTATAATTAAAGTATTCATTTAAAATACCACCAATAACAGGACCTGAAGCTGCAGAAATTGATATTGTCATGCCGACAATAACCGCCAATTTGCCCATAGCCTTTTTCCCAAAAATCTCAATTCCTAGTGGTATAGAAAGTGGTGTTAATATAGCAGCACCTACTCCTTGAATTATTCTAAATATTATTAACATATTTAAAGAATCCGCAAGCCCACAAAGTACTGATGCTGCTCCAAATAAAATAAGGCCTATTAAAAATAACTTTTTTCTCCCATATATATCTGCTATTTTAGAAAAATTAATAAGAAGCGAAGAAAAAGCAATTAAGTAAGCAGTACTGATCCAGGATATACCTGTTGTATTTGTATTAAAATAAACTGCCATGCTTGGGAGCGAAACATTTACTATAGTACTATCTAACACAGTTAAAAAACATGCTATAGCTATTGATATGAAAGCTAAAATCTTCTGTGATTTTTTCATGATTAAATCAATTCCTTTCTTATATGTGTTATAATTATTTTTAAAAAAGTTGAAGTTGAATTCAACTTCAGTTTATATACTATCATTACGCTTTAACTAAGTCAATATGCTTGATTTAAATTTATCTAGGTTATACAATAAAAATAAGTTTCTATTTTTATGAAAGGAATAAAACATGATGGATAAGAAAATAAAAAAGCCAACTCAAAAAAGATCTCTTGAAAAATATGAAAAAATCATTGAAGCCGCTTTTAAGCTTTTTAATGAAAAGGGATATTTTAATACCACTACTACGGATATTGCTAAAGAAGCCAACATTGCTACTGGCTCTGTATATACATATTTCAAAGATAAAAAAGATATTTATATTGAAGTTTCAAATAGAATAAGTAAAAATATATTTGAACCTACTAAAAGTTTTTGGGAAGAAAATAAAAAGTTAGACTTTAAAGATATTAAAAATGTGAAAAAGATTTTCAATATTTTTATCAAGGACATGATGAATCATCACAACTTCTCAAAGCTTTTTCATGATGACATGACAGCTCTAAAACTTCTAGATAAAGACATTGCCTTGTTAGATAAAGAAAATTCTAAAGAACGTATAGATAGGACAAAAAATATACTTAACACACTATCTATCCCTTTTAAGAACAAGGAAACTTTTGATATATTTATTCACTATTGTAATGTTTTAATAGATGATGTTTGCCATCAAATTCTCTATGATAATTCTATTAAAAATACAGATTTGTATATAGAACAGGCTGTAGAAATGCTGTGTACTTTGTTAAAAAATACGGCAGATATTTAAATGAGGATGTCTCACTAAATAAAAATATTGCCAAGAAAGTTTGGGGTTTTTCGTCATCTAATGAGACGAAAAAAGTTATAATCTGCAAAGCCGAAGTACGTGGTATTAACTTTGCTTCGCTCGTTACTAGATAAGGGGGTTGCCTGTGGCAAAAATTATTGATGAAGTAACATTTTAAAAAAACTCTAATAAATCTTGGTTGAAAAATCATAAAATACTTAGAGTTTTCAATTCGTCTGAACGCTAGTGAGTTATTGAAAACTCTTAGGATTTTATGATTTTCAACCTTAGATTTATAGAATTTTTTTAATGTTACAAATCAATGTTAGTTCGCAACTTTACTTATTAAAAGAATGATACTGACATGATATTATGTGATCATCAATCATCCCAATTGCCTGCATGAATGAGTAAATTATAAGAGGTCCAACAAATTTAAAGTTTCTTTTTTTCAAATCCTTACTAATTTTCTGTGACAGTTCATTTTCTGCTGGGACTTCAGATTCACTTTTCCAGCTATTTATAGTAGGTTTAAAATCTACATACTTCCACAAATAATTAGAGAAACTTCCAAACTCGTCTTGTATTTTTAATACTTCTACTGCATTATTTCTTACAGATTTAAGCTTTAATCTGTTTTTAATTACATTGTATTTCTGCCTTATCTCCTCAAGTTCCTCATCGCTTAACTTTGAGCAATACAAAATATCAAAATTATTAAAAGCCTTTTTATACTCCTCGCGTTTCGAAAGCACAGTATTCCAGGATAATCCTGCCTGCGCTCCTTCAAGAGAAAGCATCTCAAATATATATGTATCATCATAACTTGGTACGCACCATTCCCTATCATGATATCTTTGCATTATTTCATTTCTACCAGGCCATATACAATTATCCATATAATCACTCCAAACAATTTTAAGTACGATTATTATAGCATTTTACTTTGACAACTGTATGTCATATTTAAATAAACAATTTCAAAATTGCAAAATAAATATAATATCAAACTATTGCAGTTTTTGATCTGCTATTTTACTATTTTTATATTCCAATAAACCAAGCTAAAAATATTGAAATCACAGCATTTCTTAAAAATAAAGGAATACTTTGGTTTATACCTTTTACTGCTTCATTAGCATTACTAAATGATTTACTTTTTGTTAAATTCAGTATAAGCATAAGCACCCCTGCAATTATAAATAGTGCAAGCCAACCTACAGCATTAATATACAGTACACTTTTCCCTAAATTAGTTATTTTATTTACTGTGACAAGCCATATAAACACAACTATTCCAATGGAAAAATTATAAAACTTTTTTATTTGCTTTATGTATTCATCTGTCAGTTTACCTTCAAATTTTACCGACTTATATAAAATTACTATACTTAATATAATGCTAATGCAGGACAAAATATTTGCTATTATGCATAATATATTCCTCAAAGTTAATCCCATAGCTTTTCCTCCGCTTCTCTTATCTTCTTTTTAATAATTATAGATTTCTCTTGAAAATTCTTTTTAGTTATTATAACTCTTAAACGCCCTACTAACTTTTTTCTGGCTTCAATGAGTTCATTTCCTTTTTTTAATTTTTCAAATTGAATACTTGATACTTTTTTAGGTATATTTAGTTTCGTAAACGTAGAAGCTATGTATCCCTGAGATTTATAATAGGCTCTGTCTACGTATATAGAACCTCCAATAATCAAGATAACAACCACAAGTAAAGCAATATTTACCTGCTTACTCTTTTTTATAAAAAGATCCGCATTATTTATAATAAATCTTCTATATTTCTTTTTTTGAAACTCAATTTCCTCATTAACTATTTCATTAATTTTATCTTTGCTTAAGGGTTCACTACAATTTAAACACTCAAAGCTTGTAAATGGATTCTTATTACCACACTTTTTACATTCCCACATAATATCAATTCCTTTAACTTAATTCATCGCTTAAACTTAATGCATACTTATCAATGTCATCTCGTAATTCAATTTCTTCTGTGTACTCATCTTCCTCATTCACTTCATAATCCAGATTAAATCTACTTATTACATGCTTTAAGTATTCAAAGTGAGCATCATCTCTTACAATATAATAAGTTGTATCACAGTTAATTGATTTCAAATAATTACAATTACTAAGAGAAATTGATATTGGCTTCCATATAATAGTAGGTACCTTTTTTTCTTTATTGAAAATACGCCCTTTTAGTATAATCATTGGGTCTATAAGATTTTCAAATTCAACTGCATAAGCTCTAGTATAACGAAGTGTTGAAGTTTTTACATCTATGATTTCCTTTATATTCTTATCTAAGACACCAATTTCAGCATGCTTGTACTCATCTAATCTATTTGTAATTTCATTTTTAACCTTTTCATCTACCTCTATTATTTTTTGAGGAACTGCTGTGTCACCTTTGAAGTTAGCTCCCTTAAAAAGTTTGTCCTTTCTCTGCTCCAGTTCATGTCTTATTATTGACCCTGTTACAGCGTCAAATTCAATTTCCTTAACCACCTCATAAATAACATGATTAATTCTTTCCTTTAAAGATATTTGTCCAAGTTCTGTAAGCTTTCCGTCTTTTATGTGCTTATAAGCATTTTCCTCAAGAGTAAGCATTTTTCTAACAAGCTTTTTATCTAACGCCGTAACTTCATTTATAGCCTCTGCTGTATGAAGCCCCGCATCATAAAGCTTTAATATAAGTAATTCTATTGATTCAAATTCTGCTCTGGTATACTCTAAAGCTTCAACATTTGCTATAGAAATAGGACAGTAGAATAAACTCATATATTTTAGCTTTCCTGCCTTAAACAGCTCAGGACAGCTATTCTGAAAATTAATTAAATCTTCTTTTTTGTAATCTTCCTGATTCATATTCTTCTATCCCTTCTAATTTAAAATTTCCTTTGACAGCACAAACTGCCCCTTTCCATTCTTAACTTCACTTACAAAATAGCCCATAAACTTTGCATAACCCTTTTCACTTTGGTTTGGAACTTTTTTACCCTTTTCATCTAATACCTCATATTCACAGGTGGTTAAAAAATCCATATCTCCTATTACTATCATCTGGTTCTTACATCTTGTAAAGGCAACATTTAATCTTCTAAGCTCCTTCATAAAACCAATTCTAGGCTGCTTACTTTCTTTTTTATAATCACTTCTCGTTGAACTATATATAATGAGCTTTCTTTCTTGACCTTGATAGCTGTCCAAGGTTGCAGCCATACTTACAATTTCTTCATCTGTTAATGAATAAACCTTTCTTCTAAGAACCTTCCGTATGTTAGCTACCTGCTTACTATACGGAGCAATTATACCAATCTCAGAGGAACTTAATGCTCCTGAGGTAATTATCCTAAAAATAATATTGCCTATTAAGTCACTTTCATAATCATTTATGTATCCACCACCTGCAGCAGGCTTTTCACATCTTTTTTCTTTATCACCATCACTTGTACTTATTACAACTAATGGTCTATCAAATATTTCACCACATATGGATTTCATATTTTCCTTGCTTGCAACGGATTCATAATTATCCTCATAAAACTTATGTGAAATAATACTTGCAATTTCAGAGGGCATCCTGAACTGTATTCCTAAGAGAGTCTTATTTTCCTTAGGTAGTGCTTCATTTTTATACAAATATTCAAAAAAACTTTCCTTTAATAGTTCCATAGAAACTCCATCAATTTTACAAAGCTTAGCCACCTCATCATTTACAATAGGTGGAATTTGCAGGTAATCTCCCAGCAGAAGATTTTTCTTTGCTCTTGTCATTGGGACAATAATATTATGAATTTGAATCTGCCCTGCCTCGTCTATTATTGAAACATCAAATTCCACTTCTGAAAACTTTCTGTTACTATTTATTCCTATACAAGTAGCTCCTACAACATCAGCACCTTCAATTAAGATATTAGTCATTATTTCATTTCTTTTTTCCTCCAATGCCATGTCCCATTCACTAATTGCACTTTTTAATTTACTTATGTTTTCTACAGACTCAAGGCACCTATTTTTAAAATTTTTTACATCTTCCATACACTGCGTTATATTTTCAAATTTAAAATTACAGTTAAAACTATCATATGGAAGGGTATATTCCATACTCAAAGTCCCATTACACCTTATCTTGTCCTTAATTTCAACTAGCTCATTCTTATACTTAATAAATTCCTCATCCTTTAATTTTTTCTGAAATTCAAAAGATATTCTATTGTACTCTTCCACCGAATAATCGTATTTTTTGTTTTGTTCTTTTATATCTGAATTTAACTTTGAAATATCCTTTTTAACTCCTAAAGAAATTGGAATTCTTAAAAATCTAATGAATATATTTTTCTTCTTTGTTTCAGAAATGTATATATATTTCTTTGCTCTTGCATCCATCAATATTTCTATATCTTTTTTACACTCATTAATATTTTCAAATAAAACACTTAAATCCATTAAATAATTATTTAAATTTTTATAACAATAGGAAATCTCATCAGCAATACTCTTATAACCCTCTAGCAGTCTATAATCAACTTCTGAAAGTTCTATGAGACACCTAAGCTTTTCAAGATCCACTTTATATTTGTCCTGATTTTCACTGAAAGTTTTCTTATAGCTTAAATATAGTTTCTCACTCTGATTTTCTGGCATAAATTCCTTTACATTATCCTGAATCATCTTTTCATTGCCAATGCGGATTATTCCTATATTTTTGTTCTGGGCTATTCTTTCTAGAACGTTGTCTACAGCCTTATTATTTTGAGAGGATACAAGAACCCTCTTCCCTATTTTTGTATAATAATCTATCCATGCCACAATAACCGTTGTCTTCCCCGTTCCAGGCGGACCTAATACTAACTGGATATCTTTGGTTTTGATGCCCTTTTCAATTGCCTCCATCTGAAAAACATTTGGAGCAAACTCCCCTTCCTTAGGATGCTGAAGCTTATCTTTAAACTCCTCTAAGTAAGGTACATTCTCCTCGTAGCCTTCTGTTTCAAATTTATTAAAGGTTTTGTACATGTATTTTGATTTTATTTTGAATCTCTCTATATCACTTAATACTTTTTCCCTAACCCTTCTCTGAACTGTATTGTACTGAAGATATATTCTACCGCTGTCTGGTATCTCTGAGTCATTAAATTCAGATGAAAAGCTAATTTCAACTAAAGTATTTTCCTCTTCAGACATTACACTTACAATTACACCATTTAATAATTTTCTTTCTCCATCTTCCCCAAAATTCACAGTTTCAACACTAATTCTCACATCGGGTCTAAATATTTTTTCATCATAGACAACACAATTGAAAACATATGTGGTGTTATTTAAAGAAGCTCCTGTTGTAGTTGACCTTTTGCCCACATAAACAAGAGAATCCCCTGAAATAATTTCAACTTTTTCAGCTTCATCCTCATAATGTGTATAGTCCCTAATTGGATCTAAAATATTCTTTCTGAAGGACCTTCCAATTTCATAAGAGTTTTCATCTTCGCTGCCGCTGTTTTCAAAATACTCCCTAATATTTCTATCCATGAATTCAAAGTAATCCTGTGGCATTTCCCAATCTTCATCACTCATTGAATCTGGATATTCGAAATATGTTTTTTCATCTTCATATACTGTTTGAAGAATTACCATGACTTTATTTCTTGGAACTAAATTTAATATAGGTTTGTTATAAATATACTCCTTAATATGTTTCTTTTTAATGTCATATTCATTCATCACTGCAATCACATGAAAAGAATTTCTCTCGCTTCTCATACATACTAAGAGATATTTTTTCATTAATAATACAAATTTATAATCATTATCTGACTTTTCAAAAAGACCCATTACAAGTGCTTCTGAGTTCACTAATTCTTCAATTACTGCTTCAATAATCTCTAAATTTTTCACCCTGACTCTATCACCAATGAATATTTTTAGAGTTTCCTCCACATCAAACCATTCATTAGAATATAAATTAATTGTGTTCTGCATCTTTATCCTCACTCTTTTGAATTTCTAAAGGCAGATTATAAAATTTTTCTTTAAAATCCCCTAAAAGTTCACTAAGATTTTCTTTGTCTGTTTCATCAAGAACCTCTTCTATCTTCATTTATTTCTCCTTCTGCTCTTTAAAGCATAAAAAAGAGCTCTTTCAAGTTCCTCACCATTTCTATATCTATTCTTAGGCTGGCGACATAAACATTTCTTTAGTACCTTGATTATTTCATCGCTCATATTTTTATTGTAAGCCTTAAATTCAGGTACAGTTTTCCATTCTACATCTTTTGAGGTTTGTCTTAAATCAGTTCCGATCCTAATCCTTTTTCCTGTTAACATCTCAAAAGCAATAAGTCCCATAGCAAAAATATCTATTCTATCATAATTTGTACCAAGCTTTCCGTACATTTGCTCTGGAGCCTCATATCCCGGTGTCCCTATTCCCCTTGTGGTTGCTTTAGCTGAAATTCCAAAGTCAATAATATATACACTTTGGCTTGTACTTCCATAATTTTTTACAATAATATTTTGCGGCTTCAAATCCTTATGCTGAAGATATGGTACTTTGTGTATCTGTCCTAAGGTTCTGCTTATCTGTATTAATAGTTTTATATTGCCGTTAATTACACTGTAATCTTCATATTTACCTTCATTGTCTTTTATGATTTCATTCAAAGTTACGCCTTCAATATACTGCATAACCATAACAAGCTTTTTTTCTCTAAAATCATCGTAATAATCGTAAAGTGAAGGAACATTATCAGCCACTGCTTCTACTTTAATAAGCGCCCTGCATTCATTTATAAGGGATTTTTTTGTATCATTATTATAGCCAATTATTTTTATCCCCACTATTCTATCTAAATTAACATCAAGAGCTTTATAGAATACTGTATTATTCTTTTCCTGATTATAAATTGTACTTATAATTACATATGTCTTATTATTTCGAAACGTAAGTGTCTTAGGCAAGGTTCTCCATCTCCTCTTTGGAAGCTTCTAAAAATTCTTCTAATGAAGGCTTTTCCGCTAAACTATTTTCATATAATCCTTCTAAAAAATCCAAATAATCATCACTGTATTTATCTTCTAAAATATCTGTATCCAAACTAGCAGTACTGAAATCTCCCATGTTCATCCAAATAAGAAGTACCCCAACAGAATAGACATCAACTTTTTCCCAATCTACTTCATTTATGTCCTCTATCAAATTTTGTCTTATCTCAATTGGAGCAAATGCATTAAATTCACTTGTATCAAATAATTCAGTATTAACAGTAGGAACATCTTCATCTTCTTTTATTATTTTAGAAGTTTCAAAGCATCCAAGTTTTACATCATATGAAGTCTTCTTTTTCAAAACAAATATGTATTCAGGTCTTATTCTTCTATGGTGTATCTTTGTATCATCCACAACATTTTGAATTGATATTAATCCTTCAATAAGCTTTATTACAATATATAATGCATCTTTGCTGCTTAAGTTTAACTTTTCCCTGTCTCTTAAGGATACAGCATTTTCATGAATACAGTATTTGATATAATAAAATTCACACTCTCTAGATGTGTTTTCTATTTCTCCTCTTATTATTCCCCTCGGACTATCATGCATTCCATACCATAATTCATCCATAATGACATTATCCCTCGTCTTAAATGCATTGGAATCTTTTTTAAAACATCTTACATAATACCAATTGTATTTATTGTTGTTTTTTTCCATGCAAATGTAATTATACCTTCCATCTGAAGCCTCAAAGCTCTTCCTTTCAATTTTCTTAACAACCTCACAAGTACTTATTGGCAGTTCATCAATATCTAGTTTCTTAGCCTTAACTTTTCCCATAAATATATCACTTGCAGCTTCATAAAGGTTTTTAACAAGTTTTGTAGCTTGCCCTACTGATGCATCCTTAACAATTATGTATTCTCCATCTTTTTTTGTTCCGATATGTACTATAGAATTTGCTTCTCTTCTTATGGAATGTAATAAATCCTTAGCTTTGCTGCTAATAAAACTTTTTTCAAAGCAGTAATCTATTTTTCCAATCAAATTATCTAATTTTAATAGCCTTTTATTCATATCATTAAGAAATATTTTATGATCAGCTAAAACCGAGATTGCTAGAATTTCAATTGCCTTTCTACAGTTAATTGCACTTTCATTTGGGCTAACCCTTGAAGCAATCTCTGCATCTCTACATAATTTATATAAATTATCCTTATCATAAGTTTTTACATCCTGCAATATATCAAAATACATATATTTCACTTCCCCCACTTATTAAATTTTTTATTCTTTATAAGCTTGCATTTCTGGTTGAGATAAGCTAAAAATTTTCAAATATCAATTGGCATGATTTTGTACTACAGATATATCAAAACAATTATATATACAAATTCATTTATATATAATACTACAGAATATCATTATTTTCCTTTATTTTTGTCACAGTAATTCATCCATTTTTATTCCCATACAAGACAAAATTCCCCAAGCCATAAACTTGGGGAACATAAAACTTTAATTTCAGTATATATTTTAAATAAACGCTAATTTCAACAACCTTTTAAGCATGTCCTAATTTTTCTTAATTACATCTGTTATCTTGCTAAATACTACACACACAAATGTTGTTATCAACATATCAGGCAGAGTACTTCCAATAGCAGTATCCACATGCATAAGTATCCTATACAATATAAACCCTAGCAGCCATATAATAAGATTTTTAACATTAAATTTCAGTTCAAAGCAATCCTTTTTCAGTATAAAATAATCAGCTATTTGTACCGCAATCATTGGTGCAAATACGGAGCCTATTAGGTACAAAAAATCAGTAATATTATCCATTGGATAAATAATGGCTGCAATAGTTCCTATAATTGTTATAATTATTCCTGCATATTTGCTGCTTACCTTATTTGATATAGCTTCCAGAGAAACACCTGCAGAAAATGCATCCATAAATGTAGTAGTTACTGTAGAAAGTATAATTATTAAGAGTCCAGCAATACCCGGTCCTGCTTTAACCATTATCTCTGCAATATCACCTTTACCTGCATAAAGTACGGCTCCCATTCCTATGATATACATCCATGAGCTCACTATACCATACACTATTACACTAACCGAAGTTGCTTTAACTGGCTTTTCTGCTTCCCTCGTATAATCACTTATAAGCGGCAGCCACGATAAAGGCATTGCTACCGCAAGCTCTACAGCCGCACCAAAAGTAAGAGTACCTTTAGGTATTATTGGAGCAGAATTTCCAAAAAAAATCCCTTTACACAGCCAAAGCGTTAATATAAATAAAGCAGTTATAGCAGCATAATTTAATTTTTCAAGATTATTTACGCCAATCCGTATCCATAAGATAATGAGAATTCCAATAACAATATCCCATATCCAGGTTGTGGAACCCATAATCCCTTTTGCTGCAATAGCTCCATCATATATCATAATTGCCGTCCAACCCGCTAACTGCACAACATTTAGCAGTGAAAACAATATACTGCCCTTCTGTCCAAAGCTCATCTTAACAGTTTCCATGGCGCTTTTCCTTGTTCTGCCTCCAATAAATCCTGCGAGAAAAAGCATACTGCATCCTATAATGTGACCTATTATTATAGCTTCAATACCTTTTTTTAATCCAAGGGGTGCAAAATATGTGCCTGTAAGTATTTCGGCAATAGAAACTCCGGCACCAAACCATATTAATCCATTATTTAGCACAGAAGTTTTTTTATTTTTCATGTATTGGGCCTCCTAAATACTCACCTTTAATGTCAAAAGCATGATTCATAGGACCACTGCCGCTGCCAAGGTCAAGCATTGCACTGAGAGCACCTGATATATATAGTTTTGCTTTTTCAATTGCAGTATCAAGATCATAACCTTTTGCCAGATTTGATGCTATAGCACTTGACAAAGTACATCCTGTTCCATGAGTGTTTGGATTGTTAATTCGTTTTCCATTAAACCATTTGAAACTTCCCCTTCGATACAGAAGGTCATTTGCATCATTTAACTGATGTCCTCCCTTACACAGCACTGCACAATTATATGTATCGCTTATGCTTTTAGCTGCCTTTATCATATCATCAGCTGTTTTAACTGGTATTCCTGACAGGACTTCTGTTTCCGGAATATTCGGTGTAAGTACATCAGCAATTGGCAATAAATACTCTTTAAGAGTGTCTATAGCATCATCGCTGATGAGCTTTGCCCCACTAGTTGCAACCATAACAGGATCAATTACAATATTTTTTGCTTCAAATTTCTTGAGTTTTTGGGATATGGTCTTTATAAGTTCACTTGAGGATACCATACCTATTTTCACCGCATCCGGGTAGATATCGCTAAACACAGCCTCAAGCTGTTTCCCTAAAAATTCAGAAGTTACATCCATAATTCCAGTAACGCCGGTAGTATTCTGTGCAGTAAGTGCTGTTATTGCACTCATGGCATACACACCATTAGTGAGCATAGTCTTAATATCTGCTTGAATTCCGGCGCCTCCGCAGGAATCACTGCCTGCGATTGTTAATGCTGTTTTCATATATTTCCTCCATTCTTCCGCATTCTCTGCGGCAATAAATTGCATTAATTTTATATAGCGACAGAAGGTGGTGCCCCCAATCTGCCGCAATAGTATTTTAGGAACATTAAATAAAACACTATTACTTCGCTTGAGAGAAAAACATGGTAACTTTTTCTCCGTTCCACTACAAAAAATAATCATTATATATTATAAAAATTCACGTCTGAAATTCCGTAGGTACGGAGGAATTTTTTCCTTGTACTAATCCTAGAAACAAAGTAATAATGCTGAAGAAACGATTTAAAAACTTCTAATAAATGTTATCATACACGAGGTTTGGGTGAAGCCCATTATCCTTCGTTACTTAATATAGGCAATTTCTATATTATAAAAGCTTTAGATAAGCCTTTAAATCTAAGCTGTTAGTCGTAGATATTAAGATAGCCTGTATCTTATAAAGAAGGATAATTATCATTCTTGGGGTTTGGGTGAAATCCCATTATCCTTCTTTACAAGATATAATATATCTTTATATTTACAGTCATATATTAACTATTATCAGTAATACAATACGACCAAAACCCCAGTTATGATAAGATTTATAGAATTTTTTTAATGTTTCAAAGCATTGTTACTTTGCAACGTCTTCTCTGTAATATTTTTCAATGTAACCGCTGCATTTTTTATATCCTTCTGTGCAAATAGCGCACTTATTACAGATATACCACATATGCCTGTTCCTTTAAGCTTTGTTACATTTTCTTTTGTAATTCCTCCTATGGCAACAACAGGGATATTTACAGCTTCGCATATTGCCTTAAGTTCATCATAACTTACGTCAATAGCATCAGCCTTAGAGCTTGTAGGAAAAACTGCACCTACTCCAAGATAATCTGCCCCTCGTTTTTCGGCCAGTACGGCTTCATGAACAGTATGTGCAGAAACTCCAAGAATTTTGTCCCCTCCTATTAGTTTACGCACATTCCCTGCTTCCATATCGCTCTGTCCAACGTGTACTCCATCAGCGTTTACTTTTATGGCAATATCCACGTTATCATCAATTACAAAAGGCACATTATACTCCCTGCAGAGTTCCTTTATTTGAACTGCCTCTTCAAGAAACTTTTCATACTCAAGTTCTTTTTCCCTTAGCTGTACAAAGGTTACTCCACCCTCCAATGTCTTTTTAACCTGACTATACAAAGTTTCATCATGGAGCCATGCTCTGTCAGTCACAGCGTACAGCAATAAGTCCTTTTTATCGAATTTCATATTTTGCGCCTCTTTCCAATGTTTGTCCATTCATATTGTAAATAGCGTCAATAATTCTATTGCGGTAAGTTGCATTGCCATCTGATGGCTGCATATTGCTCCATCCTATTTCACCAGCTAATCCCATTGTGCAAACAGCTGCAGCAGCAGCCTCAAGCTCATTATCTGGGTTTGCCACAAGAAAAGCTGTCATCATGCCTGAAAGCTGACAACCTGTACCTGTAATTCTGCTCATTTCATGTCTCCCGTTTCTAGTTACATAGCATTTATCTTTGTCCGCAATTAAATCAATTACACCAGTCACCGCTATAATACTTCCGGTTTTTTTAGCAAAATCTTTTACAAATTTAACTGCACTATTAAGATTGTTCTCTGTAACAGCATCTGATACGTCGGCATCTACTCCCTTTGTGCTTCCACTGCCTAGGGCAAGTGTTTTAATTTCGGATATGTTTCCTCTAATTACATCAAATTTTATTTCTTTCATTAGCTTTATGGCTGTATCCGTTCTAAGCTTACTTGCACCTGCTCCTACAGGATCAAGCAAAACTTTATGACCAAGCTCATTAGATTTTTTACCAGCTAAAAGCATAGAAGGAATTGTTCTCTTATTTAAAGTTCCTATATTTATATTCAGTCCTCCGCATATTGATGTGATATCCTCTACATCATCTGCATCATCTGACATAATAGGACTTCCTCCGCATGCAAGAAGAACGTTTGCAACATCATTAACTGTCACATAATTTGTAATATTGTGTACTAGCGGCATACTGCTTCGAACATTTTCAATACATTTACTAAGCATAATATCTCCCTTCACAAATACAAACCGAAAGGCTTGTCAACACCATACCATGCAGAATAAAAATTGTAATTTATTAAATAAAAAAACTGCATATATACCAATGAAAGTACATATGCAGTAGTTCTGCAAAATATATCCCTACGTTGGCATTATCCAAATCAGGTTATGGGTCTAAGCAAACGGCTTACTCTCAGCTCACTTTTCATGAGCTCCCCTTTGTATTCGATAATAATTATACTATAGTCAACTTAAAAATCAAGTTTTCATACATAACTATTATTTCACTATATTTTAAATTTATTAACTTCAACAATCATTTCATTAGTCGCATTGTTAAGTGCTAAAGCTGATGCTGCTACCTCTTCTGTAGATGCACTCATTTCCTCTGAAGATGCTGAAATTTCCTCTGAAGATGCTGACACTTCAGTTGAAACTGATGATATATCATTTACTCTACTTAAAATAGTTTCTTTATCCTTACCCACCTCATCAGCTGAATTTTTAACTGTTTCAATTTTAGGAATTATACCATTTATGCCCTCTATAATCTCTTCAAAGGACATTATTGACATACCTATAATCTTAACTTGACTTTTAATTTCATTGCCCATTTCAGAAGAATCCTTGACTATAACACTTGTACTTTTAGATATTCCACTAATTAAATTACTTATTTCTTCTGCTGATTTTTGAGACTGTTCAGCAAGTTTCCTTATTTCCTCGGCAACTACAGCAAATCCTTTTCCTGCCTCTCCTGCTCTTGCCGCCTCAATGGCTGCATTAAGCGCTAATAAATTTGTTTGCGTTGCAATACTATTTATAATATTTATAATTTCATTTATTTTATTTACATCTTTACCAAGTACACTAATCTTCCCGCCAAATGCCATAGATAATCCGCTTACTTTACTAACTGACGTGTCTAATTCGTCCATTTGACTGCTGCTGTCTTTTGCCATTGATCCAATTTCTCTAGACTGTGAATCTATATCCTGTATTTCATTAATTATCTTAGATAGTTTACCGCTAAATTCATTAAGTATATCCGTTACATTTACTAAATCCTCAGCCTGTGAGCTTGTACCTTTTGCAATTTCAGTTATACCTTCTGTTACATTTTGTGCAGAACTAGCTATCTCATCTGAAACAGAAGATAAATTCTCTGACTGTACATTAACATCTGAAGAATTTGCTTTTATTTTGAAAATCATCTTTTTTAATGATTCCTGCATAATTTTCATTGATCGAGCCATATCACCAACTTCATCTTCTAACTGCAAATATTTTGGTGAAACTTCCTTTGATAAATCTCCTTGGGCTAATAGTTCCAAATGTTTTGAAGTTACTTTCATTGCGTTAGACAAAATGTTTCCAACTATAGTAACAACCACTAACCCTATCAACATAAATATTACAGAGAATACTACAATATAAACTTTAAGACTATCTAACTCTGATAATATTTCACTTTTAGGCACAGCAATTGCCACAGACCATTGGGTTCCCTTAACTGGAGAATATGCCACATATTTGTCGGTTCCATTATATGTATATTCGCCTAAACCTTTTTGACCTTCCGTCATGTTCTTTTGAATATTTGCCAGCCCCTGAAGTTCAGAATCCTTTTTTACATCATTAAATACATTATCCATTTTTAAAACCTTACTTTTATCTGCACTTGCAATAGTTGTTCCATCCTTTGATATCATAAATGCACTACCTGTTGTACCAACCTTAACCTGATTAGTCAGCTCACTTAAATTATTGCCATCAACTGTTTCAAGTAGCACTCCTACAATTTCATTATTATTTTTAATAGGTACTGCATATACAACTATTAATTGCCCATTAGTTTTACTTATAATAGGATCAGAAACATTACTTTGACCAGATAAAGCTTTTTTAAAATATTCTCTATTCGATACATCTGAAGATGTTCCATCTGGATTACTGCAGTTTCCATTTTTGTCTACAATACTTATTCTAATAGATCCAGTTCTTTTAGTTTCATCTAAAAGAACTGACTTTTTATTTTCCCATGAAATATTAGGATCTCTAATTTCACTTCTTGCAGCAATAGATTGTAGTGAATCTAGATTACCTTTAACCCTTCCTTCAATATTTCCCGCTGTTTGTTCAGCAATTTTAGGAAGTGTTTTGTATAACGTTTTCTCTAATGCATTTGAACCGTTTACAAACGAAACCAAACCTAACCCCACACATATAACTAATGCTAAAAATCCCATAGATAATATTAATTTTGTTTTTATATTTTTTATACTTTTCATGATTTTCTCACCCTTCTCAGTAATTAATTACAACATTGTGCCAAATGTCGTAGTATAATATATTATATCACTTTCTGTCATATTTTGTTACAGAAAGGGTGAAAAAATCCTTTGATAAATTACATATTGTTCTTATTTTAATTTTTCCTTCACAGAATTTATTTTTTGATCCATGGTTGCTTTTTTATCTCTTCTATCGTCAATTTTTATATAAGTTTCTACTCTTTTAGCTCCATTCTCAAAAGGAACCTCATGCATCTTTCTTATAACTTCTAAAATCACATCAAGATCTCCCTCAAAAATTGTTCCCATAGGGGTAAGCTGATATTTTATTCTAGTTTCATCTTGTAACACTTTTTCACAAGCTGCAACATAACTACTTAAGCTTGTTGATTCTGTCCCAACTGGAAATATTGTTGCTTCTGCAATTGCCATATTCTATCATTCCTTTTTTCAATTTTATTTGTTAATTATTCCATTAACATTTTTATTAATAAATATTGTATATAAAAACTTCCCTGTTAGTTACACTGAAATTATACAGCAATAGTCAGAATAATTCAAAAAATTATAAGATTAGGCTATCGACAATTCATCTCCTACGCTTAAATATAGTGGAATTTATGTAAAATTTAGTTAAAGGGTGGAATTTTATACTTGTATCCGTTTACTTTAGCATTTTCTAAATAAAATTGGGTTTTCTCAAATAAATTTCGGTTTGATTTTTATAATTTTAAGTATTATCATTTTCTGTAAAAGTATATAAATTCTAGGGGGTAATATTATGAACACAAACAAAAAATTTTTGAGTTTATTCCTATCGCTTCTTGTTTCCTTCCTTCTAATGGGCACTACATTTACTAATAATGTAAAAGCTGACACTCAACCGCCTGTACAATTATATTACGGACAATACTTGCAAACAGCCATATGGGATGGATCTTGTTATGAATATTCTTCTACTGGATATATAGCTGTGCAAAAATCTTCTTCTTCAAAAAACATTACTGTACATTATTCCACAGATAATGGTGCAAATTGGAAAGATATAAATGCAACTTATGTTAAAGATAACCCTAGTGATGGATGTGAATTATGGAAATTTAATTTGGACAACCTTTCTAGTCCTGTATCAGTACAATTTGCTATAAAATATGAATGTAACGGTATAACTTATTGGGATAATAATCAAGGAAAAAACTATTTTCTTAGTCCAACCAATACAAGTGTCTTTGGTAAAAGTCAGCTCTATACAGGTGTATCATATTGGTATGATGGAAGTCATGTCGGTGGGGATATAACTTTAAACAACATAGGCAATCCCAAAGTAGTAAAAGTAAGATATAGCTATGATAACTGGGCAACATTCTCAGAAACTAACGCCACTTATGTTAACACTTCTCAGGATAACTCTGCAGACTACTGGTCCTATAATATTCCATCAAATCCATCAGCAAAACAAGTATCATTTGCAGTATGTTACACAGTAAACGGAATAGAATATTGGGATAACAACTTTGGAGATAACTATAATTTAAAACTTAAATAATTATTAAATATATACTTGTTTGATATCGTCATGCCCTCTTTAGGGTACTGGCGAGTCAATAATTTTTTGCAGTTTCTTAACCTATATTTAACCCATTGATAATTTTTCCTTAATAACCTTTTTATATTATAGCATATGGAATGTAATATAAATTTAGGGGGAAAATTTTATGAAAAGAAACAAATTACTATTATTTGGACTTGTATCTACTCTAATAATTGGACTTCCAAAAAACATTGTAAATGCTGACACCGTAAGTAACACACCGTACAATATCAACTTTCAAATGGGAGGTAATTCATCTGAAATGCGTTTCAATTGGTTCAGTAATTATAATAATGGTTCTGAACTTCAAATTGCAAAAGCAAGTGATGTACAAAATGGTCAATTTCCTTCAAATTCTATAATTAACGGAACAACTAGTCAAGCAACTGCTACCCAAAGTGTTGAAAACAACCCCGGGAACCCAAATGAGCCAGCTGTAGATGCTTCAACTGGTAAAAACGAGTTTGCTAATAGAGCTTCTGCTAGTGGATTAACTCCTTCAACAAAATATGTTTATCGTGTTGGTGATGGAACAACCTGGAGTCCAACTTACTCTTTTACTACTGGTAATCCAAGTAATGGTTTCAATTTTGCAGTTTTTGGAGATCCACAAATCGGTGCTTTTGATAGCAATAAACACTCATCTCTTCCACACAGCAGTTTAACAGATGACCAAAATGCTTGGGCTAATACTCTTAAGGAAGTTACTTCAAACCCTGTTGACTTCTTATTTTCACTTGGTGATCAAGTAAATGATTATAGTGCTCTATCAAAGCAGCAGGATCAATACAAATCTTTTTTCAATCCCGATACAAATAAAAACTTTTTCCAGAGCTATCCTCTTGTTGCCTTCGAAGGTAACCACGACCATCAAATGGGTACCTATTACAGTTTCCACTATAATCATCCTAATCTTTCACCTTTAGGTCAAACATCAAACAGTAATGTTAACAACAATGATGGTGATTACTGGTTTACTTATGGAAACGTACTCTTTATGGTACTGAATGCAAACGATGCTCTTGATACAGCAGCTCACGATCAATTTATGCAGGAAGCAATTGCAGCTAATCCTAATGCAAAGTGGAAAGTTGTAGCTTGGCATCAATCTGCTTATAGTGAAGCAAACCACTCTAATAGTAATTCTGCCGACGATCCAATTATGACAATACGTAAAACCTGGCCTAAATTAATGGACAAATATGGCGTTGACATTGTTCTTCAAGGCCATGACCATGAATACACAAGAACTTTCCAAATGTATAATGGTACTCCTGTTGATACTAATAAAACTAACGCCGTAACAAATCCAAAAGGAACCGTATACTTTACACTTGATTCTGGAAGTGGAAGTAAATATTATGATTTTAATAGTGCGTCAGATCATACCTTCAGTAGTGTATTCTGGCAGCAATATGTACCTACTTATTCATATGTTACAATGAATGATTCTAAATTCACCATAAACACTGTTCGTACCGACACGGGAGCTTCAATCGATAACTATACAATTACTAAAACATCTTCATCTACTACTTCATCGCAAGGAACTGCTACTAATAATACAAGTAGTGCATCAACTAATACACCAGCTAATACATCAGCAAACAATAGTGCAAGTGGCAGTCAAATTAGCAATCCCAAAACTGGTGATAACAGTTCCAGTAATTTTGCTTTAGCCTCTTTAGCTGGAATTTCAGGAATTGCTGTTCTTGCATTCGTAGGCACAATAATTTATAAAAAGAAAGAAATAGAGAAGTAACAATACTGAAGAAACGTTAAAAAAACTTTATAAATCTAAGGCTTACAAATCGTAAAATACTTAGATGTTTCAATAACTCACTAGCGTTCAAACAAATTGAAACATCTAAGTATTTTGCGATTTGTAACCCAAGATTTATTAAATTTTTTTTAAATCGTTCCTTCAGCATTGTTACTTCTCTTACAGGTGATACAATGTAAAAATTCCTCCGTACCTACGGAATTTTAGAGTAAATCTTAGATTTATTAGCTTTATTCAATATTCAAAATCAATATCATTTAATAACAAATAATTTTATAGGAGCTGCTTATGTTAAAAAATAAAATGAATAATATAACTAAAACAATAATTTTAATATTTGCGTTATCAGTATACGTCATATGTGCCTATACTTTCAGCAGGCATCAAGCTTATTATAATATATATGGTCTTGGAAATGGTGACAAGATTTCATATGAAAGAGCTCGGGTTGTATCTATTGATTCACAAAATGTTGAACCAGACAAGCATTATAGAAATTTGCTTATAGGGTCACAGCAAATTACAATTCACATATTGACTGGTGAATATAAAGATAAAGAAATGAAAATTACAAATGGACTCAATTATGATACAAATTATCTACTTAAAGCTGGGGATAACATAGTTGTTTCAATAAATACTGCTGGAAATTCAAAAAATAAGAATGTTAATGTCTTTGTATATGGTCCTTACAGGCAACCTTGGCTTTACGTACTTATTGGCTTATTCGTTATAGCCTTATGTTTAATTGGAGGGAAACGTGGATTAAAGTCCGTTATTGGTATAGTTTTTACTATTACAAGTGTTATTTTTATTTTTGTTCCTCTAATATACAATGGTTTTTCTCCCATTTCAGCCTCTTTACTTATGGCAATATTTACTGCATGTGTAACTCTTATACTAACCACTGGATTTGAAATAAAAACTTTTTCAGCTATCCTGGGAACTGCAGTTGGTGTTGTACTTTCATCATTAATTTTACTGATTTTTGAGCATTTAACTTCTTTATCTGGCTATAACATGCCTGAATATGATTCACTTATGGCACTTTCCACTCATACTGGTCTACACGTGGATGAACTTCTATTTGCAGCAATTATTATTTCATCGCTGGGTGCAGTAATGGATATTGCAATTTCTATTGCCTCCTCCATTCAGGAAATATATGCTGCAAATCATAATTTAACTTCAAAAATGCTTTTTAAATCTGGGATTAATGTTGGACGTGACATGATGGGAACAATGGCAAATACTTTAATTCTTGCCTTTACAGGTACTTCCCTAAACATGCTTATTCTTATTTACTCTTACAATATGAATTACTATCAAATTTTCAATTCAAATACTATCACTATTGAAATTATACAGGCTATCTCTGG
Organism: Clostridium pasteurianum; assembly: GCF_001705235.1. NCBI lineage: Bacteria > Bacillati > Bacillota > Clostridia > Eubacteriales > Clostridiaceae > Clostridium > Clostridium pasteurianum. The sequence goes on from NZ_MCGV01000001.1 coordinate 408,790, forward strand.
TAGTTTCGCTGTAATATTTACAGTACCACTTGTATCTTTTATTTCAGCAACACTCTTACCTTTGTTTTCTGGTGGCAATGCTAAAAACATAAATGTAGAAATACCTATACAAAACAATACAGATAAGAATTCAGTAAATCAAACTTGACTTCAATGATATATTAGTACCCATGATGATATAACACAATATTATAAAAGGAAATGGTTCAATTATGTTAAAAAAATTATCAAAATCTATAATGTTAAAACTGCATAATTTTAGAGATAAACTGCTTCAAATTTTAGATTGGTTTATCTCTACTAATATAAATATTCGCATTGGTATTATAGCTGCTTCAATGATATTTATTGTATCAATCATTGGATTTTCACTACATTATATAAACAAAAATCGCAATATAAATTTGAACAAAAAAATTGTACAAAAATATAAGCACCATTCTTCTAATGTACAGAATAGCCATTACCCTGCTCACATGCTTTCAGAGTTCTATAAATTATATGATACTAATCACGATATTAAAGGCTGGCTTTCAATTCCTAATACAGTAATTAATTATCCAGTGGTACAATCTACAGATAATGACTACTACCTTCATAATAATTTCAATAAAACAGCTGACCCCTACGGCTCACTTTTTCTTGATTACAGAAATAATATAAGCCCTCAATCTCAAAATATGATAATATATGGTCACAATATGAAGGACGGTCAGATGCTTACTTCCATAGTTAATTATCAGCAAACTGACTTCTATAAAACTTCACCCGTTATAACCTTTAACACAATATATGGTCATTGTTCATGGAAGGTATTTGCTGCCTTTATCACAAATGCTGATCCAAAGGATGGTTATGTTTTCAACTATCTTGTTACCAATTTTCCTTCAGACGATACTTTTAACAGTTTTATTAAAGAAGTGAGAGCACGTTCTCTAATAAACACTCCCTCTATAGATGTAGTTCCTGGTGATAACATTCTAACACTCTCAACCTGTTATTACAGCTCCAATAATGCACGTTTCGTTGTTATGGCTCGAAAAGTTCGACCACATGAAAGCACAGCTGTAGAGCCAGCTACAAGAAATGAGAATGCTCTTTCTCCTATGAGATCTATGGATAAGTAAAATATAAAGACTTAGCTAGAATTGAAACTGCTAAGTCTCGTAAATTATTATATTTTGCTATCTAAAAGCTTAATAAATCAACTTAAAATATCTCTAAATAATTATTTTCTAAAATGTTTTCCTACCATCAATAAGATTATACCACCAATAGCAATTGGTATGATACTAAAGTGTGACTTTTCTGCCGTATAATGATTATTCTTATATACTGGCTTGGCTGAATGGTGACTGGATGCTGTATGATGATTAATTACATTTGTATTATATATCTTTGCATTGGTATTATATATCTTTGCATTTTTTTTTGCATGAACTATTTTATGTTTAATTTTTTTTGCAGCTTTATACTTAACTATAGTTTTTACTTTTTTCAATTTTGCACTTATTGTTTTTGATTTGCTTACGCTGCTACTTAGTTTACTATTCTTAAAACTGCCAGATTTAAAACTTTTATCACTTGAAGATTTACTGCTAAAACTTCCAGAATGAAATCCACTTTTCGGTACACTACTCCCATTTGTTGAACTAGAATGAGACACAGAACTATTCTGAGAATTAGAACTAGAGCTACTATATGAACTATTACTAAAACTTGAATGTGAACTTCTAAAACTCCCTGAATGAAATCCTTTTGCAAAAACTGTTTCTCCTAATATGAAAATTAAGCATAATGCTAAACTAAGTATTGTTAAAAATTTGTTTCTTTTCATCTATTGTATCCCCCCATATTTGTTCATTAAGCTTTATAATTACCATAACAAATATATTTTTACATAAAACATTCCTATTACCAAATTATAATATTCTTACATTAAAAGTTAAAGTTTTTTATATAAAAAATAACAATAAACTTGTCAATAGTACTTTATTTTTAGACAAAAATAATGCCGCCTAGACTTAATAGTCTTTGACGACATTTTATTTTCTAAAGATAAAATTACAAAACTATTTAATAAATTAACTCCCCCGGCTTGTAGCCTTTAGGCAATTCCTCTTCACTTAAAAATTTGAAACTTTCATCACGCAGTATTGGCAAAAATACTTCGTATGGAATTCTTTGAAATTCACAGCCATAACTGCTAGCTCCAAACCATTTTCCATCTTTACTGCTAAGGTTTAAATCTCGTGCGAATTTTGTATAGTTTGAACAATCATGAACTACTAGGTCCCACTTTTCTTCATCTGCTATTTTCATGAATTTCAAAGCTAATTCCCTGCTCCACGTTGGAGAAATATAACCATGTCTAGCAATGTACATATTTTCTCCTTCATAATTACCTATGTTATTCTCATTTAAATGCAATTCTGCACAATTTATAAAGTCTAGCTTTGTATCTAAAATTGCCTGCTTTTTCTTAAAGAAACCTTCAAAGAGCTCAGGAGTCATTGGGGTTTCGATTCCTACTTGTTTAATATATTTCTTTGCAATTTTAATATTTTCAATAACCTTGTCCGAGCAATTAGAAGCTCCAAGATTGAAACGTATCTCATCAAGTCCAGCTTCTCCTAATGCTTTCAAGTTCTCTTCTGTAGCTAAAATTCCATTTGTATATAAATGTTGATGTACACCAGCAGTACTGAACTTCTTTATTACTGAATAATACTTTTCAATTTCCATAAATGGCTCTAAATAAACGTAGGCAACACCAGTGGGCTTCTTATGTATAGAAAGAAGTAAATCAATATCCTTATCATAAAATCTTGTACCTCCAATTTCCCACATACCTTCACCTATTGGAGGAAGATCTTCTAATTGTCCATAATCGTAGCAAAACTTACAGGCTGCATTACATTTATTTGTTTTCCTGATTGCACCTAATCCAGTACCCATCAAGCAAGAAACGCATCCCTTTGGAAATTTATTTTCATTTCCTACAAAAAAAGTTCTATCCTTTAAAGTTTTCAAACCTTTAATTTCCGACATTAACTTATCATTTCTATTATCAATTGCTGCCTCAATTTGTGCAAATACAGCGTAAATTATTTCTTGCTGTTTTGTCATAACTTCTTCGCCCTCAGGCAGCATTGCAAAAAATTCAAACCACGCTAGTGCATCTTTTTTTGAGATTTTCATAATATCTCCTCCTCTGTTTACTCTTATTATACCATTTTCAGCAATTTTTTTAACAAACTTTATTACTTTTTTCAATATTGAAATTAAAGTCATTACCATTGGTTACAATCATACTTAGTTAAATAAAAAAATGATAATTGCTATATCATAAAAAAGGTTATATAATGTACAACATAGCACCATTGATTATCATTATCATTAAATGGAGGTTAAATTTTTATGAGTGAAATTGCTAAAAGATTAAATCAATGCAAAAAACCAACTGGTGAATTAGGTAAAATTATAGTTGATGATATGAATTTAAGACATTTTGAATTAACTGATTGGGGACTAAAAAAGGTAAATATTAAAAATGATGATACCATACTTGATATAGGCTGCGGCGGTGGCAGGACTGTAAATAGAATGGCCTCTATAGCAAAAGATGGTAAAGTTTTTGGAATAGACTATTCCTTAGACTGTGTAAACTGGTCCAAAGATTACAATAAAAAATTTGTAACTAATAATAAAGTCGAAATTCTTCATGGTAGTGTAGAAAAAATGCCCTTTGAAAATGATAAATTCGATATTATAACAGCCGTAGAAACAATTTATTTTTGGCCAAATATACTTGAAAATTTTAAAGAGGTAAATAGAATTCTAAAGCCAAACGGAGTCTTTGCTATAATATGTGAAATGTATTCTAGTGAAAAGTTTAAGGAAAGAAATGATGAACTTATAGCTGCATCAAATATGAATTTATATACTCCTGATGAACTAAAAAACTTATTAAAGGATGCTGGATTTAATAATATATCTATAGACTCAATAGAAGAAAAAAATTGGCTATGCTGCATATGCTATAAATAATTAAAAGTAACAATGCTTCGTGGCGTTAAAAAATTCCTATAAATCTAAGCATTTTACAATTTTGGAGTCAAGATTTATTAGAACTTTTAATCGTTGCTTCAACATTGTTACTTCTCTCTTCTAACATCTGAAACATATCTACCGCAAATTCATCTGGAAATCTCAAGCAATATTCTCCATGTCCGGCATTAATGATTTTTCTAAATTTTACCTTATGCCATATTTTCTTTACATATTTTATATCTAAGGCACGATCTTTAATTTATTATTCTAAGCTTATACATTTCTTAATTACTTCCACCCATTCATTTGGTCTACATGCTAGCAGTTCTTCATGCTCAAGATCATGCTTAACAATATGAGGATTTTTAAAATGCTGCTTATATCTTTTTAAATACATTTCTCCCATTTTTGATGCATATAAACAATGTATATTAGTGCCATTAACATCTATTCCATCTTCCATTTTCGTTATAAGATCAGAATAAAACTGATTTTCTACACTTCGTTTTGTCACAAAATCCAGCTTTTGTCCTCCTACTCCTAGCATAATATGCATAAATTCTTTCATGTATTGTTCATTGGTATGCTTTTTCATATACCAAGAAATTAGCCTATTAATTTTTCCTTTATGAATAATATGATATACAATTGGTACAAATATTTTTGTTTGTATTTTTGCCTTCCATTTATCTTCTTGATCCAGATCAGAACTACCCAGAATTCCATGATTCATATGAATTTGTTTTCTTTGTATAAGTAACCCCACAAATGATCCACCAAGCGAACATCCATATGCAGCATGAACTTTTCCATTAAATTTTTCCTTTATATAATCTTCTATTTTTTCAGTTTCTGTAATCATATCACAAAATTCTGTTTGTTCAGTTTCATCAAAGCCATCATATGAGACGCATACCACATAAAATGACTTTGTCAACAAATCTAAAACGTGATCATAATTATTTTTCCAATGACAGCATGTCCCTGGAAGTAGAATAATAACCGGATTATTTATATTACCAAATTCATAAAATTTCATATTCTATTCCCCTTATCTATAAATTTATAAATTAATCTATATGCGTTATATATTGATACTGATAATCATATTCAATTGTATTTTAACATTTTCCAGTAAAATCTTCAAATCAATTTATGATAAGCATCACTTATACGCAAGCATTCCTTTAGGATCATCAGAAAGCATATACAAGGATACATCTTAATTTATTCCATAAGTTTTTTCCAAATAACTTACTTTTGAGTAAGATAGTATTATTTTTCATTTAATGTACATATAATTATTAATTTATAAAATATGATATAATATGGTTATATTATATGAGAGGAGACTTAATCATATATGAAAAATTATAAGGAATTATCTAAAAATGAATTTAACAGAGAAGCAAAAAAATTCGATCATGCAAAAAGTACAGACATTTATAAAATGTGCCAGGAAAGCTATGGCCCCTTGCTAGAAGAAATAAAGAAAGAAGAGTTTCATTCATTGCTTGATATAGGCTGTGGTACTGGTAATTCTATTGAGAAACTTTATAGAGAAAATTCAAAACGAAGCTATACGGGAATTGACCTTGCAGAAAATATGATACAAGTTGCCCGTAATAAAGAACTTAAAGGTGTGAACTTTCTGGTAGGAGATGCAGAAAATCTACCCTTTGAAAAAAACAAATTTGATGTAATTATCTGTAAGGAAAGCTTTCATCATTATCCAAAGGTAAATAACTTTTTTGAAAGTGCATATGGTGTTTTAAAACCAGGTGGACGTATGATTATTCTTGATATGACACTCCCTACACTAGGACGATGGATTGAAAATCATATTATTCTTAAATTAATGAATACCGGAGATGTTCATTTTTATGGACTCAAAGAAGTAGAGAAATTATACCAAAATGTAGGATTCAAAATTGAACGTCTCGAAAAAATTGGGAAAATGAGGTTTATTAGTACAGGAAGGAAAAATTAATCCAAACAATTATTTCGTTTTGTTATGTTAAAAAAATGCCCATCGCTTAATCACAATGAGCATCTTCCCTTATCTTTAATACTTTATCCCTTTCCAATACATAGGTGTGTAAACCTCAGCTATTTCAGGCAATTTAACATCCTTAAGTGCCCATTTCTTAAATTCTTCAAAGCCTGTACGATCAACAATGTATCCAATATGTTCTTTTCCACCTGGAGCACTGCGATCTATATAATGTTCTACATAATCATAAGTATTTAAAATAATTTTTATAATACTCTCTTCATCTGCCCATTTTATAAAATCTTCTCCCATACGTGGATTTTTCTTCCCTGTTCTTCCAAGGAGTGTAAGACGATAATACTTCTGTTCACTTCTTGCCCATGCACCCATAGGGCAATTTAAAACACACTCGCCGCAGCCAATGCACTTTTCATGATTTCTTTGGACTTTATAATTAACCTCTTTTAGTACTCCTACAGATTTCTTTTTGCACACTCTAATGCAGGCACCACAGTTAACACACATATCCTTTTCATATTCCGGTTTGGTCATTCCCATAATGCCAAAATCATGCAGTCTAACCTTTGCACAGTCATTTGGACATCCAGTTAATGCAATCTTAAAGTGCAAATCATTAGGGAATATAGCTTTCTCTATTTTCTGTGCAAAAGCTGTAGTATCATAACAAGCATATGGACACACACGATTTCCTACGCAAGCTGTAACATTTCTTGTTCCTGATGCACTGTAGCCTGTTCCTTTAACCTTCTGATTTATATTTAAGCCTTCAATAATTGGCTGCAAAAGTTCATTAACCTTAGGCATATCTTCAAACTTTATCCCTGGAATTTCAAAACCTTGACGTGTAGTAATATTTACTGTACCATTTCCATAAGTTTTTGATATATTTTCAATCATAGAAAGAAATTTAGCATCTAAATACCCTCCTGGAACACGTATCCTTGAAGCAGCAAAACCCCTTTTTTTAGTAACACGGAAAGCATTTTTCTTTAACTTCTTTGTGTTTATATCCATCCTTTTCCCCTCCTCACTTAATCTATTAATTTTTTACCCTTTGTAAAATTAAAAACAGGGCCATCAAGACAAACATACACATCATCAATTTTACAGTGACCGCATTTTCCAAGTCCACAGCACATTTTTCTCTCCTGGGAAATCCATATGTTTTCTTCTTTAAAACCTATATCTAAGAGTCCATTTGTACTAAACCTCATCATAGCTGGAGGTCCAACAACAATAGAAACTGCTTCACTTACATTTTTTAATTTTAATTCTGGAATGTATTTAGTAACAAGTCCCTCCGGATAGTTATTGTCCCCATCGACAGAGTCAACAGTTAATATAACATTTATATTCTTTTTCCATTCTTTAAAATCTTTTAAAAATAATATATCCTTGGGAGTCTTAAAACCTGTTATCAAAGTAACTCCTTTAGTTTCATCTATATGCTTAGAAAAGTAATCTACAACACCTCTAACTGGAGAAACACCAGTACCACCAGCTATTATTACAATTTCTTTACCTTTATAATTTTCTATATCAAAACCATTTCCATATGGTCCTCTTAAAAACAGCTTATCCCCTTTATAATGCTCAAAAACTTCATTTGTAACTTTTCCAACACGCCTTATGGTTAAATCCACAGTATCTTCACTTATGCCGCTTACTGAAATCGGAGCTTCTCCATATTTAGGTATAGAAACTTCAAAAAATTGTCCTGGCTTTACTTCTCCTTTATAGGACATCCTAAAAGTATACTCTATATTGGTATACTTAATTACCTCTTTAATTTCTGAAAGAAAAGGTACATACTCATTTTGATTCATTGTAATTTACCTCCTTAACTGCTCCTTCTAACTTGTTAATACAATTTGAAAAGGAAATATATTCAGGACAAATATCATCGCACCTTCCACAGCCTACACACATGTTATAGCCATTTCTCTTTTTGTAATCATAAACCTTATGCATTACTTTGAATCTCATTCTTTGTCCATTCTTTTTGCGATAGGAGCCTCCACCAGCAACATTTGTAAAACCATCCACCATACAAGATGCCCATACTCTTCTACGCTCTCCAACTTTTCCATTATCAGTATAAAATATATCCTGCATTGTAAAGCATGTACATGTTGGACAAACAAAATTACAGCGTCCACAGTTAATGCATCTGCTGTCATACTCATCCCACATTTTTGAATTGAATATTTTAGTTGAAAGCCCCTCAGGCACATTTACTCTTGTCTTAGTTTCCTTTACATAGGAAGGAATAACCTCAAGCTTTTCACACCCACTATTTATAAGGAACTTATTCCAATTTTCCTCACGACTATCTATGTAAAACTGTCTATCCTTTAGTTCTATGCTTGCATCGTAATTATCATTTTTATTTGTTCCCATATCAACGCAGAAACAGCTTTCAAAAGCACTTTCACACGGCATTAAAACAAATTTAACTTTTTCACGAAGACGTTTATAATAATAATCTTCAAAACCATTTTTTAAATACATTTCATCTAAGCGCTTTACAGCATGGAGATCGCAGCTTCTAAGAAAAATAATTGCTCCTTTTTTCGGCATATCTGCTTCCTTTATATTTTCTTCAGTAAAAAAGAACAAAGTTTGTGAAATAGGAAGTAAAACTTCTTTAAAAGAATAATGTGATTTGCAATCGAATACGATTTCTTCTGCTTCAGTGACCTCTCCATAACGAATCCTATCTGTATCAGAAAAAGCCCCCTTACCCTTAAATAACTTTGGTGCATATATCAAATACTTTTTCTTCCATTCCTTAAGCAAATCATTTAAATTTTCAGTTGTTAAACGATAACCCATAAACTTGCCTCCTTTTTTATTTCTTGTTAAAAATATAACAAAAAACAAAAAAAATTGCCGTGATTTTTATCACGGTTGCTTAAAATATTTTCTAAGTTCTTCACGTTCTGTAATAATAAACTCATTTCTTTTTACAATAACTAAATTTTTTTCTGTCAGCAATTTTAACTGCCTAGATACAGTTTCTCTTTTTGAGCCAAGCATATCCGCTAAATAAGTAATACTTAGCTCCATATCAATTTGAATTCCATCCTTACAAGGTACTCCGTAATCACCCGACAGCTTCCAAAGTTTAGCCGCTATCTTTTTGTCACCCCTTATTGAATTAGATGTATTTTTTAATTGTCGGTATAGTCTTCTTACTTTAATAGCTGTAGAATCCATAATCGCTTTTGTCAGCTCAAAATCTTCTTTCATAATATCTATTAATTTATTCTGAGGAAAATACAGTATAAGTGCCTCCTCCAATATTTCACAACTTACAGAAGAATTCATATGCTCAAATGTAACTTCATTAAGCATTTTGCCCTTTCCAAACACGAATATAACCTTTTTTTCTCCCATGCTGTTAATTTTATATAAAGCAGCCAAGCCACTGATTAAAATATAAATATGTGGTACATATTCCTTATCCCTAAAAAGCTGCTCACCTTTTGCTATCCTTTTTATTTTTCCACAAGTTTTTAAAGCGTCAAAAGAACCTTCATTTACATTTTGAAGTACTTCTACAGCTTTAAAAGCCTCCTCTAAACCTATCATATATATCCCCCTTTGAATCCCATTTTCTTATTTACAATTTACCATGTTATATAAAAAATAGAAAGTCCATATGTTACGTAATTTAGACTTTTTATAATAAATTATATTTATTGAGATGCTATTTACTAATGCCACTAATTATCCGATAAATAACTAGAAATAGTAAACAAGGAGGTATTTTTAACATGGATGTTACAAGAATACAGAACACAAGCGTACAAAATTATCATAGTGAAACAAGCACAAAGAAAACAAACGATAAGACCAATACTGAAGACGTTGAAACTAAATACTCAGGGGCAGATACCTTTGTCAAATCTACAGAGGATAATTCAGAGCCTTCAACTTACGAACCTGTAAAAAAGAAGCTTTCAGCAAAGGAAGTTCAGGAACTAAAGGATGCTGAGAATAATTCTAAAGCAGATTTTATAGAAAAATTTATAAAGGATACTATATATACTCAAAATACACTACTCGGAAGATCAACTGAAAATGCACAGCCTGAAATATCAAAAACAACCTCAGACCTACTTACTAAGATATTTGGCTCTTTAGAAAAGGCATATCCTCCTATAGAAACAACACCAGAAGATGCAAAAAAAGCAATATCAAAAGGCGGTGCTTATTCTGTAGAAGCAGTATCAGATCGTATTATGACTATGGCAAAAGCTTTAGCTGGAGATGATAAGGAAAAGCTTCAACAAATGAGAGATGCCGTAGAAAAAGGCTTTGCTCAAGCAGGCGTGGATTTTAAAAGAGCAACGACTAGTGATCTTCCTCAAATTTGCAATGATACACATACTGAAATTATGAAGAGATTTGATGAATTGCAGGGAAAGGACACCAAAGTTAACTCCAAGGACAAGAATAAGTAAAATATTATAGCAGCTTGTATGGTTTTCATTTTACAATACAAAGCTGCTATTATATATTAAGTTCAAATCTTAGTCATGAAGATTTATACGAATCACAAGTTCTTATCAATAAAATTATATTACATCATTTAACGTCATCATGCAGCTTTTTAAAATAATCAACAGCAAATTTTCTAAAAAGAAGTGAGGCTTTACTTAAATAACGTTTTTTATCCCATGATATAAATATTGTTCTTTTACATTCAGGTTCCTTTATATGCAAAAAAGCCATAGAAGAACCTACTGAACCTCCCCATGATACTTGCGGTATAAAAGCAACTCCCTGCCCTGCCTTTATAAGACCTCTCACCGTTGCTGGATCATCACTTTCAAAAATAACTTTTGGACTGAAATGAGCTTTTTTACAAAACCCATCTGTTATTTTCCTAAGTTCTTTTCCTTGTTTAAGACTTATAAAATTTTCATTAGAAACTTCTGTTAAGCTTATACTCTTTTTCTTTGCCAATGAATGATTTAATGGAACAGCAAGATATATTTCTTCTGTTAATAACGCCATACTATTGTTCTTTTCTTTATCTTCATAGGAAGACGATATACATAAGTCAAAATCAGAATTATTTGCATCTCTTAAAAAATGCTGAAAAAGCTGAAAACTAATATGTGGATGCAGTTTGCAAAATTCACTTATTAGCTCTGGAATTATAGTTGATGCAGCAAGAAACACAAGCCGTATATCACCAAATTCCTTACCCTGTAAATCTTTAATTTCTCTTCTACCATCCTCAAGTGCAGCAAGTGCAATATTAACCTTTTCAAGAAATGTCCTTCCGTACTTATTAAGATGTATGTATTTTCCTCTTCTATCAAATAAACGGACGCCTAATTCCTTTTCAAGATGAGAAATAGTCTTACTAAGTGCAGGTTGAGCTATATAAAGTTCATTTGCCGCCTTTGTAACATTTTCAAACTTAGCCACCGTTTTAAAATATTTCAACTGTAATAAATCCAAAACATTACCCCCAATACAGTTCATATATTCCAATAAGTATATAGATACTATAAATAATTATATATTAGACAGCATAAACAGTCCAATAATATAATTGACCTATGGAAACTCAAATGCACCACTTAAATTAACAGGAGGAAAACTAATAATGAATAATTCATGGACCAAACACCGTGATGAAAAAGAGCTTAAAATAAGCAAATTAAGTCACATTGTTAATGATAAAATAATACCCACAGACAAAATTGTAGAAGCCCTTGAGACACTTATAACTCCATATGATAAAGTTGTTCTTGAAGGTGATAACCAGAAGCAAGCTTCCTTTCTTTCAAAAGCACTTGATAAGGTTAACCCAGATAAAGTAAATAACTTGAACATGATAATATCAAGTATATCAATGCCAGAACACCTCAATATTTTTGAAAAAGGCATTGCTAGAAAGCTGGACTTTTCCTATGCAGGCTCTCAAAGTTTAAGAACAGCACAAATGATAGAAGATAATAGAATGGTCATTGGATCTATTAATACTTATCTTGAACTATATGCAAGACTTTTTGTTGATTTAATACCCAATGTCGTACTAGTAGCCGCAGATAAAGCAGATAAGGATGGAAATTTATATACTGGTGCAAATACAGAGGAGACACCTACCATTGTTGAGGCAGCAGCTTTTCATGATGGCATAGTAATTGTACAAGTAAACGAAATTGTAGATGAACTTCCAAGAGTTGATATACCAGGTTCCTGGGTTGATTTTATAGTAGAAGCTGATAAACCATATCAGATAGAGCCTCTATTTACAAGAGACCCTAGAAATATAAAAGAAATTCATATACTTATGGCTATGATGGTTATAAAGGGAATCTATGCACGTCACAATGTAACCTCCTTAAACCATGGAATAGGTTTTAACACAGCTGCCATAGAACTTCTTCTTCCAACTTACGGAGAAAGTCTAGGTTTAAAGGGCAAAATTTGCAGAAACTGGGCACTAAATCCTCATCCTACTCTTATTCCAGCAATAGAAAGCGGTTGGGTTGAAAGTGTTCACTGCTTTGGTGGTGAACTTGGAATGGAAAAATACATCGCCGCAAGGCCAGACATATTCTTCACAGGTTCAGATGGAAGTCTTAGATCAAATCGTGCATACTGTCAGGTTGCTGGTCAATATGCTGTAGATTTATTTATAGGCTCTACACTTCAAATGGACCCTCTTGCAAATTCTTCTACAGTAACTTCTGGAAGACTTGCAGGATTTGGTGGTGCTCCTAACATGGGAAGTGATCCTCACGGTCGAAGGCATTCATCAAAAGCCTGGCTCGATATGGCAACTGGTGATAGTGACATAATACGTGGAAGAAAACTTGTGGTACAAATGGTAGAGACCTTTAAATCAGGTAATGATCCTGTATTTGTTGAATCTCTAGATGCCATTAAAGTAGGTAAAGACGCTAATTTGGATTTAGCTCCAGTTATGATATATGGTGATGATGTCACACATGTTGTCACAGAAGAAGGAATAGCTTATTTATACAAAGCTCAAAACATCGATGAAAGACGTGATGCTTTAGCTGCAATTGCAGGAGTTACACCTATTGGTTTAAGCATAAAAAAGGACAAAGTAAATAAATTAAGAGCTAAAGGTATTGTTGCTCTGCCTTGTGATCTTGATATAAAACGCACGGACGCCAGAAGATCACTTCTTGCCGCAAAAAACATAGAAGATCTTGTAAATTGGTCAGACGGGCTATACGAGCCACCAGCAAAATTTAAGAATTGGTAAAATGGCTAATAAACCTGATTTTCTTGCAGAACATGCAGTAAAGGCACTTATAGACGAAGCTATGCTTACACCAAAACCTGGATTAGTTGATAAAAATAACTCTGGTGCTCATAAAGATTTAAATTTAAATTTAATGCTCCGCTCTGCAAATGCATTATATGAAACTTTTTGGCAAATAGCAGAAGCATCCTCTTCACAGCTTCCAACAAAAGGCCTTTGGAAAAAGCTATCTCAAATTGGTCTAAAAGGTGAAGAGACAATGTTTAAAGAAACTGGCGGAATTAATACTCATAAGGGTGCGATATGGGCACTGGGACTTCTAGTTTGCGGTGCTGCAATGGCAAGTGAATATTCTGATACAAAAAATATAACTACTTTAGCATCAAAAATTGCCTGTTACAATCATATATCGGAAAATATGAAAGTATCAAATGGATTTTGTGCATGTGAAAATTACGGAGTAACGGGTGCTAGAGGTGAAGCTAAAGATGCTTTTCCTCATGTTATTAACTTTGCTCTACCCTCTCTGTATGCTTCTAGAAAACAGAATGCTTCAGAGCACAATTCAAGATTAAATGCACTTATGGCACTCATTGCAACAGTTGATGATACATGTATCCTTCATCGTGGTGGAATGAATGCTTTAATAATAACAAAAAAAGGTGCTAAAGAAGTAATCGATAATGGAGGAACAAGCACACGAAATGGCTTTAACTCTTTGATAAAACTTGATAAAACTTTAATGAAAATGAATGTTTCTCCAGGTGGAAGTGCTGATCTTCTTGCTTCAACCTTATTTTTAGACAGTATAAAAAATAGGAGGTAATAACTATGGAAACTTTAAACTTTAAATATGCTGCAACAAAGAAAATTTCCAATCGTGCTCATGTTGGCGTTGTTGGATCTGGAGATTTGGAAGTACTTATGGAACCCTCAAATGATAACTTTGCCACAGTTGTAATTAGAACAAGATTTGATGGATATAAGGAGATATGGAAAAACATTTTGGATGAATTCTTCTCTACAAATGCTGTAGCTGCATCCTTTGAAATTAATGATTTTGGTGCAACTCCTGGTATGGTATCCATGAGACTTTTTCAAGCTTTGGAGGTGAGCGAAAATGAATAAATTAAAAAACAGTTTTATAGAGTTGAATTCAAGGGAACGTGCAAAAGAAGTATTAGATAAAGGAACTTTTAAAGAACTTATAGATCCATTTGAAAAATTTGAATCACCCCATCTCCCACTTCAAGATATAGTACCTCAAAGCGATGATGGAATGGTCATAGCTAAAGGTTTTATAGATGGCAAAAGAGCTGTTGTAATATCAATGGAAGGTGCATTTCAAGGTGGAGGTATTGGTGAAGTTTCTGGTGCCAAATTTGCTGGTGCACTTGAACTTGCCCTTAAAGACAACCAAAATGGAATTAAAACTTATCCTGTTGTACTATTTGATACCGGTGGTGTAAGGCTTCAAGAGGCAAATTACGGATTACTTGCTATTTCAGAAATTCAGGCGGCAGTTGTAGCTTTAAGACATTTTGTACCTGTAATCGGAGTTATTCCAGGAAAAATAGGATGCTTTGGCGGAATGTCCATGACTGCTGGTTTATTTAGCACTCTCATAATGACACCTGAAGGTAGATTAACCTTAAACGGACCAGAAGTTATAGAACAGGAAGCTGGCATAGCTGAATTTGATTCCAGTGATAAAAGACTTATATGGAATACCATAGGTGGAATTCAACGTCATGCTGCTGGCTTCGCAGACATTCTTGTAGAAGATGATGTAGATTCCATAGTAAATGCAATTAAAATTTCTCTATGTAAAAAAGAAGCCACTAAATTTAGAAGTGAGCAAATAGATACTTATCTTGCACGTCTTAGTAAAATAGATCCATCTAAGCCTATTACTCCAACTGAAATTCGCAAACTTTGGAATGAAGAAAGCTTTGACAAGAAAGAAATTGCAGAGCAAAAACCTTGTATAGAAAAAGTAATGAGTAGAGGAAGAATATGGTTTGAAGCTTTAACTGGTAAAGACGGCACAAAAAAAGGATACGCTCCTTCAATATTATGTGCAGATAAAGTTCTTGGCGATGAAACTGCTAGATTTATCTCAGTTGTCCCTAACCCAAATGCCCGTTTCCCACGCGCAAGGCATGGTGAAGTTGGTCTTGAAGAAGGCTTTACCATAGCTAAATATATACGTGAGGCTATAAAAGAAGATGAAAACAAAGTAATTAAGCGCCCTATAATTGCAGTTGTAGATGTTCCAAGTCAAGCTTACGGCTACAAAGAAGAGCTTCTTGGCATATTTGAATCCTGTGCCGCTTCAGTTGATGCCTACGTTTCTGCAAGATTAAGTGGTCACCCTGTTATATCTCTAATAGTTGGTCCTGCAATATCTGGTGCTTTCTTGGCTCATGGTTACCAAGCAAATAAACTTATTGCTTTTGATGATCCTAAAGTTTTAATTCACGCTATGTCAAAGGAATCCGCTGCAAGAGTTACAAAAAGAAGTATACATGAACTTGAAGAATCCGCTAAAAAAGTACCATCAATTGCATACGACATAGGTTCATATTCAACTTTAGGTTCACTTTATGAATTAGTAAAAGGAATAAATGCAGATACTCCTTCTAAAGATGATATTGAAAAAGTTAATTCTATTTTGATAGATGCTGTTAAATCTGCAAAAAGCAACACTACTAGTTTAGGTAATAGACTTAAATCAGAGAAAGCTGCTGTTGGAAGAGCTTGTTCAATAAAAGTACGTAAGAGGTTAAAAGAAGAATGGAACTAAACCCACATGATTTGATAAAGATAAAAGATTACAAAAACCTTAATATTGATTTTTCAAACTATGGCTGGGCATTAGAGTCACTAAAAAAGTCCCCCTTTGTTGTAGTGCGCCGTGCACCGATTTTAGATAAACTTATACCCATTGGCATACGTGGAAGCTTAAGATCTCAAAGATTAGCCGCTCTTTTACCTTTTTCAGATATAGATAGTATTTTGAGTCCTACATGTATTATTGAAAAAAAGCTGTGGCTTGAAAATTCTCATATAAAAAATACTAATATATATTCCTGTATAGAAGCTATTTACAAAATATTTAAGGAATACAACTTAAAATGGGGAATATGCGGCAGTACCGGCTTTGAACTAATAACTAAAATACCCACAGTTACAGAAAACAGTGATTTAGACATCATGATTAAAATTGAAACAGCAGATGATTCTTTTTCTGCTGCTTCTGCTAAAGAAATATACAAAAAATTATTTGAGGTAAAAGTTAAAACCGATGTTCAAATTGAAACCCCAAAAGGATCTGTAGCTTTAGCTGAATATGCTTCAGAAACTAATCCAATTTTAATTAGAACAATAAACGGTCCAAAGCTTATAAATAGAGAAAAGTTAGGAGTGATTCTATGAACACAGCTTTTTTGTTTCCCGGTCAAGGCTCACAAGAAGTAGGTATGCTGCATAATTTACCTGATGACAAAATGATTTCAGATACCATCTGTGAAGCCTCTGAAATTTTAAAAGAAGATGTTTTAACCTTTGATACTGACGCAAAGCTTTCATATACACGCTGCGTTCAACTTGCTTTGCTCATATATGGAACTGCCTTTTCGCGCTTTTTAAAAAGCAATGGCGTTTTCCCCGATATAACAGCTGGTCATTCCATAGGAAGTTTTAGTGCTGCCGTTTTATCAAATGCGCTTAATTTTTCCGATGCTCTAAAGCTTGTAAACTTAAGGGGAAAACTTATGGAAAATGCTTATCCAAGTGGATATGGAATGGGAGTTATTCTTGGTTTAAGTGAAACACGGGTTTCTGATATCATAAAAAAGATTCCCTCTCAAAAAGTATATATTGCAAACATAAATACCAATAATCAGATTGTATTAACTGGTAGTATTTCAGGAATTAAAATTGCCTTTGATATGGCAAAATCTATAGGCTGTGAAAGTACAAAAATCCTAAAAGTAAGTGTTCCTTCTCACTGTGAGCTTTTAAATAAGGTTTCAAATGAACTTTATAAAGAACTTAACAATGTAAATATAAACCGCCCATCTATACCTTACGTTGGAAACTATACTTCAAGAGTACTTTTAAATAAATCACAAGTATTAGAAGAGCTTTACAAAGGAGTATCTAATCCGGTTTTATGGTATGATTCCTGCACTCTAATGTACGAACTTGGTACTAAACTATTTATAGAATTAAGCCCTGGTCAAGTTCTTACTAACATAAGCAGCAGATTATTTCCAGAATGCCGCTCCATATCCATGGCTCATACTGATATAGAATCCGCATTAATTCTTTATAAGAGATATATTTAAAGTGAGATAGAAAGTTATTTTAGGAAAAAAACTTGTTTCCATTGCAGATTTTTTAATATCAACATTCTCGCTTTTTAATATTATCTCACTTAAAACCTTTTTTAAGACCTTATCTTCCAAACCATGATTTCCATTAGGACTTAATAACCATGAAATTACATTTGAATTTCTTATTTCAAATGTATCAATTTTTAATACCTTAAATGGATTAAAAATATTTAGTTTTGCATTCAGCATCCTCATCCGATACGCTTACATTATTTAATCTAATATAATACCACTTTCCCATACCAGATTTTCTTTGCTGCTATAGTAATAGCCATATTCAGTGTCGGTTATCTTATATAGTTCGCATCCATTTACTAGCTTCATATGTTTTATTCTAACACAAGCCTCCTAGCATCAATTTCATTTATTATTTATAATATGGTTTCTTCTTTTTAATATCCCCTTCCTTAACAAGAAGCACTGTATGATAATACCCCTCCCTTGGATGTCCATATAAATAATTTAAAATAGTTACATCTTGAACCTTCCACTTCTCAAAAAACTCGCCCCATTCACTGCTTGGTGAAGGGCTATTATGATGCTCGCCAATAATTCCATAGCATTCTTCTATTATCTTATTTAGAACTCTGTATTGATCCCATATATACTTACACCCATAGTCATCTCTGATATCATAATCTGGCTTGTATCCTACTATACTGTAAACCTTGGCATTTCCTGATTCCATGTCCCTTCTAAAAAACCTTACCAGTTCTGCATGTTCTAATTCCTTTATATCGTAATTATATTCTTTAGCTTTCTCACGTAATGTATTAATACATTCTTCTAGCATCTTGTCCTCTCCTCCTAATTAACATAAAATAATGCTATGACAAAGTACTTGCTCCCACTTCATGGATACTACCATCATTCAATTTTATTGTGCTTTAAAATAATCATCTACTATTTTAGTTATATCTGGTCTTAATTTTTCATCATTTATTAAGAATTCTACAAAGAAATCTTCAACTTCTTCATCTTTGACTTTTGCAATTAAAGAATATACCTCATTCCATATGGAAACATAAGATTGATTTTTCCCAATAAAAAACGCTAATTGCTTAAATCTTGGGCTTTTTAGTTCAAATAATGCTTTAACAATATAATATAACGTTCTGTCGTCACATGCTTCCTCATATGTAACAATTTTATTAAGTCTTGAATCAGATAAATCCCCTGCCCATTCAATACAAGCTGCTGTAAAAGCACTAGGAAAATAGTCACTCGTTTTTAAAATATCTTCTGACCAATTATATGTTTCAAAACTTTCATCCTTTAAGCTTAGATAATTTTCCATCTCACTTTTTGACATTCTATTGCCTGAAAAAGAATCTTCAACTTTTTTTAAACTGCTTAGCAATTCATTTTTATAAATTGTTTCTCCTGATATAACTACACCACCTTCAATACTTTTACTATCATTAGATGAAAATACTCCTGTTGTAGGTAAAATAACTAAAGTTTTTACTGGTCTTTTCTTGAGAGCAGCAGCAACCGCTTTATGATGTCCATCAAGTAATGCACATAAATACCCACCTAGATAATATGCTATGGCTCTATAATTTTCATTCTTTCTATAAAATTCTGCTGTATCATTATTAAAAAGCCTTGGCGGTTGAGTTGGTAATATATATTTAGGTACATCTTCACTCCAATTGCCATCATCATATACTGGACATGATGCTTTATTAAGTGCAGGCTTATTTTCTATAGCCCAAAAGAATTTTCCATCTCCATCTGTCGGAAATAGTTCCAAATCTGCTAAAGCATAATATCCTGATGGCAAAAGACCTAGAAGCGGTTCTAAATTCTTTAATGCTTGCTCTAATGAAACAAAGGGTTGATTTAAAGTTTCTCTTAATTTTGATATGGTCTTATCATTAGTTTTATCTAACCCATATCCAGCAGAAATTAATTTTTCACAGGTTGGACAAAAATACTCATCTCCATGAAATTTACTTAGTGGAATATTATCATAAACTAGACAAGATAGCCCCTCAGTATCAATACTCCCATATTTTTGCCTGAGTATGCCTTTTCCATTTTTAATATAAAAAACAATACTATCTCCACCCCAGTGATTCTTATCTTTCTCTAATTTTTTTATTGGAATTATATCTATTTTATTTTTTCCAAACATTTTACTTAACAACTGTATCATCACCTTTTATCTGCGCATAAATAATTCATTTATTACAGTCATTATAAATTAATATCCATAATAAATCTAATGCAACTTTTAGTTTTTCCTCAAATACTGCCTTCATGTTACAAGTATTTGTTACAATTCATATCTTCCAAAACTCCCATATCTCTTCTTTTAAAAAATAAAAAACAGAAGGTGAAAGCTTCCTACTGTTTCTACATAAAAAAATTATAGTTTATTTATTACTTTTTAAGGACAATACTATTAGCAGTTTTTTCAACAATTTTATGTTTACGTAATTTGTTAAGTGTCCCCGCTCCGTTATCGTTAAGTTATACCTCATATTTCTTCTTTAATTCTCCAAGAGATTGCCTTGTTAACCTGTAATAAGTTATTATAATATAATTTAACTATTCATTTCATCAAATGCCCTTATACCCCAGTTCCCCAGCATCTCAAGAGCTGGTCCTATTGCTTTTCCTAACTCAGTCAATGAATATTCCACACGAGGTGGAATCTCATTATATTGTTTTCTATTTATAATTTTATTTTTATCCAGTTCTTCAAGTGTTTTTGATAACATAAAACTCGAAATACCTTTTAGTCTTCGTTGTAATTCATTGAATCGTATGGTATCTTGTTGGTTTAATTCCCATACTACTTGAAGTTTCCATTTTCCGTTTAGTATATCTAAAGCATATTTCACAGGACATCCATTCATTAGGCACATCCCCCTTTACTTATATTTTTATTACCTACTAATATTATTTTCCGTACTTGTCTTTATATTACCTACTTAGTAAAATTATAATTATAATAAATAAAAAAGTAAAGGTGGTTTTATAAATGAATTTATTGAAAGCAATCGAATCAAGAAAAAGCATTCGTGTTTATGACACAAAAGCTGTAGAAGAGGAAAAGATAGAGGCTATTGTAAAGGCAGGAAACATAGCACCTATTTTTGGACAAATACACATCACAGTTATTGAAAATCCAAGCTTATTAAAAGAAGTTAATGATATAACATTAAACATGATGAAAAACTCTGGCAATGATTTTTTAATAAAACGAGCATCTACACCAGGTTATAATCCATTGTATGGAGCACCAGTTATGATTGTATTATCTGCACCTAATAGAAATGATAATAATGGATTTAATATGGCTAACGTTTCTTGTTCTGCTGAAAATATGCTTATTGCAGCAACAGATTTTGATCTTGGTTCTTGTTTTGTCATGGGACCAATAATGGCATTTTCAAGTCCTGATTTATTAAAAAAAATTGATATGCCAGAAAACTACGTTCCTCTCTGTGGTGTATTACTTGGATACTCTAGTGACGACAGTTTTGCTCATGAAAGAGAAGAAAAGAATAATGTAACTTATTGTAGATAAAAAAAGTGTGAGTAGATTTAGTTTTACACAAATCTATTCACATATTTAAAATTATAGCAAGCAGTGGAATCCCTAAAATAAATATAGAGTACCATTTCATATACCACATTATCGCTATATACTCTCTAATAAAAGCACTTGGTAAGTAATACATTGCTGTTTTACACCCTAAACCTTCTGCTTTTAACTTGATTTTTTTAGCAAAAAGTCCAGTTCTAAAAACATGATAATTATTAGTAACAAATATACACTTATAATTTTCTTTTTCATCATCCATTATCTTCTTTGAATACTGTAGATTTTCAAAGGTTGTTGTAGATTTATCTTCACAAATTACATTTTCCTCACCAATATTTTTTTGTAAAAGATACCTTTTCATAGCTTCTGCTTCAGATATTTTTTCATCACTGCCCTTGCCGCCTGAGACAATTATTTTGGCTTTTCCATCAAATTTTTTAAAAGCCTCAATACCTTTATCAATTCTTTTTGCCAATAATGGAGAAACCCTTTCACCACTCAAAAGACCCGCTCCATGAATTATAATATAATCATAATTTTTTCCCTTAGGCAAAATGCAATATATAGAAGAATAAATAAGCAGCGCAATAAAAGTAAAACCTATATATAGCACAACAAGCATACTAAAATAAGTAATTCCCATAAACCACTTGGACATCAAATGGCTTATTTCAAGTAAACAAAACAAAATAAGTGGTGTCCAAATTCCAATTCCAAAAACAAGTGCTAATAAATTAGTAATTCTGAATCCCTCTCGTTTAATTGTTATAATTCCAGCAGCAATAAACAAAATCGAGGTAACTATAATACAAATTGGCATAACACAAAGGGCTAAAACTACAACAACTAAATTTAGTATTGTATTTTTAGTTCCAATCATGAGTATTACAATGTAAAAACCCATATTTAGAATAGCACATAATAAATATACTGCATTTCTAAAACGCCTTTTTTCTCTTATAAAAGAAATTGCAAATAAAATTAAGAATATTATTCCTATATAACAAAAAATCATTACATTCTCCTTGAGACTACTGTGTGAAAATTATTTAGCAGCAATGTTTTTTATGCAATTAAATATCTTTCAGAATAGTAGCCACAATTTCCCCTTTCGTAACCTCACTTATTATAAGGTTTATCTTTAGTTTAAATTATATATTATCCATTTAGTTATATCAATGAAACTTCCGTACTAAATAAAAATCACAATCAATTATTTTAGTACATTCTTATATATCTAAATTAAATAGATCGATAGTATTTTGTCGCCCAATTTTATATTTATCAGCCTCACTTATAGAACAAGTATCAAACCATTCACAGGCATCACTAACTTCTTCAAATGGGAAATCAGTAGCAAATAATATATGATCTGAACCAAATTCCATTATAGTATCCCATAAAGCAGATGTCCTAAATTGCCCACTAGTTGTAAACCATATGTTTTTACTCATATAATAATTTAATGGCTTCTTTGCTGGAATTCCCCTATCCGTTTTGTTTATTCTATTTTGTGTTCTCCAAATGCAAAATGGTAACGCTTCACCTAAATGTCCTAATACTAATTTTAATTTAGGATATTTATCAAAAATTCCACTACACATTAACCTTAACACATGAGTAGCTGTTTCAACTCCAAAAGCCCATGATGCGCCTTCAAGCCAAGGATGTCCTTTATATATTTGCATATTACAGGGCATAGGTTCACGTGGATGTATATAGAATGGTACATTTAGTTTTTCTAATTCCTCCCAAAATGGCAAATAAATCGGATCGTCTAGAAATTTATAATTATCTGCTGTATCAATTTGTGAATAACCATTAACTAAAACTCCTACACATCCCAAATCCTCAACTGCCCTTTGCATTTCTATAATCGCAGCATCTGGATCTTGCATTGGTAGTGCAGCAAGTCCTCTAAAACGTTTAGGATTTCTTTGAACTGCTTCAGACATTATGTCATTTGATTTTCTTGCAATTTCAATGGCTTTATTTTTATCATAAATTGCTTGAACTGCTGGTGAATTTAAGGAAAGAATCATCATTTCCATACCATAATGATCCATTTCATCAATACGATTTTTATTTAAATCAATAATTTTTTTTGAAAATTTTGGCCAAACATCCTTATTAAAATATCTTTCTGAATCCCCTAGAGTTTCTGGAATGGCAAAGTGTTCTTCTAAACCTATCTTTCCTTTCATATTTACCTCCATTAAGATTTATTTCTTAATGCCATTTTATAATATATATTTTTAAAACTCTGCTAAGTAGGATACAAATTTAATGACTTTTTTGTTTTTTTATTTTATTGAAATTATAAATGATAAGCCCTGCATATGCAGTATGAATTAATTTTGATTTTTTTAATTTACTTAAAACTTTTGTTACTGTAACCCTAGTAGTTCTAGATATTCTGGCCAGTTCGGTTTGTGAAAGTGGAATAAATATTTGCTTTTCACAATCACTTCCTCGCTTTACATAGTACTCAGCTAAGCAGTAAATAGTTTCCTGAACTCTCTCTTCTGCGCTAAGTCTTTGCTCAAAAATTTGTCTTGTTAATCCATTAGTTACTTTAGATAATTCCCCTAAAAGTTCCTTAATTAAATTGTTATCTGTACTAAGGTATTTTTTTAGCTCGGAAATACTTATAGCTGATATTATTGAATCTTCTAATGCAATAAAAAATCCAGCTGAATGATCATTTCCGAATATAGCCTGCAAACCGAAAAGATTTTGATCTCCTAGAACATCCACTAATTCTTCTGTACCCTCTTCATTAATACCTGTGTATTCAATTAGTCCTTTAACAATAAAGTATAGATAATTTACACTTTGCCCCTGATTAACAATAACAGATTTTTTAGGATATTTTCTGCAATTCCTATCGCTAAATATTCTCTTCCATCCTCTTAACTCATTTGCTTCAAAATTTATTCTATATTTGGGAAAATAAATTTCATTATTACTCAAAATATTCCCTCCTTAATATAGTTACGTATGTCCCTCTTTAGATAAACTTGGACTATAATTATCTATGGTGATAGCTGCTATTTTATGAATGAGTAATGAAAAGTCATCTTACAGATGTGCCTTAATAGTATTGTACTGAAGTAATTAGCAAATAAGTATATTTGGGGTAGTATGTTAAAATAAAAGCCTTATTAAATCTAGTAAAATCAATAAGTAGCCATCAGCTAAATGAAGTTGTAAAATAAAAGTACAGGAACAGAAAGATCCAGTAATTTTACACACAAACCAAGGATAAGTCTATCCCTCAATAACCTTCAGTAAATCTCGTAAAAGTTATAAAATAATTCATTCAATGTCACGAGTAACAACTCTAATAAATAATCCTATAATTGAGTCATTTAATAAATGGATTAAGTCAGAGCTATATTCAGATTATATAAAAGAAGAAAGAAGAAACTTTCCTAATTTTCCGAATAAATATGTTTAATATTTCAACAACGAAAGGTCAGCATATGCATTAGAATACTTAAGTTAATTTCACTATAAAGTAAAAAATAGATTTCGATAATGGTGGTTTTTATATTTGTCTACTTTAGTTTGACAACTTCATAAAACAGGTAGTTTGCTCTAGCCCTATAATGGTATGTTATTGGCAGTACTGCTCGCACACTGAACAGTCTGCCAACTGCATGTTCTTACAATCTACACCTAAAATGTGTTTATTTTTCCCATTTTTTTATTACCTCATCAGTAAACAGGTCAATATACTCTTTTAAGCCTGTCTATTCATATAATTTAGGTGGTATACTTAAAATCATATGTATATGGCCTTTACATGCATTTGTCTCAATAATTTCTACACCTTTTTGCTCACATAATTTTCTCAGTATTATTCTTATATCAACTTTTATCTTTCCATATATTATTTGTCTTCTATACTTCGGTGCAAAATCTATATGATATTTACAATTCTACTTGCTATGTGCTAAACTTCTATTATCCACTTTGGACATACCTCCAATATATCTTAGTTATGATTGGCAAACCCACTTCTATTTTATATTGGAGTTTTTCTTTTTTCTACTCATAGCTATAAGCCTTCCGTAATCACAGGTAAAACCTGTGGTATTCTAGATACAACAAAAACGATGAATCATAATAGCTCATCGTTTTTGTTTACTTGCAAAACTTTTTAGTATACATTTATTTAATTTCAAACTTTGTTATTACAATGCTCAAAATATATATTATTTATCTACTAATCTACTATAATTTTTGTACATTTATCAAGAATTTTTTCAGGAATATCTTGTCCAATCCCAGGGCGATCAGGTATAGTAATATAACCATCTATTGGCGTATCATCATATATCCCTAAGCTTCTAGTAAAATCCGACATATTACCAACATGATATTCATGAATACAGAAGTTTGGAATAACTGCCTCTATTTGAAGTGCAGCTGCATTAGAAATTGGTCCTCCGCAAACATGTGTTTGAACTAATACATCATAAACTTGTGCCATATCACATATTTTTTTTGCCTCTGAAATTCCACCACAATTAGCCACATCTGGCTGAATTACATCTAAAGATCGTTTTTGTAAAAATGGAAGAAATCCATATCTTGAATAAATTCGCTCCCCAGAAGCCAAAGGAATATTTGTTTTTTCTTTCAGTAATAACATCAACTGTGGGTTTAATGGTCCACATGGTTCTTCTAAATAAAAAATATTCAATTCTTCAGCAAGTTTACTTATCTGCAATGCAGCATTAAAATCTGTCTTTCCATGAAGTTCTAAAATAATGTCCATTTCATTTCCAACAGCATTTCTAATTTCTACTAATCTATCTTTACACAAGTTTAATTTATAACTTGTTAGCAATCCATCATTACGCAAATTCTTCTTTCCAAACTCATCTCGCTGTAATGGATCAACTTTAAGTGCTGTATATCCATCTGCTTTAGCCTTTCTTGCTGCTTCCCCATATTCTTTAATTCCACCTAATGGATGTGAATCTTTATCCCAATCGAACTGAATTTGACTAGCATATGCTCTTACACTATCACGTACTTTTCCACCTAACAACTCATATACTGGTACTCCTAGTAGCTTTCCTTTTATGTCCCATAGTGCTATATCAATTGCACTGATAGCAGAAAAAATTACTGTTCCTCCTCCTAATCCCCAGAATGTTTCCTTCTGAAGCTTATTCCATATTTTTTCTATATTCATTGGATTCTGTCCAATAATTAATTTAGCAAAATCTTGAACTTGTCCAATTGCTGCCATCTTAGAATTTCCATAAGCCACACCTGCTTCTCCAAATCCACTAATACCTTCATCAGTATTTATTCTTACAAGGACTGGTTCATTGGGTGCATTCTTATCATAATCTGCACAAAATATTTCAACACTTGTGATTTTCATATATTAACTCCTCCTTTTAATTAGTTATCTGCAAAAATTTATCATTTGCAGATAATTGATCTTTTTCCATCACTTTAATATCTTCTTTTGATGAATTTAACACTACAACAATAACACTAGTGTCATATCCATTTTCTTTTACAAAATCTAGATCGATATCAACCAATCAATCACCTGTAAGTATTTGCTTTATTATTTCTCTAATTTTTTCTTATAACATATACCTCTTAAATATTAGGTCTTTATTATATCTTAGTGTCCATTTACCATTAAATCCTCAACAACAGAATCTTTTGAGTGAACCCCATCTCTTTTTAACTCTTCAATTTTATTTTTAAACTGTGGAAGATATTTTTCATGAGCAACAAGAAGTTCATTTAATACAACTCTTGCTTCATTGCCATGCTGAACTAATGGATTTATAGAAAATGCTTCTAAAGCAGTTCCATAATCTCCAGTCAAAGCGGCCTTAATTGTACATTCTTCCATTGCCTTCATAAGCTGAATATAACCTTTTTCAAAGGAATCCATTTCACCCCACGCTATAGGCTCTGCTCCTCTGGAAGAGATTAGACTTGATACTTCAACAATTGAATCACTATCAAGACATGGAATAGCACCATTATTCTGAGTACTTACAACCATATGAATTCCTTTATTATTATAAATTGCGCTTATGCATTCACATGCAGCATCACTGTAATATGTTCCACCACGTTTTGATAATTCTTCTGGCTTTGTAGTTAAATCTTTATTTTTATATAATTTAAATAAAGCTGCTTCAACTTCCTTGACCTGTTCCGCACGTGTGCCTTCATGATTAAATTCATCTATGGAATGATTGAGCATTTCCTTTTCACAGTAATAATAACGATGGTAACCACAAGGAAGCACTTTCATAGTATGAAGCAAATCTAATGAAAAATCTGCTGAAAAAATATTCTTTGGCAAGCCACTTTCTTTATCATTAATATGATCTATTATCTGCTCTGTAACTTCATTTCCGCTTTCATCAAACACTCTATGCCAGTGAAAATGATTTAGCCCTGCAAACTGATAACTTAACTTTGAAGCATCAACTCCAATTGTCGCTCCTTCTTTCATCATAGCCATTACTGGAACGTTACATAATCCTATACACTTTTTCCATCCAAAATGCTTAATAACTGCTTCTGTAATAATTCCACTTGGATTTGTAAAATTAATAAGCCATGCATCAGAACATAATTCTCTCATGTCTTTTATAATTTCTTTCATCACTGGAATTGTTCTAAAAGCTTTAAACATACCTCCAGCTCCATTTGTTTCTTGTCCAAGCATTCCGTGTGATAATGGTATTCTTTCATCTTTAATTCTTGCATCTAAAAGACCAACTCTAAACTGTGTAGTTACAAAATCTGCATCCTTCAATGCTTCCCTTCTATTTAATGTTGTTACCACCTTTACCTTATACGGAGTTGCATCCCACATACGCTGTGCCAAAGCACCTACTATTTCAAGTTTTTCTCTTCCATCTTCAATGTCAACAAGCCATATCTCTCCTATTGGAAGTTCACTATATCTTTTTATGAACCCCTCCATAAGTTCTGGCGTATAGCTGCTTCCACCACCTATTGTTGCTATTTTTAAAGATTTTTTCATACCACATGCCTCCATTAAAAATTATATATTTGTTTCTGTTGCACTTAATATATAACTTTTAACGTTTTCATTCAATAAAAGTTATACAAACTGATACTTTTTTCTAAAACTTCTTTACTTCAGCTGTTTTTTCTGACACTTTTTGAAACTAAAAAAACTCATCAGTATTTTCTTCTGATGAGTTTTATTTTTCAGTAATATCCCTATTATCAACTATATTAGCAATTTCCTTAATATAGTTTATGTTACGATTATAATCTTTTTTAAAAATACAGCTATAAATAAGATCAAGCATATACTGCATTGCAATATGAGATGAAAACTGAGATATTCTATTTTTAAAATTTTCTCTGTCACTTATATATAAACGATGTTTTATATATTGTGGAACACTCGAACTTCCAACCCTGCCTATCCAAATTGTTTCAATGCCTTTTTTATAAAGTATCTCTGAAATAGGCTTAATAAAATTAGACTTTCCTGAATATGATAGTAGTAATGCTGCGTGATTCTCTTTTGATGCAGTTGCATTACATCTCTGATCATAAAAAGATTTTGTACAGTTAACTATTCTTCCAATAGAACGCATTTTATCCATAAAATTTTCTGCCACATTAATATTATGTGCATGAGTATAAATATCTATAATATCAGCTTTATGAAGAATGCTAACACATGTGTTTAGCTCCTCAACATCAATATATTTATATGTATCTCTTATAGTTGCTTCATATAATTTTATAAGTTTCTGTGCAATTATTCCTTGAGTATCACCCTCTAAAAAAGGAAAATTAACATCAATATCATTTTCTATGTTGCTTTCTTCTGCTATGTCCTTAGTAATTTTCACCTTAAGTTCATTAAATCCATCCATACCTATTTTTTTGCAAAACCTGTGAATTGCAGATTTAGATACAAATGTTTCATCTGAAAGCTGCTGAATAGATAGTGTACTTATTTTATTTTTATTTTTGATAATATATTGTGCAAGGGTACCCTCTGTCGGGGTTAATTTATCACAACATTTCATCATATTTTCAATTGTCATATTTATCCTCCAAATTATTTAAGTTATAAATGAACAAATTTGCCAGTATTCATTTATGCACCAAGTAAAATCAACAATTCAGTGATTATCTGTAATAAATAAATTTGAACTTGTGGAGTTTCTCAACAACTGCTTTTTCAATACGGTAAGTATTTGCTTACTATTTATTTCCTGTTTCATAAAAGCTGCGTATAACTCTCAACTATATCTATCAATCTTTTTTAATTTTCTTATTTCTTTATTGACTATTATCAGTAAAAATATTTTATTCTTATTATTCATTATAGGTACTTTCTATGAATTTATCAATTCAGATGTACAGCATTAGGATAAATTTTATGATTGAAAACTAATTAGATATATTCTATTTAAACTTACAAACAACAGATATATGACTTTCTACACTCATATATCTTTTATTTGTAAAATAGAAAAAGACTATGAAGTTACTAAATCAAAGTATCATAACTCATAGTCCTTTTCTTAGTTATTATGCCTAAATATTACTTTATTTCTTTAACTCTTCCTACAATTCCACCCTCAAGCATTACTTTGATGCCACGAGGATGAACTGCTGAATTTGTAAGGATTCTTTGCACAACACCTTCAGTCAATTTTCCAGAACGCTGGTCTTGCTTTTGAACAACAAGGACTTTTGCTCCTACTTTGATGTCTTTTCGTATCGTTCCATCCATAATATTACTACTCTTCCTTCCTATAAAGTTTAACGACAATTTCAACATGTGTCGAAACTACTATCAGAATGCAATTTTTCAACATCGTTATTCTGATGCGAATGCAATTCATCAGTTCTATGTCTTCCTTTAGCATTTTTTCTTTGAGGTCTAAATTTATCACTATTTAAACTATTCTTAAATCCTGTTTTATAGACAAATGTAATTTGTGCAGGATCTTTATTTCCGTCTTCATCAATACCACCTATAATAACTTTTTCTACCACACTTTCAAAAACATATCTGTAAAATTCATCCAACACCTGATTTTGTTCTAATGTCTTCTTAAACTCTTTTAAACGACGTTTACGTTTTATGTCTTTTTCATTTTCAGAGGCTTCAACAAGCTTCTTTCTATCTTCAATTAGGTTTTTTTGATTTACTACCAAATCAGCATACTTTGTTTCATAGGCAGCTTTATCAATTGATTCTCTAATCTCATGTCAACTAATTTATTTTTCTTTCCCGCTAATGTAGTTATTTCCTTATCTATTTTGAATATTTTCTTGTTAGCACTACTACTATTTAAATTATCTTCCATCCTTTTCAAAAATTCTTCAAGTACTTCTTTGTTATCGGAATATAATATACGGTAACTTTCTACAAATGCATCTTCGATAGCTTTTTCTGGTATCGCCTTACTATCAGAACAAAATTACTTTAGATAAACTTCTTCGCAACACTTTGTCAAAAGCTCGGCGGAGAGTTGAAACTATTTTTCTTAAATGTCAGAACAACTTAATATGAATATAGTTTTTGAAAAGTCAAAATTAGCGTTAATATATCTCAAACAGACATATCAGCTATAAAAGAGTTGACTTTTTATGAAAACCTATGCACACCAAAAATTTATAGTTTGTTTCCCAAAATATTTATAATTTATATTCTCTGTATGATTATTTTAATGTTAGTATCAACTTGAAATGGTATAAATTATAATGATGATTGCATATACAAAAGGATGATAAAAAATGAATGATGATAAATATCTTCTTAGTTCTGTATCAAATACTTTAGATATATTAGATTTATTAAGTAAACATAATGAGTTGGGTGTTGTAGAAATAAGTAAAGAATTAAATATAGGAAAAGTTGGTATATTTAGAATGCTGTACACGTTAGAAAAGAAGGAATATGTACACAAGTCAGCTAATGCGAAATACAAGTTAGGAATTAAATTTGAATATTTTGTTTCAATTGTATTGGAAAATCAAAATAAGTTTTCTATTGCTAAACCTTATTTAGAAAAACTTAGAGATAAACATAATGAATCTACTCATCTATCTATTCTTGATGAAGACTATTTCATTATTTTCATGGATAAAGTATCAAGCAACTCTACCGTTCAAATGTCATCAAAGATAGGTGCCAACTTACCGGCATACTTTACTGGAATGGGGAAAATGTTACTGGCAAGTCTTGAAAATGAAGATTTGAATAAAATTGTCCATTCTTTTACTTTTGAAAAGAGAACTGAATATACTATTACAAATCCTGATGATCTAATTGAAGATTTAATAAAAACTAAAACACAAGGTTATGGAGAAGATTTAGAGGAATGCGAAATTGGGTTAGTGTGTTTTGCAGCTCCCATAAAAGACAGGCTTGGACATACAGTTGCAGCAATAAGTATTTCAGGACCATCTGAAAGAATGATTAATAATAAAGAAACTTTAATATATTCTAACAAATACATGAACTTCCTATGCTATTAAAATATTAGCTACCAAATACTTGATCATTATATCTTTCCTGAATAATTTTAATTAATGAATAATAACTCTTGTTACATATACATCAATACCAATCGTTTTAGCTTCACGAAGTACAGCGCCATTAATAAAATCCACCTCAGTTTGTCTCTTAGCAAGCATATCTTGCACTACGGAAGGCACATATGATTGATATTCTCTATTGTTGGCCTTCCACTTTTAATTCTTGCTATTATACTAGGCTTTAAAATATAGAAATGTTAAGCTATCCTCATTGGTTGGATGTTTCTATATGACTTGGTTACTTGTATTTACAACCTTCGTTATGATGTTTTTAACTCAAGTTAGAGGAATATCACTTGCAACTGCTGGTTTTGTTATGTCTAGCTTTAGCGGATTCGTTGGTATGATATTAATTTCTGGTTTATCTGATTATTTTGTAAGAAGAACTATGTTAATTATTTCTTTCTTTATAAATGGTATTTCCGTATTATTGATTTGTTTTAAATTTTATTGCAGCTGTATATGCCAACATAATTAATAAGAAATGATATGTTGCATCTGCAATTATGTTAATTACCATATAAGTACTAGTTGCTTTTAGCCATGGCATAAATGTAATTAACCAACTAATAAAAAAAACATCTATAAACAATGTCTCTGTTCTAGGGACGTTAATTGCTCATAAATAAGTTTTTCATACATTAATACAAATCCTCCAATAAAAATAAGTTTTTGGTGTTAATATCCATATTATTAAAGTAACATTGCAATAATAGGTATTGTCACAACAGAAAATAATGTTGAAATAAATACACCCTTTGTAATAAATTCTTGATTGCCTCCATATTCACTGCACATCATCACTATATTAGATGCAACTGGCATTCCAGAAATAATTACTAAAACTCCTAGTAGAAGCTTGTCATTAATAAAGATATGACCTATGTACCATACAATTATTGCTAATACAAAAAGTCTTATAATTGCAAATATACTAATCCATTTTTCTTTTATAATTTCTTTAAAAGAAAATTTCACAAGTGTTGAACCAATGACAAGCATAGCTAAAGGCGTTGTTATATTGCCTGCCAATTTAAGAGGTTCTAATATAATTTCAGGTAAAGAAATATTCATTATATATAGTCCAATTGCTATAATCGCTGAAATAGTTCCTGCATTAAAGAATTTTTTAATATCAATAGTTTGCTTACCTGTATTTCCATTATTCTTAGTTAATAAAAATATACCATAAGTATAAAGCGAGATGTTACATACAGACATAAATATTGATATATACAATATAGCACGATTTCCAAATATAGAGCTTACAACTGGTATACCCATAAATCCTAAATTAGAATATACAAGCATGCTTTCATATAATCCCTGCACACTTTTTTTTATTTTTAATATCTTCATTAAAATTTTAGATATAATTGGTATAGACACATAATATATTATTGCTGCTACAAAAATATATATAATCACACTCTTATCTTTTAATCTTTCTCCAGATGCAACTGAATAAATAATCAAAGCTGGACAAGTAATATTTACAATTAATTTTGAAAATAATTTGTCACTTTCTTCATTCATAATATTTCTCTTATTAGCTATATAGCCAGTAATCATTAATATAAATAAAATTATCATTTGTTTAAATACAAGTATAATATCCATTTAAATTCTCCTAAGTTGTTACATTTTCATTTTCAACATTTATATTTTTAAAGCATAACTATTCACATTCTTAATTTTTTTGATGCAATAAATTTTTTTCAGATCACTCACACAAATAAATTTTCTCGAAATAAAAAGGAGTTAATCCATTTAAATTAGCTTCTTTGCTATATACTATTATTTTAGTGTAACATAAACACTAACTATTTTGATATTAACTTTTAGTTCCAAATCCTAAATCAAAAGTTGATACCATTTACAAAGTAATTATATTAGTTTATGATTTATCTATCAATACTATATTTAATATGATGACAATAGTTTACGCCTATGAATAGGAGGCAACACATTATTATGTTAGAAATAAGATTATTAAACTATTTTTTAGTTCTTTCGGAAGAGCTTCATTATACAAAGGCTGCGGAGCGTCTTAATATTTCACAACCTACCTTAAGCAATCAAATAAAAATTTTAGAAAGCATGTTAAATGTAAAACTTTTTGATTATGTTCAAAAAAAAACAGTGCTAACAGAGCCTGGCAAAATTTTAAAACAGCATGTATATAAGATTTTCTTTGATCTTGAGCAAGCAGAAGCAGACATAAAAAATTATACAGGAAAATCGAGAGAACAAATCAAAATAGGAGCTTCTGGCTCTCACTTACTATTAATTCCTTGTTCAAGATTTAATACTATTTATAATAACATTTTAATTACAATGGAGGAGCATAACAGCAGTACAATCATTAATAATGTAAAAAATGGCAAACTAGATTTAGGATTAATTTATGAATCCACAGAAGATTCTTCCATACATTCTGAACTCCTAAATATCGAATCTTATCTTGCTGTTGTGCCATTAAACTCAAGGCTCACAAAGTATTCCTCTGTATCATTGAAAGATTTAGTGCAGGAAAATATGGTATTATTGCCTAGTTATTCCACCTCACGAAAAAACATTGATAATGCCTTTAGTATGATAAATCATATTTGTAAACCTAGGATTCAAGCGACTAATTTAGATTCTTGTATAAGGTTAATTGAACATTCTGATAACATTACTATTTTGCCAAATTCTTATATAAAATCTGTAAATAAAATTGATTTCAAAGCAATTCCTATTTCTGATTATCCACCTAAGCAGACAATTAATTTAATATATAGGAAAGATTTATTCTTAGATGATATTTTAAAATCTTTCATAGATATTATTAAAGATTTTCATCAAAATAATTAGTTTTTTAACTTCGATTATAAATCATTTAACATGTCAGTTAGGCATCAAAAAATTATTAAGAGTATTTTCATTGCTTTAAAATCAAATAAAAAACCCACAAAAATTAAATTTTCGTGGGTTTTTTAGTGGAGGCGAATCGTAACCAGCTTCAATACTATTTATTTAACTACTCTATTTTATAATACAAACATAATAGTTTTACAGTATATGTAATCGGTACTTAACTATAAATCAAATTGCTTCTTAATTTGCTAGTCAAACAAATTACACAACACAGGTAAATTTTTTTAAAATATCATATAATGATATAAAATCAAGATATCTTAAAATAAGTTCCTCGAGAAAAATATAAAATAAACTAAAATTAGAAACCATGAACTCCAGGTTCAAATGAATTCTAATAGCTTTATATTTAAATATTATTTTATTTCTTTAACTCTTCCTACAATTCCACCCTCAAGCATTACTTTGATACCGCGAGGATGAACTTCTGAGTTTGTAAGGATTCTTTGCACAACACCTTCAGTCAATTTCCCAGAGCGCTGGTCTTGCTTTTGAACAACAAGGACTTTCGCTCCTACTTTGATGTCTTTTCGTATCGTTCCATCCATAATATTACTACTCTTCCTTCCTATAAAGTTTAACAACCGTCTCTACATGCCCAGTCATCGGGAACATATCTACTATCTTAACCTTCTTAGCTTCATACCCATAAGCAGTTAAAACCTTAAGGTCATTTACCAGTGTCTTTGGATTGCAAGAAACATAAACTATTTCTTTTGCATTAAATTCTATTACATACTTCATGGCAGTTGGATGAACGCCAGGTCTTGGTGGGTCTAGTATTATAACGTCTGGCTTTTCCTTTACTTCTTTTATAACTTTTGCCACGTCCCCTGCTATAAATTCGCAGTTTGAAATTCCATTGAGCTTTGTATTTTCCTTTGCAGCTTCAACTGCCTCCTCAATAAGCTCTATACCTATTACCTTCTCTGCCTTCTTTGAGACAAGCTGGCCTATAGTTCCCGTACCGCAGTACAAATCGAAAACAGTTTTATTTGAAACATCACCTAAGAACTCTAAAACCCTACTGTATAATTTTTCAGCGCCCTTAGAATTAGTTTGGAAGAAAGAAAATGGCGATATTTTAAACTTTAGATCAAGAATTTTTTCTGTTATATAATCTTCTCCGTATAAAATATTAACTTTATCGGCTCTTACCATATCTGCAAGTCCATCATTTACAACGTGAAGTATTCCCTTAAGCTTTCCTGCATAATTTATGCCTTTAAGACTTTCTGTAAGCTCTGACAAATCAAAATCAAATTGAGATGTAGTTACAAGTGCAATTAATATTTCTCCTGTGTTTTTAGCTTTTCTTACAACTAAATTCCTGAGGTATCCTCTATGCATCATAACCTTATAAAAAGGAAGTTCTTTACCTCTAAAATACTCTACTACAGTTTTAAGGATAATTCTAAAATCTCCATCAACTATAATACAATTATCCGTATTTACTATTGAAAATCCTCCATTTTTAGCGTGCATTCCGAGGGTTAATTCTCCGCCCTTTACAAAATCTCCAAAGGTATATTCCATTTTGTTTCTGTATTCTGTTTGTTCCGGGCTGCCTTCTATACCTAAGTATTCAAAATCTTTTATGTCAGCTTCTTTAAAAAGTTTAAGTACCTCTTTTTCTTTTAATTGAAGCTGTTTTTCATAAGTTAAAAATTGATGTATACAACCGCCGCATACTCCAAAATCAGGACAGCTTGGTTTTATGGCATCAGGAACATTTTCAATTATTTCCTTGAGTTTTGCATCTATTTTGCCCTTTCTTATTTTGCTTATCCTTGCAGTAACCTTTTGGCCTGGTACTGCGCCCTTTATGTAAACCTTTTTATCATTAAAATGTGTTATTCCAACAGCAGGGAACTCTATATCTTCAATTAAAAACTCTTTTATTTCATTCTTTTTCATCTAATTCATTTCTCCTCATACTTACTTTATTCTTCTCTTTAATTTCTCCATACTATTATGCACTAATACAGCTCCTATGTAAATATGGATTTATAATATTAACACTTTATGAAAAATTGCTATTATACTTTACAATGTTTTTGGGTTGGAATATCATAAAAATAGAGAAAAAAATAGGACAGCGGAGGAAATATGAAAAGCTTAGCCACAAATATAAAATTTCTAGAAAAATCCACAAAATTTCTAATAAAAATTGTTAAGGATTTATTATCAGATAATATAGACCTTATACTATTTCTAATTATCATACTCATTAAATTAATCAAATTTGATAGATTTATCTATCCTGAGTATACACACTATAAATTAATAATAAAACCAATACTAGCTTCGATTGTATGTATTTTAAGCATATCAACGCTTTTCAGGGGCAAAATAAGAACTTACATTTTATATGCCTTTGATATTATAATCAGTATTTTAATAATTGCAGATACTGTTTATTTTAGATATTTTAAGGATATACTTTCTATAGGTGTTATAAAAAATGGAATCATGCTTGGAAGTGTACAATCTAGTGTTACAAGTTTAATATATCCTCACGATTTCTTATATTTAATTGATGTTGTAATTTTAATTCCACTTTTATTTCTTTATAGAAAATTTCCTAGATTAAAAATAAATATATTTATAAGATTTGTCTTATTTTTAGTTCTAGCTATTCCTGCTGGCTATGTTAACGGAAATGCGATATACAAAATGTCTGTTTCACAGAAAGGCCTCTTAAAAACAATGTACAATAAAGTGTATATTGATAAATTTTTAGGAGCCATAGATTTTCACATGCTAGATTTATATAATGTTGCATCTAATAAGATTTTAAACAGTAAAAAACTTTCCAGCGCTAGGGAAAATGATATAAAAACAGCCCTTAAGAAGAATGAAACCAATAATGCTTCCCAAATGGCTGGCATTGGCAAGGGTAAAAATCTCATAATAATACAAGTTGAGGCACTTCAACAATTTGTAATTAATTCAAAAATTGAAAATC
The DNA here is from genome assembly GCF_001705235.1 of Clostridium pasteurianum. NCBI lineage: Bacteria > Bacillati > Bacillota > Clostridia > Eubacteriales > Clostridiaceae > Clostridium > Clostridium pasteurianum. The sequence goes on from NZ_MCGV01000001.1 coordinate 446,566, forward strand.
AAGAAATAACCCCCAATTTAAATAGGTGGGTAAATAAATCCATGTATTTTGATAACTTTTTTTATCAAGTTTCATCCGGAAATACATCTGATGCAGAGTTTTTAGTAAATAATTCTCTTTATCCTGCTTCTTCAGGTGCCGCATACTATTTATATGCTGGAAATACCTATAGTTCTATAGCCAAAGAAATGAATGATAATAATTACTATACTGCCGTCCTTCATGGTTACAGAGAAGGTTTTTGGAATAGAAATGTAATGTATAAAGCAGAAAAATTTGATGATTTCTTTGGAGAAAAAAGTTTTAATATAAATGAAAAAGTTGGATTAGGATTAAGTGATAAGTCCTTTTTAAATCAGACTTTTAACAGATTAAAAAGCTTCCGTCAGCCTTATTATTCCTTTATTATAACCTTAAGTAGTCACTACCCTTATGATGACACTAAAGGCTATGGAAATTTCAATGTAGGAAGTTATGAAGGGACTCTTCTTGGAAATTATTTTAAGGGAATACATTATACAGATGCCCAACTTGGTGCTTTTCTCGATAAACTTGAAAGCAGCGGCATTATGGACAATTCTATTGTTGTTCTGTATGGAGATCATTATGCTATACCAAAGGATAAAATAAATGACTTATATAACTTTAAGAACATACAAAATCCAACTGATTTAGATTGGTATGAGCTTCAAAAAGTACCTATGTTAATTCATTTTCCAAAAGATGAATATAAAAGTACAAACTCAGAGTATTCTGGTCAAATTGATGTATATCCAACCATTGCAAATATATTCAATTTACCACAAAAGTACATGCTCGGAACTGACTTATTTGGCTCAAAAAATCGAAATGTAATATTTAGAAATGGTTCATTTACTGATGGAAATGTATTTTACGTATCATGGACAAATACTTACTATGATATAAAAACAGGAAATACAATTCCTGAAACAGCTGAATTAAAAGCTAAAAAAGACAACGCACTGTCGCAGCTTCAATATTCGGATGATGCCTTAAATCATAATTTAATAAAAAAATTCATTAATAAAAAATAGATAAAAATAGCCACGGTTTAAAGTAAAAAACCGTGGCTATTTATGAACAAAGCTTTATTAAATTTAAATAATATTAGCCAAGTTATTATCAAAAGTTTTTTCGAACATACCAAAAATATTTCTGTGGAAATCAGAAATCGACATTCCATACCCAATTTCATCAAAAATAGATGAATCTTTAAAATACTCACCTACCATAACAAACTTTTTAATATTCCACCTTTTTTTACTGGCAAGGTATCTTAAAGTATTTCCCTTATCAACCATAGAATTTATACAAGACACATGACTTAAATACATATGTGCATAACATTCCAAATTATTTTTTCCTATAAAATTTAAAAGTTCAATTCGCTTATCATCATTCTCCATATGCATTTCAATATTTACAACCTTAGAATAGCTACTATTAGAATTTCTATAATTAACACACTTTAAACCTTTAACCCATTCCAAATAACTCATATTTTTCTCATCTGTATTTATATTAACTGCTAAATTTTGATTCAATGCCCAATTTCCAAGTTTACAAACCGTATTTATATCTAGAGGAAATACTGATTCATACTCAGTATCAAATGGTGAATATATTTGAGCACCTTCAGCTACTATAGCAGGCTCTTTTGTCTTTAAGTATCCCTTAACTTCATCAATGCACTCTCTACTATTTTCCGTGTAAAGTACTACAGGTATGTTATTTTTAACAAGTACATTAATCAATTTTATTGTTTTGTCGAAATTTATCTTCAACTTTTTCATAGTACTTAATATATAATCTATGTCTATTATTACGCCTTCATACATACTCCTATTCCCCCACGTTTTATTAAATTGTATATTTTATGTATATTTATGAAATATCTTATATAATATTAAATATATTCTTTACACTAATAATACTATTTTTTTTGATAAATGTAAACAATTATTTTTACAAGCAGTAAAATTTTTTTGTTAAATTTAATCGAATTTTTTATAAATATTGGTAATAAGCGTTTAATTTAATATTTATTATTAAAAGTGTCTGTTACCTTTATTAAAAGATATTATTTAATGAAATTATATATTGGACAGGATATCCTGTAATTTTATTCACTTCCAGACAAATTAATTAAATAAAAAAACTGACACTTAGCCATTGCATTAAATTTTGTTTCAGCCTCCAAGAGTTATATCCTGCTTGTTATACCAATCTAGTGCATCAAAAAAATGTTCAGGCTTAAAATCAGGCCAATAATCATCTATAACATAAAAATCAGAATATATAGATTGCACAGGTAGAAATCCGCTTAATCTTCTTCTTCCTCCCCATCTTATTATTAAATCCACTCTTGATATATCCGAAGAATTAATGTAACTTACTATTTTTTTACTTCTGTCTTCTGAAGATTTTAATTTATTCAGATCCCATTCCCATCCATAATTAACTAAAAAATTAACCTTTATACTTCCCTTTCCAAAAACAGTTCTTTTAGTATATGGCAAAAGCTCCTTTGGAAACATATCAGATTGAGTATTCCCAACAACAAGAAGTGCTGCATCTTCTTTTGAAAGGACATCAACAGCCTTTATACATGCCTTCGTAAATGCCTTCCTTTGATTTTTAGGCCTTTTGGTATTGTCAACAGTAAAACCATAGTATGTAATTTCCTTTATTCCTACTTCCTTACATAATCTAAAAAGCTTAAGCCCTGGCAGGATACCAAGATTATAACCCTCCTCCTTTGACATTCCATTTGATACTGCCCACCTTCTATTTCCATCTGGAATTATACCTATATGATCTGGCAAGTGCATAAATAATCCCTCCAAAAACATAATTTACTTTTATTATTGTTTAATTATGAATTATTTATACACCTATTTACATTGATAGTTAAAAACTCTTAATAATAATTTCACTGAACAAAAATTTTATTTACACTTTATTTGTGTTAAAATGTACTTATAAAATAAAATATTTACTTTATATATTAATTGGGAGGTCTTTTAATGAATGTACTCGTTTGTGGTGGAGCAGGCTATATAGGAAGTCATATGGTCCGTTATCTTATTGAAAATGGCCATAGTGTTGTAATAGCCGATAATCTTTCTACCGGACATAAAGAATCAACAATTGGACATAAACTTTACGTTGGAGATTTAAGAGACGAAAATTTCTTAGATAAAGTTTTTACAGAAAATAAAATAGATGCAGTTATAGATTTTGCTGCAAATTCTTTAGTTGGTGAAAGCGTTTCAAATCCTTTAAAATACTTTGACAATAACATACATTCTACCGTTAAACTTTTGGGTGCTATGAATAAGCACGATGTAAAATACATAGTATTCTCATCAACAGCAGCAACATACGGCGAGCCTGAAAATATTCCTATTTTAGAAGGAGATAAGACTTTTCCTACTAATCCATATGGAGAATCAAAACTCGCAGTAGAAAAAATATTAAAATGGTGTGATAACGCTTATGGAATAAAATATACAGCTTTAAGGTATTTTAATGCCTGTGGAGCTCATATAAATGGAAGTATAGGTGAAGATCATAATCCTGAGACTCACTTAATCCCAATAATTCTTGAAGCCGCTTCAGGAAAAAGGGATAAAATAATGATTTTTGGAGATGACTACAACACAGAAGATGGTACATGCGTAAGAGATTATGTACATGTTTCAGATTTAGCTGCTGCACATCTTTTAGCTTTACAGCGTCTTCAAAAAGGTGAAAAAAGTGCAATATATAATTTAGGAAACGGAAAAGGTTTTTCAGTAAAACAAGTAGTTGAAGTAGCTAGAAAGGTCACTGGAATAAACATAAAAGCCGAAATTGGTGCAAGACGTGCTGGTGATCCTGGAACTTTAATAGCTTCTTCTGATAAAGCTATTAAGGAATTAGGCTGGAAACCTAAATTCAATTCTCTTGAAACAATAATTGAAACAGCCTGGAAATGGCATAAAAATCATCCAAATGGTTATACGAAATAACAGTGCTTTGGAACATTAAAAAAGTTCTATAAATCTAAGATTAAAAATCGTAAAATACTAAGAGTTTTGAATAACTCACTAACGTTCAAACAAATTCAAAACTCTAAGCATTTTACGATTTTTTAATCAATATTTATTAGAATTTTTTTAAATCGTTCCTTCAGCACTGTTATTTTGATTAGAGGGTAAAGCAAGGAAAAAATTCCTCCGCACCTACGGAATTTTAATTTTGGGTATGAACTGTATAGATTCAATTAGTAAATCACTATTTAAACGAGCAAACTTTCGATGCTTCTACGCAGTTTGCGAAATTTAAATACATGATTTACTTTGATATCTATATTATTTAACCCCTAAATAGATTAATGTATTAGTCATCCTTTTAATATATTGTGAATAAAATCATACACAAGGCTTGTGGCTTATGATACTAAAAATCTAAATTTAAAAGTTTTCCGTAAAAGAAATGAAGAAAGGTGTCAATAACCTTTTTTCACAGAAAAATACCTCAAACTTATAAGTTCACAATATTTTTTATTAAGTAATTTTATAAAAAAATGCATTAACAATTTTCAGTTACTGACACTCTATGTATTTAGCCGCACTAATAAGTATTTCTCCTAATCTTTTTTCCTTATATTGAGGTAAGACATATAATTTTGCATTCTTGTTTTCACCTTCAATATTCAAACCACCTATGATTTCATCGTGGGTTTCCACAACCAATTTAAAGCATGAATCTGATTTAGTTTCACCTACAGAAATTGTTTTTGACAAACTTTTCTCGGCAAATTCAACCCATTTTTCATTTTCATTTTCCTCTAATTCTCTAACTATCATATACATAACCTCCGTATTTCAAAATATAAATTCTCTTTTGACCATAGTTTTTTAAAATTTTATGAGCTCATTAAATATCTTTATAGCATATTGATCTGTCATTCCTGTTATGTAATCAATTACTGCTCTAACATAATCCCGTTTGCTACTTAAATTGTATATATTCTTATTCTTCCAGTTCTGAGATTTTCTTAGTTCTACTGGCATTTCCCCATATGAATACTTTTTTATCCAATCCTTAAATGAACGTACTAATTCAGGATAACATTTTTCCACTTTATCCATAGAAGAAAAGATATCTCCTTTAAAATAGAACCCCATTAAAACACTATATATTGATTTTATTATAAGCGCTGCATAATTTCTAAAAAATTCAAGTCTCTTGCTCCCATATATATTATCGTAATTAAATTTTTTAATTGAATTCATTAATTGTATATAATTTTTGGAAAATTTAAGACCATCTTCTGGAATGCTGTTTTCACACAAATCTATTACAAAATTATGCATTAGCAAAGTATTATTTATTTCGCCATTTTCAACAAGAGATGCTTCTCCAACTATTTCTGTTAATTCCTTCATTTTCTCCGGTGATAATATTTTTAATGTAATTGCATCTTCTATATCACGCCCTAAATATGATATTTTATCGGATATTTTTACAACGCAGCCCTCCCATGTATATGGTGCATACTCATTAGGTCTTGAAATAGTTTTAAGGTCTATATATTCCTTTCTAGGTTTAATCACATTTTCGTCCACTTCACCACAGTGATTTATAATGCCATCTCTTACAGCATAGGTTAGATTTAAGTTTTTTTCATCTCCTCTTTGATCTTGAAGCGTTTCTATTGAATCAACAAACTTTAAACTATTTTTTTCATGCCAGTATGATTCTCCTATTTCATCTTCAACTATTTTTTTTAATATCCCCTCTCCTGTATGCCCAAAGGGTGCATGACCTAAGTCGTGGCCTATAGCTATTGCTCTAGTAAGTTCTGTATTAAGTCCTAAATATTTTGCTATATTATAACTCACATTTTCCACATGATTAACATGTTCTATCCTGGTACATACATGATCATGATTGGTTGCAAAAAACACCTGAGTTTTATGCTTTAAACGCCTATATGCAGTACACTGTAATATTCTATCATAATCCTTTTCAAACTCGCTTCGTATGTCCTTGTGTCTTCCATAAAGGTCTTCTTCTCTTTTTACAAAATTCTGCCATAACTTATTTTCTTCGTAAGCACCTACTTTTCTAAACTGACCATTTTGCACTATATTCATCCCCTTTATGCCACTTATTATTTGCATTCTATTAGCACAATTATACAATAATAATGTATGTTTGGAAAGAAACTATGGGTAAAATAATAATATTGCAGGGCATTAAATAAAGATCATAAATCTAAGAGGGTAATTATCAAAAAACTAAGAAGTTTCAGTAACTCGCCTCTCGGCTCAGACAAACTGAAACATCTAAGTTTTTTAATAATTACCCTACAAGATTTATTGACCTTTATTTAAACCGCCCTGCAATATTATTATTTTACCCATAACATTTGTTTAAGGAAAAAATTCCTCCGTACCTACGGAATTTTCGAACTTTACAGAAAAACAAATTTCCATTAAAAGTTTACCCCATCTAAGTTTTTAATTCAGATTTTCCGCAGCGCAGCGGAAGAGAATCTTCCTTGCCTTTACTCTCTACATGAAGTAACAGCATTTTAAGAACTGTTTAAATAAAGCTCAATAAGACTTTGCCTCAAATAATAAAAAGACTTAGTAATTTTAATTTGTGTGAGCAATCTTCTCAGCAAGTTATTAAAATTTATTAGTATTTTCATTATTAAAAGCTTTGCCTCATCTAAGCTTTTAATTCAGATTTTCGGCAGCGCCAGCGGAAGAAAATCTTCCTTGCCTTTACTCTCTACGCGAAGTAACAGCATTTTAAGAACTGTTTAAATAAAGCTCAATAAGACTTTGCCTCAAATAATAAAAAGACTTAGTAATTTTAATTTGTGTGAGCAATCTTCTCAGCAAGTTATTAAAATTTATTAGTATTTTCATTATTAAAAGCTTTGCCTCATCTAAGCTTTTAATTCAGATTTTCGGCAGCGCCAGCGGAAGAAAATCTTCCTTGCCTTTACTCTCTACGCGAAGTAACAGCATTTTAAGAACTGTTTAAATAAAGCTCAATAAGACTTGCCCCAAATAATGAAAAGACTTAGAAATTTTAATTTGTTTGAGTACTCTTCCCAGCGAGTTATTAAAATTTCTTAGTATTTTCATTATTTGGGGCTTAGTCTTATGAGCTTTATTTAATGTTCTAAAATGCTGTTACTTCACGTAGCGTTTCATCAAGAGCTCTGCATACAAAATCACACTGCTCTTTTTCTATTGTAAGTGGTGGTTCTATTCTTATAGTTTTAGCATTTATTAATGTGCCTGCTACTAAAACTCCTTTATCGAATAAGCCTTTTGATACTTTATATCCAATTTTATCATCTTCAAATTCCATTCCTATCATAAGACCCATTCCTCTTACTTCTTTAACTAGACTCTTATATTTATCCGTTACATGTCTAAGTTCTTTTAGAAAATAAGCTCCCATTTTTGCAGCTCTCTCAGGCATTTTATCCTCAAGTAAAACATTAATTGTAGCAATAGCTGCTGAACATGCAAGTGGATTTCCACCAAATGTAGTTGTATGAATAAATGGATTAGGGAAAAATTCTGAAAATACATCTTCTGTTGCAATAACTGCTCCAATAGGCATTATTCCTCCGCCTAAAGACTTTGCAAGACACATTATATCAGGTTCTACACCATAATGATCAACACAAAACATCTTTCCTGTACGCCCCATTCCTGTCTGTACCTCATCTGCAATAAGTAAAATTCCGAACTCATCACATATTTCTTTTACCTTTGCAAAATAGTCCTTAGGAGGAAGTATAACCCCTCCTTCACCTTGTATGGGCTCCAGGATAATCGCGGCAATATCTTCGCCAACCATATTCGATGCTTTTACTGTTTTATACATCATATCTATATCCCCATAATATACGTGTTTAAAACCTGAAACAAGAGGTGCAAATGGCTTTCTAAACATTCCTTTTGATGTTGCTGAAAGTGATCCTAAACTTTTTCCATGAAATGCTCCAACAGTTGATATGAAATAATGTTTTCCCTTTTTATTTTGATGAATTTTGGCAAGCTTTATAGCTCCTTCTACAGCTTCAGTACCGCTGTTTCCAAAAAATGAGTATTGAAGTTTACCAGGTGTGATTTTTGCAAGTAATTTTGCAAGTATTGATCTTAATGGATCTAAAAGTTCCTGACTGTGAAGAGCTTGATGCCTTAATTGATCATTTACAGCTTTTAATACCTTAGGATTTCTATGTCCAACATTATAAATTCCAAAACCTCCAAGGCAGTCTATATATTCTTTTCCATTTACATCAAGAAAACTATTAAGACCTGCATCCCTCCATTCAACTGCAGCATACTGACCGCCTTTAGTTACTGATTTTCTGTATTCTAGAAAACCTGGGTTTACAAAGTCCCTGAAATTATCCACAGTTTCTTTCATTATGAATTTTCTGTCATCTTCATTTAATTTATCTTTTGATATAAAATCAAGTACTCTATGAGTATACTCAATCAGAGACGCTTCCTCATCATCCACCCCTGTGCCATATTCACACTTAAAACTTTCGTCTAAAACTTCAGCATTACTGCTAATCATAAAACCACACTCCTTAATCTTATCAAATTTTATTTTTACTGAATTTTAATTGTATAAATTCTGATACAATAGCAAAACTTAAAGTAATAACTATCATTACAGTTGATAACGCATTTATTTCAGGTGTAACACCAACTCTTACCATTGAATAAATTTTTAAAGGTAAAGTTTCATAGCTTGCTCCTGAAACAAAGAAACTTATTATTACATCATCAAGTGAAAGCGTAAGTGCCATAAGTGCACCTGCTGCTATACCTGGTGCTATAATAGGTAAAGTAACTTTTGAAAATGTCTGAAACTCATTTGCATAAAGATCCATTGCTGCATCTTCAAGTGATCTATCAAAACCATTTAGCCTAGCTCTTACAACTACAACTACATAGGATATACTAAAAGTTACATGGGCAAGTACTAAGGTCACTAAACCAAGTGTCATCTTTGCCTGTGAAAAAAATACTAAAAGTGAAATTCCCATTACTATTTCAGGTATTATTATTGGAACATATAGCAGTCCATCAAGCACAGTCTTTCCTTTAAATTTATACTTGTACATCCCCACAGCTGCAAGTGTTCCTATAAAAGTTGATATTATTGTACTCATAAAGGCAATTGTAAGGCTATTCTTTAAAGCTGTAAGTATATCTCCATCCTGTGCCAGAGCAGAATACCATTTTAATGTGAAGCCTTTCCACACTGCATTTACTTGAGAATTATTGAAAGAATATACAACAAGAATTATTATTGGTGCATACAAAAACAAGTAAATAAGAAAAGAATAAGTAGACAATACATGTTTCCCAACTTTATTTATTTTCATTTAGAGCACCTCCGATTTCCTGTTAGCTTTTTTGAAATAGACTATAATAAATAGTACTGTTATGCCTATTAAAAATATTGACATTGCGGAACCAAAGGGCCAGTTTCTAGCAGTTAAAAATTGATTTTGTATAAGATTGCTCACCATCATTACCTTGCTTCCACCAAGAAGATCTGGAATAAAGAATAATCCTAAAGCCGGTATAAAAACAAGTAAGCATCCTGCTGATATGCCAGGCATCGTAAGAGGTAAAATTATATTAGTAAATGTTTGTATAGGTGTTGCTCCAAGATCACTTGCAGCCTCTATATAACTTTTATCCAAACTATCTATAGAAGTGTAAAGCGGCAGCACCATAAATGGAAACAAAGTATAAACTAAGCCAACAAGTACAGAGCCGGTTGTATATAACATCTGTATAGGATTGTGAATTAAGCCAAATTTCATTAGATATGAATTCAAAACACCTGTAGTTCTGAGTATAACTATCCATGCATAGGTTCTTACCAAAGAATTAGTCCAAAACGGCAGCATTATTAGCATAAATAATATTATCTTGTGCTTTGATGAAGCCTTCGCTATAAAATATGCAAATGGATATGCTAGAACAAGACATATTGCTGTAGCCAAAAATGAAATCCAAAGAGAATATAACATTATTTTAAGATATATACCCTGTGCTAAGGTTTTATAATTATCAAGTGTAAACTTATATTCTATCTGTCCATAGCTCCCTCTTGTCAAAAATCCCATTGCCACTACTATGATAAGTGGAACTGCTACTAGAATAAACATCCAAAGTGTTACTGGCAATACAGTAAATATAGGTCCATATTTCTTTTTACCTTTGCTTCTACTTTTCTTTAAATGAACATCACTTTGAACAATCGCCTTATCCATCAACTTATCACCACCCCATCTTTAGATTTCCAGTAAACAAATACATTTTCTTTACCATTTTCTAACTTAAGGGTATCTGCTGCTGGTTCATTTACTATAATTTCTTTTCCGCTATTTAGAACAACAATTGTTCTATTAATAGAACCAACAAACACTCTTTCTTTTATTTTTCCTTTTACAATATTGTCACTTTGATTTTTATCATAGCTAAGTTTCATTCTTTCAGGCCTTACTGCAACATAAACTGTATTATCCTTTTTGAATTGGCTTAAAATAGTTTTCTCGTCTATGACTTTTATGATTTCGCTGCCACCAACTAAAGCTTCTGCTTCTACACCATTATTTTCTTTAATTTTTCCTTCAAATATATTTGTCTCCCCTATGAAATCGGCAACGAACTTAGTTTTAGGTCTTTCATAAATTTCATCCGGTGTACCTATCTGTTCAATCTTACCTTTACTCATAACCGCTATCCTATCAGACATGGTAAGAGCCTCTTCCTGATCATGAGTTACGTATATGAAAGTTATTCCAAGTTTTCTTTGAAGATGTTTAAGTTCAAACTGCATTTGCTTTCTTAGCTTCAAATCCAGAGCCCCAAGGGGTTCGTCCAAAAGAAGAACTTTTGGACTATTTACAATGGCTCTTGCAATGGCTATTCTTTGTTTCTGTCCACCACTTAACTGCTTGGGATATCTTTTTTCAAAACCATTAAGCTGCACTAAATCTAAGGCTTCCATAACTTTTTCCTTAACCTTTTCTTTTGGAGCTTTTCTTATTTTAAGTCCAAAAGCTATATTATTAAAAATATTCATGTGAGGAAAAAGAGCATAATTTTGAAATACCGTATTTACATCTCTTTCATAAGGATTTTTATTTGAAACATCATCGCCATCCAAAATTATTTGACCTGATGTTGGTTCTTCAAATCCTGCAATCATTCTAAGAGTAGTGGTCTTTCCGCAACCACTTGGTCCAAGTAATGTTAAAAATTCACCTCTTTTTACATCTGCACTTATATTGTCAACTGCAGTTTGCCCTCCAAAGGACTTAACTACATTCAAAAGCCTAATCATATATTCCATATGCTAACCCCTCCTTATCACTGTTTAAATTGAGTCCATATAGAATCATAAAGTTTTGTAGCATCGCCAACATCCTTTACATGTTCACTCTTATTCACAATATCTTTATCTGGATAAAGTGTCTTGTTATTCAAATCCGCCGGACTAATATACTTACGAGCTGCTTCATTTGGATTTGTGTAAGGGTACGCCTTCGATATTTCAGCACTTACTTTTGGTTCTAATATAAAATTAATAAATTCCTGTGCCAATTTTTTGTTCTTTGCATTTTTAGGTATTATAAGATTATCCTCAAAAGTATACATACCTTCCTTAGGGAAGAATGTCTTCAAATCCTTATTGTCTTTCTCTGCTAAAGCTGCCTCTGCTGTCCATACATAGCCAACTGAAGCTTCTCCGTTTATAAGAGATGTTTTAGGACTATCACTATCAAATATTTTTATATTTGGTCTTAACTTTTTAAGTTCCTCTTTTGCTTGGTTAAGTTTTGCTGGATCTGTTTCATTGAGTGAGTATCCTAGTTTTTTAAGTGCCATTCCTATGATAGCTCTTTCATCATCAAGAACTACCATTTGGCCTTTAAACTTACCGTCCCAAAGATCAGAATAGCTTGTTATATCTTGAGGAAACTTCTTAGTATTCACAACGACAACTGCATCTCCACATAAATACGGAGCACTATATTTATTTCCTGGATCATAAGATAAATTTTTGTAAGCAGGATCTATATTTTTTAAATTAGTTATTTTACTTGTATCTATTTCTTCAAGTAGTTTTTGTTTTCTCATTATATCAACCATGTAGTCACTTGCAACAGCTACATCATATTGTCCAGAACTTGCTTGAATCTTTGCCAGCATCTCTTCATTTGAAGAATAAGTTGTATAATTAACTTTTACATTGTATTTCTTCTCAAATTCATTAATAACTGACTTAGGAAGGTATTCTGTCCAGTTAAAAACATTAAGAGTCCCACCACTTGTAGAATCTGAGCTGCTAGAACTTGAACCTCCGCAGCCTGTAAGCATTACTCCAGTAATTAAAGTTGCTAGACATATACTTGCTATTCTTTTAACCTTTTTACCTATCATTTATCATTCCACCTTTATCACCTTATTTTTTATTTATTCTTTAAACCATCCTAGCGGCTTTACATCCAAATTAATATTTATTTGCTTAACTTCTGTGTACTCCTCATATCCAAATTCTCCTAATTCTCTTCCGATACCACTTTGTTTGTATCCTCCCCATGGAGCTTCATTGTAAGTTGGATTGTAAGTATTTATCCATGTTATTCCTGCTCTAAGCTTTCTTATAACTCTGTGTGCTTTTGCAATATCGTTTGTGAAAACTCCTCCGGCAAGACCATATGGTGTATTATTAGCAAGATATATTGCTTCTTTTTCATCTTTAAATTTTTGAATTGCCAGAACAGGTCCAAATATTTCTTCCTTTACAATTTTCATATCAGGAGTTGTATCAGCAAATATTGTAGGTTCTACAAAATATCCATCCTTAAGCTCATCTGTAAGTATTCTATGTCCACCACAAACAAGTTTAGCTCCCTCTTTTTTACCTGCTTCAATATAACTTAAAACTTTTTCCATATGCTCTTTAGATATTAAAGGTCCCATTTCAACGCCTTCATCTGTCCCTTTGCCTATCTTAATTTTATTAGCTCTTTCTACCAACCTTTCTATGAATTTATCATAAATAGTTTCCTGAAGAAGCAACCTTGAACCAGCTGAACATACCTGACCCTGATTGCAAAATATAGCGAACAATGCATAATCAACTGCTGTTTCAAAATCAGCATCATCAAAAACTATATTAGGGGATTTTCCCCCAAGTTCAAGTGAAATATTTTTTATATTGGAACTTGCAGCCTGCATTATACTTCTTCCTGTAGATGTACCTCCTGTAAATGCAACCTTATCTACATCCATATTAACTGCTATTTCATGTCCAACAGTTTCCCCTGCACCTAAAACAAGATTAACTACTCCTTTAGGGAATCCTACTTCTTCAAATATTTCAAAAAGTTTAATAGCTGAGAGAGGAGTTATTTCTGCAGGTTTGAATACTATAGTATTTCCAGCGGCGAGAGCAGGTGCTATTTTCCATATTGACATTAAAAGTGGGTAATTCCATGGAACTATCATTCCGCAAACGCCTATTGGTTCTCTAACAACCATAGCTTGAACATTATCCGGTACATCATAAGTCATTCCATGTGGCTTTGTGGCAGCACCAGCATAATATCTAAGACAAGCTACTGTATCGCTTAAATCATATTGAGTTTCACGTAAGCTTTTACCATTATCCATAGTTTCAAGATAAGCAAGTTCATCAGCCCTTGATTCTATTATGTCTGCAACTTTAAATAGAAGTCTTGCTCTCTCAACTGCAAGTGTATCCATCCAGCCATCTTCATAAAAAGCTCTTTTAGCAGCTTTTACCGCCATAACTACATCTTCTCTATCACCCTCTGTAACCACAGCTATCACTTTGCCATCTGCTGGATTTACAATTTCTCTAGTTTTACCATTTTTAGAAACTTTCCATTCTCCATCAATATACATTTTCAAAACATCGCTCATTTATTATCCTCCTTGCAAAATATCATTTTTATTACACAATCGTTAAATATATTTTCAATTTATTATTAAATTATTAAATATGTTATATATAATTTATCATATTATCAATAAAGGTACTATATGCAAAATGGACAATTCTAATGTAAGTTATTTGTATATTTATAACAAGTAGGAATATGATATTTTTAAAAAATATATTACATTGAAACAGTATTATAGTCTTTAGAAGTTATAAACAGGTGTAATATTGAATTTATAGTATTAAAATGTAAAATATGGTAATAAGAAATTTTAAAATAAGCATGCAGTAAAATCATATTTTTTACCACATGCTTATTTTTTATATTATACAAAAATGTGCTGAATTTTTCACAAAATAAATTATAATGAAGCTTTTATACCTGCTTCCAAAGTATCTAGTCCATATTTTAACTGTTCATCAGTCATAACTATTGGAGGTAAGAAACGAATTACATTTCCAAAAAGACCTGCATTTAAGAACATTACGCCATGTTTAAAACAGTAGTCTAATATTTTTGAAACTAATTCACTGTTAGGTTCTTTTGTATCTCTATCCTTTACAAACTCAAGACCTATCATTGCTCCAAGACCTCTTACATCACCTATTACATTGTATTTTTCTTTCATATCATTAAGCCTTGCAGTTATAGCTTTTCCAAGTTCAACTGATTTCTCATTAAGGTTATCCTTTTGGATTTTTTCTATAACTTTTAATGCAGCAACACAGCCAAGTGGGTTACCACCATAAGTTCCTCCGATTCCACCTACGCAAGCTGAATCCATTATTTCTGATTTTCCAACAACTGCAGCTATAGGCATTCCATTTCCTATAGATTTGGACATTGTTATAAGATCAGCATCTACCTTATGATATTCATGGGCAAATAGCTTACCAGTTCTCGCAAATCCTGCTTGTACTTCATCAACTATGAATACTATGTTATTTTCATTACATATTTTCTGTAATTCCTGGAAGTATTCCTTTGGTGGAACTACAAATCCGCCCTCACCTTGTACAGGCTCTGCTATAAGACATGCTATCATATCAGGTGAAACTACAGTTTTAAGCATTGTTCTTAGCTTTTCAGCACAAGCAATTCCACATCCAGGATATTTCTTGCCTAGTGGACATCTGTAACAATATGCATAATCAGTTTTGTAAGTTTCACATGCAAAAGGTCCAAATCCATTTTTGTAAGGTTTATATTTACTTGTTATTGACATAGTCATATTTGTTCTACCATGGAAAGAACCCTGCATAGAAATTATTCCTGATTTTCCCGTATAAGCTCTTGCTATTTTTATTGCATTTTCTACAGCTTCAGCACCACTGTTTACAAACATTGCTTTTTTAGGATAATTTCCTGGAGTTACTTCAGTAAGTTTTTCTGCTAAATCTACATATGGTTCGTACATATTTACATGAAAACATACATGAATATATTTATCTAACTGCTCTTTAATAGCTTTTACAACTTCATCATCTCTGTGTCCAATATTTTGAACTCCTATACCACCTGCAAAATCTACAAATACATTTCCATCAACATCTTTAACTAGAGCACCTTTAGCTTCTGATGCAAATACTGGATATGAAGTTCCTACTCCTTTAGCAACATATTTTTCTCTTTTCTTAACAAGTTCCTTTGATTTAGGTCCTGGTAATGCTGTTACAATTTTAGCGTTTGTCTCTTCCATTTTTAATTCCTCCACATCATATATAAAATTTATATCTAAAATACATTTGCACTACGTAATAGCACTTAACATTGCATTAATTATCATAAAACATATGTTTTAATTATCGATTTATCATTTATAATGTTTTATTATTGATAATTTATTAATTACGTTGTATATAATTTATCATATTTTGAACAAACTTCATATATCCAAAATGGACAAAATTAATGCCTTGAATTTGTTCTTTTTTAGCATACATACACTAAGTGAAGTAATAGTGTTTTGTGAACATTAAATAAAAGTCATAAGTCTAAGCTCCAAATTATAAAAGGACTAAGAAATTTTAATAACTCGCTGAAGAAAAGCTCAAACAAATTAAAATTTCTAAGTCCTTTTATAATTTAGAACAAGACTTATTGATTTTTATTTAAATCGTTCCCAAAATACTATTACTTCGCCTAAAATAAATGCAAGGTAAATTTTTCTCCGCTTCTCTGCGAAAAATACTACAATATATTATTATAGGAGGATAGCTTGTAAATTAAGTCTTTGTTTAATTCAAAAATTCGTATTAGGCACATCTAAAATATGAACTATTAACATTACTCCGCTCGTTAATAGATAAATGGCAAAACAATGTTAATACCCCACACCTCGTATATAATAATTATCCGATATTCTCCATCAATAAGAATCTCTTTATTTTAATTGCAGTATCAAAATTAAATAACTCATTTACATCTCTAAGATTGCATTTTGAAATTTCCTCTATTCTTTTAATACGATATTTTAAAGTATTTCTATGAATAAAAAGTTTTTCAGCAGCTCTATTTATATTTCCACTTTCCTTTATATACACTTCAAGAGTATTTAAAAGCTCAGTACTATTTTTAAAATCATAATTAATTAATTCTCCAAGAGTACTTAAATAAAACTTTTTCATTCTTTCAGGCTTATCCATTTCAAAAAACAACTTATATATCCCTATATCATCATACCTCTGTACTTGATTTACACCATCATTTAATTTAATCACTTTAAGACATCTATGTGCCTCATTAACGCTTGTCTTAAAATCCTTAAGTTCATTCCATGTGCCGCCTATGCCTATATTTACATTTAATCCTTTTTCCTTTGACGTAATATTATCTATAATGTCTTTAGCTATATCATCTGTTGTCTTCTTTCCGCTTTCAGGTATCATAAGAATAATTGAATTATACTGCATTATATATATACTTTTTTTCTTCCACTTACTGAGAACATTCATAACAATCTGCTCAACATACTGCTTAATTGATAAAATACTTTCTTCATCCTTATTTTTATTGTCAACTACATCATCTATATTTTCTATACCTATTACAAAGGATGTATAATTCTTTTTAGGATCATAACCATAGTTCATGGCACGACTAAGTATGTCATCTGAAAAAGTAAAATCTCTAAAAATTATATCCTTCATAAAATTATCCATTGACTCTTGGTCTAACTTATTTGCAAAAATAGTTTTGCATATACTCTGACTCACATCTATAAATTTAACCTCAAAAGGAAGTTCAAAAATAGGAAAATCGAGAGCGTTACCAAGTTCTATGACTTCTTTGGGTGTTTGTTTAATATACGGTCCTATATTTATAACTAATCCAGAAAGATTTCTAGAATTTATATCTTTAACAAAATCCACTAGAACATTTACATTATCTTTTATACCTATACCACTTATGAGTATAAGCTCACCGCCCTTAAGCCATTTTGAATATTCAGGATATTCCATAACTTGAACCCATCTTATAATCCTATTTAATCCCTTTTCACCTGCAACAACTTTCATTTTTTCAAGATAAGGCAATTTTAAAATACTTTCACAAGTAGTAAGCATACTCAATACTCCCCTTTAATGTTTTTTATTATATATTGCTTGCAAAAAGCCATCAATATATAATGCTATTTTATCACAAAATCATAGCTTTTTTTATATATTTGTTAATTTTAATCTGCATTTTTTTAAAAATCATTTTGTAATTATATTAAAATAGGAGTAAATTCAAAAAAGCTTGCCTTGAAATTATCACTGTTATAGGTATTCCATATTATTTGTATCTTTCACAAAATCACTTAAATTGGCTTTATTTTTTATTAAGTCCTGTAGAACCAAACCCATTAGCTCCTCTATCACTTGACGACAGTTCCTTAACTTCAGAAACTTTAACTCTAAGTACAGGCTTAACAAGCATTTGTGCAATTTTCATTGATTTTTCCACCTTAAAATCATCTTTACCTAAGTTTATTAATATAATTTTTATTTCTCCCCTGTATCCCTCATCAATTGTACCTGGAGTATTTAAAACTGTTATAGAATGTTTTAACGCCAATCCACTTCTAGGTCTTACCTGCGCTTCGGTATCAGGAGGAAGTTCTATCTGAATTCCAGTACGTATTAAAGCGCTTTCTCCAGCCTTAATAACTTTATCCTCTATTGAAAATAAATCTAATCCAGCATCACCCTCATGTGCATACTCAGGAATAATTGCTTCGCTATCTATTCTTTTAACCTTTAAATTTACCATTAATCATTTCTCCTTTTTATTTAAAACCTTTAACTTTTAATCATGTATATTTCTTTTATATTTCTTTAATATTCTAGATACTTAATTGTAACTAAAATGTTTTTTTCAGTCAAATGAAAGGCATGTACAGTCATTATCTTTTCAAAACACTAATATAAATTCAACTGCAATTTACTAAAAAATATATCAAATGCATATGATTTATTGTTTATATTTATCGTTTCTATATTGTATTCATCACTTATTAATTAAAATCATCTTCTTGACAACCTTTAAGATTCTTGCTACATTATTAAGGTATTAATTGTTTATGGTCATAATCCGCAATAATTCTACATAAAAAGGAAGTAATATAAATGCTTAAAAACTTAAAGATTTCTCAAAAATTGGTTCTTTTTAGTATTATAAGTAGTACGTTTTTAATATTAGTAGGTATTATCGGAATAATAAATATAAACATTGTAAATAAATCTACAAATACCTTATATAATAGAAACTTACTTGCCCTTGAAAAACTGTATACATTTCAAAACAACATAAATTACGGTTTAAATGATATGGAACACTTAGTAAACAGTAATTTCAAAAATGATGTATCAAATTCTCAAGATGATTTACAAAATTTATCTGTAACTAATGATTATATTTTATCTCAATACTTAAAAATATCAACACAAAATTCAAAACAAAAAAGTGACTACGCTACATTAAATGATGACTTAAAAAAATATCGTACTGTGCGTGAAAATATAGTATCCTATGTAAAAGACAGTGATTATAATAATGCTACTGATTTATATAACAGTAAATATACAGAACTTAAAAAAGCTGTAGATAGTGATTTAACTAGTCTTATACAGGATGAAATTGATTCAGCAGAGACAATGAAACACTCAAGTGATAAAACACATAATTATTCAATAATACTTCAAACAATTATAATTATATTAGGTACTATAGTACTTACTGCCATTAGCATTTTGCTTATACATGAAATAAAAAAAAGAATGAGTAAAATTGTATTATTTGCAAATGACTTAGCTGAAGGAAATCTAACACATGAAATATTAGTAGAAAACAATGATGAAATAAGTAATGTAGGACATTCTTTAAATATTGCAACAAAAAATATGAAAAACTTAATTTCACAAATAACAAATGGAATGCATGATATGGAAGATTCAACAGAACACTTAAGTGCTACAATTGAGGAAATATCTTCTTCCATGATAAATGTTAAAAACTCCACGGAAGAAATCGCATCTTCAAGTGTCAATCTAAGTTACTCTACTAAAGATGTAAATTCATCCACTGATGGCATTAATAAATTAGCTGAGGATTTAAACAATGAAGCTAAAAATAGTAAAGATACTTCTGAGGAAATAATGCAAAGAGCTTTACATCTAAAAAAAGCTAGCTCAGAATCATCAACAAATGCTGTTACTTTATGTAATGAAAAGGAACTAGAAATCAAAAAAGCTATAGAAGATACAAAAATTATAAATGAAGTAACTAAAATGGCAGAAGCTATAGACGGTATTTCTGAACAAATTAACCTTTTAGCACTTAATGCCTCCATTGAAGCAGCTAGAGCTGGCGAAGCAGGTAAAGGATTTGCTGTAGTTGCCGGCGAAGTTAAAAATTTAGCTGAGCAATCTGCTGATACAGTTAATAATATCAGAGAAAATATAGGAAAAGTAGTAACTGCAAACAAAAATTTAATAGGACATACTACTGATATTATGAAATTCATAAACAATCAGGTTAAGCCAGATTATGCCATGCTAAAATCATTAGGAGCTCAATATGAAAAAGATGCTGGATTTGTAACTAAAATATCGGATAAAATTTCTTCTTCCTCAAATACAATTACAGGAAGTATTTCTAAAGTAAATTCATCAATAGCTAAGATTTCTTCATCATCAGAAACTTCTGCTTCAAATTCAGAGGAAATACTTGCAACTATAACTGAAACGACTTCCGCACTTGAAGAAGTTGCAAGCCGAACACAGGATAGTGCTAAACTAGCAGAAGACTTACTTAATCTAGCAAACAAATTTAAAATAGAATAACAAATTGTGAAGTAATAGTATTTTGAAACATTAAATACTATTACTTCGCTTTTTTGGTAAAAGCAAGGAAGATTTTTTTCCAATCCACCTGAGCTTGCAGTCCTGGTGTTATTTCAAATTTAATAGTTGCTTTTTGTATCTCAACTTGCTTATGTTTTTTTACAAAGGCTGCTACAATACTATATTTGCCACTATATCCTCTTTTCTCAATTATAATTGCACCTTCTTCATTAGAATTTTTATACAATTATAACTTGAAAAAACAGCATATAAAAAGTGCATAAATTCCTACATTTTTATGTTGGAACTTTTATGCACTTTCACATTGGCATTTACATTTATGTCTGAAATTCTGTAGGTGCGTAGGAATTTTTTCCCTGGTTTTACTTCAAAAGCTAATTAACATTGATGAAGTAACGATTTAAAAAAATTCTAATAAATCTTGGTGAAAAAATCATAAAATACTTAGAGTTTTAATCTGTTTGAGCATATTTTAGCGAGTTATTAAAACTCTTAGTATTTTATGATTTTTTCACCTTAGATTTATAGAATTTTTTTAATGTTACAAATCAATGTTAATTAGCTTTATCTTTTTGCCAATTATAATACATTTGCTATCACTTCCGTGACCTATTTCTTCCGTTTTTACTATTGGAATATTAAACTCTTTTGTCCTTTGGAGTATTATATCCTTCAAAATATTAATATCTCCTTCTTCTTGAACCTCACTAAAAGTACCTAATATTATTCCAGATAATTTATCAAAATATCCAAGCATAAAAAGCTGTTCTATTAAAGAACTTATGTTAGCTAAATTTCCACTTAAAGCTTCAAGAAGAAGAATCTTATTTTCTGGTTCTGGAAAATACTCTGTACCAGCAAGCTTTAAAAAGCATCTTATATTACCACCTATCACCGTTCCACTAATTTCTTTTCCTCTAAGCCACTCACATTTAAAATCAAAAATATCACTGCATCCATCCATAAATGATTTTTTGAATCTTTTTTCTTGAAGTTCAGCCTTATCTCTTCCTAAATTGTATATAGCATAATGATAACTTTCTATACCAGTTTTCTCATATATACTGTTTAAAATAACTGTCAAATCACTCATTCCAAAATAAGGCTTAGGATTATTTTTTATAGTCCCAAAGTCGAGATAACTTATAATTTGGTTTGCAGAATTTCCACCTGAAATATCAAAAATTGCCTTTATACTATGATCACAGAAAAGCCTAGTAAGTTCTTCTGCTCTCTCTTCTCCTGTACCTGAAAAGAAAGAATTTTTTCTAAACAAGCATTTTGAAACCTCAACCTCAATATTCATTGATTCTAAACTATGTAACACTTTATGAACTAGTTTTAAATTCTCTCTTTTTACACCATCAGAACAACTTATAAGTGCAACCTTATCACCTTTATTTAACTTAAGATCATTCATTTCAATCACCATTTTTCCATGTGAATCATATCCTCTATCTTTTTTCTTGGACGCATATTAGGGTTTTCAGCACCATAACCCAAGACTATAACTGAAAGAACATATTTATCCTCAGGAATATCCAGTACAGGACGTATCTCACTTTGAGTAAACCATGCAACCCAGCAGGTATCAAGACCAAGGTTCTTAGCTTCAAGTACTATGTGTTCAGCTGCAATTGCAGTATCACGTATAACCTGTTTTAGCTCTTCTTCTTTGCTATTTTCATCTACACATATGTCTACATTTTCATCAATTCTTGAGCGCACATCACCTACACAAACTATGAACACTGGTGCAGAAAGCATCCATTTTTGTTTATGACATGCCTTAGCTACCTTTTCTCTATTTTCTTTTGACTTCACTACAATAAAGTGCCATGGCTGTGTATTACTTCCTGATGGCGCACATCTTGCACTTTGGAGGATCTGAGTTATTTTTTCCTCATCAACATCCTTATCAAGATACTTTCTTACACTTCTTCTTTCTTCAATTTCCTTAAGCATATTTATATGTTAGTAAGAATCTTACTGCCTCTATTCCTACTAAAATTCACTTCCTCTCCTTTTTATGTAATTATAGCTTTTTTATCATTTAATTCCAAGCTTAAAGCTTCCAACAAAATTTTTATATTCAGCCGACAGTATATACTCTCCTGCTTTCTTAATTTTTATTTCCTTAGTTCCACTTTTATTAGTTTCAAATTTTTCTATTATTTCACCATTGGAATCTATAAGTTTAAGCCTAAGAGTCCCCTTTTTTACTGAAGATTCATAATCAACTTTTACTTTATTACTTTTAGACAATTTAACAGTTAAAACCTGGTTATTACTCTTTGGACTAAATATAATACTGTTTTTTAAACATGCAGAGTAACAACCGCTCATAAAAATTGCAATGCAAATTGTTAGAACCATTACTAATATTTTTTTATTTTTTTTCATTACTACTCCCCCCAAATACACTATCTAAGACTGTCACATTAATCATTAATAATTAGTAATTGATAGTTTTAAAACAATGCCAAGCAACTTAATTCTTAATTGATTTTTTCGATTTACTTGGCACTATTTTTATTTAATGCAACCACCTTTTATATATTAATTTTTTACTTTACACATCTATCTGCTCTTTTTAATAATCTCGCTTTTATCATTTGCTTTAAACGATTTCACAACCTCATTCGGATCATTGTGATCACAATCACGATCTTTATAACTAGGTAAATCATTGGACTCTTTCCACAATTCATCAAGCTGATTTTTAGGAAGATAATAATATTTTCCCCTAGAATCTATTACTCCAAAAGAATTTACATTTTCATAATCCAGCCACTCTTTTTGTATTTTTATTTCAATACTGCTAAATTCCTCTACAACTTCTGGAAGTTCCTCTGGTGTAACTCTTACTTCATAGCAGACCCCATTTTCCAGCTCTACCTCCATAAATATATGACTTACCTCAAAATTCTTTTCCCCATTATTTGTAACCCTTACATTTAAAAGCATTTCATGCCTTATGTCAAAATTATCAATAACTACTGTGCCCTTAATATTTTCCCTGTCACCTACTTTGTTATAAATAATATTAGCATGCAGCAAAATACTAAGTTTATCTTTCCTTTTATTTATTAATTTAACGCCCAAAAATACAACTGCAATAGCAGCTAAAATGATTAAAATATAGCTCATAGCAACTCCCCTATTTAATTTTTATATTAGTTAACATAAAACCCCATGGATATACCGCTATAAAATTTTCCTTCTGATAAAAATTCACGCTTTAATATTCCCTCCTCTACAAAGCCTATTTTTTTATACAACTTTATTGCGCGAACATTATCCTCTCTAACCATGAGATTTATTTTCTTAATTATTCCCGTATGCTTGCTCCATTTTATTAAATATTCAATCAATTCATTTCCTATTTTATTTCCCCAATAAGCTTTAAGTACACTTACTCCAAATTCACCAACATGTCTAACTTTTGAGTTTTTTCCTGCTGAAAAGTTTAGGTTTCCCACTATTTTACCGTTGACCTCAGCCACAAGAAAAAGTGAATTTTCATTTTTGTTTGAATTATCAATAAAATTTTCTTCATCTGATACATTTACATTAAGTTCATTTTTACCAAATGTCAAAAAATCAGATTCTCCACCAATCTCTTTTAAATATTCTACCATTTTAGAAGCATCTTCCTTATTTCCTTTTCTTATCACTACTTTATCGTTCATTATATTTACCTCTTCCTTCAATTTTGGTTTATATTACTATATTATGGTTATACTTATATGTCTATATTAATTTATTTTGTAAACTTAGTCAAACTCCATTAACGCTTTACATCTTTAAATGCACCCTGTATTGCACTTATCATATCTATTTACTTCGAGATACATTATTTACAAAATATGTAAATAGTATTATAATTATAACTAACAAAATACATTAGCAATAAGGAGAATTTGTATGAAGAGTTATAAGATACTGTCAGTAGGTGACAAGCTTAAAAATTTAAGAGAAAAATACAATTTAAGACAAGAAGACTTAGCTGGAGATGAAATAACTAGAAATCTTATAAGCCAAATTGAACATAATAAAGCTAAACTAACAAAAAATGCAGCAACTGTAATAATTAAAAACCTAATTGCAATTTGCAAAGAGCACAAATTTGACCTTAATGAATGTGTAAACTATCTAATGGAAGATGAGAAAGGTCAAGCCAGTAAAATACTTGATACGTATATAAAGGAACTTAAGGATTTAAGTATATATAAGGATAATACATTCTGTAATAAATTAAATGAAGTAGAAGAATTCCTAGCAAATTGGGATTTTAAAGATAAAAAAATAGCCATTTTCGAATTGGCGGGAGATTATTTTTGCAATATCAACGACTTTTATAATAGTTCTATATACTATGAAAAAGTTAAAGCATTAATTGACATGAATAATTCTAATGAAAACATCATATCTATTTTAAGGAAATTATCCATGGTCTATTTTTACATGGGCAAATATGAAGCTGATATAAAATGCTGCGAATTTGCAATAAACAAAATCACTAACATGAATAATGAATATTATTATATTTTTGTATTTAACAGTGCTTTATGTTACATAGAACTTAAGGAATACAAAAAAGCCTTGAATCGACTATCAGCAATAGAAGAAACAATAAAGAAGGTAAACATGGATAAATATTATGAAGTATTAATGTCAAAAGCTATTTGCTTTCAAGAACTTAAGGAATATAGAAAAAGTCTAGGTATATATGATATATTATCAGAATATATTGATAAAGATAATTATGAAAAACAAATTTTAATATTAGTTAATACATCAGAAATTTACATAGAGCTTTCTAAATATGATTTAGTAGAAAAAAATTTAAATATTATAATGGATAATATAGGTAAACTTAATAATGATAATAACGAATTATCCAGGTTGTATTTTGAAATGAGTAAAATATACAAGAGTTTAAATAATTTAAAAAAGGCAGAAGATTATTGTTCAAAATCTTTAAATTATGCAAAAAAAACTAATAATTATCATATGTTAAATAATATTTTCATACAATTAATTGATATATATACTTTAACCAAAAATAATAAGGCAATGACAAATATTAAAAATGAATTCTTTATGCTTACAGGCAAAGAAAACAAACTAGATACTGCCATTATGTATAAACTAATAGGTTTTTATTTAAATACAGAAGATATTCAATCTCTTAAAGAAATATATGCTTTCACTGAAAAATTTGTATGATGAAGGAAGTGATAATCATGTTTTCTAAAAAACAAAAAATAGTATTTTCACTGCTTGTTTTTAGTGTGTTATTTTTAAGCTTAGCATTTTCTAACTTTCAAACTTTAGCTCACTATCCAGTTTGGCCTTGGTGATTTTCACCACATAAATGGCTTTTTATGTATTAGCTACTTAGTGACAACGTTTTCCAGAAGCTTTTTATAGCATTACCTTCTTATTTAAAAGTCCAGCTAACATTTTATATGCTGCCTGGACTTTTAAATATTCATTTCTCACTAACAGGAAATCCTACCCCAAAGGCAGTCCCTAATGATAAGCAAACCGCATTTGAATAATTTGAAAAAGCAGCAGCCATGGCAGTACCATCATGCACTAAAGTTACCTTAAACATTTTTCCGAGGCTTTGATATAATACATAAGATAAATATTCTTCATAGTTATCTGATATTAATCTTAACTTACCGTATCCTCCCCTATTAGCAAATAATCCATTTTTAACATAGTTAGCTATACTTATTACTATATCATTTCCCATATTAGAAGCTCCACCTTTTACTCCTCTTATAGTAGCTATAATCACACTTAAAATATAACTATTTAGAGCCTCTGCTTCACTTTTTTCTTTTTTAATATATTGAAAATTCCACCCTGTATGCTTGGATAAAACCTTATCTAATTTTATGACATTTTTAATTCCCTTTTCATCTATCCAAATTAGGCCTCTCTTAATAAAAGTTTGTCCGCAGTCAAAAATGAGGTATGACTTTCTTTTTTCAGGATTCTTAATATACGTTAAGCATCCTCTTATTCCAGCATTTGCAGAATCTTCACTTAGTATAATATTATAGCAGTTTTCATTTAACTTTTTAAAAACTTCCTCTACATAATATTTTAATCTTTTTCCTAATTCTGAGCTTGAAAGTCCTCCAACTAGAATAACATTTTTTAAGCTGTTCCAGTATTCCCAATGGGTATCATTCCAATCTTTTCTGCTAATTCTGTTTACTCTTTCACCCTTTTTTAAAGTTAATAATATAACTGCTAACCTTTCACCAAATAATTTTACAATACTATTAGCAGTTTTTTTAACAGAAATATCATCACTTTTGAGGCATTTATTTAGGTATTGCGGCAGAACCTTTTCTTGAATATCATTTATATCTATTTTCAATTCATTACTATTTTTCTTAATCTCCCTTATAAACAGTTCTGTGGAAAATATATCTACTGTTCTCTTACCTTCAAGCTTTTGTGTGATTTTATCAGTTGGCATTTTCTGTATTATAAGTTTATTTATAGATGCATTTGAAGATAAAAACCCCTTTTCAATAAATGGATTATCCATATTTCTCCCCACCTCAATATTATTACAAACAAAACCTTCAAACTACCCCAATTATAGTCTATGACCTAATTTCAAAAAAATTCACATAAGAACTCAATAAAGTCTTTACCTTACAAATAAAATGATTCTTAAATTATTATTTACCTGTTATTTTTGCTATGTTTTAATATTTTAGAAGCGGGACCCTGTACAATAACAGGTTTTTTAGCAGGATCTAACCATCTCATTACAGACAGTAAAGTTTCTTCATCAGTAGCTGTACAACCTGCTGTTCCACTTATAGAATTTCTCCACAAATGAAAAAAGATAGCACTGCCTTTTCCCTTTATTATAGGGTGCGTGTTATAATTTATCACCATTGCGTAATCATATGCAGAATCAGTTCTCAGTAGATTCTCAGCAGAATTCCATCTACCATTACTAGGTCCCTCTTGCCAGGTATTGTAGTACTCAGAATTAGGGTCATCTACCCAATAGTCATTACTTGTAACTTTTCTGTAATGTACCTTTAAACCGGGATTATCATATTTTCCAAAACCCAGCCTCAAAGTGAACTTACCTACAGGCGATTTGCCATCACCTTCAACTTTGTTTACTGCAAATCCGTTTACACCTATAACAGCTGCCGTTGGACTTAATACCTGTTTCCAAATGCCATATGTTTTTTCAAAAGTCTGAATTTTGGCAATACAAGTATTAAAAGACTCCGTGGTAACTAATACTACCTGACGTGAATTTCCTAAATTCCTTAAATGAGTTACTGGCAGCGTATCTGAATATGCAAATAATTTTGTGGGTATCATAATTATAGCTAGTACAAAAGTTGATATTAAAACAAAAATGGTTTTAAACTTTTTCATAACATCACTCCTTACATTATTGGTTAATTATGTATTTAAGCTAATTATATTACAATATACATTTTCTTTCAATTAAATTATCATAATAATCGGCATAAAGCTGATACTTAGTTATATTTGCGTCAATTTATTTAGCAAATGTTCAAATTAGTGCTTTAAAAAGCTAAAAATGATTTTTTAAAACTATAGTTTTCAGTCTCTTAATCTTATAAATTGTTTCCCGCTGGAAATAAAAATCTTAAATAAAAAAATTCTCAATTTTCCAGTACTTATAAGAAAATTGAGAAACAAATAAAATTTATAATTTAATCCAATATCTTTGAGTTATTCCTTCATCATGAGGCAACTCATTTTCTAATATTCCTCCGCAGGATTTTATGGTCTTTTGTGAAGCAATATTATTAGAGTCGCAGGTAATTAAAACTTTCATAATTTTGAGCTTTCTGCATCTTTCCAGTGCCATTTTTAACATCTGTTTAGCATAACCTTTTCTACGTTCAGATTTTTTTACACTATATCCAATGTGCCCTCCATAATTATATAAATAGTCATTTAGTGTATGTCTAATATTTATCATACCAACTAATTTATTGTCTTCTTCCCTGACTAATAAAAACACATCCGCAGTTACTTCAGTATGCTTTGTATCCTCATTCTCGTTGTCTAGTACAAATTTCATCCATTCTTCATAATCATCGTACTCTGATAAATATGATGTACCAGCTAAATCATCACCATTTTTTATAAATTCATTTTTGTATTCTAAAACTTGATTTTTATACTCTATAGATGGTCTTAATAATTTCATAATGTTCCTCCTTAATTTTTTATCAAATTATCATAATAACGCTGCACTAATTCAAACTTGCTCCAAATGCTTTTTAAAAAAGTCCAGTGTTTCAGCTATTATCTCACGGCTTCTGTCATTATCATCAAATAAATCAAATGCATGATTACCTGTAGGATGATTATAAACATCAACAGTAAGATTATTTATAAGTGCCTTCATTATAAATTCATCAAGCGGTTCATTAATTGCCGAACTATCTAGTCCTGCTCTGGCAATAAACAAAGGTGGAATCTTATATGATTCACTTTTTATTAGGTTTACAGGTGAATATTCCCTTATTTCTGAATCCTTTAGATTAATACTAGTTGAAATTAATTCACCTATGCGCTTAAAATCAGTTAATCCATAATAAACCGCTGCACACCGTATATAATCAGAACAATTATTCATTGCTGCATATAAACCAAATGGAGCACCTCCGGAAAAACACCAAATGCCAATTCTATCTTTATCTATACTTAATTTGTCAGCATTTTCTATAAGATACTTAAGAATATTATTTATATCGCTATTAACTTCTTCTATAGTAAATCCATCTGATAAAACCTTATGGTTAAATGTTACCGCCCTTAACCCTACTGAAGCTACCAACTTCGCCAGTGAAGTATACTGACCTGATTCTTTAAAATTTACATCTTTAGCTTCCCCATGAACCAATACTACAACAGGTGATTTACCTTTTGAATTTTTACTAGAATACAAATCTATAAAAGTCTTTTTATTTTCACAAATCCAACACTCTATGTTTCTTGATATATTAATCATTTCCATACTATTGAGCTTATAAACTACTTCTTTTCTTAGAATCTCTTCTCTCGTTAACATTTTAATTACTCCTTGAAATTTAAAATACATTTTATAATTATACTTCATCAAATTTCACAAACCTTATAAAGTATTTTGAACTGAAATTCCAACATTATACGGAAATTTTTTTACTTATACTGCTAAAAAGAACCTATTGCCTTGCCTTTAAATGCTGAAGTTGTATTCCTATATGCCCTATACCAATTATAATAGAAGATAAAATAAGCCAAATAACTTTACCATAAATACCAACTAATAAAAAAGCTATAACTGGCAGAGTCGCACCAGGTACGGGAATGCCACAAATACTGCGATAAAAATTTTTTTCTGTATGCTCACCGTTAAAATATCTAATCCAATAAATCTCATAAAGAAGCATAAGCAAAAATGATGCTATTAACCACAAACTCCATACTGAAACTGTCCCAATGTTATAATCTTTAAAAAGTAGTATACTACACGTGCAGCATACTTGTCCAACACGTTCAAACAACAATAATACTTTATTTTCTACTGTAAGGTCATAATCTTTTGGTTGATTCTTACTCCAAATTATATTAGGAATAAATAGCATCAGCAAATATATGAGTCCTACATATGAAAATCCAAAATGCCCCAACATAATACTTCCTCCTAAAAAATGAATATTTTACTTTTTACTACATAATACATAATATATAAATGTATAACTTATATAGGAGAATTAATATGATATATTTTTGCCCTGTGCACAACAAATTTTTTAAAAGTTCTATGAATAATAATTACAGAAGCATTCTGCGTCAAGAACAGAACCTAACCATCATAGATAAATGGAATGAGGTCCCTGTTCCCCCTGCACCTACCTTAACAAGTGTAAAGATTGACCCTAAAACCACTGCACTTTTAATATTAGATATGGAAAATACTATATGTAAAAGTTCTAATTGCAAAACTACCGTAAATAACATTCAAAATTTATTAAATACAGCTCGCAAAAATAACATGCTAATCATCTACAGCCTCACACCCGGTGGAAACCCTTCAGAAATTTTTGAACCTTTAGCACCTCAATCAGATGAGCTCATTGTACAATCAAATGTAGATAAATTCTACAATACAAATTTAAGCCAAACACTGCGTGAGAAAGGAATTAAAACTGTTATAGTTACGGGTTATTCTGCCAATGGTGCAGTTTTAGATACAGCTACAAGTGCTGCTTTTCGTGGTTACAATATAATTGTTCCAGTTGATTCAATATCTGCGGATAATCCCTATGCAGAGCAATATACTGCTTGGCATATGCTTAATAGTCCTGGAACTAGAAATAAGTCAGTATTATCAAAGGTAGACTTAATATCAATTCAATAATATATAAAAAAGCTCAACTAATAAGTTATGCATAAAGAGCAATTCCTTTAAAATTGATATTTTTAAAACAGTATAACTTATTAGTGCTTCTCTATTATTTATACACCACTTCAAATTCCTCAAACACTACAAGCATATCTTCTGAAAATTCTATACCTTTTTCCTCTAATTCCTTTGTAAAAAAATGAATATGTTCTTTTCTCCAGTATTCTAAAGACTTGTCTCCTTCGCCTTCTATTTCTGCAAGTTCCTGATTTACATTCTCAAAAGGCAGTACAGTTACTTTTTTAGTTCTTATAATAGAAGTAGCTATTCCATTCCAATCCGTAATTATGCTGTGCTCCCCTTCTTTGGGCAGTTCTTCATTCTCCACTTTATACCAGTAATAAAGACTGCTGGTTCCTCGCTTAACTCCACTTTTAACGAGCTCTGCTAAATCATTAGCACTTTTTTCATTATCGCAAAAATACCATGATGTATAACTTTTATTGGTGTTATCAACATCTTCTCCTATGGATTTTAAGTACTCCTGCCACATTTTTTTTACTGATTCATGCTCCATATTTTAATCCCCCTATATCCTAATCAATATATCATTTATATCTTCACTTACTTTCATTCTTTCACTATAAACCCATTCCACATCAAAATCCAAATTAAATATTTTAGAAAATGAATAATACATATTTATCTTTTGATAGTATATTTCTAAATCATCTAAATTCCCCTTAAAACACTGGGGCTTAAATAAACTATCTTGCTTATTAATAAATAATTCATCAACATACCCTAAAAATGTATCCATCAATTCTTCACTTGATACATCGAAAGGAACCTTTAACAAATCCCACTCTACCTCTTCCTTTAATTTGTATCTTTTTATTCTATCTAAAATCAAAATGTAATCACTTATATCCATTTTAGTATAATAATCCAGTTTTTCTTCCCTGGTACTCCATAAGGCTAGCTTTTCTCTGAGAGGAAGCTCTTTTATTCTAAGTATGGCATCAGATGGACCTATAACAGCTTTTTCTATTTCTTTATCCTCTTCTTCTAATTTGGATTTAAGAAAATCTTGAGTATCTCCTGCACCTGCCACATAGCCTACATCGTAAATTCCCTTTCTTCCTGCACGCCCACTTATTTGCTTTACCTCCTGAGATGTCAGCTCACGTATTTCCTCACCATCAAACTTTTTTATGTTCATGAAGATTATCCTTCTAATAGGTAAATTAACTCCCATCCCTATGGCATCAGTAGTTACCAAAACCTTTGTTTCTTTATTTATAAACTGCTGGTACTGCGCTTTTCTAACTTCAGGTGGCAAATCTCCATATATTATGCTGGCTTTAACACCTTTACTTGAATACTGCTGTGCTATGCTGAGTACTCTCTTTTTAGAAAATACCACAACGGCATCTCCAGCTTTAATATCCTTGTAGTTAAAGCTCTTACTTTCAACTTCCAGCGGAATACTTCTTTTGTACTCCTTTATTTCATAATCATCGCCGCACTCTTTTAAAATCTTCTCAAGTATACTTTTTGCATTCGCTGCCCCGCATATATGGATTTCATCACACTTTAATCCTAGAACTGCTCTACTCCATGCCATTCCTCTAAACTCATCGCTAATCATTTGAATTTCATCAATAACAGCTATATCGTAATGATCTTTTAAATTAACCTTTTCTATGGTACAAGAAACATGCGTAGAACCCGGCTTCAATATCTCCTCCTCGCCAGTTAATAAATCACAGGCTATACCTTCATTATTTAATTTTTCAAAATTTTCTAATGCAAGAATCCTTAGTGGCGATAAATATACACCATGTTTTGCCTTTTTAAGACGTTCCACAGCATTATAGGTTTTTCCTGTATTGGTGTCACCTAGATGAATGTAAAACTTTCTGTGCATTCTCCTAGTTTCAAGATATTCATCTTTAGGGCTGTCTGGAAACTTCTCTTCAAATTCCTTTGCAATAAGCTTTGGTATATGGTATTTAGTAAGCACTGTCAAAAATCCTGAATTTAAAAAGACATTATAATTTCCCCTCAAAACTTCATAGAAATTAAAATCCGTTCCATTTTTCTTATTATAATGGTCCAGCATCCTTTTAGATGTTTCCTCTAACAATTCAATATAACTATCATATGTATCTTTATAATCCTTAAAGCCTTCATTTTCCATATCCTTTAGCTGTCGTATTTTCTTCCTTATAGCTGTCTCCTGATCTATGAGTGCTCCAGGCTTTGAATGATATACAATCTCTTCAATGTGATTAATTTGGCTCTTTAATTTTTTAAAATCCCTTTGCTTACCACTTTTTTTCATATATTTCCTCCATATACATTTCCATAATTTATACTTTAATTATATAACTATATAGACTTTAAAGTAAATCATACATTAAAATTGAACTACCACTAATATTAATAATTAGCAATTTAAAAACAGTACAAGTACCTTATTAAAATTAAGACTGAATGTAGATTTTCCAGAACAAAGCGGCGGAAAATCATCCTCAATTCTTAATTATTCATTCTTAATTTTTCAGTATGCTTATAGAATAATAAAATATCTATATGTTTTCCCTATGTATTTAATGTTATAATCATACATGAGTCACCTTTAAAATAATGACTCATTTAATTTTACAATTATTATTATCTAGCATACTTAATATTATCATTAATAATAGAAGATACTATTAAAAGAAAAAAGTTAAAGTAAAATTAACCAGTAACTAGTAAGGAGTTAAAATACATGACAAATACTTTATTTAATGAATTAGGCATAAGTCAAGAAATAGCAGATGGACTAAAAAAAGAGGGCATTGAATATGCTATGGAAATACAACGTAAAACAATTCCAAGCGCTCTTTCAGGTAAAGATATAGTAGGAGAATCAGAAACAGGCAGCGGAAAAACTTTAGCCTATATTGCTCCTATATTTCAAAATATAAATTTGGAAAGTAAAGATGTTCAGGCATATATCCTTGTTCCTACACATGAACTTGCACTCCAAGTACATAATGTAATAAAAACTTTATCTACTAATTCAGATATTCCAGTTAGATCTGCAGCTATAATAGGAAGTGCAAGTATAAAAAGACAAATAGAAACTTTAAGAAAAGGAAAACCTCATATAGTAGTTGGTTCTACAGGTAGAATACTTCAACTTATTAGAATGAAAAAGCTAAAATCTCATGCTATTAAGACCATTGTCGTAGATGAAGCAGATAAACTTTTAGATAAAAACAATATAAATGATGTTAAAGCTATAATAAAAACCACATTAAGAGACAGACAATTAATGTTTTTTTCAGCTACTATAGATGATAGGACTTTAGATATCGCAAGGGATTTAATGAAAGATCATAAATTTATAAAGACAGAACATAAAAACTCTATGAATGAAAATATAAAACATATGTGCTTTATGTGCGAAAAAAGAGATAAAATATTAATTCTAAGAAAACTTGTACATATATTAAATCCTAAAAGAGCTATAGTGTTTGTAAATAAACCAGATGAAATAGAAACACTTACAGAAAAATTAAAATACCATAAATTAAAAGCAGAAGCTATATATGGAACTGCCGATAAAGAAACACGTAAAAAAGCTTTAGAAGATTTTAAACTTGGTAAAATAAATTTACTCGTGGCTTCAGACATAGCTGCTAGAGGACTTGATGTAGAAGATGTGGATTATGTTTTCAGTTACGATATGCCGGAAGATACCGATAACTATCTGCATAGATCAGGAAGGACAGCAAGAGCCGGCAAAAATGGTACTTCCATATGCATAATAACAGACAAAGAAGAGAAATTATTAAAAAAATATGAAAAGACGTTTAATATAAAAATCGATTTAATGCATATGTACAAGGGCAAAATTATGAATGCGAATTAACATTGATTTGTAACATTAAAAAAACTCTATGAATCTTATCATAACTGGGGTTTGGGTCATAGACCCATTATCCTTCTTTATAAAATACAGACTATTTTAATATTTACGACTAATAGCCTTGATTCCCTAATTAAAAAATCTAATTAAAAATCGTAAAATACTAAGAGTTTTGAATAACTTACTAACGTTCAGACAAATTCAAAAATCTAAGTATTTTACGATTTTTTTACCAGGATTTATTAGAATTTTTTTAAATCGTTACAGATCAATGTTAATTCGCATTTACAGTAGTACAAGGAAAAAATTCCTCCGTATCTACGGAATTTTGGTATAAATAGCTGATTTAATTTGATACCTATATTATTTAATAGATTAATATATTATTTTTCACGCATAAGCGGATAAAAGTTTACCTTGCTTTTATTTTTAGCGCATTAATAGTATTTCAAGCTGAGTAATAGTTTTTTCTTCGCCATTTTCATCTACTTGTGGAAAGATATACAGTTCATGAAAATCTCCCTTTACATTAATATTATTTTCATCTATATATTTTATAATTTTGTCATAATACTCTTTACTTTCAAACCATTTGCCTTCAAAATATATTGTTACATATTCTCCCTCTGGTAAAGTAATTATATTGCTATTATGTCTAAAAATCTCTTCATTCATATTAAACATTATACTTTTATATGTAATTTTATCTTTGTGCTTATCATATGACACTCTAGTACCTAAATCATAATTTAAATTTTCCGCATATTTTTCTATATCTAGTATTACTTTTCTGTAGTTAATTTCGAGTTCATTGCTGTTATTTGAAACACAATCAAAACTTATATATTTTCTCTCCTTATTATATTTAATAAATACCTTATCGTTTTCATGCTCAATAATTGAGGAAAGCGTATTTTTAATTGAATTCAAGTGATTCTTTATCTCATTTAACTCTTTTAATTTATTTTCTATAATCTCTTGCTGAATATTTATCATATTAAATAGTTCTCGTGTAGAACTGTTTGTACCTATTAAATTCTTTATTTGCTCCAGTGATAGTCCTATACTTTTACAATATTTAATTATATCAATCTGAAGAAATTGTTCTACACTATAATATCTATAATTACTTTTTTTATTTATAATTTTAGGCTTAAGTAGTCCTATTTTATCATAGTATCTCAAAGTTTGAACTGATATGTTATGAAGTTTTGAAATCTCACCAATAGAAAAATTATTCATCCTTTATCACCCTTGCTTTTACATTATATATGATACAGCTTTTTTAGTATTAGCCTTTATATTGGTAATAATATTTATTGTTAAAAAGCATAGCATTTCCGAAAATATCATGCTAGCCCATATCCCATTTATACCATAAAAACGTGACGCTATAAATAAAATTATTGGCAAAAATATAAAAGATCTAAAAGAACAAATAAGATTCGAAAATCTAGGCATTTCTATAGCTTGGTAATATATTGATGTGTTCAAATTTAAACCTATAATAATGTAAGCAAAATTTGATATATTAAGACCAATATATGTCATATTAATTAGTTTTATATCTGATGTAAAGAGACTCACAAACTTCATTCCAAAAACAAAACATACTAAAGTAAAAATGAAACCTATTGCTGCAGAAATTATTAGTGAAAATTTATATATGGATAGCATTTTCTTAGAAGACTTAGTTCCAAAATAATAACTTATTAATGGCTGTGCTCCAAAACTAACCCCAACAAGCATCATATATATGTTGGTAGTAATATAATTTATTATGCTGTAAGACGCAATTCCATTTTCCCCAATGCTGCGGCTCAGCACTATATTATAAAAAAATATTATTATTGAGAATGCCACTTCTGCAAAAAAAGACGGAAAACCTATGGCAAAAATATCCTTTATTTCACTTGTTTTAAGCTTTACCTTTCCAAAAGTCAATTGTCCTCTTCTATTTAAAAAATGTGGCAAAATTATTGCAACTGTAGCCACCTGCCCTAATCCTGTTGCAATAGCAGGACCTTTAAGTCCCATATGTAAAATGAATATAAAAATATAATCTAATAATACATTTAAAATTGCTCCTATTATTGTAGATATCATTGCCAGCCTTGGTCTTCCATCATTTCTAACAAACCCATTTAGTACTATTCCAAGTAAATTAGGTATACAAAATAATGAATAATATCTTAAAAATTCTGCTGATGATTTCTTCAACGTTTCAGTTGCTCCCAGTGCTGTTACTATAGGTTCTGCAAAAGCTACAAATATTAAACTAATAATAACACTTAATATTATAACAACTTTAATTGCTTGCCTAAAAACATATATTGCTTTATCCTTTTTTCCAGCACCAAAATTTTTAGAAACCAGAGCTCCTCCACCAGCTGCAAACATCGTAGCTAATCCTATAAGAAATATTATGGCTGGAAATGATATTGATACTGCTGCTAGTCCTAACTTTCCCATTCCGCACCCTACAAATATTCCATCTATGACAGTATATAGTGAAGAAATGCACATAGCTACTGCCGATGGTATAGAATATCTTAAGAACTTTTTAAACATGACTCTACCTTCCTTAATACTTATTTACTATAGATATTATAAAGTCTATAGTAACTGTAGAGTCAACACTTATGTTTTTTATTTAATATCCTGCGCCATTCAAATTTTGCAATTTAAACAATCTCAATATAATGTTACGTCCAAAAACATTTATTCTATATTATTTCAAAATTCCGTAGGTACGGGGGAATTTTTTCCTTAAACCACTGTACATGGAAAATAAGAGTGTTGCCGGATAATTTAAATAAAATTTTATAAATCTTAGTGTGAAATATT
The DNA here is from genome assembly GCF_001705235.1 of Clostridium pasteurianum. Classification (NCBI taxonomy): domain Bacteria; kingdom Bacillati; phylum Bacillota; class Clostridia; order Eubacteriales; family Clostridiaceae; genus Clostridium; species Clostridium pasteurianum. The sequence goes on from NZ_MCGV01000001.1 coordinate 484,167, forward strand.
TAAAAGACTTAGAACTTTCAATTTGTCTGAGCTTTCAGCGAGTTATTGAAAGTTCTTAGGATTTTAAATATTTCACACTTAGATTTATTAATTTCATTTAATATCCAGTAACACTCTTATCTCCCACTATAACTTGTTAATCATGCTGGCATTATAAGCTGCACCAAATCCATTATCTATATTTACTACACTCACGCCGCTAGCACAGCTATTTAACATTGATAATAGGGCTGATATTCCTCCAAAATTTGCTCCATAACCAACACTGGTTGGAACTGCTATAACAGGCTTATCTACAAGACCGCCTACAACACTAGCTAATGCTCCTTCCATTCCTGCAACTACTATAACAACCTTAGCTCCTCTAATAATATCTAATTTTGCAAAAAGTCTATGTATTCCTGCAACCCCTACGTCAATTACTTTTTCCACTCTATTTCCTAGTATTTTTGCTGTTTCATAGGCTTCTTCTACTACTGGTAAATCAGAAGTTCCTGCCGCAACAATAGCTATATAATTATCCGTAATAATTTGTTCTTTTTTCTTTATAGTAATAGTCTTTCCAAGCTTATTATATTCTGCATCAGAGCTTATTTCTTTTACTGCATTATACATTTCTTCTGTAGCTCTAGTTCCTAATATATTATTATTTTTTGTAAGCATAAATTTAACAATGTCTCTAACTTGCTCTACTGTCTTTCCTTCACAATATATTACTTCTGGATAACCAACTCTAATTTCTCTATGATTATCTATTTTTGCAAAGCCTAAATCTTTAAATGGCAGATCCTCTAATTTTTTAGAAGCTTCTTCTATATTTATTTTGTTATTCTTAACCTCTTCTAATAGGACTCTAATTTCTTCTTTATCCAATATATTCACCGTCCCACTTTAAACTATAATTTCGACTCTAAAATTCTTAATTCTTATTTTTAATTGTTTCATTAAAGCTTCCTACTCTATATCCCTGAAAATCTAATGCTGCATACTTAAAACCGCATTTTTTTATATTCTCAGCAATAGTATCCAAAAGTTCTTCATCAAATAACTTGCTTCTGTCTTCTCTCGCAACTTCAACTCTCGCTAAATCTCCATGACATCTTACTCTAATAGCTCTAAAACCTATGCTCATCATATATCTTTCTGCTTTTTCAATCTTTTCAAAGTCCTCTACCTTTAATTCATTTCCATAAGGTATTCTCGTCAAAAGGCAGGCATAAGCTGGCTTGTCCCAAGTTTTCAGTCCTAATTCCTTAGAAAATGCTCTTATTTCCGCTTTAGTTAATTTGCATTCTAAAAGTGGACTTTTTATATCTAACTCTTTTAAAGCTTTAAGTCCTGGTCTGTAATCTTTTATATCATCAAAATTAGTTCCATCAATTACACAGTCATATCCCTGCTTTTTAGCAGCATCTATTATCATACTGAATACTGCTGTTTTACAATGATAACATCTATCCTCTGGATTAAATTTAATTGAATCAATAATTGGAGCTTCTATAATTTCGTGATCTATTCCTAACTCTTTAACTAATTCCTTCGCTTCTCTTATTTCCCATCTTGGAATATATGGAGACATAATTGTAACCGCTTTTAAATTATCCTGAAGTGCTTCCTTTGCTGCTCTAAGTAAAAAGGTACTATCCACTCCACCTGAAAATGCTAAAACTACTTTTCCGAGACTTTTAAGATATTTTATTAATTCATTATATTTTTCATTATTTATCATATATCCTTCAACCTCACAATCAATTTAAATCTTGTTTATATACTGCTTTATATATTTTATCTATGGGTACATTTTTTTCTTCTGCTATAGTCTTACATTCTTCATATTCTGGTTTGTATTTTAATAGCTTGCCTTTATAATAAGCTTTCTTTACTGTAATATCTCCATACTCTGTTTTTACTTTTGAAAACTCCCTATCAAGCATTATTTTTTCCACTTTAAGTTTTCTAACACCTAATGAAGTTGTTTCCTTAAAAATAATATTCAAAATATCTTCCTCTTTTTCCGGATTAATTAGTACACTTAATTTTATGCCCGGCCTCCCTTTTTTCATATATACAGGTATTTTTAATACATCTAAAGCTCCAGCTTCAAAAAGCTTTTCTTCCACATATCCGTAAAGTTCTGGATTCATATCATCTATATTCGTTTCTAGTATGTATTGTTCTTCATTTTTTCTATTACTTTCTTTTTCACCTAAATATACTCTTAAAACATTTGGAATTTCTAAATCTCTATGTCCTATTCCATAAGCTATCTTCTGAACTTTAAAATCAATATTTTTAGTGAATTCCTCAGCATTTGCCGCCAATATTGCAGCACCTGTAGGTGTAGTTGTTTCAAATTGTACAATTCCGGTATTCATAGGAATATTCTTTAGTATTTCTGCTGTTGCAGGAGCCGGTACTGGCATAATACCATGTGCACAGTTAATAAATCCTCCTCCAACCTGAACTGGAGATGCAATAACTTTATCAACCTTTAAGCAATCTAAACAAATAGCGGCTCCAACTATATCCACAATTGAGTCAATGGCTCCTACCTCATGAAAATGTACTTCATATAAATCTTTTCCATGAACTTTAGCTTCTGCCTCTGCAACCTTCATAAATATATCTAAACTGAGTTCTTTAACTTTATCACTCAAATTACTTGAATTTATTATTTCTTCTATATTCTTTAAGTTTCTATGATGATGCTCATGACTGTGGTGATGGTGTTCTTCATGATTATGTTCATGTACATTATTTTTTAATGTAACATCCACTCTAGTTCCTGTTATCCCAAGTTTTATAGAACTTTCAATTTTTATTTCATATTCAGAATTCAAATTGAGCTTTGAGAGTTCTTCAATTAAATATTCCTTAGGAACCCCTAAATCTATTAATGCTGCTAAATTCATATCTCCACTTATTCCGCAAAAACAATCATAATATAATACTTTCATTTGATTCACTCCCTAAATTTATTCCACTATACTTCTGTAATTTAAAAACATTGCAAAGTAAAATCAGCTTCTCTACCAAAAATGCGCTGTAAAAATGGCTAACCAATGAAAATTATTAGTAATAAGTATATAGTACAAAAATTTAATTGGTTACAAAGATTAAAGCCTAAAATTCCGTAGGAACGGAGAAATTTTCTCCTTGCACTACTTTGCAACATTTATATAATGTTGCACTTTCTTAAAAATTCTTTATCATTTATTATATTTTCGTATTCGCCATCTCTTATTATTTTATGGTCTTCTGAAAACACAATAGCCCTATGAAAGACGCCCTTTATGTATTCAAAGTCATGAGTTGCGCAGATTATAGTCTTGCCACTTTTATTTAAATCCACCAATAATTCTTTTAAAAATCTTTTTCCCTTTGGATCTATTCCATTCATTGGCTCATCTAAAGTTATTACTTCCGGATTCATGGCAAGTACACTGGCAATTGCAACTCTCTTCTTTTCTCCCCCGCTTAAATTATATGGATGTTCATCTTTTAATTTATCCACATTAAGAAGCTTAAGACAATCTGAAGTTCTTTTATTTACTTCTTCCTCTGATAGCTCCATTTGCATAAGTCCAAATGCTACTTCTTCAAAGACTGTAGGGCAAAATAACTGAGCATCAGAATTTTGAAATACAAATCCCAATCTTTTATGAAATAATTTTAAGACTTTGCTATCCTTTAACGCACCCTCATTTATTTCACTATTATCAAATATATATTTGCCATGACCCCCAAAAATAATACCATTTAGAAGCTTCAAGAAAGTTGATTTTCCACTTCCATTAGGTCCTATGATTGCTACAGCTTCTCCTTCTTTTATATGAACATTTACATCATCAAGAGCTATTTTATTCTTATACGTAAATGAGATATTTTCTAATTCTATCATAAATAATTCTCCTCGATTTTTTTAGTAAGCTATATAAAAAAACAAACTAAGTAAACCTATATTTATCGCTAAATATATATAATCGATTTTCTTTAATTTGAAATTTACCTTTGTGGTGTATTCTCCTACAAACCCCCTGCATTCCATGGCATGAAACATCTCTTCACTCATTTTATAAGACTTTATAAATAAATTTCCTATAATTCCTGTGAGAGACTTATATTTATTACTAGTTACACCAATCGATCTAAGCCTCAATGCATATAACAAATTAAGAGAATGTTCACCTAGAAGAAGAATATATTTTATCGTTATATCCATAATCCATATAAACATGTCTGGTATAAATAGTAGTTTTAATGCTCTGCTGATTTCATTCCATTTAGTATTATGAGATAATAAATTCATAAGTAATATTGTTATAATTAATTTTTGAAAAAGCAATAAACTATTATTAACATTTCCGCAAAGCATAGATGGTATTAAAGCTATTAACGTTATAAAAGGAAACGGAATACTTTTTAATAGAATTCTTTTGACTAACTTTTTTTCCATAAGAAAAAGATTAATTAACACATATAAATCTATTACCATTAGATAAATAAAACTTCTTGAAATAGATACACATAGTATCATTATTATGACACATATAAGTTTCAAAGTTGAATTTATTGAGTAAATTAATTTATCTTGATTTTTATTTTGTCTAATTATAGAAGTTATTTTAATGAAAGAAAAAATACTCTTTTCAATATATGAACTTTTTTCTTCTCTTGGAGCATAATCATCTTTCACCTTAAGCCATTCTGGAATCATCTAATCTCCTTTTTATTTTTCCTTAAATTTATTCTTTCTACAAATTTAAAGATAATCAAAATTAGTACTACACCAACTAATGCTGATAAAACATACCCAAAATACTGATTTAAAAATCCAAAGCTATAATCTTTAAATGGAGAATTAAATTTAAAGCCTTTACTCATTCCCTTGGGAACATATCCTATAAGCTTCTTCATGTCATCTAGATTCCATTCTCCCCATGCAGTTCCATCTGCTAAAAGCCCTAAAGGTACAGCTAAAATAAGAATTCCCAATATAGCATATAAAAACTTATTTTTTATTTCTTTACCTTTGTATATTATATCTGGTGCTGCTTTCTTCACATAGCTATATACACCCACCGCTATTACTCCTTCTATAACTCCAGCAACCAACAAATGCGGTATTAACATGGCTGGAATAGAAACATTCAAACTATATGGGCTGTATAATGGTCGTCCTAAAGCATCTTTAAATAGTAAAGGTTGAATTCCAAATTCAATTGCTGCAAAAAAGGCCGCTACATTTATAGAAATATATCCTGATAAAAACACTCCAAAATATTCAGCTTTTTTGCCCTTTGAAATCTTTTTAAAAAGATTAAATAGATTAAACGCCACAAAGGGAATTACAAACGCCATATTAAAGCAGTTTACTCCTATTGCCAGAATACCACCATCTCCAAAAAATATAGCCTGTATCACAAGTGCTACTGTAATTGCAAGCACCGCGGCATATGGCCCAAGTAATATAGCTATAAGTGCTCCTCCTATAGCGTGTGCAGTAGTTCCTCCCGGAATTGGAGCATTAAACATCATAACTAAAAATGAAAAAGCTGCTGCAACTCCAAGTAGTGGCATCTTTTGCTTGCTCATTTCATTCTTTACTTTTATACTTGCTTTTCTCCATATAGGCACCATTACAACTGCAAAAACAGCACAAGTTGAAGGACTTAAATAATTATCAGGTATATGCATACATATAAGCCTCCTATATTAATAATTTAAATGCTACATATTTATCTGAATACTGCTATTATAAACGTTAAAGTTAACTCCAAGTCAAGTAGGTTTTTAACTTTACTTTTTCCTAATTAAAATATCGACTAAACTTTCAAAATTATCCATATTGTAAAAATCAAATTGCAGAAAACCTAAAGCTTTCTGCAATTCAAATACGTCTATATTAAATATTAGCAAATTTGTTTATATAAAAATACAGCAGCAATACTTGCAACTATTGGTGCAACCACAGGTATCCAAGCATATGCCCAATCAGAATCTCCCTTGTTTTTAAGTGGCATGAATGCATGTACAATACGTGGTCCTAAATCTCTAGCAGGATTTAAACCTGGTCCAGTTGGTCCTCCTAAAGATGTAACTAATGAAGCAACAAGGAAACCAAGTCCAACACATCCTACTGCTGGAGTACTTTTTACACCACTTGAATTAGATATAAATAATGCACCAAGAACTAATAAAAATGTACCGAAAAATTCCGTAATAAATCCATTTATGTGGCTTCCTGAAGCTGAAATTGTAGAACATGTACCAAGAATACTTTTTGTATCCTCTGTTTGCTTATAAAATGGAAGATATACAAAATATAAAATAACTTGTCCAAGTATGGCTCCAATAAGCTGAGCTATTATGTATGGCATAACTTCTGACCAAGGAAATAATCCATTTACTGCTAAACCTAAAGTCATAGCTGGATTTGTATGACTTCCACTGATGCTACTAAACATTAGTCCTGGAATCATTACACCAACTCCATAACCAACGGCTATAATAATCCATCCATTTTTATAACCTTTTGTTCCTTTTAAATCTACATTTGCAACTGCACCATTACCAAATAATATTAAAATTGCTGTACCCAGCATTTCGCAAATCAATCTTACAGTTAAACTGTAATGCATTGCTAACAACTCCTTCTTATATAATTATTTCTTATCATAAAATTCTTTTAACATAAAAGACCAATTTGTTTGTTTTGGGCTTTATCTTATAAGAATAAATTTTTACTCAACAATAACAGCAAGACCATCAGGAATAACTGTTACTTTTGCATCTTTTCCTTCTATTTCATAAGCACGTTCTAATGCTTCTTCAAAAGTTTTTGCTAGTTCCATATGCATATCTTTAATAAGCTTTGGATCAACAAGATCAGAAACCATTATTACATGATGCTTTGAAAGAATACGTGCTAATATTTGAGAAGTCCACTGATCTGGGATAGTATCTTGTCTTTTTGTATGAATAGCCTTTTCTAAAAATTCTTTAGGTGTTTTTGCATCAGCTAAATTTCTATAAAAACCTTCACCACCATGACCATCTGCACATCCTGCAACCATTATGATGACTCCATTTTCTTTATTTACAGCTTCTGCTGCTGTCATACCTTTTACAGCTTGATATATGTTTTGATCAAGAGGATATCCTCCATTAGTTGATACAGCAATATCACAAGGTACTTTTTTTACGCTTGCAAGTTCTTTTACAAAATTACATCCAGTTTCATGTGCCTTTTCAAGATCTCCTGCAAAAGATCCTATTATTTGCTTTTTGCCGTCAAGAACTACATTTAAAATGAATTTAAGTCCAGCTGTTTTAGCAGCATATAGCATGTCTTTATGAATTGGATTGCATTTTATATTACCAGTACGTGCTTTCTTTGAATTTATAAATTCACCGCAGTGGTTTGCCATAATTGTTCTATATGACGCAATTCCAGGTAATACAGATTTACGACCTCCTGAAAAACCAGCAAAGAAGTGAGATTCAATAAATCCTTCTGAAATAAGTAAATCTGCTTTGGCTGCAATTTTATTGATAATGCAAGGACCTCCTGAAGGAAGCATACCTATTTGCACCATAGAAGAATCATCAGTTGAAACGTGCATTACAATATTTTCGTTATTTACAATCTCTTCACCATATTTATTAACTAATTCTTCATGAGTAGATGGGCGATGAAAACCTGTAGCAACAAGTATTGTAATTTTTGCATCAGGTTCTACACTACGAATACGACGAAGTAATATAGGTGTAATAATCTTTGAAGGAACCGGACGTGTATGATCTGAACTAATTAAAACTATATTTTTCTTTCCTTTTACTAATTCCTCTAATTTGGGTGATCCAATTGGATTATCTAAAGATTTTTCAACAAGTTCTTCCTCAGATAAATCACTTTTATAATTTTCTGCTTTTGAATTTAAGACACCGACTAAATTTTCTTTGTTTATTTTTGCAACAATTTGTTTTTTGTCATAAGGTAATTTTATATTAATATACTCCATTTTTATCATCCTTTCTCTATTTTTAGGAATTATATTCTAAAATCTTTCCCTTTTTTGTGTCGAAATTATTATAGTTCAGTAGAATAATGTTGTATAGCAAAAAAAAAAGATAGCTGACATAAAAAAAATTTATAACAAAATTAATTTTATGCCAGCTATAATAAATTTAGTTTCTACTTTGTTTTGTTTAATTTAATAACATAATCAACAAACAACTTTATCGCCCTATATTTTGGATTTTCTTTTTTGTATAATAGAAAAGCTTCAATATAATATGCAGGTTCAATATTAGCGAATGCATTCTTATTGCTAATTTCAAGTTCATTAAGGATAGGTTCTGTAACAAGTCCTCCCGTAGTATTTACCTTGCAATATCGTATTATTGCATATGGAGATGGTAACTGCGCGGCAATCTTCGGCATTTTACCAACAGCATTAAAATATCTATCACTTATTCTACTCATGAAATTATCTGGTGGATATTTTGCTAAAGAAAAATTCAACATTGTTTGTATGCTTATTGTGTCACCTATTTCCTTAATATTAGGTGCATAGTATACTACTTTATCTTTTCTAAATAACTTTTTTTCAAAGTTGTCCAAATTTTCATCACCTAAAAGAAAAGTAGAAGCAATATCAATTTTTCCATTATTTAATGCTCTTATAAGCTCATCTTTTTCCATACTATAAACAGTAATTGATATATTATTGTTCTCCCGAAAATATGTTACATACTTATTCATCAATACATCTCCAAGTGATGTTAGTATGCCAACTTTCAATTCTACTGCTTTTTTACCGCCCTTTTGTTGAAAATCATAAATTGCCCCCACCAGTTCTGGCAGCGTTCTACTTATGCATTCATAAAATCTTTCTCCATCAGACGTTAAAGTACTACCTCTATTTGACCGTATAATTAGTTTTACTCCTAAAATTTCTTCAAGTTTCTTCATTTGGAAACTAAAAGCTGATTGTGTTATGTTAGCTTGATTTGCTGCAAGTGTAAAATTACGCACTTTCACATAAATTATAAAATTCTCTAACTCTTGAATACTAGGCAACTCTTTTATTTAAATCACATCCTGACTTTTTGTAATATATCATATATATTTTTTAATTGCAATAGTATCCTTTACAGTTCTTTCTATTTTATAATTTTAAAAATAAGAACCTCATTTACACTCATTAATTTTAAAATAAATGTAAAGAGGTTCATACTATTACCTACAACTTTTTATTCCTTTTTCCAGTAACTCCATTTGTAATAATGTTTGCTCGTCAGTAACAGTCTTGTCTTTACCGTTTATAATCGCTTCATATAAATCATCATATACCCTACCGTAATCACCATTAACAGACTTTACCTTTTCCTCATGTATATCTCCACTATCATCCACATATGTAAGTACACCATACTGTGAAAGTGTATCAACACCAAAATCCTTGTTTTCTGGCATATGAAATAACTTTAAATGTTCTTCTTGACGATCCTTTGTTTCTTTTACAAAACATCCCTTTTTGCCATATACCACAAAACTTGGTCTTGCCTTTATTCTAAAGTAACTTGACTTCACAGATACTTTTAAAGTTCCATAATATAAATCCAAATCAAAATAATCATTCATCCTACCTGTCCCTAATAATTGTCTTACATCATAATGAATATCATCTGGTTTACCAAAATAGCTAATTACTTGATCCAAAGTATGACATGCATGACTATATAAAAATGATGAATCCCGATCAAATTTAGTAACAGATTCAGGTACTTCTGGTCTAAAATAATCAAAGTTCATTTCTATTTCTAATAATTCACCAAGTTCTCCTTCCTCTATAACTTTTTGAACTGTTAAGAAATCACTATCAAAACGCCTATTTTGATAACACTGAACAATTAATCCTTTTTCTTTTGCCAGCTTGAAAATTTCTTTTGCTTGTTCTGAATCTTCCATAAATGGCTTTTCAACTAGACAATTTTTATTGTGTTCTAATACCATTTTTGCATTTTCATAATGTATTTGATGTGGTGTACAAATTACAATTAATTGTATTTCCTCATCATTTAATAACTCATCTAAATTTGAAGTATAATTTACTCCATCAATTCTTTTCCATATACTTTGAGGATGAGGCCTTCTTTCATAGATTGTTTTTACTTTAATATTTTTTCTTTGTAATACAAACGGTAAGTGATATCTATTAGTGCTTTTACCATTTCCTATATAACCAATTGTAAGCATAATATGTCCTCCTTTTAAAATCTATAAATCCAATTCTCACTAAATCATTCAAAGTCTCCATTGTTTCTTCTATAGGAGTATTATAATCCCAACGGTGGATAATATAAAGGTCTAGATAATCAGTTTGTAATCTTTCTAAAGTTTTATCGATTTTAAAAAATTAATTTCTAGTAGGTCTAATGCACGTTTAATTATTTCACGGCTGTGCCTTTCATCTAGTGACCATAGCTCTCTTCCTCTACTAGGCTCTCCAAATCCCATACATCCTAAACATAGTTTAGATACCTCTAATCCTGTACTTCCCAACTTTACATATTTCATTTTGTACCCCAAGCTTTCCAATAATTTTTGCCTTTTCTTAACTTTAAATAGTACTATTAAAAATATTCCCCAAATAGCAATTAAGCTAATAATTAGACTTATTGGAGCTGTAACTATCATTTGAATTCCCGTTAAAACTGTTACTAATCCCACTACCATTATTGAAGCGCCTAAATAATTAACCTTTTCATTGACAGTGCTCTTTTAACTTCACTGAAGAAAATTTTCAAATAGTAAGGTAGCCATTTGATATGCCTTCTTATTTTCTATACGTTCTCCTAATTTGCTCCAAAGTGGAGTTACAACTGCCATACCCAATAAGAAGACAGCTACTATCCAGCCCATATATTCAATTCCGTGCAAATCACTTATAATTGCTAGCAGGGCAGTATTAATGATTGTTCCATCTAGACCTGCCATTGCATTTGACAATAGCAGTGCCAGTGTTACAATCAAAATTCCTTTCTTCTTCATATAAAAAATTTCCTCCTATATATAACGCATAAGTTCTATTACATTGTTACAATTTAAAATTTTATATTTAAATACTTTCATTGAGCCAACATTGGAATTAAGTTCATCTTTTGCAGTTTCTGCGCACTGTGTATAATCTAATGGATAATCGTTTCCTTTCTTCTACTTACTACTTAATCTAATTTTCGTCCCATTAAACCTACTAACTTATGTGGTACATATGCTTCTTCTAAATATGCTATTTCCTCTGCTGTTAATTTAACTGAAATAGCTTTTACTGCATCCTCTACATGAGAAATTTTAGTTGTTCCAACAACAGGGGATGTTACTTTAGTTAGTAGCCATCCAAGCGCAATCTGAATTCTAGTCATCCCCTTCTTTTCAGCCAATTCTGCTACCCTATCAATAATGATGGCATCTTGCCTTGCTGCACCAGCATATTTTCCTTTTGCATAAGTATCTTCTTCTAATCTCTTTGATGTCTCTGTACGAGGCTTCACCAAACGCCCTGAGGCAAGTGGACTATATGGTGTAATTGCAATATTTTCTTCCCTGCAGTAAGGAATCATCTCTCTTTCTTCCTCTCGAAACAATAAGTTATAATGTCCTTGAATAGACTGAAACTGTGACCAGCCATTCATTTTAGCTATACAATTTGCCTTTGCAATCTGCCATGCAAAACAATTAGAAATTCCAATATATCTAACTTTTCCTGATTTTACCGTCCCATTCAAAGCTTCCATAATATCCTCAATAGGCGTATTATAGTCCCAAAAATGATAAATATATAGATCAATATAATCTGTACTAAGATTTTTCAAACTCATATCAAGTAACTTATTTATGTGTTCTCTAGCACTAACATTATTTTCAATTTCATCTGGAGTTCTTGGAAAAAACTTTGTTGCTAAAATTATATCCTCACGCTTAGCACATTCTTTAATTGCCCGCCCTACGTACTGCTCACTAGTTCCATTTGAGTATCCTATGGCAGTATCAATAAAATTTATCCCTAAATCCAGTGCACGTTTGATTATTTGTTTTGATTTTTCTTCATCCAAGGTCCAGGTATGCTGCCCAACGTTTGCAGCTCCAAATCCCATGGTTCCTAAGCATAATCTGGATACATTTAAATCTGTTTTTCCTAATTTTGTATACTCCATATTATTTTACAACCTTTCTTAGCCTTATTATTAAAATCACTTAGTTTAAAATGTAATTTTGTTGGGTTACAATAACTGAAATTTCCTAGCATCATTTATTTCTCCTATTATTATCACTTTTTATTTGTATTATTAATATTTTTCTTACTTATTATTAGTTTCATACTATTATCCCCTTCAGTTTCCTTAATATTGTTATACTCCTTAGAGTCCACTCCAAGTCAATTACTATTTTCACAAAAATAGAATTACAAAAAATGCCACTAGATTTTATTAATCCAATGGCATAATGTTAATTTCAGTTTTCTACAATCCAATTAATATATCATTTATATCCTCACTAACATTCCTTCTTTCACTGTAAACCCAGTCTACATCAAATTCCAAATTAAATATCTTAGAGAAAGAATAATACATATTTATCTTTTGATAGTAAATTTCTAAATCATCTAAATCACCTGTAAAGCATTCTGGTCTAGATAAACTATCCTTCTTATTAATAAAAAGCTCTTCTACATAATTTAAAAATGTGTACATCAAAGGTGACTTTGATATGTCAAATGGTACCTTTAAAAGTTCCCATTCAATTTCTTCTTTAAGCTTATATCCTTTTATTCTATCTAGAACCGTTAAGTAGTCACTAATATCCATCTTGCTATAATAATCTAATTTTTCCTCTCTAGTACTCCATAAAGCTAATTTTTCACTTAAAGGCAGTCCCTTAATCTTAAGTATTGCATCTGATGGACCAATAACAGCACTCTCTATTGTTTTATCCTTTGCTTCAAGTTTATCTATAATAAAATCTTGATTATAATCAGTGCAGGCTACATAACCTTCATCATAAATGCCAATTCGCCCTGCACGACCAGCTATTTGTTTTACTTCTTGTGAGGTTAGTTCTCTTATTTCTTCGCCATCAAACTTTTTTATATTTAGAAAAATAATTCTTCTAATAGGCAGATTAACTCCCATGCCTATTGCATCTGTAGTTATTAAAATCTTTGTAATTTTGTTTATAAATTGCTGATATTGTGACTTTCTAACTTCTGGCGGCAAATCTCCATATATTACACTAACCTTTACGCCCCTATTAGAATAGTTTTGTGCAATTTCTAAAACTCGCTTTTTTGAAAATACTACAACAGCATCTCCTTTTTTAATATCCCTATACCTGAAGTTTTTCTCTTCAACAATTAAAGGTATTGCTCTTGTATATTCTTTTATTTCGTAATCATCTTTGCAATCTTTCAAAACAGTTTCTAATATGTATCTAGCATTAGCCGCTCCACATATATGAATTTCATCGCACTTAAGACCTAGCAAAGCTCTGCTCCATGCCATTCCTCTGTGTTCATCCTTAATCATTTGTATTTCATCGATAACTGCAATATCATAATGCTCTTTTAAATTAACCTTCTCTATTGTGCAGGAAATATGGGTTGCTCCTGGTTTTAATATTTCTTCTTCACCAGTTAATAAATCACAAACTATTCCCTCACTATTTAGTTTTTCAAAATTCTCTAAAGCAAGAATTCTAAGCGGTGATAAATATATACCCTTTCTTGCTGTTTTAAGACGTTCTACAGCATTATAAGTTTTACCTGTATTTGTATCTCCCAAATGAATATAAATTTTTCTCTTCATTGTTCGAGTTTCAGGATATTCATCTTTAGGATTGTCTGGAAAATTCTCTTCAAACTCTTTAGCGATTAGTTTAGGTATATGCTGCTTTGTAAGTAAGGTCATAAATCCGGAATTTAAAAGAATATTATAATTCCCCTGTACGACTTCATCCAAAGCAAAATTAGTTCCATTTTTCCTATTATAATTCTCCAGCATCCTTCTTGCTATCTCTTGCAATAATTCTAAATAGTTTTTATATGTATCGTTAAAATCCCTAAAGCCGTCATTTTCAAATTCTTTAAGCTGTCTTAATTTTTTTCTTACAGTTGACTCATGTTCTATAAGTGCAGCTGGCTTTGAATGATATATTATTTCTTCTATTTGATAAAATTGCCCTTTTATCTTTTTAAACTCTCTTTGATTGCCACTTTTTTTCATGTTTGCCTCCACGTTATTTAAAGATAAACTACTCTAAAAATCAAAAATTACAGATACTAAGTTTATCCTTACAAAACAAATTACAATTTATAGATTCTAATTTTACACATTTCTCCTTTATTATTAGTGCCTTTATGTTTTTATTATACCTTATTATCCAAGTCATTTTTTTAATTTTTCTAAATTACTTGTTCATACTAACTCCAAATTAAGTGTTTTTCAAAATAAAAAAGAGAGGCTCATCGCCTCCCTTAAAACATTAATATTCTAAATTTTCTCCGTTTGTCTCTATTACTTTTTTATACCAGTAGAAAGAATCTTTTCTGCTTCTTGTAAGTGGTCCATTACCGTCATCATTTTTATCTACATAAATAAATCCATAACGTTTTCTCATTTCTCCAGTACCAGCTGAAACAAGATCGATACATCCCCATGGAGTGTATCCCATTAAATCTACACCATCTTCTTCAACAGCTTTTTTCATTGCTTCAATATGTTTAGCTAAATAATCAATACGATAATCATCGTGAATAGATCCATCTTCTTCTACCTTATCAAGAGCTCCCATACCATTTTCAACAACAAATAAAGGTAAATTATATCTTTCTTGAAGTCTATTTAGTGCAAGTCTTAAACCAACAGGGTCAATTTGCCATCCCCAATCTGTTGCCTTTAAGTAAGGATTTAAAACTGAAGTAGACATGTTTCCATCTGTTACAGTTTTAGATTTATCTGTAGTAACAACTGAACTTGAATAATATGAAAAACCAATATAATCTACTGTACCTGTTCTAAGTAATTCATCATCACCATCTTGTTTTTCAAGTTTTATTCCTAGTCTCTCATATTCTTTTAATTTATATTGAGGATAAAATCCTCTGCACTGAACATCAGAGAAGAAATGTCTCTCCTGATCAGCTTTCATTAATTTTAATTCATCTTCTGGATTACATGTAAGAGCATATGTTGATCCATAAGCAGTCATCATACCAATTTGAAAATCAGGATTAATTTTGTGTCCCAATTTAACAACCTTTGCACTTGCTAAAAATTGATGATAAACTGCCTGTGCTTTTGACTTAGCATCATCCTTAATAAGTCCCGCACCGAAAGTAGGCATAAAATCAATTATATTAATTTCATTAAAAGTCATCCAGTATTTTACCTTGTTTTTATATCTATTAAATATAGTTTCACAGTATCTTACATAGAAATCAATTACCTTACGATCAAGCCATCCACCATATTTATTTGTTAATCCAAGTGGAGTTTCATAATGAGAAATAGTAACTACTGGCTCAATATTATATTTTAAAAGTTCATCAAATACATTATCATAAAATTGTAATCCTTTTTCATTAGGTACTTCATCATCACCATTTGGAAAAATTCTTGCCCAGTTTATAGATAATCTAAAACAGTTGAATCCCATTTCAGCAAATAATGCTATATCCTCTTTATAGTGATGGTAAAAATCTATAGCTTGATGGCTTGGATAATATTCTCCCTCATGACATTCCAGTACAGCACCATCAGGTATTGATTTAAATGGAAATGTACTTTGAGATTTTTTAGTCCCATCAGGCATAGTATAAGTAATTCTTCTAGAAGATGTATGACTGCCGTTAGTCATAATATCAGCAGTACTTAATCCTTTACCATCCTCTAAGTATGCACCTTCAAATTGATTAGCAGCTGTAGCACCGCCCCATAAAAAATCTTTTCTAAAACTCATTTCATAATCTCCTCTCGTTTGCTTAATTTTAAATAACAATATGCAAAATCATTTTATTCTTATTATCTTTAATTATGTAAACAATTACTTCTATGGTATAATCATATATAATAAATTTATTATTTTAAACATTTTCTCCATATATTAAAATGACATTTCATTTTTTTGTGGAATTTAATATATAATATCGAAACGCTATTTTAACACTTGTGAAAAAGAAGGAGTATACTATGCTTATTATGAATAAACTGGAATCCACAGATTCCCTTTCTAAATCAGAAGAAATTCTTGCAAACTATATTCTTCGTGAAAAAGAAAACATAGAAAAATTATCTACAAAGGACTTAGCAAATGCAACTTATACTTCTCCGTCTACAGTAATTCGTTTGTCTAAAAAGCTTGGCTTCAGCGGTTGGAATGAATTAAAGGAAAAGTACCTTGAAGAGCTTAAATATTTAAATGAACATTTTTCTAAAATTAATTCTAATATTCCCTTTGAAGCTCACGATACTTTTATGAATATAGCTTCAAAAATCGGTCACCTTGCCTCAGACAGCATTGAGGATACACTGTCACTTTTAAAAAATGATGACATGAAAAAAGCTGTTACCTTATTACACAAAGCACAAATAATTAATGTATATGGCATCAGCAATTCACTGCTTATGGCTTATGATTTTAAGTACAAAATGCTGCGTATTAACCGCCGTGTTGAAATTGAAGGTTTGTCTGGTGAGCAAACAGTTGTTGCTTCAAACTCTTCACCTAATGATTGCGCTATACTGATTTCATATTCAGGCGAATCAAAAGAAGTCCTCGGAATTGCAAAAATACTAAAGCAGAGAAAGACACCAATGATTGTGCTCACAAGCGTTGGTGAAAATGATTTGAGAAACTTTGCTGATTGTACTTTTTCTATAACTTCACGTGAAAAACTTTATTCCAAAATTGGCACATATTCAAGTAATACTTCTATTCATTTGATTTTGGATATTTTATATTCATGCATATTTAAACTTGATTATGATTACAATTTGGAGTACAAAACAACTGTATCCCAAAATATAGATGATAGATTTTCAACCAGTTCTTTACTTAAGGAAAAATAAATAAAACATAATAAAAAAGTTGCCCGTGGTCTACTGTTTAAACCACGGACAACTTTATACTTTTAATTAGTTTTATTTATTGTAGTAATATTTAACCTTGTCAGCATCATCAAATAAGTCTATTTTATGATAAACAACTTCTTTCATTGCTTCTATGCATGGTGGGTAAATAGCATTTGGCTCACGAGCATCTTGATCTTTAGTTAATATTTCACGACATTTTCTATAGAAAGCATCTTTTATATCGCTAGAAATATTTATTTTGGATATTCCAAGTTTTGCTGATTTTTCAATTTCGTCATCTGAGTTAGCTGATCCGCCATGTAATACTAGTGGAATGTCTACAGTATCTCTTATAGTTTCTAGTAAATCTAATCTCAATTTTGGTTTCATATTTTTTGGATAGATTCCATGACATGTTCCGATAGCAATTGCAAGGGTATCTGCTCCTGTTCTTTCAACAAACTCTTTAGCTTTAGCTGGGTCTGTATATATTATTTTATCAGCGCCTTCTTCTGCTCCATTACCTGTTGTTCCTATAGTACCAAGTTCTGCTTCAACTGATATATTAAGTGGATGTGCTACTGAAACTACTTTTTGTGTTATTGCAATATTTTCTTCAAAGGATAAACGTGATGCATCAATCATTACTGAAGTAAATCCACATCTTATTGCTCTTAGTACTTGTTCAAAAGTCCCGCCGTGATCTAGATGAATAACTACAGGCACATCAGTTTTTGCAGCTTCTTCCTTTACACTTGCTATAAAACTATCTTCTACGAATGATAATTCATCTGGGTGTATTGCTATGATAACTGGAGCCTTCTTTTCTTTGCAAGCTTCCATAACTCCTCTTAAAATCATGTTACTGCTTGTGTTGAAAGCTGGTACTGCAAATTTATGTTCCTTTGCTACAGTTAATAAGTCCTTCATATTCATTAACATACTATCATTCTCCCTTTTTCTTTTAGTTTTTATTAGTTGATCCAGCCAGCTTAATATACTCCCTGACAAGATTCATACTATCCTGTTCAACTTGATGCATTAATACATAATAATTAATATTAGGATCTTCTTTTAATCTATCTTTAATGGCTTGTACATTTGCATTCATAAAATCACAACCAACATTGATTTTATTAATTCCACATTCTACTGATTTTAGAATATTATCTTTTCCAGAACCAGAACCTCCATGGAGTACAAGCGGCATTTTAGTTAATTCCTTAATTTTTTTAAGTCTTTCAAAATCAAATTTAGGAACCATTCCAGCTGGATAATTTCCATGTGATGTACCAATTGATATTGCTAAAGCATCAATTCCAGTTTCTTTTGCAAATTTTAGTGCTTCTTCTGGAACCGTATACATATCATCCTCTGTAAATGCTTTTCCCTCAGTAGCGCCAAGACATCCAATTTCACCTTCAACGCTTACACCCTTAGGATGAGCATAATTTACAATTTCTCTTGTCATGTCAATATTTCCTTGAAGTCCAAAGCGAGAAGCATCTACCATTACAGAAGAAAATCCATCGTCTATTGCCTTTTTTAGAAATAAAACCTCCTGGCCATGATCAAAATTCAAAGCTACTTTTGTTGAAGTTCTACTAGCTAATTTTTTTACAATTGGAGTTATTAGCTCACTGTCGCAGTGATTAATCAAATGTTCCTGCACTATATTTATTATGATAGGTGCATTTTCTAACTCTGCTGCTTTAATTACACCTCTTGCAGTTTCTAAATTGAAACAATTGATAGCCATAACCGCATAATTTTCTTCATTGGCTTTCTTTAACATTTCAGTCATTGAAACATACATACCATTACTTCCTTCTTTATTTTATTTTTATATCTGATAAATCTACTTCTTCTTCTATTTCTTCAGTTGGTTCAGTTGGCTCTACCGCATCTTTCTTAAGTAATACAAGCAAGATTGCTGTTATAAGAGAACCAGTTCCTAAAGCAATTAAGAAACCAACAGGATTTTTCATAGCCGGTACAATAAACATTCCGCCGGAAGGAACTCTTGATTCAACACCTAATAGCATAATTAACATACCACCAATAGCTGCTCCAGTAGAGCAAGATACAATTACACGAATAGGATCAACAGCTGCGATTGGAATAACACCTTCAGTTATCATACATATTCCCATTGGGAAAGCAATTTTTATATTGTCAGATTCGCCTTTAGTGTATCTAGATTTTTTAATTAACCATGATAATGTAACTCCAAATGGTGGAACCATGGAAGCACAGATCTTAATAGCTTCTGGTCCGTAAACGCCCTGTAATAGTAATCCATCAGCAAACAATGAAGCAACCTTGTTAACAGGACCGCCGAAGTCAAATGCAGCCATAGCACCCATGATAAGTCCGAATATTGCTTTTGAACCGCCCTTCATACCATTAAGCATTTCAGTAAGAGATGCTGAAGCTGATGCTATAGGAGGTCCTATAACAAATAGCATAAATGCTCCGACTACTGCAGATGAGATAAATGGAATAATCATCATTGGCATTAAACCTTCTGCCCATTTAGGTACTCTTAAGTTTTTCTTTAAGAAGTTTACAAAGTAACCTGCAAGGTAACCACCAAGCATACCGCCAAGGAATCCAGCTCCCATGGCATTTGCAATCATACCCATTAACAAACCGGGTGCAATACCAGGACGGTCAGCTATGGAATACGCAATAGCCGCACTGATAACAGCAGGTAATAATTGCATACCGAATACTCCTAGTGAAACTGCTGCCTGCCAGAGAGTATAACCTTTTTTATAATTAGTGATTACGGCAGGATTTCCTCCTGCTAAGTTACCAACAGCAATTAATAGACCAGCTGCTACAACCAATGGAAGCATATAAGATATACCAGTAAGTGCATGTTTTTTTAATTGTAATTTTTTCCACATTATAATTTCCCCCTTATTGCATTAATTTTTAATATCTTCCCATAATTATTAGTTCAAATTTTAATATAACTGTCTAATTGCTCACTGCTTATAAATACATTTTATAGTCCTAGTTCGTTCTGGATTTTATTGATAATTGCTTTTGGTGCCTTAATAACTATTTCTGTTGGTAAGTCAACCACCTTCTTTCCCGCAAATCTTTCTCTGCCACTTACCTTGATGTCAGCTGCAACGATTACAACATCAGCTTCTTTAATTTGTTCAGGAGTAAGCTCATTTTCTGTTCCAATTGTGCCCTGAGTCTCAATGTGAATTTCATGATTTAATGCTTGCCCTGCGCGTATTAGTTTTTCTCTTGCTATATAGGTATGTGCAATTCCAGATGTACAAGCTGCTATTCCAACGATTTTCATACAAATTTCCCCTTCCCTATTTTTTTTAATATTTATATATAAATATAATTATTAAGCTTTTTAACTGATACTATTCTTCCCTTGTAAATATTTCATATACCTCTTCTGGCTTTGTTGCTTTAAGTAAATCCTTACAAGCTTCATCATCTCCAAGCTTTGCTGCTACCTTGGAAAGCAATCTAACATGGACACTTGTTTTGTCAGATTCTGTTACAGCAAATAATATAATAAAGTTTATTGGCTTATCATCTAAGCTCTCCCATTTAATGCCAACCTTTGTTTTACCAATAGCTATAGATGTTTTACTAACAAAATTTGATTTCCCATGAGGGATTGCAATTCCATTTCCTATACCTGTTGATCCCAAAGTTTCTCTGTAATATACATCCTTTAAGAATGCCTCTTTATCAGAAAGAACTCCACTATCAAATAATAAATCTGTAAGTTCCTTTAATGCCTCATCCTTTGTTGTCGCATTCATATCTAATTTTATTGTTTTCTCTTGTATTACCTCCGATAAATTTACACTCATTTTCTCCCCACCTCTACTGTTTAATTTAAAGTAATTTTTTACATCTTCTTTCTTTTTGCATTTTCTCAAATATCCAGCATATTCAGCATTTATATTGAAATTAACCATTTCTCTTAATATGCCAGTCATCGCATTTATATCTTCCATTGCAATATAAAACTCTATTTGTTTTTTATCATCTTCTATATTGTTTATTGAAAGCCCAAGTATACTCTTTTGCTTGCAAAAACCCATATATATTTTTAAGCTGCAATTGATTTCTATTTCATTAAAAACAATATTTGTACTTAAAGTACTATTAATTTCCCTCCCCACTTCATCCTTATTTTTGTTAAAATATATTAAATCTTTACACAGGTAATTTCCTATGTTTTTAGTTGTAACCGTTATCTTGCTTTGTGTGTCTTTATTATGAGCTAAAAAATCAGATATATTTTTAACATCATTTTCATTTAAAAACGTTGATACCAATAAATATGGCTTAGTTTTAAGATCTAGTGGAACTGTTGAAATCACAAAATCAATGTCATCAAGATTCCTACTCTTAATTCTATTTGCTGAAATGCTATCAATAATCTCAAAGTTAGGAAAATGCCTATTGAGCTTTGTGCTTAATAATTGTGATGTTCCATAACCACTATGGCAAACTACTAAAACTCGTTTCCTTATAGAACAACTTTCTAACCCTAGCTGATAATACACAGCTAAATATCCAATTTCATCTATAGGAATAACTTTTTGCTTCAACTTATGAGCCACCATAAGTGCAGCAGCATTGCATATATTTAAAAGAACAGGATATTGTTCCTTTATTTCGTTAATAAGCGGATTAGATATTTCAATATCATATTCCATACGATTTAACATTGGTCTTATATGGAGTAGTAATTTTTCCATTACATTTTTATCATTTGTTATATCTACCTGTAAGATTTCCTCTATACATTGAGTCATATTATCTCTAAATATAATTGCTGTGCGATCTAATTTACTTAATACTTTATCCTTGCTTTCATTTTTTTCCTTAATGAGTCCAAAGGATACAAAGTATTGATATAAGTAATAAATCTCTGCCTCATTTAAATTCATTTTAAAATCTTTATTAATTCTATTAATGCATAAAACAGCTTCCTTATAATCTCTTTCTGATTCTAAATTCTCATGCTGTTCTTCTTCACATATTAATTGTCCTTTTGAGCCTCTTGTCATTGAGATTAAAATATGCGTAAGTAGATTAACATAATATGGGTCATCAATCCTGCAATTATACTTTTTTTGTAAACCCAATAAAAGTTTATTTACATATATTATTTTGTCTTTTTCAAAGAGCTCTGACAACGCATTCAAGGTTACTCCATCAAGTCTTGTTGCTAATTCATCAATGGTCTTTTCATTTTTTTCACCCTTTGAATACTCAAATAACAAGGATGCAATTGCCCTTCGAATATTGATTTCTGAGCCCTTTACTTTGGTTCCCTCTACGGTTTTCTCCAGTTTTAACTTAAATGAAGACAACCATTCCTCTATATATTTAAAATCATTAACTATACTAGTCTTACTAACATAATATTTATCAGAAAGCTTTTGAATTGAGGTAATATTATGTGTATCAATAAGCATGTGTTTAATAATTTCCATTCGCCTGTCATTAATTGAAATCTTCTCACTTTTTCCTCCCTGGATTTGTAGAGTATCATTCAAAATTAATTTTGCATTACGGGCATCCTTTATTTTTATCCCAGCACCATGCTTTTTCTCTAATTCAACTTTAAACCCACTTAAATATTCATTAATTACTTCCAGATCCTTCTTTAAAGTTTTGCTAGATACATTTAAGAATTCTCCATAATATTTAATTGGTTTATAGTCTTTTTCTTTGAGCAGCAAATTTATAAATTCAATTTGCCGTGGATTTAGACTATTCATATTTAACCTCCTCTCTTTTTGCCTCTGTGCTTTCTATATGTATACGATATCATTTATACCGTCATTGTAAAATAACAAATAAGTTCCCCTTGAAATGGAACTCATGTATCATTACCATAAATAAAGGCACAGACCTTTTAATTATACAATCTACGCAAGTACATATCAATATTATCGTACACGAGGTTTGGGCGGAGCCCATTATCCTTCTTAACTCAATATAAGCACTCCTCAAATTACACGAGGTTTGGGCGATTTATAAAGTGCCTATATGAAGTTATTAGTAGTAATATAGAAAATGCCTATTGATAATTAAGAAGGATAATGGGTCTTCGACCCAAACCCCATGTATGATCGTTATCCTTCTTTACTTTAAACAAGCAGTCTATAAGTTATAAGAAGCTTAGATAAACCTTAATAATAAATCAAACTTATTAATCGTAAATATTAAAATAGCCTGTATGTTATGCAGAATATTAAAATTCCGTAGGTACGGAGGAATTTTTTCCTTGTACTACTGTAGACGCAAAGTAATAATGTTTAAGGAACGGTTTAAAAAAATTCTAATAAATCTTGATGGAAAAATTATAAAATGCTTAGATACTTCAATTTTATCATACGCGAGGCTTGGGCTCTGACCATTATCCTTCTTTACTTCAAGCAGACGTTCTCTATATTATTAAGAGGTTTAAATAATCATTATAACGTTAAGAAATTGAAATTATTAGTCGTAAATATTAAGATAGCCTATATTTTATACAGAAGGATAATTGTTCTTTGACCCAAACCCCTGTTATGATAAGATTTATAGAATTTTTTTAATGTTCCTTAAGCATTATTACTTTGCTCATAGATATAATTTTCTTTCAATTCTTCTATCAAATTCAGACCAAGTGCCAGGCTCCGTTTTTTCTTTTATTTGAGAGATTTTATTCATAGTAGCATCTACTGAATCAGCATAGTTAACTATAAATGACTCTTCCATATTCATTTCTCTTGGAGAACCGAATTCAAGTTTTCCATGATGCTGAACAATACAACCTTTTATTCGCTCTACAAAATCCTCAGTATAAATATTAGGATTTTCTCTAATAGCTCTATCCACAAGTTCTACTCCAATTACAATATGTCCCTCCATCTGTCCTCTAAGTGTGTATTTAAATGGTCCATCATAATCATACTCATATACTTTTCCAATATCATGAAGTTTTGCTGCAAGTACTGCAAGTTCAGTTCTCCTGCATTCATATTTTTCACAAAGTTCAGAAGTTAATTTCATCACGTTTAAGGTATGTTCTGCAAGTCCACCTAAATAATTGTGGTGCATAGAAACCCCACCTATGCACCTTTTAAATTTGTCTAAGAATTCGTCATTTTTAAAAAAATAATCATTTAAAGCCCTCCCCTCTCTTGAGATAATGTATTCATCCGTATACACCTTAATTTCACTCATAATCTCTTCAATAGGTCTTTTCACTGTTGGAAGATAATCCGATATGTTGTAATTTGAAATTATTTTATACTTTTTCACCTCTAAATTCATGGCTTTAAGTCCTTCAACTTCTATTACTGTACCCTGTTTAATATCGTTGTTTCTTCCAGGTATACTTGCCTTTATATCTCCACTTTTATCTGCTAATATACATACAGTTTTATCATTATCTTTGAATATTATCTTCATTACCATTAATGATGTTTTTACGTTATCTCTACTTTTTAAATTACATAAGAAATTTGTTTTTGACATATTTTAAACTCCTCCAAAATTAGCTTTTAATTTATGGTTTCACTATAAAATTTTTTTATACTAGTCAAAAATTCTAATGTATATATTTTCAAATTATTTTTATATATTTTTAATCTAAAAAGTATTTCTTTCAAAATTATGAACTAATTATGTACTTTATATAAAAAAATTGTTATAATTTAAGGGAATATTGACGAATATGGGGGTAATACCGTGAAAAAGGCAAAATACAGAATAAGTTTAGCTCTAAGTATTTCATTAATGGCTAGCTTATCTAATACTACTGTTTTTAACAAAATTCAAGCAGCAAATAGCAGCAATGTTTATGCATCCACTTTGTCCAGTGATGTTAGTGTATCTTCTGTAACATTGAATAAAGAAACAGATACTTTAACAGTTGGAGATACAGATACTTTAACAGCAACAGTGGCTCCAGACAATGCAACAAACAAATCTGTAACATGGACAACTTCAGATTCAAAAATAGCAACTGTATCAAGTACTGGCGTTGTAACTGCTGTAAGTGCAGGAACAGCTACAATTGTAGTAACTACAGCTGATGGAAGTAAAACATCCAGCTGCAATGTAACTGTAAATAACCCTAGCGTTGGTGTAACATATGATGCCCATGTTCAAAACATAGGCTGGCAAACACCTTGGGCTAAAGACGGCAGTGAGGCTGGGACTGAGGGTAAAGCTTTTAGAATTGAAGCCCTTAAAATTAATCTTACTAATGCTCCAGCAGGCGCTTCTATAGCCTATCAAACTCATATTCAAAATGTTGGCTGGCAAGATTCCAAGACCAGCGGAGATATCTCCGGTACAACTGGAAAAGGTTTGAGAATTGAAGCCATTAAAATCAAGCTTCAAAATATGCCTGGTTACTCAGTTGCATATCAAGCTTATATTGAAAATATTGGCTGGCAGGACTGGAAATATGACGATGATACAGCTGGAACTACTGGAAAGAATCTAAGAGTTGAAGCTCTTAAAGTCAAAATAGTTCCTACTGTAAATGCAAGTTCTGTGAGCTTAAATAAAACTACAGATACTTTAACAGCTGGAGATACAGATACTTTAACGGCTGTAGTAGCTCCAGACAACGCAACAAACAAGTCTGTAACATGGACAACTTCAGATTCAAAAATAGCAACTGTATCAAGTACTGGTGTTGTAACTGCTGTAAGCGCAGGAACAGCTAAAATTACAGCAACTACAGCTGATGGAAGTAAAACATCCATCTGCGATGTAACTGTAAATAGCCCTGGCATTGGTGTAACATATGATGCCCACGTTCAAAACATAGGCTGGCAAACACCTTGGTCTAAGGATGGCAGTGAATCTGGTACTGAAGGTAAAGCTTTTAGAATTGAAGCTCTTAAAATAAATCTTACTAATGCTCCAGCAGGTGCTTCTATATCTTATCAAACTCATATTCAAAATATTGGTTGGCAAGATTATAAATCAAATGGAGATATATCTGGTACAACTGGGAAAGGTTTAAGAATTGAGGGTATTAAAATCAAACTTCAAAATATGCCTGATTATTCAGTTGCATATCAAGCTTATATTGAAAATATTGGTTGGCAGGACTGGAAATACGACGATGATGCAGCTGGAACTACTGGAAAGAATCTAAGAATTGAAGCTCTTAAAGTCAAAATAGTTCCTAAACAAAATACAAATGTAAATGTAAGTAATGAAATAGGAAATACTAACAGCAATTTAGCAAACAATGGACTTGCAGCAGAAAAAAACAATTGGATATATTATGATGATATTTCATCTAAAACTTTAAATAAGGTTTCAACAGATGGCACATCAAAACAGGTACTTGTAAGTGGCGCTGTAAGAAACATAAATGTAGTAGGTGATTGGGTTTATTATACTGACGAAAATAATAATGCGTATAAAGTAAAAACGGATGGTACTTCAAAAACAGATCTAAAAATGAGTAATGTTCTACAAATGAATGTAATAGGTGATTGGATTTACTACATACCTACAGCAAATGATTCAGATGACTACTTTAACGGCATATACAAAATAAAAACAGATGGCACCTCAAAATCTACTGTTACTACTAACAAAGTATTAAAGTATGCAATTGAAAATGATTGGGTATACTACGTTAAATTAGAGGACATAACCATAACAGACATCCCTGATACAATAGGAAAATTGCATAAGGTAAAAACAGATGGTACCTCTGATACTTTAATATGTGACAGTTTTATAGACCCAGAGACACCTTCAATTACAGTTGAAAATGGTTGTATTTATTATAAGAGTGCTTATCTTCCTGCTGACGATGCTTATAAGGCTTTTGCTCCATATGCTGATAATAAACTATATAAAATAAATGTAGACGGTACTTCAAAAACAGCTTTGAAAAGTTTTGGAGATACAGTACTTAAGTTTACTAATCTAAATGTTGCAAATGGATGGGTTTATTATTCTCTACTTGACAATGGAGGCATTCAACCATCTTCATATACAGAAAACACTTATAAAATAAAAACAGATGGTACTGGAGAAGTAAATTTTGCAAATATAGACAGCAAAATAATCACTGGCATTAATATAGTTAATAATTGGATTTTTGGAAACCTTCAAAGTGCTAGATCTTACGGTGATTGGGGTCAAATGTTTAATTTTCCTATGAAGATGAAAACTGATGGTTCAAATTTTGATTATTATGATAACAATATATGTAGTGATATAACAGGAGCACAAGACAATAATATTTTATACAAAGACTTCTATAATTCTGATTGGAATGTCAATGTTAATTCTGTTGAACCTACTAAATTGACTGGTACTTCACCAGATGCTATTAAAGACTTAGTTACTACAAATACTGGAAAGTACTATTTAAAGAAAGCCTCTATTTATGACTTTTATTATTCATTATATAGAAGTAATACAGATGGCACCGGAGAAACAAAGCTAAGTGCTAATGTACCACAATTTGAAATATCAAACAATACTATAGTTTATACATCTCAATCTCCTGATGAATGTAATCTATACAAAATGAACTTAGATGGAAGTGGTCAAACTAAGCTTTCAACCAACAACCTTAATTCTTACAGTGATAAATTTATAGTTCAAAATGATACTGTATATTATACTGTTAATAATTCACAATATCCAGATATATCAGGAATATACAAAACAAGTATCAGCAGTCCTTCAGACATTAAAATTATTAGCGGATCTTGTACCGATTTATTTAGTAAAGGAAACAATATATTTTATAATAAAGCTTCAAGTAACACTCAAAATCAATTGTGGAAAGCAAATATGGATGGCACTTCTGCAACAACATTAGATAGTAATATTACTTTAGTAGACTATGCTACAATCAGCGATAGTGTATTCTATACAAAAGGAAGTTCCTTGTACAAGCTTAATATCGATACAAATAATATAGTTAAACTAGTAGATGCATCACCATACACTATTAAAATAACTCCAAATTATATTTTGTATAATCAGGCTCCAGGTTCAAGTACACTATATAAAGCTAATATAGATGGTACTTCTATAGTTAAATTATGTGATAACGGTGAAGTAGTCTTTGGCGTTACAGTAGTAGGCGACTGGGTTTATTACGCAGGAACTTTACCAAATCAACAATCGGATGATGAAGCAAGATATGTATTCAAGGTTAAGCTTGATGGAACATCTGGTCAGCAAACTGCAATAAGAGATATCAACAAATTCTACAATTTTACTAACTAATACTTATTTAAAAAGAAATTGCAAAGAGCATTAAACTCTCTGCAATTTCTTTTTTTAATTAGTTCATTATAAAGTTAACATTATTACTTTCACACTAATTAATCCCTGTAAAGTAGCTGTATCAAATCCTCCTTTGACAAACTACTATTTTGAAGTTCTCCAGTAATAACATTATGAATAAGTTCTTTTTTATCCTCTTGCAACCTTATTATTTTTTCTTCTATAGTCCCTCTTGCCACCAGCTTAATTACCTCTACTACATTCTTTTGACCAAGCCTATGAGCTCTATCAGCAGCTTGAGCCTCTACAGCTGGATTCCACCATGGATCAAAATGAATAACTAAATTTGCTGATGTTAAGTTAAGTCCTGTACCTCCAGCTTTAAGTGAAATTAAAAACACACGCACGGAAGTACTAGAATTAAATTTTTTCACCATATCTACTCTATCCTTTGGCTTTGTCTTTCCATCAAGATAAAAGAATTTAATTTTATGTTTTGTGAGACATTCGCTAAGTTTATTTAATGCAGAAGTAAATTGAGAAAATAAAAGTACCTTTCCTCCTGAAGCTATATGTCCTTCAATAAGTTCAAATGCTGCCTGAAGCTTCCCACTTCCTCCCTCATAGTCTTCCATTACAAGAGAGGGGTCTAAACATATCTGTCTAAGTCTTGTTAAATATGAAAATATCTCAATTTTACCTTGAGTATTATTTTTCATTAAAGCCTTTATTCTTTTTACATAATCACCATATATATTCTTTTGAGAAGTTGTCATTTCAACTAAAAGCTTCTTTTCTATTTTATGAGGAAGCTCTTTTATTACTTCTTTCTTAGTTCTTCTTAAAATAAAAGGTTGTATCAAAAACTTAAGGTTATCTAAATTTTCATCACCCGTTAAAATAAATTTTTCCTCAAACTTCTCTCTGGAATATAAGTATCCCGGCATTATAAAATCAAATATAGACCATAGTTCCATTAAACTATTTTCAATAGGCGTTCCAGTCAAAGCAAATTTTGTATCTGCTTTAATTTTCTTTACAGCTTGCGAGCTTTTAGCCGAAGCATTTTTTATATTCTGTGCCTCATCAATAATACAGTAATCAAAAACAATATCATTATAACTTTCTACATCCATCCTTAAAGTTCCATAAGTAGTTAAAATGACATCATTTTCACTTATGCTGTCTATTGCTTTTTTTCTTTCTGCTCCGTGAATTATCAATACTTTTAAGTCAGGAGCAAATTTTTTAAGTTCATCCTTCCAGTTATAGATCAACGAAGTAGGACATATAATAAGTGCCTTTTTATCTTTCTCTGCCAATAAAAAAGCTATAATTTGAATTGTCTTTCCAAGTCCCATTTCATCTGCAAGTATTCCTCCGAAACCCACTTCACTAAGTGTTTTAAGCCATTTAAAGCCCTTAATTTGATAGTCTCTAAGTGTACCTTTAAAATTATTAGGTACTTCTATATCCTTTATGTTAGTTAATTTATCTTCTATTTTCTGAATCTCATCAGAGCTTTTCATAAACTTCAATTTTTCACTCACATATAAAGCTTTATTGGCTTCTAATTTTATGCTCTCGCCTTCTAAATAATCATCTGTATTTAAAACTTCAAGAACATTAAAAAAACTCCCTATACCATCATCTTCAAAATCCAGAAATCCATTATCTTTCGTCTTGTAGAATTTACTTTTAGACCTATATGCCTGAAATGCACTATTCAGTTCCTTTACTCCAATACCATCTATACTATACGAGAAATCATAGTACCCATCCATATCTTTTAAATTCACTTTAATATCATCCGCACCATACACTTTTGTATCATTAAGTCCGCTGCCTAAAATTATCTTTCCTAAATTTCCAATACCATTTTTCTGTCCACTTAATATGTTAAACAATTCTTCGTCTGTACCTATGAACATAAATCTATTCTTCATTTTTATAAAGCCACTATTTTCAATCTTCATAATGAGCTTTTCTTCTTTTTTATAATCACGCATAAAAGAATCTTGAGGTCTATTTTTATCTAATATATTAACTTTTTTATCTCCATAATTTAAGAAAACGCAGCAATATACCTTATCCTTCTCCTCAAGCACCAGAAATTCTGGCTTTAATAAATTGAACATAAAGTTCTTTAAATTCTCTTCTATATTGATATTATCTGAAATACTACTCAAATTACAAATGAGATTATTATAACTTCCTATATTTTTTCTGTATGTAATTTCACCATTAGCCTTCAGTTTTTCATATAAAACAGAATATTTATCAATCTGATTTTTTGATGGCAAATAAAGTTCATTTCTATAGTAGTAGACATCATTATTAGAATTCAATGGTACTGGGAATTGCTTATGAGTTGTTAAAACTATGCCTCTTTTATCCTCCTTTAAATTAAAGGTTAATGGCAAATCCTTATGTATAATTGGAACCATAAATTCTATATAATCAAATTTAAACTTTATTTTTCTTTTTTCTATGCTAGCTAAAAATGCCCTTAAATTATTTGGTTTAATTAAAGCCCACTCACCCATTGAAACTTTCTGAACTTTATAATAAACAGAATCATTTTCCACTTTTCTGATAAGCCTAAATATAGAATTACTTTGAATTTTTTTGCTTTCGCATGTAGCTCTTTTTTCTAGAGGTCTGCTTGTTTTACTTCTAGAAAGCAATTTTAGAAACTTACAGCTGGCAGCAGCTATATGGCTGCATTTTAAATTATATCCACTTGAATGCAACTCTTTGAAGTCACTGCATGAACATTCTACTCCATCAAGTTTTTTCTTTTCAAAATTAATCTTAATATGTACATTAAATTCATCAGGTTTATTTTTGTCTCTTATCCTACTATAAATATGATATATATTATCTATCTTTTTTCCTCTAAAATATGTAACTAAACCACTATTTAAAGCATCTTCCCCTTCCTTTTTCATAAAGTCGGAAGTTCCTTCAAGTAATATGGATTTCAATTCACGTAACTTCAAATAATCACTTCCTTTAAAACACTACTGAGCCTCATTATCTAAACCCTGCAAATTAGCTGTATCCTTAGCAAAATTAATTATATCACAAAAAGCACTTATATTGATATGACGCCTATAAAGTGCTTTTATTGCTCCAATTTTTTCATTACTACCAAAGCAAATAAATAATAAACAAATATATCAAAACAATTATTTCAATCATTTCTTTTTTCCACTACATAAGATTTTGTCTTCTCTAAAATTAGATACTATTAGAATAATATCAAACACTGCAATTAATATAAACATTAATGAAATACAATATTTCTTTTTCACTAACTCACGTATTCCCATAAAAATAAAACTAACACTTATAAATGCATAAAATATAGATAACTTAGTATTGAATCCTAAAATACTTTTATTTCCATTTAATTTATTTATTCTGCCCTTATATGCTAGATACGGCATAAAGCTAAAGATGAATGTACAAATACTTAGAATAAATAATATAAAAGCAGCTATAAATACAGGTCTTATAAAAACAAATGAAATACATGATAAGGCTGCAAAAGCAATAACTGCAATTAGAGAATAAATGCTTCCCTTACACGTTAGTTTCTTCATTCTGGTATACTTATCTATTTCTGATTCACGTTCAGTATATATAGGTTTTGTTCCTTCCGGTGCCGAAAATATATGCATTATATTGCCTGATGAAACAACCCGTGTCCAACCTGCTTCTGAGAACAAATCAAAATATTCTTCAGTTGGCTCATCCTGATAATCAAGAGTATACTCTATATTCTGTGGCTTACCCCTTTTTAATTTATAAAAAAATTCACCTGAAATACCTTCTAATATCCATCCCTCTTTTGCATAATTTTTAAGTTTCTCCATATCGCTTTCTTCACTAAAAGCAAATCCACCAATAGCAAAATATTTATTCTTCATTTTGCCTCCCCCTTTATTTTAAAAAATGTTCAGCAAACTTGACCATTTTTTTCTTTCGTTCAATTTCCTGTATAAGTCTTTCACGTCCTAATTCTGTAATTCTATATACTTTCTTATTTTCATCTGGCACTTTAATTAACTCCACAAGTCCTGCTTTTAATAATTTTTTCAGTGTAGTATAAAGCGAAGCAGGACCAATTACAACTTCATTATCTGTTAATTCTTCAATCGTTTTCATAATCAAATAACCGTGCTTTTCCTCTATTACACTGGATAGAATATAGAAAGCTGAATCAGTTAATTCTCCTATATCAATAGAACCTTTTCGCGGCATAGTTCTCTCCCTCTTTGCAATTTACACTATATCATTAAATGATATATCATTAAATATAATATATCATTTAATAATATATTTGTCAAATATTTAGACAAAAATTAAGAGGAGCCATAAAGCTCCTCCTAAACTTACTATTTTAAACATTCTCCATTAGTTTCAATAACTTTTTTATACCAATAGAAACTCTTTTTCTTATATCTTTCTAGTGTTCCACTACCATCATCATTTCTATCTACATATATAAAACCATATCTCTTCTTAAGTTCAGCAGTTGATGCACTAACTAAATCTATGCAGCCCCATGTTGTGTATCCTATGAGTTCAACACCATCTTCAATTGCCTCTCTCGCTTGAACTAAGTGATCATTTAAGTAATTAATTCTATAGTCATCATTTACAGTCTTGTTGCCATTTTCATCAGTTACTAACTTATCAACAGCTCCTAAACCATTTTCAACGATAAATAAAGGTTTTTGATATCTATCATATAAGAGATTAAGTATGTATCTCAATCCCTCTGGGTCTATTTGCCATCCCCAATCTGAAGCTTTTAAATATGGATTTGGCACTCCAGAAATAATATTGCCTGCTCCAGACTTATTCTTTTCTGGATCAGCTGTTGCGCATGAGCTCATGTAATAACTAAACGAGATAAAGTCTACCGTATTCTTTAATATTTCCTCGTCTCCTGGCTCCATTTTAATCTTTATGTTATTTTCCTTAAATAATCTATTCATGTATCTAGGATATTTACCCCTTGCCTGAATATCTGCAAAGAAAAGATTTTCTCTATCCTGCTGCATTGCTTTAAGTACATCACTTGGCTTTGGAGTAAGTGGATAATTGGGTACTCCAAGAATCATACATCCAATCTTAAAATCAGGATTTATTTCATGACCAATTTTAACTGCCAGTGCGCTAGCTACTAATTCATTATGCATAGCCTGATATAAATCCTGCTTGCTTAGTTTTTCCTTTGGTGTCCATATTCCAGCACTCATATAAGGCTCATGAAGTGCTGAATTTATTTCGTTAAAAGTAAGCCAGTATTTTACCTTATCCTTATATCTAGTAAATATTGTTCTCACATAGTTTTCGAAGAACCCTATAAGCTTTCTATTTGTCCATCCATCATAATTTTTAGCAAGGGCAAGTGGTGTTTCATAATGAGAAATTGTAACTAATGGTTCAATTCCATATTTGTGAAGTTCATCAAATACATTGTCATAAAATTGTAATCCCTTTTCGTTTGGCTCTTTATCATCACCATTTGGAAATATTCTCGACCATGCAATTGAAAGTCTAAAAGTTTTAAAACCCATTTCTGCAAATAATTTAATATCATCTTTATATCTGTGGTAAAAATCTATACCTATGAGCTTCATATTATCTTCTGTTGGCTCTGAGGTTATAGGTCCTCTTATACCCTTTGGCATTATATCTTGAATTGATAATCCTTTACCATCTTCATTATATGCTCCTTCAAATTGGTTCGCAGCTGTGGCTCCTCCCCATAAAAATCCTTGTGGAAACTTAACTCCCATAATTTATTCCTCCTTATTATACTGTATTTACTATGTCATATTTTTCCCTTAATAACTTAAAACAATACTATACTTTCAAAACAGAATTACAGCTAAAAGTGATTCTTTACAATTCCTCACCATTAGATGCAATAACTTTTTTATACCAATCAAAAGACTTTTTCTTAGATCTCTTAAGTGTTCCATTTCCTTCGTTATCTTTATCTACATAAATAAATCCATAACGCTTTTTCATTTCTCCAGTTGTGAATGACACCAAATCAATACATCCCCAAGGAGTATAACCCATCAAATCCACTCCATCTAATTGGACAGCCTTTTCCATTTCCGTAATATGGGATCTTAAATAATCAATTCTATAATCATCATTACAAGAACCATCTTCTTCTTTAACATCCACAGCACCAAACCCATTTTCTACAACAAATAGTGGTAATTCATATCTCTCATATAGCATATTTAATGAATACCTAAGTCCAACTGGATCAATCTGCCATCCCCAATCTGATGCTTTTACATATGGATTTTTAACACTTGCGCTTGATCCAACAACTGAATTTTCATCTTTAGTATTAACTCCAGATTTAACGACATCAGACATATAATAGCTGAAACCTATATAATCTACAGTTCCTTCTTTTAATATCTCAGCATCACCTGGCTCCATTTTTATATTATAACCTTTTCTTTCCCATTCCTTTAACGCATACGAAGAATAATGACCTCTACAGTGTACATCTGCAAAGAAATAACGATCATGCATAGCTTCAACTTGAAGCATCATGTCATCTGGATTACAAGAAAAAGGATAGATAGGAACAAAAGCAACCATACATCCAATCTTAAAATCAGGATTAATTTCGTGACCTTTTTTAACTGTTAATGCACTAGCAACAAGCTCATGATGAACTGCCTGGTACATTACTTCCTCTCTATTTTCATTTTCCTTAAACAATATTCCTGAACATGTCCATGCAAATATACCATTGTCTGTGTTCTTTTGATTGTTAATTTCATTAAATGTCATCCAGTACTTAACTTTATTCTTATAACGCTCCATTACTGTAGTTGCATAGCGTACAAAGAAATCAACAACTTTACGATTACGCCACCCACCATATTTTTTAACTAAATAATATGGCATTTCAAAGTGACTTAATGTAATAACGGGTTCAATTCCATATTTTAATAATTCATCAAACATATCATCATAAAATTTTAATCCTTCTTCATTTGGCTCTACTTCATCGCCATTAGGGAAAATACGTGTCCATGCTATGCTTGTTCTGAAACATTTGAAACCCATTTCTGCAAACAAAGCAATGTCGTCTTTATAATGCCCATAAAAATCAATTGCTTCATGATTAGGATAATTTTTTCCTTCAATTATTCCATCTGTAATTTCTCTTGGAATGCCATGTGCACCAGCAGTCATAACATCTGCTACACTAGGTCCTTTTCCTCCTTTATTCCATCCACCTTCTAATTGATGTGCTGCAACAGCTCCACCCCACAAAAAGCCTTCATTCATTCTCATTATAACACTTCCCATTCACAAATATTCATTATTGTTCTGTATATGAACATATTATAATATTTTGTTCATTTAGTCAATGTAAAATTCATGTCATTTTTTATGCGTAAATTATTCTAAGCCTGTCATCAAAAAAATTAACTTTTGAATCGGTTATAACAGTAAGTTCATCAAGTTTAGCATAAGTATAAAATTTTCTCACGTCAAACTTAGAGTTATCTGCAAGCACATAGCAACGCTGAGATGATTTTATAACCGCTTTCTTTAGATTTACATCCATTAAGGTATTTGTTTTAAACCCTCCAATAGAATCAATTCCAAGAGTACCTAAAAAAGAAATATTAAAATTCATCATACCTATTTTTTCTTCTGCATCTTCGCTTACCACTAAATTTCTTTCTTTATCCGCATAGCCACCTAGTATATAAGCATCCATGTCATTATTAATAAGCTTCTGTATATGTTTTATTCCATTAGTAACCACAGTAACATTCTTTGCTGTTATATAATCTATTAGATAGTATGCGGTAGAACCAGCATCTATAAAAATAAAATCATTATCTTTTATTAGCGATGCTGCTTTTTTAGCTATCTTTTTCTTTTCTTCTTTATTTGTAACAAAAATTTTCTCTATAATTTCTTTTGTTATCTCTTCATCCTCAACTATTTGTGCTCCGCCTCTTACCCTTTTGACAAGGTTCTTCTTTTCCATTTCTATAAGGTCACGTCTCACAGTTGACCTTGATATATTAAAAGCCTCCATCAACTCTTCCACGCTTGCAGCTTCATTTTGCTTTAAATATTTCAGAATTTTTTCCCATCTTTCAAGTATTACCATTTTTATCACCCATTACGATTCAAATTGTTCATTATATGAATAAAATGTTATCATTCTATTCATGCATTGTCAATTCTATATACTCCTATTGCGGTTTTTTAAAATAATATAATTTGCCATCCTCAATTGAATACTCAAGCAAATTTTTGTTATATAGACATGATACAAAAGCAGAAACTGCCGAAAAATTTATATGATATTGATTAAAATCCATAGACAAATCATTCAATATGGCTAAATTCTCAAGTATATCTTCCCTAGTTAAAGGTTGGTCTAAAAGCTCCATTATCTGATTTTTATAATTTTGTATGTTCCTAAGGTTAGAATCTACAATTTTTAAAATTTCTTCTTTTTCTACAGCTCTATTAGAATGGCTTATTACAAAATAATCCGCATCAATTTCTCTTATTTTATTTAAAGTTTCCTCCTCCATATCTATATCATAAAGGTATGGAAGTGAATATTTTTTTAGAGTTTCAGGAGAAAATATACTATCTCCTAAAAAGCACACCTTTTCCCTAGTAATTATTCCAATTAAGTCTATTGTATGACCTCCAAGGTTTATTATTTCAAATTTTTCATCATTTATTTTGCTTTCACCTTCACTTAAAACCTCATCCACCATAAATGGCTTGTTGCTTTTGTGAAGTTCCCTTATAGCACTTGCCCCAAAAAGACCTGTAGGATACAAATGAGTATTCTCCATACTTACTTTTTCCTTTTGAGAAGCATATACAATACACCCTGGATAATTATTTTGAAAATATATATTTCCACCACAGTGATCTAAATGATGATGAGTATTAATTATGTATTTAGGGTGAAGTCCATTTTCTATTAGAACCTCATCTATTTTTCTTGCATCAGTATTATTCATTCCTGTATCAACTAAAAGACAATTCTTATTTTTAAATACATACACGCCTATGTTAGTGGGAGCGTTTATATAATAAGTGTTTCCCTTTATTTTCTCTAATTTCATATTTGACATAACTTAATATTTTGCCCCTTTCATATATCTATTATTTATATTTCAATAACACTTAACTGCAATTTTATACTATTTTACATTTTTTATCATAAAATGTATAATATATATATAATTTTTGAAGGATTGGTGATGCAAACAATGGAGACCTTAAAACTATTTTTTTCAGATTATATTTTTATTGGGATATTAGCATATATTATATTACCGTTGATGTTATTTTACAAAAGTTCAATATACAGCTTTGGTTCATACAACACTGAATTCTTGTCCAAGAGATCAACAGACTGCATAAAAGGTTTAAGTATTCTAGTGGTAATTTTACACCATATATCACTTAGAATGCAACATCCAGGTTCTATGCTTATATATACTACATTTGGATATCTTGCTGTAAGCATGTTTCTATTTTTCTCAGGTTATGGTTTAATGACCTCAAAATTAAAAAAGCAAAATTATTTCAAAGGATTTTTTTCAAAAAGACTCAGTAAAGTTTACATACCATTTATTATAATTAATATGATTACCCTGACAGCTCTCATTGCCATCTATAATGCTGATTTCAGTGTAAAGCAGCTAATATTTAACACATTAGGCTTATCCCTAATCGATTCCACACAATGGTTTGTAATTACCATTATAATATTTTATGTATTTTTTTATCTATCCTTTAGGTTTTTAAGCTTAAAAATTGCCCCTCATGTACTTCTTGGTCTTACCGGTATTTACTTTTTCTCATTATTATTATTCGCATTTAGATTTCAATGGATATATAATACAGCTTTTTGTTTTCCTCTTGGAGTCTATACAGCTTTACATTATGATAGCTTTGTGAACTTTATTAAAAAGCATTACATATCCTGCTTAATTTCATCTTTAGTATTGTTCTTGGTATTTTTCTCTTTAGGTAATCTTATTCCATCAATATTTATGAGCTTATGCAATACAATATCCTCTGTGCTTTTCGTATTTGTAATTTTACTATTCCTATTTAAAGTAAAATTAAATTCTAAGCCACTTATCTTTATAAGTACCATGGCTTATGAATTATATATCATTCATGTGAAAATTATGGTACCCTATTTTAATTCTGTATCATTAAAAGGAAGTTACACTGTATATATCTACCTTATAATAACTATATTAGTATCATTCATATTTAGCAAATTTTTTAAATTGATACGATTTGATGGAAAAGCAAAACTAACAAAAAACATATAAAAATAAAGCGAAATAACAGCACTTAAGAATGTTTGAATCCTTATGAAATGCTGTTATTTCGCTTAACTAGAAATCTATGATTTACAATAGTTCTATTATACTGCTCTTATATTCCAGTAATTCCTTTGAGAACAATCTCTTAGTCTTATCCTCTTTAAAAAAATCTAAGTTGAATTTTTTCTTAACAATTCCAGGTTTTGAGCCCAATACATATACACTATCAGACAAAAATATAGCCTCTTCAATATCATGAGTTATAAAAACAATTGTCCTATTAAGCATATCTTTCATTTTAAGGAGCCACTTTTGCATATTTCCTTTTGTTATTGAATCTAATGCTCCAAAAGGTTCATCCAAAAGCATTATTTCCTCTGAAGAAAGAAAAGTTCTTAAAAAACTTGCTCTTTGTCTCATTCCACCCGAAAGTTCATATGGATATTTATTTTCATATCCTTTAAGTCCCATTACTTCAATATATTTTTGAGCTTTTTCTCTAGATTCTTTCTTATTTACACCTTTAATATCAAGGGGAAGTACAACATTTTTAATGACAGTTTTCCATGGAAGAAGTAAGTCCTTTTGCTGCATATATCCTATGTCACCTGAGACTTTAACTTCTCCACTTTCGGCTTTAATAAGCCCAGTTACTATATTAAACAAAGTGCTTTTGCCACAACCACTAGGTCCTAATATGGATACAAACTCTCCTGCTTTAACATCCAGCGAAATATCCTTTAGTATAGTTTCAGAATCAAAGCTTTTCGTTACATTTTTAATGCTTATAACCAAATCATTATTTTGACAAGTATTCATTTGTAAATGCATCCTTAGTATTTAAATCTTTCTTTATAAGACCCTTACTCTTCAAAAAATCCCCATAATTTTTCCAAACACTTGACTTCATTTCTCCCCATTTTGATATATCTGATGCATAATGAGTAACCATGTATTTTTGACTCTCCACTGCCAATTTTTCATCTATTTCAGGCGCGTATTTTCTAAGTATTTTTGCACTTTCCTCAGGATGCTTTACAGCATATTCATATCCCTTTTTAGTAGCTTTTAAGAATTTTTTAGCTTTATCAGGGTTCTCGTTTAATATTTTATTGTTCGTTATAAGTAATGGCGTATAGTAATCAAGTGCAGGGTCCAAATCCTTAACTGCTATATAATTAAGGGGAATTCCCTTTATCTTAGCTTCAATCCCTGTCCAACCTTCAAATACCCATGCAAAGTCTACATTCTTTTTAGTAGCTGCAAAGTAATCATCACTACCTATATTAACTATTTTAAGTTTACTGAAATCTGCTCCATTTTTCTCCATTACAGCCTTTAAAACAGCTTCTTCCGATGGTGAACCCCATCCACCATAAACTTTTCCTTCAAAATCTTTAACCGAATTAATGTTTTTGCTTTTAGGTGCTGCAAAGCCAGAAGTATTATGCTCCATTAATGTTGCAACAGCTTTAATAGGTAGAGGATTTTTGCTTGTTAAAGCATAAGTTACATCCTCCTGGTCACTTACTCCAAAATCACCTTTACCTGTTGCAATGAGATTAGTGACATTTCCGTCAGAAGGCTGAATTATTTTAACATCAAGTCCTTCTTCTTTGTAATATCCTTTATTTAAAGCAACATACATACCTGTGTGATTTGTATTTGGTGTCCAATCCAATATTACATTTGTTTTTTCTAAGCTTGTCTTTTTTGAACCATTTGTGCATCCAACCATCATTGAAGTTGCCATTACTAGAGCCGCCGCCAAAGCAATTATTCTATTTCTTTTCACGTAAATCTCTCCTTATTTCCAATGTATTATCCTCTTTCCAATAAAATCTACAATATAAATTAGCAATATACTTATAACCACTATAACAATAATTGAAGCAAAAACTTTATCAAGTGCATATGCGTTTTTAGCCCTCACCATGTAAACTCCTATACCATTGTCTCCTCCAAGCCATTCACCTATTACAGCTGCCATAATCATATATGTACAAGCTATCTTAAGTCCTGAAAACAAATTCACCATAGCTGATGGAAGTTTCAAATGATAAAATATCTGAAGTTTTGATGCCTTCATTGTAGTAAATAAATTAATATAATCCTTATCAATTTTTTCAAAACCATCCATAAGACTTATTACTATTGGGAAAAAACAGGTTATAACAACAACTACAATTTTAGGCATTGGTCCAAAACCAAACCATATTATGAATAAAGGTGCAACTGCTATGGTTGGTATAGTTTGAGATATCACAAGAATAGGATAAAGTGCCTTCTTTATTATTTCAAAACTGTCCATTATAACTGCAAGTATAAAAGCGAATATTATGGATATAACGAATCCCACAAGTGCCTCATATATTGTGATTTTTGCATTTTGCATTATAACACCAAATTCACTAATTAACGTTCCAAAAATATCCTTAGGAGATGGAATTATATACTGAGGAATATTTTTTAAATCAACTATGCCT
Source organism: Clostridium pasteurianum (assembly GCF_001705235.1). Classification (NCBI taxonomy): domain Bacteria; kingdom Bacillati; phylum Bacillota; class Clostridia; order Eubacteriales; family Clostridiaceae; genus Clostridium; species Clostridium pasteurianum. The sequence goes on from NZ_MCGV01000001.1 coordinate 525,454, forward strand.
TCCCATATCATAATTGCAACTATTAAAGTAGCTATAGGGTATATTTTATTCTTTGTACTTTCCAACTTTTTCATCCATAGTCACGCCTTCAGCTTTATAGTCTATTTTTACAACAGATGCAACCCTCGCTGAACCTGCATTTATACATATTTCCTGTGCTTTTTTCACTATGTCCATAAGAGTATCTAAATCACCTTCCATAGTAGTTTCCATTGGACCAACTATGTGTTTTACCCCTGTAGATTTTATGTACTCTATTACCTTATCAACAACTGAATATAATCTTTCCTCTTCCACAACTGGAAGTACCTGCAAACTTACATTTACAACTGGTTTCATAATAATATTCCCTCTTTCTTCGTATAAAAAAATAAAAGCACTATAAAATATAGTGCTTTTTGAACTAACTATTAATAAGCTTTCCTTCGTCGGAATTAACCGAATCAGGTTCAAAGGGTTAAAGTTTAAAACTTCTCTCAGCCTAAAGGCACCCCTAGCACTAGTACATATGAAATTATCAACACATTTATGCTAACATTTATTCTGTCAAATGTAAAGAGTTTATTAAATTTCCTATCTATTTAACTCTTCCAATATCGTTTCTATAGTAAATCCCCTCGAAATTAATTTTCTTTATGTCACTATATGCTTTTTCTATAGCTTCATCCAAATTCTTTCCTCTAGCAGAAGCACATAAAACTCTTCCCCCTGAAGTCTTATAAACTCCGTCTTCTAATTTAACTCCAGCACAAAATACCTTATCGTCTACATCGTGTATTCCTGTTATTTCAAAGCCTGTATTATATTTTTTAGGGTATCCCTTAGATGCAGCAACAACACAGCATGCATTTCCTTCATACCATTGAACTTTAAAATCAGAAAGCTTTTTGTCTAAAGCTGCATTTATAATATCAACTAAATCACTCTTCATAAGATAAAGTACTACTTGAGTTTCAGGATCTCCAAGTCTTACATTGTATTCAAGAAGATATACTCCCTTTTTAGTTATCATAAGCCCAAAAAATATTATCCCTGTAAAATCCATTTTTTCTTCCTGTATTCCAACAAGAGTAGGTTTTAAAATATCATTGTGGAAGCTCTTAAGTACTTCTTCTGTGCAGTATGGATTTGGAGAAATAGCTCCCATTCCACCTGTGTTAGGTCCCTTATTGTCATCAAAGATTTGTTTATGATCCTTCGCTGATAGAAAAGGAATTATAGTTTTGCCATCTGTAATAGATAAAATAGAAGCTTCTACTCCTTCTAAATATTCTTCTATTACAACTTTCTGACCTGAACCTTTAAATACATCCTCAACCATAAATGATTTTATAGTTTCCTCTGCTATTCTGTAATCCTCGCAAATTACAACACCTTTTCCTGCTGCCAATCCATCTGCCTTTATAACTATAGGATATGAGCATTTCTTTAAATATGAAAGTGAGCTTTCTGCATCTTCAAAAACCGCATATTCTGCTGTTTTAACATTGTATTTTTTCATAAAATCCTTAGAGAAAGCCTTACTTCCTTCAAGCTGTGCTCCAAATTTACTAGGTCCAAATATTTTAAGACCCTTCTTTTTAAATTCATCAACTATTCCATCTACAAGAGGAGCTTCTGGTCCGACTACAGTTAAATCTATACTGCTTTTAACTGCAAACTCCAAAAGTTCATCTGTTTTATTTAAGTTTACGTTCTCGCACTTATTTTCTTTTGCTGTACCACCATTTCCTGGTGCGCAATATATCTTTTCAACACTACTATTCTGTGCCATCTTCCATGCCATAGCATGTTCTCTTCCACCTGAACCAATAAGCAAAATTTTCATAGCTATCCTCCTAATAAAACTTTAAACTCTATTAATGTTTAAAATGTCTTACACCTGTCATAACCATTGAGATTCCATATTTGTTGCAGCCATCTATTGATTCCTTATCTCTTATGGAGCCACCTGGCTGAATTATAGCTTTAATACCGTGTTTATGTGCCTCTTCAACAATATCGTCAAACGGGAAGAATGCATCTGATGCAAGTACAGTTGCACCTTCTCCTCTTTCCATAGCATCCTTAGCAGGCCAAATTCTATTAACTTGACCTCCTCCAATTCCAACAGCTGCTCCGTTCTTTACTACAACTATAGCATTGGATTTAACGTATTTTACAACTTTCATTCCAAAAATCATATCTTTCATTTCTGAATCTGTTGGTTTGCTATCTGTAACTACTTCCAGTTTGTCTGTAAGTTTGTTATCTGAACTTTGAATTAACATTGCCCCATCAACTTTTGCAAGTTCAAAATTATCTGAAGGTTTTGAATGTGCCTTTATAACTCTTAAGTTCTTCTTAGTCTTTAAAACTTCAAGTGCATCAGGCTCAAAATCTGGTGCTATAACTATTTCAAGGAATATTTTAACCATTTCCTCAGCTGAAGCCTTATCTACAGGTTTATTTAATGCAACTATTCCTCCAAATATAGAAGTAGGATCACATTCGAATGCCTTTTTATAAGCATCAACTTGAGTACTTCCTACAGCAACACCACATGGACTGTTGTGTTTTAAAGCACAGCATACAGTTTCATCAAATTCATTTACAACTTTCCAGGCTATATCCATGTCTTTTATATTATTATAAGAAAGTTCTTTTCCATTAAGCTGCTCAAAATCCTTCATTGCTCCTGTTCCAACAGCTGCTTCATAAAAGGTTGCTGATTGATGAGGATTTTCACCATATCTTAAATCCATCTTCTTTTTATATGGTATTGAAAGGTATTCTGGATATTTATCTTCAAGTAAGAATCTGCTTATAGCTCCATCATAAGCTGCCATTAAGTTGAACACTTTTCCAGCTAACTTCTTCTTTGTATCGTAAGCTACGTCACCAGTTTTTTCAATTTGATCAATTACATCATCATAATCATTTACATCAGTTAAAACTACAACATCCTGAAAGTTTTTAGCTGCTGCTCTTATCATAGTTGGTCCGCCTATATCTATGAACTCAACCTTTTCCTGAAAGCTTATATCTGAATCAACTTTATCGAAGAAAGGATAAAGATTAACTACTACCATATCAATTGGAGTTATTCCCTTTTCCTTTAAAGTCTTCATATGTTCTTCATTGTTTCTTATAGCCAAAATTCCACCATGTATTTTAGGATGAAGTGTCTTTACTCTTCCATCAAGAATTTCATCAAAACCTGTAACATCTGAAACTTCAATTACTGGAATGCCATTTTCTTTAAGATGCTTATATGTACCACCCGTTGAAAGGATTTCTACGCCTTTTTCGCTTAAAAATTTTGCAAGTTTTAAGACTCCATTTTTATTAAATACGCTTATAAGTGCTCTTTTTATCATATTTAATATTTTAACCTCTGCCATGCAAAAGTTAAAATAACTTCACTCCCTTTCCTATTTAACGATTTTAACATGTCTTCCATCTATTTTTACTCTTCCCTCAGCTAAAAATTTTACAGCCTTCGGAAGCAGCTTATGTTCTTCTTCTAAAATTCTACTTTGAAGAGTTTCTGGAGTATCATCATCCAAAACTTCAACTGGCTTTTGAAGAATGATTGGTCCACTATCTGTCCCCTCATCAACAAAATGAACTGTACATCCAGAAACCTTAACCCCATATTCTATAGCTTTTTCATGAACCTTCATTCCGTACATACCATTCCCACAAAAAGATGGAATAAGTGAAGGATGTATATTTATTATCCTGTTTTTGAATTTATTAATTAATTCGCCTTTAAGTATTGAAAGAAATCCTGCAAGTACTATCAAATCAACTTTGCCATCAAGTAAATTCAATACTTCATCGCATACATGCCCCTTGTATTCTTTTCTATCAAAAACATAAGTATTTATATTATGCTTTTTTGCTCTTTCTATTGCAAATGCCCCTTTTTTATCGCTTATGACAGCTTCGATGGAAGCATTCTCTATGCTTCCACTTTCAATCCCATCAATTATGGATTGAAGATCTGTTCCACCACCAGATACTAGAACAGCTATTCTATACATACTCCATTACCTCCGGCCTTTACATATCCAATTTCATACGCAGTTTCTCCAGATTCTTTAAGAGACGCTATTATCCCCTCTGCATCTTCTTTTGCAGCACATATAACAAAACCAATGCCCATATTAAATGTATTAAACATATGGTCTTCATCTACCCCAAGTGTCATTATATGCTTAAATATCTCTGGAATCTGAAGTTTTTCTTTATTTATTACTGCTGTAAAATCTCCCTTGAACATTCTTGGTACATTTTCATAAAAACCGCCCCCAGTTATATGAGCCATACCCCTTATATCAAAATTTTCTAAAAGTTTAAGTACAGGTTTTACATATATTTTAGTAGGAGTTAATAATTCTTCTCCCATTTTCTTACCATTAAAATCCTCATCAAAATCAGTTATAAGCTTTCTTACAAGTGAATATCCGTTGCTGTGTATTCCCGAAGATGCAATTCCAATAAGTACGTTGCCATCTTCAATTTTGCTTCCGTCTATTATTTTATCTTTATCTACAATTCCAACTGAAAAACCAGCTAAATCATATTCTCCTTCTTTATAGAAGCCTGGCATTTCAGCTGTTTCACCGCCAATTAATGCACATCCTGCCTGGCTACAACCGTCAGAAACTCCTTTAACAAGGTCTGATGCAACTTCTGCTTCAAGTTTACCGCATGCAATATAATCAAGAAAAAATATTGGTTTTGCACCGTGGCATAAAATATCATTTACACACATAGCAGTACAATCTATTCCAACAGTGTCATATTTTTTTGTTGCAAAAGCTACTGCAAGTTTTGTTCCAACTCCATCAGTTCCAGACACTAAAACAGGATTCTTGTATCCACTTCCTATTTCAAACATACCTGCGAAACTTCCAAGATTATTAACAACTCCTGGAATAAAGGTCTTAGCAGCATATTCTTTCATAAGTTTTACTGATTTATATCCTTCTTCTATGTTTACTCCACTATCCTTATATGTTACCATGTGATACACAACCTTTCAAAATTTTATACTTCAAGTCTTTCTTTTTCAGCTTCCATTGGTGCTGATACAGGATATACTCCGCTAAAGCATCCAAGACAAAACTTTTTATTTTCACCAAGAGTTTTTAAAAGAGCATCAATACTTAAATATCCTAAACTGTCTGCCCCTATAAATTCTCCTATTTCTTCAACGGTTTTATGTGCAGCAATTAAATCCTTCCTATATGGAGTATCTATTCCAAAATAGCATGGATATTTTACCATAGGAGAAGACACTCTAAAATGGACTTCCTTAGCTCCCGCTGCTCTGACTAGATCAACAAGTCTTTTACTTGTAGTTCCTCTTACTATGGAATCATCTATCAAAACAACTCTTTTGCCTTGTATTATAGATCTCACAGGATTTAGTTTAATAGATACAGCTCTTTCTCTAAGTTCCTGAGTAGGTGCTATAAAAGTTCTTCCAATGTACTTATTCTTTATTAACCCCAATGTATATGGTATTCCTGAAGCTCTTGAATAACCAATTGCAGCCGGTATTCCTGAATCTGGAACTCCGATTACTATATCAGCTTCCACTGGAGAATCCTTATAAAGCTGTTCACCTGCAAGTTCTCTTGATCTATTTACATCTATTCCATCAATTACACTGTCCGGTCTTGCAAAATAAATATATTCAAAGGAACAAGTTTCACATTTAGTTTTTTCTGCAAAATTTATGCTCTTAAGTCCATCTTTATCTACTATTACTATTTCTCCTGGATTTACATCACGTACAAACTCAGCTCCAACAGTATCAAGAGCACAGCTTTCAGAACAAATTACATAACTATCATCAAGTTTTCCAATGCACAGCGGTCTTATACCGTTTGGATCTCTTACTCCTATAAGCTTATCATTAGTAAGTATTACAATTGCATAAGAACCTTTAATTGCTTGAATTGCATCTACTACGGCTCTTTCTATACCCTTTTTGGCTCCTCTTGCTATAAGGTTTAATATTACTTCAGTATCAATAGCAGTTTGAAACATAGTTCCGCCATCCTGCAAAAGCTCCCTTATAACATCTGCATTAACAAGATTTCCATTATGAGCAATTGCAATTTGACCCAATTTAAAGTTACTCATTATAGGTTGTGCATTATTCACATTACTTCCACCTGTTGTGGAATATCTTACATGACCTATAGCAGCATTTCCAACCAATGAATCTATGATCTCAGGATTAAATACATCTGCCACAAGACCCATGTTCTTATAAACTGAAAGTTCCTTACCATTAGAAACAGCAATGCCTGCGCTTTCTTGCCCTCTATGCTGAAGTGCATATAAGCCATAGTAAGTAAGCTTTGAGGCATCTATATCTTTATTAGAAAATATACCAAAAACGCCGCATTCTTCTTTAAACTTATCTAGATCTTCACGTTCAGCTGTACACTGTTTGTTTACCATACCTATCTCCTTCTCTTTATTTTAAAGATAAATAATTTGCCAGTAGGTTAATACGGGCTAAAGTACTTTATTATAGCACAATAGCCCAGTATTTTATACATATAAAATTATGTTTATTTTCCACTTATTCTTTTAAGAATTTCAATGTATGCTTCTTTTACATTTCCTAAATCTCTTCTAAATCTATCTTTATCTAACTTTTCGTTTGTCTTTTCATCCCATAATCTGCATGTATCTGGTGATATCTCATCTGCAAGTAAAACTTCATCATGAAATCTTCCAAACTCTATTTTAAAATCTATTAATTTAATTCCTTGTTTATGGAAAAACTCTTTTAGAACATCATTTACTGTCTTAGTCATAGCATAGATTTTTTTAAGTTCATCAAAAGTTGTAGCTCCTATTGCAACAGCATGTGTGTCATTTATAAGAGGATCTCCTAATTCATCATCTTTATAAGATAATTCAAAAACAGTTGTCTTAAGTTCAGTTCCTTCTTTAAGTCCAAGTCTTTTTGCCATACTTCCTGCTGCTACATTTCTAACTATAACTTCAAGAGGTACTATTTGAACTTTCTTACAAAGCTGTTCTCTTTCACTTAATTTCTTTTCAAAGTGAGTTTTAACACCGTGTTTTTCAAGCAATTCAAAAAGCATTGATGTTATAGTGTTATTAAGAACTCCTTTGTCTTCAATTTGTCCTTTTTTTTCTCCGTTAAATGCTGTAGCATCATCTTTATAATATATTACAACTTTATCTGCATCATCTGTAGCGTATACCTTTTTAGCTTTTCCTTCATATATCATTTCTTTTTTTTCCATTTTATAATTGCACTCCTTCTCCATTATCCTTTATGAATTTTTCTTTCATGTCTTGTCTGAATTTAACAAGCTTTTCTTTAATTTCAGGATACTTAATCGAAAGTATTTGTACTGCAAGCATTCCTGCATTATAACTGTTATTTATTCCAACAGTTGCAACTGGTATATTTTTAGGCATCTGAACGATTGAAAACAAAGCATCAAGTCCATCAAGTGCCGCATTTATAGGAACTCCTATAACTGGAAGTGTAGTTTGAGAAGCAATAACCCCTGGAAGGTGTGCTGCTAATCCTGCACCTGCAATTATGCATTCAAATCCATCATTTTCAAGGCTCTTAATAACCTCAGTTAATTTCTCTGGTACTCTGTGGGCTGATAATACGTAAGCCTTATACTCAATGTCAAACTCTTTAAGTGCATTTGCTGCACCTTTCATTTTTTCAGTATCTGATTTGCTTCCAAATATAATAGCAACTTTCATTTAACTGCCTCCTATATTAAGAATTTCATTTATGAATTTTCCTTGTCACTGTAATTTCATGTTAGCATAATATTTTTCATAAGTCAATAACATTGTCCACCATAATGGTCTTAATGTTCGTGTTGTGGCAATCATATACTGGGCTTTAGCGTCATAATGTTCGTGTTATTTTTTCTAATTTTTAGAAGTCATTAATTAATTGCTAAATAATTCGCATAATTGTAAACATTAGCTTAAAAAAACGTCCCTTATTTTATGAATATATAAATTAGCTAAAGTACAAAATATTTAGTGGTGTATTTTTTAAAAAATCGTTAAAAATTTATTATGTTAAATTTTAAAAATGAAAAGCTTAAAATAGGAAGGAGATGTTCATATGTCTAGAAATCACAGAGTACTAATACCAGGTGCCAAATATGGACTTCAGAAATTGAAAATGGAGGCTTCAAAAGAATTGGCTAAAAATAATATAAAAAATCCAGAAAATCCTCAATATAATCTTGGAGGACAGATGGTTAAAGATATGATTAAAAATGTAGAAAATAACATGAAATAAAAGTTGCGAAGTAACAGTATTTTGAAACATTAAATAAAGCTCATAAGGCTAAGCTCCAAATTATAAAAATACTAAGAAATTTTAATAACTCGCTGAAAAAAAGCTCAAACAAATTAAAATTTCTAAGTCTTTTTATAATTTGAAGCAAGTCTTATTGAGCTTTATTTAAACAGTTTCGAAAATACTGTTATTTCTCATAGAGGAAAACACAAGGAAGATTTTCTTCCGCTTCCCTGCGAAAAATAATATATTAACCTATTTAAAGATCAAATAATATAGATATCAAACTAAATCAGTTATTTAAATTTGGCAAACTTCGTAGAATTATTGAAAATTTACTTGCCTAAATAGTGATTTACTAACTTAATCTCTGTAATTTATGCCTAAAATTCCGTAGGCACGGAGGAATTTTTTCCTTGTTTTACTCCAAAAGCAAATTAACATTGATGAAGTAACAATTTTAAAAAAACTCTAATAAATCTTGGTTAAAAAATCATAAAATACTTAGAGTTTTCAATTTGTCTGAACGCTAGTGAGTTATTGAAAACTCTTAGGATTTTATGATTTTTTAATCTTAGATTTATAGAATTTTTTTAATGTTACAAATCAATGTTAATTCGCAATATTTATAAACTACAAATTATTAATATTTTAATGAAACAATCCTTTTAATCAAAAATATTTTTATAAAATTCAAATAAAGTATTTTCTAATTTATTATGATTCATTAGTTCTTCTTTAATAGTTCTCTTGGAATATGGCAGTACCCATTAGGATTTTTATCTAAATACTTTTGATGATACTCTTCTGCATCATAAAAATTCTTTAAAGGTAAAAACTCAGTTACGATTGGAGCTTTATATTTTTTCTGTTCCTCTTCCTTAGATTTTAATATGACATCTAAATCACCTTTATCTATATAATAAACTCCAGTACGATATTGTGTTCCTAAATCATGTCCCTGCCTATCTTTTATAGTTGGATCTACTACCTTCCAATATGCCTCTAAAAGTTTTTCTAATGTAACTTTCTTTTCATCATACTTAATATAGCAGGCTTCAGCATAACCAGTGGTATTTTCACAAACTTCTTTATATGTTGGATTTTCTGTATGTCCATTGGCATATCCTACTCTAGTGCTGATAACTCCATCAATTGTATTAAAATATGCTTCAACACCCCAAAAACATCCTCCTGCAAATACTATTTCTTTCATGTTTTATACCTCCTCTTAAAATTCATCTATACATATTATGTTACATTTTAGCACAATTTAATATCAAAAACATATCATAAAATGTTATTTAATTAAAACTATTATACACGCTATTATTACTGAAATAATTATACCTGCCGCTGTACCCTTTATAGAATTCATAATATGAAATCAAGGACTTTCATACTCTTTAATCATATCTTCCGTTACAGGAATTCTAAACCTCTTATCGTGGCAAAATAACATGATATCTAAAACCAATACATCAAATAGGTTTCCAACCATGAATAACCCAAAAGCATAAATAAATGCATGAGAAAAAGTTCTGGCGCCTGAAAATATACTACCATAGTAAATATAACAATAAATATTATTGCTCCTAATATTTTTAAGCTTACTTTTTTATTCTTGGTACGAATTTTATCCTTATATTGAGACAAACTTTTTACTCTCTCCTGAATTACTGGCGGATAATTAAATACCTGCTTTAATGGATTCTTTAATGTTGCTGGAACCACTATCAAAGCAAAAATAGCACATAAAATAATACTCGCTATTACAAATAACATAGCCATCACTCCTCGCATGCTAAAGTTTTCTAATTCTCATAAATATAATTGCACAACATATTCATCATCATTAAAAGATTCTGTTCTAATGCATCTTCATGTAATTCATCCTTATTTTCTGATGTTATAGCCATAATTTTAAGTATGTTTTCAATAACATGATAGTTTAAATTTTGTTTTGCTCCAATTGCATGTCCAAAAATTAGAGCCGCAATATGGTCTTCCTCATCAGTATCTAGCTTAGTTTCTTTAGGTAGTTTTTTCTTTAACCACTCTTCATCCTCTCTTGTTATAAAAGAAATAACATTGTCTCCACTAGTAAAAGAAAACTTTTGTAGTAAATTTAAAAAAGTCTCTTTATCAATTCCGCCTTTTTCTTCAATAGCATTATTAATGTACTCTAATATCTTCTCTTTGTTAAACCTAATGACCTTATACACATAATCTTCCTTTGACTTAAAAAAATGATAAAAAGTTCCCTTGCCTATATTGGCACCTTCAGTAACATCGTCAATAATCATTTTTTTGATACCCTTTTGTTTAATCATATTAATTCCTATTTCAAGCAACCTTATTTTTATTTTTTCTCTCTTTTCATCAGTAAATATCGACATTTCTTCACTTCCATTTCTATTCATATGACTATTTCAATGAATTTTAGTCACATAATATGTATACCACTTTATAGAAAAACATGCAACAAAAATGCGAAGCAACAATGCTTCGTCACGTTAAAAGAATTCTATAAATCTAATGTTCAAAAATCTATCATGATCTACATCAACAGTTGATGGAAAATCCATATGTTCCTTAGCTAAATCAACTAATTCAACAAAAGAATATTTGTCATTTAAGTTTCTTCTGACCTCCTGAATTACCCAAAGTCCAATAGTATTCTTTAAAAGTCTGTATCTATAGTCTTATAACAATACCTTACTGCCAACAATTGCTATTCATTATGCAGCTTTCTTTTGTTGTACCTCTTCATCTGCAACATTGCTAATACACTTATTTATATCCATGTAATCACATTTCGTAAGATTTAGATTTGAAAGTAACCCCATAATCATAGCAAGTTTCATATTTTTTGCACTAAATACTTCCTTTATTTATCTCACTGAATATCGCTTTAATGCTTGCAAATATTTTAAAAACCTTTTCCTGATTCACCCAAAGTATAATTTTTATTAAAAAAGCTGCCAAACTTTTTTAGTCCGACAGCTCTTTCTTACATATACTTAAGAATATTTATTTTAAATTGATTTAAACTGTATTTTCCTATATTCTTCTATTTTTTCATTTATAAATTTCCACTTGCCGTCCTCTGTCTTTTCTAAATTTCCACCAACTCCGCATACCTGACATTCAATCGGATAATAAGTTACATCTGCGCCTTGATTTTGACAGCTTAATAATGCTTCTTTTAATAAAATTTCACTGTTGCTATTTTTACGTCCTCCCATAACACCTAATATTTTTTTACTCATTTTTATTTTTTCCTTCCAAACACTTTTCTATTCCAATTTGAATTTTATTAACTCCAACTCCAACATACCACACCCCAACAAGCATAGCTGCACCTATCTGAATTGGAAGTGTTCCTAACCTTCCATATCCTACCGGTGCAAGTATTGTAAGACCAATTGCCCACCCGCAAAGCAGTGCTGGGCAAAAAATCCATCTTTCTAACAATGCTGAAATTATCACTCCAAGTCCACCTAAAATAAAAAGCGTTATAAATAAATTTATGTCTTTATTGAAAGGCAAATAATTCATAATAAAGAGTGCAAATACTGCCCAAAAATCTCCCATTAAAAAACCCAAAGAAATTTTAACAGCATCTGAAACTTTATTTCCATTTGTCACATATAAGCCCGCACAAATAAGTGCAACTGCACCAGTTGTAACACCTATGTGTGGTGCAAGCACTGCCCATATTGGTGGAAATAGCGCAATGCAAAAAGCTAATATAAACACCTCTCGCTTTAACTTTTTCATCTTTTACCAGTTGTCCTTCTCTTCTGCATATACTTTAGGGAGTATTGCTGCAAGATTGGCAAATTCTTTAATGTTATGTCCAAATAGCATCTTAGGCATTATATCAGATATTGCTACTCCATCAGGAATTAGCTTTACAACCTTTCCTTCTTTAAGTCCATATCCCATCCAAAATCTTGATTCAAACATAACACCACCGTCTACTTTTATGCATTTATGTGTCATTAAAGCTGGAGCCTTTCCCTCTCCTACTGCACAAACCATGGCGGCACAACCTTTTGTACCAATTTTACTCATATCATAACCTAAATCGCTAGGCTTTTTAAAGCAAAGTATAATCGGATCTGGTCCCATACCAATGTCCTCTAAAATACTATGATTTACTCCCCAAGTTTTCTGACTGCAAGGCACTTTAGGATCTTTTACATATTCAGGTTTATCTGCTCTTGCGTAATAATGATCATCTCTGTCCCAAATTTTATAACGTAAATCACTTCCTATTGGATGCCAACCAAACCACCAATCAATCATTTCTGGCGTAACATCTTTCATAAAACTCCTTTATTATCCGCTGCTGGTCCATTCCATATATCTAATTTCTCCTTTGGAATCTCAGCAAGTGGCATATAATAATATTTTGCATAAGGTAATTTCTTCTCTTCCTCTGTAATTACACTTGACATTTATATTTCCCCTCTCTCTATACCTCTTTAATATAATCTGCAGCACTTTCTCCTGCCATACGCCCAGAATTAACTGCAAAGCCCATGCTGTTACCAGGAAGAGTAAAGTTATAGCTGTCTCCATAAATAGTATTAGCATCAGTTCCTGCACTATAAAGTCCTTCAATTGGATTAAAGCTTTCATCTAAAACTTCACAGTATTTATTGATACGAACACCACCTATTGTTCCATAAGCTCCAAGGTAGAACTTTCCAACCAAATACTTCCCTTTTCCAGTAATAGGATGAAGATATGCTTGTTTTTTATGAAACTTAGTGTCTACTCCCGTTTCACAGGCTTCATTGTATTCATCAATAGTATCTTGTAATTTTTCGGCATCAATATTAAGCTTTTTAGCAAGCTCTTCTATTGTTTCTGCTTCGAAATATGCTTCATAACCCTGCTCCACTGCCTTATCAGCCTGTTCATCAAATGCAAGGAAAGCATCTGCTGGATGAACAATATCAAAAATATCTGGTCCATTCTTTTTATAATGTTTTAAAACACTTTCATCCATAATACAATAAGCATAGTTTCCCGGCTGCATTGCAATAGCATTCCCTGTAAATGTAGTATTACCCATGTCACCTTCATTCATAAATCTGTCACCAAGCTGATTGATTAAAAGATTTGGCTGACGCAAGACTGCATCTAATAAGAACCAGCTTAAATTATCAGGAAGCTGATAAATTGCCTCAATATTTTCTCCATATTTCATTGCACCTGCTTGCCACATCATTTTTAAGCCATCACCTGTAATTCCAGGAATCGTAAATGGGAAGTAATCTTCTCCAATTGTTAATCCAAATTCAGATTTTATCATGTCTTTATTATTTCCAAAGCCTCCAGTTGCTACAATAACAGCCTTTGCCCTAGCTTCAATGATATTTCCTTCACTATCCTCTGCTGTAACACCACATACTTTCCCATCTTCTTTTATTAAAGATACTACTGGTGTTCCTAGTAAAACTTCTGTTCCAAGTTCTTTTGCTCTTTCTGTCATAACTTTTACCATTCCACTAGCCGCACGAGGTCCAATAACTCCATTTTCAGGTTTAACTATATGCCAAGTTGCCTCAGATTCTTTAAAATAACGAAATGCTCCTGCAAATTCTACTCCCATATCCTGTAACCATTCGATAGTCTCTGCACTCTTATTAAAGTATGTTTGAACTAAGTCTTCATCTACACGATAATGAGTATATTTCATATGCATATCAAGAGCTTCTTCTACACTGATGTTATTAAAGCCATCTTTCTGAATTTTAGTATCTATTCCAAGTGGTCCCATACCCATGTTTGCTGCTCCACCTGTTGCACTGGATTTTTCAAAAAGAATAGATTTTAAATTGTTTTCTCCAGCTGTAATAGCTGCTGCAAGTCCTGCTGGGCCTCCTGCTGCGATTATAATATCTGTTTCCATCTTTTTCATAATAGTTCCCTCCTTAGACTTTTTAATCTTCGATATTTCCTTATGTTCTTCATTATTATCTTTTTTAAGAGGCATAACAAGCCTACTTCTATGCCTCTTTAAATTGTGCTGTTTTTTCTTTTCTGTTTCCTCTTCTACTAAATTTCTACTTCCTTTTATTCTTGTTAATTTTGTAGGCAGTTTAGGAGCTTTTCCATTTACCTTAACAATTGCATTATTAGGACATTCATCTATACATTTGCCGCATTTAGTGCAGTCAAATTCATCAATCATTGAAATATAACCCTTTTTTCCTTCAATACAATCCTCCGGACATACTTCCAGGCATTTTCCACATCCCTTGCATTTTGCGGGATCTACATATATATTGGTAAAAGCTAAACATTGACCAGCAGGACAGCCTCTCTTCTTAGTATGCTGCTCTACTTCTGATTTAAATTTTGCTATTGCACTTGCTGCTGGTTCTCCTGAACTTTTTCCTAATGAACAATTACATGAAAATTCCATTGCACTGGTTAGCTCTTCTACCATAGCAATATCATCTTTCTTTGATCTTCCTTTTGTCATGTCATCAAATATAACATCAAGTTGATATAATCCTTCACGGCAAAAAGTACATTTCCCGCAGCTCTGCTTTCTAAGATCTTCTAGCTCTTTTTTTGTCTTTTCTACTATGCAGTCATTTTCATAAATTATATGAATAACACCGCTTCCATAGGATTTCTCCTTTGTAATGTTATTATTTAATACTTCTAATCCATGAAAATGATGGTTAATCATAATCGATTTAATCTTAGCTGTATCTACCAAATCCGCAAGCTTTGTACCAAACTTAACTTCCTTAGGTACATCTTCATTGACTGATATGATAATTTCTGGTGATATTCCTGTAATTTTATCCGCAACTCCTGCTAAAGTCTCTAAATTAAAAATAACATGCTCTTTATGTGCTCTTACATCAACTATTTCGCTTGCTTCTACTCTAAGTTTTACTCCTGCTGTTTTTGCACCTGCTAATAATTCGGCTTCATTATCCGTATTGCGAAGTATCAATAGAGCTTCTTCTGCTCCTGCTGCCTTTACTAATACTGAAAGACCTGCTGCAAGTCCAGCTGGATTTGTTTTTGCCAAAATATTAAGCATTCCATCTGTATCAGAATTATTTAATGCCCCAACTATAATTTTGCAATTGGTTTTTTCCTCTATCATATCCAAAACTTTCATAGGTCTTGTGCCATAATCATACATTCCCTGTAAGCATGATAGTGCAGCTTCTTTTTCAATTTTTTCTGCCAATATAAGTGCCTTAGTATTATTAGTCAGCATTTTTATTCGCCTCCACTTCATTACTTATAGAATAATCGCTCCAAACACGATGCTTTGTAATATCGAATCTAAGGTCACACTGCAAACATCTTCCTGCCTCACTGCAAATATCATCACTGCAAAGCCCTTTGTTTACATTATTAAAATTATCTTTTCTCTCATCTGCTTGTACAATGTCCTCTTTTGCACGCTTTAGATAGCCAAATTTTTCTATTCTTCCAATGTTTGAAGTTTTTTTATCTTTAGGTGCTAATACCTCTGAAATATCTCCATCTCCACCAAGATATCGATCAATTTCACTGGCTGCATCTCTTCCTGCTGCAACTGCTCCAACTACAGTTTTAGTTCCATATACTGCGTCTCCGCAGGCAAAAATTCCTTCTACACTTGTCTTTGCACTTTTTCCTATTTCAACTGCAATAGAATTTCCACGTCCAAGCTTTAGTCCTGCTTCTTCACTTATTGCAGTTCTCTGCCCAACTGCAAATATAACAGTATCAGCATTAATAATGTGTTCTGAATCAGGTTCCTTTTCAATGATGGCTCTGCGGTTTTCATCAAAAGAAAAGTTCTTAACATTGCAAAAAGCAACACCAGTAACTTTATCATCACCAACAATTCTCTCAAAAGTTTGTCCGGGATGTACAAAAATGCCTTCTTCTCCAGCCTCTTTAATTTCCTCATCATCAGCTAGCATTACTTCACGCTTCTCTAGACATGCTAAATGAATTTCCTCTGCCCCAAGACGCTTAGCAGTTCTTGCACAATCAAAAGCAACATTTCCTCCGCCTAAAACAATAACATGTTTTCCAATTCCAGTATTTTCACCCATTGAAGCCTTTCGCAAAAATTCTGTATTAACTATAACTCCATCAAGTTCATTTCCTTCCATAGGAAGACGTACCCCCTTGTGAGTTCCTATAGCCATAAGTATTGCATCAAATTTCTTTAATAATCCTTTAGGCTCATCTACTCTAGTATTTACTTCAACCTTAACCCCAACTTCTTTAACGTAATTAGCTTCTTTGTCTACAATTTCACGAGGCAAACGATAGGCTGGAATTCCATACTGCATTTGTCCACCAAGCTTTGGATATGCTTCTTTCAAAACAACTTCATGTCCCTGCTTAGCCAAATAAAATGCCGCTGCAAGTCCAGCTGGACCACCTCCAACTACACAAACTTTTTTTCCTGTTGATGGAAGATGTTTGCTGTTTTTCTTCCATAATTTATTATTGTCATGTTCTGCAGCATATCTTTTAATATCACGAATAGACACAGCTTCATTGACCTCGCCTCGTCTGCATTTGCCTTCACATGGATGCGCACATACACGACCTAAACATTCTGGGAAAGGAAGTCTTTCATGTATAACTGCTGTAGCTTCAGCAAATTTACCTTCCTTTGTAAAACGCAAATATCTAGGTATATTCGTATGTACCGGACAGGTAGCTTCACATGGAATTAAAGTATCATGTTTCTCTATAGGAGAATAATTTAACATATCACGAATAGTTCCTGTTGGACAGACCTCTGCACATGCTCCACAAAAACGGCAATCTGAATCCTTTAGTAATTTATCATGAAGGGTTCCTACATATGTCTCCATATCTTTCTTATTGTACTTAAGAACTTTTGCTCCTCTCAAATCATTACAAGCACGCACACATCTTCCACATAATACGCAGCGATTCATATCATGAATTAAAAGAGGATTTTCTTCATTACTTTTAAATCCTTTTACTCTTGTCCTCATTCTTGCTGCAGATACTTCCATATACTGTATCAATGTCTGAAATTCACATCTTCCATATTTAGGGCAAGTTGAACAATCTTCTGGATGAGCTGCAAGTAATAATTCCATTGCAAGCTTTCTTAACCGATTAATTTTTTCACTTTTCGTACAGATATTTAAGCCATCCTCTGCTTTAAGTGTACAAGATGTAAAAACTCCTTCCTTTCCTTCTACTTCAACTACACATAAGCGACATGAACCAAGTTCTGGCAAGTCAGGATGATGGCATAAATGTGGAATATAAATTCCATTCTGAAGCGCAGCTTCCAAAACGTTTACACCTTCGGTAACTTCAAATTTCTTTCCATCTATTGTAATGCTAACCACTTGTCTACCACTTCCTTATTTAATTATAAAATCACAAAGTATTGTTATCCCTTTAACAATTATTATACATGTCTTTTCTTACCGATACTTCCTTCAAATGTTGAAAAATTCAATTAAAAAATCATTTTATTTCAGACATTTGTCTGAATATGAATTGAGAAAATTCTAAATAAAGTTTACAATATATATAAGAGTTATAAGAAGGGAGTTAATCAAAAGATGGATACTTATGATAAAAAACTTACTGAAATAAAAGACACTCTTTACAACTCACTTTTAAACAATGATGGCATAAAAGAAATATTAAAATTAGCTCATAATTACTTAAACAATTCTATTACTGTTTGTACTTCTAGTTACTCCGTAATAGAAAACTATCCTAAAAATGAATATATGGAATTGCTGGATAATAAAAATGGAACTCTATATTTACCATTAAATAACCTAAAAACCATGCAGGAAGAAAAACTTATGGACAGAATCTTTCAGACCCAAAATGCATTTTTCTTTGAATCTAAATATCCTAATTACCATATGATTTTTTGTCCCATACACATTAATAAATCAGTAATTGGCTATATTTGTGTGCGTGATACAACTAGAAATTTTTTAGATTTAGATCTTGAAATTGTAGATATTTTATCAGGAATTTTATCTTTAGAAATGCAAAAGTGTAATTTTTATTATGGAACTTATGAGGCTCAATTTGAATACCTTTTAAGTGATTTAATAGAAAAACCAATTGATAATCCTGAATATTTTAGGAATAGATTTGACCAGCTTGGGCATCCTCTTTGTTCTAATTTTTGGTTTCTAATAATTTCAAGTACTTACGAAAATGCACTTGTTTCTTCTAAAATAAACTATTTAAAAAGTCAGCTTCAGGTTATTTTCCCAACATATTTAGTAGCCTATTATAATGAGCATTTAACCGTGCTTATCAGTAAAAATTCAAATAAACCTTTTAGTGAATTAGAAGAATATAAACTTAAAAATTTTCTTCAATTTAACTGCTTCATTAGTTCTTTAAGTTATTGCTGCAGTAATCTTTCAGATCTTCGTGAGTATTATCATCAAGCATATAAATTAATAAATGCTTCAAATATAAAAAACTCATCTACAAAAGATAAGTCAATTATATATTATGAAAATAAAGTAACAGATTCAATACTATCATATTGCAACGATAGACATTTCTTACTTGCTGCAATTCATCCAGATATTCTTTTTCTTATAGATCACGACAAGAAATTCAAAAATGAATTGTTTTTGACTTTACATACATATTTAGAAGAAAACCGCAATGCAGTAAGAGCTTCAAAAGCACTTCACATCCATAAAAGTACATTTTTTTATAGACTAAATAAAATAACTGAATTACTTAATCTATCACTGGATAATTCTGAACGATTGTATAATTATGAACTTTCTTTTCACATTATTGATTACTTAAATATGTCCGAAATAAATTAATATATAACTACAACAAAAAGCTACTGCACTAATTTCTTAGTGCTGCAGCCACAATTTACTTATTTCAGCTCTTCTCCGTTGTTCATTATTACATCTTTATACCAGCAAAAACTCCTCTTTTTAATTCTCTTTAAATCCTTCAAATCAAATTCATCACGATTAACATACACAAAACCATTTTCCGTAACTATTAATGGCAAATTATATCTTTCATTTATTTCACGAAGTGTATTTTTAAAGCCTACAGGATCTATTTCCCATCCAAATTCAGCCTTTTCTAGATTAGAATTTTGTGCCCCCTTAAATACTCCTCCCTCTGCAAAAGCGCGCTGCTGATCTGCATTAGGTTTAAGATTTTTTGTAGTGACAGCGGAGAAAAATCATCCTTCCCTGTACTCTGTGCTCTGAGTCAACCTCCAGTTTGTAGGGATAATTTTGGTGTTAGTAATTTAAATATTTCAACTTGTTCATCTATACTATTAAATTTGTCTCCTTTAATTTTATACGCTTATAAAGTTATTGTAAATAAATTTAATAATATTGTAAAAACTATTGTCAAAGCGAATTGAAAGTGATATATTATTTATAGATAATAATTATTAATAAATAACTATTGTGTTTTTCTAATTATAGATATAATTCTCAATTATTGGAGTTGATATAATATGAAAAATGAAAAGAAATTAGATTTAGCCATAATTGGTGCTGGATCTGCCGGTCTTACAGCTGGTTTATATGCAGCACGTTCTAAACTTAATACTTTAATATTTGAAAATGGACTTATAGGAGGACAAATTAGAGAAACCTTTTCCGTTGAAAATTTTCCTGGTTTTAATTCCATTTCAGGTTCAGATCTAGCTGATAGAATGCAAGAGCAAACTATAAAATCAGGTGCAAATATAAATGAATTTGAAAATATAGAAAAAGTTAAACTATCTGATGATGAAAAAATAATAGAAACAGACAGTACAATATACAAAGCTAAATCTGTAATTATTGCAACTGGTTCCAAAAGTAAGAGGCTTCCAGTCCCAGAAGAGGAAAAGCTTCATGGTAAATGCATACATTATTGCGAATTATGCGATGGTGCAATGTATGAAGGAAAAGACATAATAGTTGTTGGTGGAGGAAATTCTGCTATAGATGCAGCACTATTCTTAACAAAATATGCAAAAAACATACTAGTTGTTCATCATTCAGAAAACCTAAAAGCACAAAAAATTAGTCAAGATGAATTATTTAAGCATAAAAATGTAGACTTATTATTAAATACTGAAATAACTCATGTAATCGGTGATAATGCAATTACAGAAATTATAGCCGAAAACAAGAAAACTGGTGAGACTAAATCTTTAAAAGCTGATGGTATTTTTGTATACGTAGGCAACAAGCCTCAAACAGATATTTTTAAAGATAGTTTAATTTTATCAGAATCTGGTTATATTAAAACAAACCAAAAGCTTGAAACTAACATTAAAGGTGTTTTTGCTGCTGGAGATGTTAGAGAAAAAGAAATAAGACAGCTTACTACTGCTGTTAATGATGGTTCTATTGCTGCATTAATGGCTGAAAAATATATAAAACAATTTTAATTCGAGGAGGAATTTATTATGGTAAAAGTATATTCTACACCAACTTGTCCTTGGTGCGTAAAAGCAAAATCATACTTAAAATCACAAAATATAGAATTTGAGGATTTAAATGTTCAAGAAGATTTAAAAGCAAGAGAAGAAATGCTTAATTTGTCTAAACAATCAGGTGTTCCCGTTATAAATGTTGATGGAAATATAGTTGTTGGTTTTGACAAACCTGCTATAGACAATTTATTATTAAACAAATAAAAGGAGGAATTTATATGAAAAAATACGTATGCGTAGTATGTGGATACATTTATGATCCAGCTGAAGGTGACCCGGATAACGGTGTACAGCCTGGAACATCTTTTGAAAATATACCTGATGATTGGACTTGTCCACTCTGTGGTGTTGGCAAAGACCAATTCGAAGAGGCTCAGGAGTAATATAGATAGACAAGAAGAGGGAAGGCTGAAATTGTTAATATTAAGTTCATCACGACAAACTGGAAGTTAGTGAAGTAACAATGCTTCGTTGCGTTAAAAAAATCCTATGAATCTAAGGTTCAAAAATTGTAAAATACTAAGATATTTCAATAACTCGCTATTGCTCAGACAGATTGAAATATCTAAGCATTTTACAATTTTTGAACCAAGATTTATTAGAATTTTTTTAAATCGTTCCTTCAGCATTGTTACTTCATTCCCACGGTAGTACAAGGAAAAAATTCCTCCGTTCCTACGGAATTTTGGATTAAATCTTTATAGTGCATTATTTGAAGAAATTATAATCATATTTATTGTAAAATCTCGTTAACAGTGTATTTTCGTAGAGAATCGGAGAAAAATATTCCTTATAAATTATAACTTAATATATTTATTGCAGCAGCTCCCTTAATTCTTATAATAAATATCCCCAAAGTACTCTTCTATATTTTTTCTACTTATGCCTAAGTTTACTTTTTTTCCACAAATATAAATTTCTAGCTTTCCCTTTAGCTCAATACTTACATCATATTTTAAACGCCTTTTGCCATATTCTAAAGCCATAAATTCATTTATAAATTTCTCTATATCCTTAGGCCTTTTTTCTAAAATAGATTTATTTAAAGAAACCTTAACCTCTTTCATTATCTTATATAGGTTTATTTGTCTCCACCTTATTCGCCTGTAATTCAAGTCCTTAAAAATCTGGAACCTATTTTTTCTTATAATAGGCACCCCATAAAGCTGTTTTTCAAGCTTTCTTACGGTGGAATTGTTACTATCAAATTTGCTCATAATAAATAAAGCTCCATAATCATATTCCGTTCTTATAATTCTGCCATAAATCTGCTTTAAATCTATAGATACTATTGGGAAATTCACTGCTGCATAAGCATTCCAATAGTTTTTACCTTTTTCAATACTTCTATCTATTAATGATTTATAAAAGGGTTCCTTGCCATTTATATTCGGAAGTTTATCTAAAACCACAGTTGCCATAGTATCACCTGGTATATCTATGCCTTCAAAAAATCCCTTTGAGCCTAGTAAAATATATCTTTCTTCTCTAGATTTCAATTTTTCTATATCTTTTTTGCTTTCAACAATGCTAATTCCCAGAGCCTTAAGCTTTTCCGCCGCCTTTTCTTTAAATAGTTTAAGCCTTTTTATGCTTGTAAAAAGTATAATGATATTTCCCTCTACATTATTTAAAAGTTCTAAAATAAAATCTTCCATTTCCTCTGAAAAAGCATCTACATCATTTGGATCCATTCCTTGCACTGCATAAATTGCACTTTTCTCTTTATATTTAAAAATTGGCTTTATAGGTGGCACTTCTACTATTTCCTTGTTTTCCGAGCTGGCAATGTTAATTCCCAAAGTGTTTCTCAAATTATTGTATCCCTTATTCGTACTTAAAGTAGCTGATAAAAACAAGCAGCTTTTAACTCCCTTTAGAACCTTTTCATAAAAAGCACCAGACACATCTAAAGGTATGCTTGATATTTTCCACCACTTAAAATTTCTATCCACTTCAAAATAAAAGCAATAATCCTCTTCCCTTTGAGTATGTACTTCCTCTAAAAGCCTAAGGTAATCATTCATGTTTTCTATCTTTTCTGTGAGTATTTTAAGTCTCTTATCCTTTTCTAAAGTAGATATATTTTTTAAAGCGGTAATTGCTTTTTCTAAATCTATATTTAAACTTGCTATATCCTCTTTAAGATAATCTAACTGCTCCATTATTCCCGCTATCTTGGGATTAAGCTTATTAAAACGCTCTTTAATATTGTACTCCCTGCTTATTCCACTGGTAGATACATAACTTTCAAAAACAGCTTTAATTCTTATAATTTGATTTTTACAGTTTTCTATATCACTCTCTATTTGGCTTAAAGGCAAGTTTTCCTTTTTAGTTCTCTTTGATAAATAATATAAATATCCACTTTTTCCTCTGCTATTATATATATCATCTAAAAATTTCTCAAACTCATAAGAAATCAAATTGCTTTCAAAAGTATCATAAGCTTCTTTAGTTAAATTATGTGCTTCATCCACCACAATATTTTGAAGTGGCGCAATATTTTGATAAGGCCACTTTAATAAAAGTGAATGATTTACTACAACTAGCTGAGCTTCTTTTAACGCCTCAACCTTTAAGGCATAATAGCATCTTTCTTTATATTTGCAGCTATCCACATCACAAAGCTCCGAATCACAAAAGCACTGTTCTAGTAACTTATTTAAATTAAATTTTTCTTTTATATCATCACTTATTTCTTCAATGTCCCCAATTTGCTTTTCCGTTAATAACCTTTTTAAGTACACATAACCAAGGAGAGTTTTCATATCATCTGGATATTCTATATCCTCAAACCTATCAAAACATAGATAATTGCCCTTTCCTTTTATCAAGGTATAGTTAACATCCCTTTTTAAATCCAGTGCTTCTAAAATATTGGGTATATCTTTATCTACAAGTTGACCTTGTAATCCCTTAGTATTTGTAGATAAAATCACTTTTTCTTGTTTAAGATATGTATAAATAATAGAAGGAAGCAAATACGCCATACTTTTTCCAAGACCCGTTGGTGCTTCCATTATTGTTATTTTTCCTTTTTCTAATCCTTCTCTTATGACCTTAGCTGCATCTCTCTGTTGTGGTCTTAAAGTATAGCTTCTTCCCCCACGTTTCCATATAGCTTCATTTTCAAAAAGCTTTTCGTAATCCTTAAGCGCAAAAACTGGATACGGCTCTCTTTTCTTATTTTCTAACACAACAGGTTTGTTATTAGCAAAACACTTCACATCATCCATATTCACGCTGGAAATATACTTATACCAGTTCCAATTTTCTAGTTCTAATAAATTTATAGGAATAGCATAACCATTTTCATAATAAAAGCGGCTTATAACATAATTAAGTACTTCTATCATTTCTTCTGAAACACTAATATATTCATCTTCTGGGACAAATTTATTCTTTAAATACTGAAGGTTAAACTCTTTAAGTTCCGGAAAAAGTATTGCTACAAGCTCTAATAAATCTAAAAATTCACCTTCAATATTAAGCTCGTCTTTTGAATTATAACAAACAAAAGAAAGACCTTCAGCGAAATTTTTAAGTTCTTCTTTAACTTTACTAAGTTCTAAAACTTTATTAAATTTAGTAACCACTCTATCCTTTATCTTAACAGCATCAACCGTTATAAGCTTGCTCTCATTTGCTGCTATTATATTTAAAAATACTAGATTGTTTAATATACTATATGGCTTCATAATTCACACATTCTTTTAGATGATTTATTTTCATCAATTGATGTTTCTAATTCCAACTTTCTTCACCTTTTCTTTTTTCGCTTCATATTCCATGTATTTTAAAAATAAAATTTCAATTAACATAAAATAAGATGTTACAGATTCAAAACTCAAGTCATTAAAAATTTTCGTAAAGATACCTTATGGTAATAAATTTAGCTTTACAAATAGTATAAAGTTACAAATACAGGCATAGTCACAATACACAATATTGTTGTCATGATATTAATTGCCCCTGCATATTCGGCATCCTTATTATATATCTGTGCAAACTGTGTCACAGTCGATGCGGCTGGAGTTGCAGTTGCTAAAAACGTAATAAGTAATATTTCTTTTCCATTATGTACTAAACTTGCTGCATTACTAAACTTTAATAACATTATTATAACAGCCGGACAAAAAATCATTCTAAAAAATGTTACTAAATAGATTTTTTTATGAACAAAAAATTGTTTAAAAGGCATTCCTGCAATTATCATACCAGTAACAAGCATAGCAACTGGTCCAATCATATCTCCAACAGAACTCATTGCTTCATGTATTATTCCGGGAAGTCTAACACCTGATATCAAGAGAAAAACCCCACAAAAAATTGAAAGCATATTTACATTTAAAATAATTTTACGAATATATAACTTTTCTTCTTTTGAAAACATTACTTTGCAATGCGTCCATAAAAAAACTAATTGTACTGATATGAATGCACTTGAATAAATAACCCATTTTGCCCCTAAAACTGATGTTACAATTGGAATAATAAGATTTCCAGCATTAGAATAAATTATAGAAGCAATTTCTACTTCCTCTAATTTAAATATATTTTTTATAAGGTATGCAATTATAATTAAAAGAATATGAATAATAACAGAAACTATAAGTGCCAATAGTAGCCCCTGCCGAACATCATTTTTAAAATCAACTTGAAAGGCATTAATTATAACACAAGGTGTAATAAGATAAAGTGATAATTTAGATAAAACAACACTCTCTTCCGATTTTACAACTTTCAATTTAACAAGTATATATCCTAAAAGCATAATAAAAAATAGCTGTACAATTTTACGTATTAACAATAAACTAATCATTATAAATTCCCCTAATCTTTCTCATATGTTCATATTTAATAGAATTTATGCGTTATATTTAAAATTGTACCAAATTAAATAAAAAAAGAAAACCTTATCGGTTCTCTTTTTTAATATCTATATTGTATCTACAGTCTCTACCCAACCGAAGATATCTTCCTCTTCGCCATACTGAATGTTTACAAGCTTATTATAAAGTTCTTCAGTTACCTTTCCCACCTCATTATCACCTGCATAAACTGTTTCACTTTTATAACACAAGCCACCAACAGGGGCTATAACTGCTGCAGTACCTGTTCCAAACATTTCTGTTATTTTCTTATTCTTAATTCCATCTATAACTTCATCTATAGATATATTTTTTTCTTCAACTTCGTATCCTAAATGTTCTGCTAATTTTATTACAGAATCTCTCGTTATACCAGGAAGTATTGAGCCCGTAAGCTTGGGTGTTACAAGCTTATTTCCATAAACAAAGAAAATATTCATAGAACCTGCTTCTTCTACATACTTATTTTCTTTAGCATCTAACCACAATACTTGAGAAAATCCTTTCTTTTCAGCCTTTAATCCTGCTAGAAGGCTTGCGGCGTAGTTTCCTCCTGTTTTTGCATCTCCAACTCCACCTACAACTGCACGAACAAGCTTATCCTCTACATACAAACTAACTGTATTAAATCCGCTGCTAAAATAAGCTCCAACTGCAGTTATAAAAACACAGAAATTATATTCTGGAGAAGGATGAACTCCTAAAGCTACTCCTGTCCCCATAAGAGTAGGTCTTATATAAAGAGATGTTCCTTTTTCTTTAGGAAGCCATCTTTTATCCATTTTTACAAGTTCCTTTACAGCATCCACAAAAACCTCTTCTGGAACTGGTGTCATACACAATCTTTCAGCAGACCTGTACATCCTCTTAGCATTATCAAAAGGTCTAAATAAAAGTACTCTTCCATCTTTTGAGTAGTACGCTTTCATACCCTCAAAAACTTCCTGAGAATATTGTATCACAACCGATGCTGGATCAAAGGTCATGGGTTCATATTTTGTAAGCTCTCCCTTTTCCCATCCATTTTCTTTTGTCCACTTCATATTAAACATATAATCAGTATAAATCTGACCAAATCCCAGACTGTCATAGTCTTTATACATTGGCTTTAATTCACTATCTGGAATTTCTTTTATTGAAAAATTCATTATATTCACTCCCATCACTATACTGCTTCTTCTTCACGTTCTTCAATTACATTTTCATTACTTCTGCTATAAATTTCACTAAATAAAAATCCTACAACTGTCCATCCAAGTACTATATAAGGGAAAATATTTATTGGATAACTTGGTACAGGATAAATGTTTGAATAGAATGCAAATGCAAGTCCAAGTAAACCTATAGTAGGAAGTATTAAATTATAAGTTTTCCAAATTCCCTTAGCTTTGAAGTATATTATCGCTCCAAGACATGTAAGCAAATAAGCTATTAAAAGACTTAAAGCA
The DNA here is from genome assembly GCF_001705235.1 of Clostridium pasteurianum. NCBI lineage: Bacteria > Bacillati > Bacillota > Clostridia > Eubacteriales > Clostridiaceae > Clostridium > Clostridium pasteurianum. The sequence continues at coordinate 552,595 of NZ_MCGV01000001.1, forward strand.
CCAATGGTTCCCAAATAACCGTAAGTTGTTATTCCATCATTTTTAAACATTGCACAAATTATTCCAACTGCTGCAACTAACATAACATTTAATGCTATATATGGTGTACTGTGTTTATGATGAACATTCATAAATACGGATGGAATGTTTTTATCCCTACTCATTGTAAAAAGAGTTCTTGCGCCAGCCGTCAAAGAACCTAAAGCTGATGAAAAGGCTGATAAACTTGCTCCAAAGGTTAATAATATAGCAAAAGATTTTCCAATGTATTTTTGTGATAAATCTACAGTAGTTGAAGAAGATTTTGTAAGTGCTGCTAAACCACTTTTCGTAGCACCGAAGCCTATAACTTGAGCATAACTTACAAAGATGAAGAATATTCCAGTTACTATAACTGTACTTGCAAGCGCAAGCGGTATTACCTTTTTAGGATTCTTACTTTCTTCTCCTAAACTCGATGCTCCTTCAAAGCCGCCAAAACATAAAAGTGCAACAACTCCAGCACTACCTATAGTTCCAACGCTATTACCATTTAACTTAAAAGGTGCTAAATTTAATCCTGTTGTCATAGCAGCTTTTGCAACTATTACAACTGAAAGAACAAGTATCATTAATATTGTTATACCCTCAAATATAAGCATTACGCGTGTACTTATTGCAACTTCATTAATTGAAATATACCACATTCCTATAGCACATATTATTGCAACAGGCACCCATGGAAGTGTAACACCACTAATCTCCTTTATGAATTGCGCGAAAAGTCCAGCAAAGGCACAGCAACATCCAGTAAAAAACATAAAGTATGCCAAAAATAATATCCATCCTGAAGCTGTTCCAGCTCTTTTACCTAGAGATTTTTGCACAAAAGTATAAACAGAGCCTGCAGTTGAAATATACTGATTAAATTTCACAAATGCTAAAGCCACACATCCCATTATAAGTGTACTTACAAAGAAAACTAAACTAGTAGAGTACGAAGATATGCTCGCCATTAAAGATACATTCATAGACATAGCAAAGGTTGGTGCTATAATAGCAACCGATAATGCTATTACTTCAAGGTAATTTAATTGATTTTTTTTCAATTCATTTTTAGCCATTAAAATTTCCCCCTTTATCTTATTGTTTTCAATATCTTAAAATAAGTCCATTAATACATAGATTCTGTAACTTTAATAATATTAGTAAGTGTACTATTTACAGGTGTTGACACATTGTACTTTCTGCCAAGCTCAACAACTGTACCTCCAAAAATTCCAACCTCTGATTTTCTCTTTGCCAGCATATCCTGACACATTGATGTTTTTCCATCAGGTGACAGCTTGTTTAAAACCTTCACCCAAGCTTCTATATCCTCGTCTGTTAGATTAATACCTGCTTTTTCAGCTACTAAAATAACTTCCTTCATAGCAGCTTTCATAATATCAATTGCAGCTTTTTCCTTTTGAAATACCCCATAAGTTGCCCTTAAAACTGCTGATGTTTGGTTTATGCCAACATTAACCATGAATTTCCACCATAACATTCTGAGCATGTCCTTTGGAATCCTGTTTTCAATTTTAGCCTTATTAAAAAATTCTTTAAGAGTTATAACTTTATCTGTTAAAGTATTATTACTTTTTTCTCCAAATTCAATATAACCAATGTTTTTAAATGTTACATTCTGATGTCCTTCCCTAACAGCATCTATTCCTGCTGATATTGAGTAAAGAACCTTATCTATGCCATAAACTTCACCAAGTATTTCTTCACTTGTAATACCATTTAGCAATGATATTATAATAGTGTTATCACCAACATGATTTTTAATTTGCTGTACTGCTTCTTTTAACTGATTATATTTTACTGAAACTATTATTAAATCTGCTTTCTCACATTTCTCAAACGGGGTAACAACATCATAAAAATATTTCTCCCCATTTATTACAAACCCACTTTTTCTATACCTTTCAGCTCTTTCACCTTCAGCAATTATTTTTATGTTAACATTATGTATATTTTTAAAAATATGACTTGAATAAGCGCAGCCCATTGCACCCATTCCAATTATAGATACATTTTTTATTTCTTTTATCATTAAAACAGTCTTCCCTTTCTCTTTTTATTTTGTCAATTCATAATATTTAAATATTGCGAATTAACATTTATTTGTAACATTAAAAAAATTCTATAAATCTAAGGTAAAAAAATCATAAAATACTAAGAGTTTTAATAATTCTACGAAGCTTGCAAAACTTAAATAGCTGATTTAGTTTAATATCTATATTATTTTTTATAGGGAAGCAGAGAAAAATTTACCTTGCTTTTATTCTAAGCTAAGTAATAATATTTTGGGAACGATTTAAATAAAAGTCAATAAGACTTGCTTCAAATTATAAAAAGACTTAGAAATTTTAATTTATCTGAGCTTTTTTCAGCGAGTTATTAAAATTTATTAGTATTTTTATAATTTGGAGCTTAGTCTTATGATTTTTATTTAATGTTTCAAAATACTATTACTTGGCAATATTTATGAATTAAAGTTTTACTCGTTAACTATTGCAAAAGCACGTACTGGGAAACCTGGTGCATCCTTAGCTTTTGGAACTACACAGAAAATTATTGCTCCAACTGGTGGAACCTGATCGAGATTAGTCATAACCTCTATTTGATACTTGTCCTGATTTAATATATAATTTTCTCCTTTAAAACCATATTCAGCTTGTCTAATTGGTGCATCTGTGTCAAATGGTTCATGTCCACTTGCTGTTATCTTACGAGTTTCATACAAAAATTCTAATGTTTCATAAGCCCAACCTGGGTAATGAAGATTTCCTTCACTATCTGCATTTGAACATTTTTCTTGGTCTGGCCAAGCCTTACCCCAATCTGTTCTCATTGCTACAAAAGCTCCTTCTGGAATAGTTCCATATTCAGCTTCAAAAGCAAATAAATCCTCAAGTGTAAGTTCATAATCAGAATTTGCTTTAAATTTTTCCGAACAATCTATTACAACTAATGGAAGAGCCATTTCCTTGAGCTCTATATCTTCAATAAGTCTCTTTCCTGCTGCAAAATGTCCTGGAGCATCCATATGTGTTCCATATTGCCCTGGGAAAGTATATTGATTAACAAAAATTCCATCCTTCTCTATTGTAAAAAGTGTTTCAATTTTTTCAGCTTTAAATCCAGACCACTTTGGTGTATCTGAACCAAATGAATGTGTTAAATCAACCCATTTGCATTTTTTCAAATTAAATAATGTTTTCCATAAATCAATATTAACTGACACTGAAATCTCTCCTTTGTAATTAAACTATTGTTTTGTCGAAAATTATTGTATTTTGCAATCCATGGTATAAATATATATTAATTTATCAAAAAAGTCAATATATTTTTAATAAATTAATATTTTTATTTTAATTAATAAATTATATTATTAAAAAATACACACATATTTTGATAATTTCTTAAAATATGTGTGTACTATAAGTACTAGAATTTAATTTATTTTATATAATTTTTTAGCCGTAATAAACAATATGTTTTCTGCGGATTTTTGTGCAAAATCTTCATCTAATATTTCATTTTTAACTAGTTCATCAAATAACATACCTAATTCATGCTTTACCATTTCAGCACCTAAATAGTGTATTTCTGGAGTTACGAAGCCATCTGAACCATACATTATCTTATTTAAAGGACACATATCAAACATATCTCTAATCCCCTTCCTTACACCTAGGGTGACAAAAGGTATCATTTCTGACATATCAAGATATACATTTGGGTACATAGCTGCAAGATAACTAGCTTCAAACGTATAAGGATATCCTCCATGCACTAAAACGATTTTAGCTGCATTATAGTCTTTATCGTCCAGCACCTCCTTAAGGAGCATAGGATTATTATTTATCATATTTATATTTGACTCTCCAAAAGCCGCATGAATTTGAAGGGGTACATTATATTGTATGGCTTTTTCAATTGTTTTTAATAAAAAGTAATCTCTAAATTCCTTTTCACTATAATTTCCTTTTTGCAAAAGTGATCTACTTTGCTTTTTTATTTTGAGTCCAGTTCTATACCCAATAATGCTTTTCAGTGCCACTATATTTTTATTTTTCATTTCCCTATAAATAGTTTCAAAAAATCTCTCTTCAGAAGTATTAAAGTCCAATTTATCTTTTACAAATTCATCAATTATAGTTTCTATCCTGAACATGTATTTAACACCACAGGGAAGTACCTTTTCAAATTCGTCTAAGCTTACATCTGCTGGTTTATATCCTGTATCAACTATCAATCCTTTAATGTTTACCCTGTTAAACAAATCAGAGACATATTTTTTATAATTTTGTTTCATAACCTCATGCCTCTTTGCTAAAATTTCGTCTTCACTGCCACTGACCTCTAAGAATTTACCCAAACTTTTTATAGTTTTCTTATACATTAAAGTATTTTTAAGCTGATCTTCAGGAATATTATTTAAAGATAAACTCAAAATTTTTGCTAAATCACGTTCTTTATACTGAGCATCAAATAAATGGCAGTGATTATCTATTACCGGTAATTTAGTAAAATCCATATTATTCCTTTTCTCCATTTTAGTATGCACCTACATATTTATTAAACTCCCAATCTGAAACATACCTAATATATTCCGTCCATTGAAATCGTTTTAATTTTATATATTCTTCGTACATGTCCTTAGTAAACATCCTTTTAAAAAATTCATCATTTTCAAGCTCTTCTATTGATTGTCCTAAAGTTTCTGGAAGTCTAGAAATTCTCCTTTCAGCTTGTTCTTCTTCACTAAAACTTAGAGGATCACATAAAACTGGTTTTCCTGGCTCTATTTTATTTTTTACTCCATCCATACCTGCCGCTAAGATTACTGCTGCTGCCAAATATGGGTTGCAAGTACCATCAATAGGCTTAAATTCAATATTATAGCTTTTCTCTTCATTTCCCTTTTGTCCTGAAATAATTCTAATTGGGGCCTCACGATTGTCAAATCCATAACAAGTAAATGCCGATGCCCAACTGTGAGGAACAAGCCTTTTATATGAATTAACTGTAGGTGCAGTAAATGCACATAGTGCCTTTATATGTCTTAATATGCCTCCAACAAAATATTTTCCAATGGTACTAAGCTTATACTTATCATTATCATCGAACAGTAAGTTATTGCCATCCTTCCATAAACTTATATGCATATGCATTCCACTTCCAGCTTGATCTTGAAATGGTTTTGGCATAAATGATGTTAATAGACCGTGTTTATTACATATACCTCTAACTGTTTCTCTAAACATGAATTCTTCATCACACATTTTAAGAGCTTCATTATATTTCATAACAATTTCATGCTGACCAGCACCATATTCAGGATGATATTTTTCCACAACAATACCCTGAACTTCAAGTGCACTTATTATTTCATCCATAACCTCTTGCCACTTATTCATGCCATCTGAAGCAAAGCACAAACTTCTGTCAAAAGGAATAAGCTTACCATTCTCATCTTTCTTTAGAACATAAAATTCATTTTCAAAACCTATATTCGCATCGAAATCTATAGACTTTAAAACCCCTTTCAAAATAGAACGGGCGCACACACCTGAAGCCTCGTGAGTACTCTTTTTAACAAAATCACATATAACTGCAGCTGTATTTGAAGCATATGGTAGTACCCTAAATGTGTTTTTATCGGGGACAGCGCTAAGCTCCCCTAAACATCCAAATTTTGAATCAGGAGCAGAATTATCCAGCACACTAAAAAATGGCATTCCAATTGAGAAAGATTGACCTGTTTCAAAATTTTTTTCTATATCATTACCGACAGCAATATTACCCCTTATAACCCCATCATTATCCATATATAAAAAACGTGTATACTTAATATTTTCCTTTTTCATTTTTTCAATTATTTTATCCATATTTTTATACAACCTCTTTCACAAATTTTTATAAATAATAAGAACTTAAATAATTTTTTATGAGTTGGGCTAAAATGGCCGTATTATTAATAAGAAGTTCTTCATCAAAGTCGAACTTAGATGTATGAAGCATATGAATATTTCCACTTTTCTCATTATAACTTCCTAATCTAAGATATATCCCAGGAACACTATACGTATAATCAGCAAAATCGTCAGCCCCCATGGAAGGAGCATCAATCAAAGTAATATTATCATCTCCAATTATTTTTTTTAATTGACCATGAAAAAACGCAGAAAGCCCTTTATCGCACTTTAACGGATTTGCTTCGTGAATAATATTTACGGTGCATTCCACACCAAAACTGTACTTAATTCCCTTTAAAATATCCTTTATCCTCTTTTTAGCCATAATTGCTGTCTTACCAGAAGTAGTTCTTATAGTTCCTCTTAAAGTCACACTATCAGGAATTACATTGTAGCCCTTTCCACCATTAACTTCACAAATGCTTATTACCAAAGGTTCTGTTGGCTCTACATTCCTTGACGAAATTGTCTGAACAGCTGTTATAAAATATGCCGCTGCCACAATTGGATCTTTTGTTTTATCTGGATGTCCACCGTGTCCTCCAGTACCCTTTATTGTAATAGTAAAATCATCATCTCCAGCAGTCATTATTCCATATCGTAAGCCAACTTTTCCAAACTCTATGCCAGGAAATATGTGAAAACCCAAAATAGCATCAACCCTTGGCCTTTTTAATACACCTTCTTTAATCATTATTTTAGCTCCACCAGGTTCCTCCTCCCCAGGTTGAAATATGAACTTTATAGCTCCACATATAGAATCTTTCATTTCAGCAAATACATTAACTAATCCAAGTCCTATCGCTGTATGTCCATCATGACCACAGGCATGCATTTTTCCTTCTATTTTAGATTCAAAAGGAAGTCCAGTATTCTCTGTTATAGGTAGAGCATCTATATCAAATCTAAGGGCAATTACAGGACCGCTTTTACCACCTTTTAATATGCCAACTACACCTGTATTGGCTAGCCCACTTTTCACTTCAAGTCCACATTTTAGTAATTCTTCTTTTATTATTTTTGAAGTCTCATAACAATGGAGCTCAAGTTCTGGCATCATATGAAATTTTCTTCTAAATCTTATTATCTTATCACTTTTAAGGTGTACAATTCTTACTATATTCTCTTCTATATGATAATTTTCCAAATCCATAGCTGCCTCCTACGTTAAGTTATAATCTGTATTAATCTACCTTCATCGCTGAATCTTTAGAATTATAATCCCAATTATTTTTGTCCATTCGATTAAAAAAATCCACCAATAAGCCTACTAAAGCTTTCTCCATTTTTTTACCCTTTTCAAAAGTAGCCTTAGTTGGATCTCCTGTTGCCCCACAATTCGTAAGCTCTGCAAAATTCCATTTTATATCAATGTTATCTACTAAATTATCAGGAACTACCCCCTTAGCCTTTTCCATTTGAACTAAATCTTCAAACAAAGCTAAAGACATGGAAGTTTCCCCTTCCCCTGCATGTCCAAGTCCATCCCAAACTTCAAAAGTATCCTTAGGAAGTAAATTTCCTGCTGCCACCCACCATGCATCAAGTGAAGCTATTTTAGCCTCTGGATATTCCACTTTTACATCACGACTTGCAATTTCTATAGGTGCAATATTTCCATCATGGCCATTTAATATAAATATATTTTTTACACCATTTTTTATAGTTGATATCAAAATATCCTTTAAAACATTTATAAGAGTGTCATTGCTAAGTGAAATTGTAAAAGGGAATTTACTATAATGTTTGCTGTAGCCAACTGTTATTGGAGGCAAAACAAGCAGTCCTTCAACTTTTTCTGAAACCTCAACTGCTAATTTATAAGATACAAGAGTGTCATTTCCAAGCGGCAAATGTCCTCCATGATTTTCACATGAACCTACTGCTAAAATAGCTTTATCATAATTTCCCTCTTTGAATTTTGTACTTGTCATTTTGTATGCTTCATGCATAATAACACTTCCTAACTTTATTATTTATTATTTGTATTATAATATTATCATTGTATTTTTATTAAATCAATAATTTCTATAACATTTATATATTAATTCCGTTATAAATCGCCCTATTTTTTAAAAATGCATATTTGCTTTATGCAATGCCATTTTAATTTAACAGGTTGATAATAATTACGTAACCTACTTTTATAAATTGAAAATATATAATATAATATTATTTTAGACAAATTAAATATGAGGTGATTTTTTTGACTATAGTTCAAGCAATTATTTATGGTGTTGTTCAAGGAATTGGTGAATTTCTACCAATATCCAGTACTGCGCATCTAGTATTACTTCCATGGCTCTTTGGCTGGAAGGATCCAGGAACTGTTTTTGATGTAGCACTGCATTTAGGTACATCTGTAGCCGTTATTTTATTCTTCTGGAAAGATTGGATAGAACTAATTAAAAACGGATTTACAAATCCTAAATCAAAAAGCGGAAAATTATTTTGGATGGTTATTATAGCCACAATCCCTGGAGCAGTTTTCGGGCTAGTATTAGATAAGTATATGGATAGCTTTAAAAATCCAGCACTTATTGGTGTTATGCTTATTATTATGGGTATTGTATTATACTATGCTGATAAGCTTAGCAGAAGCAACATTAAAATTGAAAACATAGGACTTAAAAGAAGTGTAATTATTGGAATTTCTCAGGTTCTTGCAATAGTTCCTGGTGTTTCACGTTCAGGTATTACAATGTCCATGGGACGTTTTCTTGGAATGAAAAGAGAAGATATTGCAAAATTTACATTTCTCTTATCCACACCAATTATATTAGGAGATGCTGGTTACCACCTATTAAAGGTAGCAAAAGCAGGTACATTAGTAATAAATACACCTTTTATTACTGCGGTTATAACAGCAGCTATAGTTGGACTACTAAGTATCAAATTCCTTCTAGATTATTTGAAAGAAAGAGGCTTTGGCATTTTCTCTGTTTATAGACTTATAGCTGGCGCAGCAGTAATTGCTATATATTTTATAAGATAATAAATTAAAAAGAGTGCTGCATATTTTTCTAATTCAGCACTCTTTTTAATCATTTTTTTCTTAATTTCTCACCTTTTCTTCTATAACTCATATCATTTACAGATAAAACTTTAAAGTTTCCATTATCATACTCAACCATAGAAACACTTGAATTTTCCATTTCTCTTACATTTATATTCTTATCTATACTCGTAAGAAGTATCCTGAGCATTCCACCATGAACTACTAAAAGTACATTTCCTCCACCCTGCTCTGAAATATGCTCACTTATATTCTGAACTCCTCCTTTAATTCTTTTCATTAAAGTATCATAATCTTCTGCCGTTCCTGTTTCATCTAAAGCAGCACAGGTATTAACAAATGCTTTATCAAATTCCGGAATTTTTTTTATAACTTCTTCAAATGAATCCATCTTAAAATAATTGAGCATATCTTTTCTCATTATTTTTTCTTTTTCGCCTTCATACTTTCCAAAACACGTTTCTCTAAGCTCTGGGACTTCATTTACTTGTAAATTTCCACTTACCTTATTTCCTTTTATTACAATTCTTGCAGTTTTTATAGCCCGTCCTAGGTCACTGCTGTAAGCCGCTTTAAATTCGATATCACTAAGTCCGGCTGCAACATCTTTAGCAACCTCTATACCCTCTTCTGTAAGTACTCCATCACACCAACCCTGTGTTCTTTCTGCCCTGTTCAATATAGTTTGTCCATGTCTCATTAAATATAAATTTACTTTACTACTTTTTTTACAATTCATTTGCATTCTCCTTTGAAGTAATAATTTTTCAAAATAACTTACCTTATAATTTCATAATTTAGTGACATATCATTTATTTTGCATTCCATTTTGGGCTCCTTCATTTCTATACAATTAATCCTAAATAAATTATATCAATATTAATATTTAATATCAAAATAAAAAAGCTCTAACATTTTGCTAATCCATCATTAAAATATCATCAATCAATGATAATATAAGCAAGTATGCTAGAGTTTTTTTCTTTAAACACTATAACTTAATAATAAAAATTTATCTTCAAAAACAATAAGTCAATTTGTTACAATTCAGCTTTTTGTGGCTCGTCAATATCTTGAACCAGTATATCAGCAGGAGCTTTTGACTTAAGTGAAAGCATAGCAACACCTGCAATTACAAGTGATATAGCTAAACAAATATATGCAGCTTTATAATCGCCTGTACTAGTTTTGATGAATCCAACAAAATAAGGTCCAGTAAAACCTCCTAAGTTTCCTACAGAGTTAATTAGTCCTGTAGCACCAGCTGCTGCTGGGCCAGATAAGAATGATGTAGGTACTGTCCACCATACTCCCATTCCTACATATACACCAACTGCAGTAACACAAGTAAATATGAAACTCAATACAGGATTACCTGTCAAAGTTCCTAAAGCCATACCTGCAGCACCAATAAAAAGTGGAAGAGCTATATGCCATCTTCGTTCCCCTGTCTTAGATGTAGAATTACCATTAATTATGAAACCAACAAGTGCAACCGACATTGGTATTATAATTAACCAACTTACACTAGAATTACTTAATCCAGAAATTGATTTAAGTACTGTTGGAAGCCAGAAACCAAAGCCCCAAAATCCTGTAACCCACATAAAATATATGAAACACAATTTAAGAACTGTTTTATCTTTTAGAGCTTCCCATAATGTATACTTCTTTACTGAATTTTTTACAGCAATTTCTCTTTCATAATCTTCTCTTATTGACTTCTTTTCTTCTTGAGTTAACCAATTAACATCTTCAGGAGAATCCTTAAGCCAAAATATAAGTACGATTCCAAAAATAAATGCCAAGGCTCCTTCTAAAATAAATAACATCTGCCATCCCTTAAATCCAAAAGCTGCAATACCTAAAATTGCACCTGCTAAAGGAGAACCAATAATACTTGAAACTAACATTGAAGTTAATAGTATTGAAAGCGCTTTAGGTCTCTCTTTCGTGTTGAACCAACGAGGAACAATAGCTGAATAACAAACTGGATAAAAGCTTGCTTCTGCAGATCCTACTAAAAAACGAACAATATAAAACTGAGTTCGTGTATGTACAAAACCCATAAGTGCAGTAACTATACCCCACGTAAGCATAATTCTAACAACCCATTTGCTTGGACTTCGTTTTTCTGCAAATACAGTTCCTGGTACTTCAAACACTATGTACCCAAAGAATAAGATTCCTGCTCCCATCCCAAAAACCTGAGCAGAAAACCCAAGATCTTTGTTCATTGTAAGTGCTGCATATGATATATTGAGTCTGTCAATATATGCAAGCATTGATGCGATAAATAATGGTAAGATAACATTTAAATATTTCCTTTTAGTGACACTACCTTTAATAGTCATAATTTTTTTCCCCCCTTATTTGTTTTTGCATAATCATATTACTAAAAAATTTTTCATAATAAATGTATTGAATTGCTACTATTCTAAATATTAAATTAATTTTTATTATTATGAATATTGCAATTAATATACATAATAATAATTTTTTTTTTAATATATAAAAAAGCGGTCAAGATTCTCTCCTTGGGGCGAGAATCTTGACCGCGCGGTACCACCCAAATTTTTCACTTAACGTAATAACAGAATGAACCTTAAACTACACATATTCCAAAATCATAATCTTCAAAAATTATGGTACATATAGCCTTTATCCAAATAATTTCATTATAGATACTTTTATACTTTAATATACACAAATAAAGATAAATTCTAGAATCATCGGAGTCGCAAAATTGCATACCATAATTCTTCATTTTACCTTTAATCATTTCTTTATAACAAATTCAAATTTACTTAACAAAATTTAGTGTATGCTAAGATAATAGTACCACTTTCACAAAATGTCAATAGTTTTTTTGCTGTTTTTCAAAAATTATTTTTTACTACATTATATTTAAAAATCAGTATTAAAAAGTTTGGTATTGGTAGTATTTTTTAATTATTTTTTTAAAAAGCTATTATTTTATTGCTAATTTGATATTGTAATCGATTGTATTGTACTCATTTTTTAATTTATTCAATTTTTTAACCGTTTGGATTAAATTCATTCAAATTTTCACTGTTGACAAAAAATTTTTTTTATATTATAGTGTTTGCAAATAGAAAAACGATGACAGAGACAAGTAAACAAAAATATGCTTTCAGAGAATGGGAGTTTGGTGTGAACCCATAAGCTAAAATTTGTTGAATATCACTCTAGAGTTGCAGACTGAAATTAATTAAATTAAGTCGTGCCGGTAATGCCGTTATAATCACAAGTAATAATTTGGGTGGTACCGCGACAGACATTCGCCCCATGATGGGAGTTTGGCTGTTTTTTTTATACTTTAAAATTCCTTTATACCGTATTCATTTTAACAATTTAGTGTGTATTTTGTAATCTTATAATTTAAAAATCAAAGTAATTAGTATATTATCCATACCTCAACATACTTTTAAATAAGTCATGTTTTATTATATAATATATTAGAACTACATTTAATTTTACAAGTAGTTTTATTATTATATATTAAAAATGAGGTGTAAAAATGAAAGTATTGCTTATCAATGGAAGTCCGAAAGCTAAGGGCTGTACTTATACTGCTCTATGCGAAGTTGCAAAAGCTTTAAAAGAAGAAAATATCGAAACCGAAATTTTCCATGTTGGAAACGCTCCTGTAAGAGGCTGCATAGGCTGTGGTAAATGTTCAGATAATAAATGTATATTTGACGATGATACCTTAAACGCAGGTCTTGAAAAAGCTAAAAATTGTGACGGCTTTATATTTGGTTCTCCTGTACATTATGCTGCTGCATCTGGTGCTTTGACATCATTTTTGGACAGGGCTTTTTGTGCCGGAAACTTTTGGGAATACAAACCTGGTGCTGCTGTTGTAAGCTGCCGCCGTGGTGGTGCCTCTGCTGCACTTGACCAATTAAACAAATATTTTACTATTAGAAACATGCCTGTAGTATCTTCTTCTTACTGGAATATGGTTCACGGAAATACTCCTGAAGAAGTAAAAAAAGATTTAGAAGGAATGCAGACAATGAGAACTCTCGGCAAAAATATGGCATGGCTTTTAAAATCAATTGAAGCTGGCAAAAAAGCCGGAATTGCTCTTCCTGAAAAAGAGACAAAAGTTAAAACAAACTTTATACGTTAATTTATTATACTCATTTCAAAAATTCTTCATCAATATATAAATCTTTAAATTTGTTTTTTAATAATTGTTTACATCAAAAAATTAGCATTTTTTAATTAATATGCTAATTTTTTTAATTAAGCATACGATAATTATAGTGCACAATTGTATAATATAAACAAATTAGGAGGCATTTATAAATGAAGTTTTTAAAGTCAAAATTTGTTAGGTTCTTAACTATTTTATTGTTTGTATTTTCTATTACTCCTGCGAACTTCGTAAATGCAGCTGCATTAAAAAGTGTTACATTAGTGCCTGAAAATCATCTTGTAATCATAACTGGTCTGTTTCATGATCCACATCTATATGTATCAGGTTATGTAAAAGATGCTAATGGCAAACCCATTCCTAATGTACTGGTAAAAGTATACGACAATAATGCTGATTCAAAAGTAACTACTTATGAAAGTGGATATGCAAAAACTGATTCGAAAGGCAAATATATTATACCAAATGCTGAAATCTATTTTTATAATAGTAATTGGCTTTTCGCCGTTGCATATGATAATAACGGTAATGTCATCACTTCCAATACAGACAAAATTACAGCATTAAAGCTAATTATGTAAATCTTTATCATAACTGAAGGTTGGGTCATAGACCCATTACCCTTCTTAATTATTTGAGCTAACAATTTTAGTATATGAACTAACTGAAATAACATAATAAAATAAGTAAACTATAATATAACCTGCGGTTATAGCAAGGGTACTTTCTACCACAAGTTTGCTTGCTCCCATTAATTTAACAATGTAAGCAGCCAGGGCTACAGAACTATGCAGCAAACTTATAATTAAAGGCATGCCAAATATAAGCGCAAGTTGTTTAGAAATAATATGCTTCGTTTCTTTTTTCTTAGTACCAATCTTCCTTAATATTCTGTACCTTTCTCTATCTGCAAAAGCTTCTATTAACTGCTTATAATAAAGTATACTTCCCGTAGAAAGCACAAATAAAATGCCAAGGAACATTCCTATAAACACATAGCTTCCCATTAACCTATATTCACTCACATGTTCACTAAAATATGAATCAAAGTACGCTTCATTAGGAATTATCTTATTTAATTCAGAAACAAGCTTTTCACTTTTTAATGAATCATTTAAACTGTAGCCTCTAATTAATATACTGCTATATGCATTATTATTAGTTAACCTCTTAAAAGCTTTATCCGTAACTACAACTGTTGTTCCACCCAAATTGTATCCAAGCACACCATTTACATCAGAATCCACGATATTTAAATTAAAAGCTTCTCCTCTAGCCTTAGAAGACTCAATTTTAACATTTTCTCCTTTTAAAAATCCCTTTTTGTCTGTAGTACTTACCTCTATAAAAAAGCAATCATTATCCTTATTTAATTTCAATTTCTTAACCATCTTTAAACTATCCGCAGACTTATTTAATTCCGAATATCTTAAGATTTCATTGTATTCACTTTCAGATATTATCTTAACACCAAAAGGCACTTTTAAATCTTTGCCATTAGGACCCTTATACTTGTTTGTAAGTCCTGACGCTTCTACAATTGAAATATTTGATCTATGAGTAATTTTCACTTCCTTGTGTTTATTTATTACATCATATATTTTAGTATCCAATTCTTTATTTCCAGCCTTGTACATCAAAGAATATGGCGCGGCTAATGCTGTTTGTTTTTCTAAAGACATATAAAGACTAAAAGTAAAACCAAGGGCTGTAATTGCAACCGCAGATACTATAGCTATAGTTGCAAGGACATTTGAATTTGCCTTTATTCTATACAATATCTGCGAAATACTCACGAGATTTTCTCCCTTATAATACAGCTTTTTATTTTTTTTCAAGCGCTTTAGTAGTATTACAATTAGATTATTAAATAAAATATATGTTCCAGTGACTACTAATACTAATACAAGAAGTCCAAAGTAAACCATTTGACTTCCACCTTGAAGTGTTTTAGTATAAGCAATAACATACCCAACAAAAATCATTAGTATAGATATTAAAGCCATGCCCTTTGAGCCTTCAGTCGATACTTCACATTCTTTTTCCGCACTCAAAAGTTCTATAAGACTGTACTTATATACTACCTTTGAAGACCGTATCGAATTAAATATAAATACCACTGCAAATATTAGTATTGTAGCAATAACCGCATTAGGTTCCAATGTAAATTTTATGTTGACATTAGACTTCATCATGTTAACTAAGAGCTGTAAAATAAACCTAGATACTATAATTCCTAGAGGTAAGCCTAATATGATTGAAAACAATCCAAGAAATATGTTTTCTGAAAATAAGAGCGTACCTATCTCTTTCTTTTTCATACCAAGAATTGAGTATAAAGCCATTTCTTTTTTTCTACTTTTTATAAAAAAACTATTAGCATACCAAATAAAAAGTGCCGAAAAAATTATAACTATAATAGAAGCCGCCTTAAAAGCAGTATCAACTTTTACTTTTCCCCCACTAAAGGCCTGTATCTGTTTATTAAAGTAAATAGAAAAGAATAAGAAAAGCATAAAAACTGAAAATACTGTGCTTATAAAATATGACAGATATTTTCCAAAATTATGCTTAACATTGGAAACTCCAAGCTTAAACAGCGTCATTCATGCCACCTCCTAAGGAAGAAAGCACTTGTAGAATTTCATCGAAAAATTCTTTTCTATTACGTCCATCTCTCTCAATTTCACAATTTAAAGTCCCATCTTTTATAAATATAATTCTGTCACAGTAGCTAGCAGAAAAAGAATCATGAGTAACCATTACTATTGTTGCATCATTCTTTTCGTTAAGCTCAGATAAACTATTTAAAAGTTCCGATGATGATTTTGAATCAAGTGCACCAGTTGGCTCATCTGCTAAAATTAATTCAGGCTCTGTTATAATTGCTCTTGCAGCCGCTGCTCTCTGCCTTTGACCACCAGAAACCTCATATGGAGCTTTATTTATTATTTTTTCAATTCCAAGTAATTCACTTATCCTTTTTAACTTTTCTTCAATTAAGGAAACCTTAACCTTTGCAAGTGATAGTGGAAGAATAATATTTTCTTTAATCGTAAGCGTATCCAGTAGATTGTAGTCTTGAAATATAAATCCAAGTTTTTTTCGTCTAAAATCAGATAATGCATCTTCATCAAGATTAACTATATTTTTACCGCCAATTAATACAGTTCCGCTAGTCGGCTTATCTATAGTGGATATTACATTAAGCAAAGTTGATTTTCCCGCTCCAGAGGGACCCATTATTCCCAAAAACTCGCCTTTTTTAACTGAAAAACTTATTCCCATTAAAGCTTGCGATGGAATTCCACTTGCTACTGAACTATAAGTCCTTTTTACATCTCTAACTTCCATTACATTCATAAAATTACCTCCAAAATTTAACTTCATGGAGAGTTACCAGGCAGCTATTACTTTATACATGTACCATAATACCTTGAAGACTGACATTTTGGTACATGCATAAATTAAGTTACACTTTCGTATCTCTTTAGTTAGATTATAAATAAACGTTCTTAACTGGACTTTTAATTAATCTTAATTTCATCTTAAGTTTCTTTAGCAAATTCTACTTTTATGCTTGTTCCTACATTCAATTTACTTTCAACACGAATATTGCCACCGTGAGCTTCTATTATTTGCTTTGCAATTGCCATACCCAGCCCGGAGCCTTGAACCTTAACTTCACTGTTAGTTCCTCTATAGTACCTTTCAAAAAGTTTACTAACCTCTTCTTCTCCCATACCTTTGCCATTATCCTCAATATTTATATGTATTTTATCATCTTCTTCTATTGAAACCTTAAGTATAGTATTAGACTCATTGTGCACTACTGAGTTATAAATTAAGTTTGTAAATCCTCTCCTTAAAAGTGTATTATCAAATTTAAAATTCACTTTGTCCTTAGTGCACTTAAACTCAATATTTCTTTCTTCATATTTAGGAGTATTTAATATATCTATTATTACTTCTTTCAATAATCGTACTAAATTTCCATTCTCCTTTTTCATAGGTATTTTGCCATTTTTAAGCTTATACGTGAAATTCAAATCTTTAACTATACTTTCCAAATTATTTGCATTTCTAAGTATTATGGTCCCATATTTTTGTGCATCTTTAGAATTAACTTCATAATTAAAATCAGCTAGCATCTCAGCATAACCTTTTATAGGTGATAAAGGAGTTTTTAAATCATGTGATATATTTGATATCCATTCTTCCCTTAAAGTTTGATTTTTCTTTCTCTCAAGTTCTGCTGCTTTAAGCTTAGTATCTAAAAGATTAAGATTTTCATATACATCCTTATAAATCCCATTTTTCTTCATAGGTACATATGAATTTGAAGTCAACTTTTTTATTGATGCTATTACTTCTAACAAACTATAGTTCATCTTCATTCCATACACAGCAATTATAATCACAATTACAAGCACTACTCCTAATATAAGGAACTTAAAGTTTGAAGCTTTATTATAATCCACATACAAGGTTAATTTTGATACCTGCATAGGAAAGGCAATTATGTATGTCCATCTGGTTCCATTTGATTTAACACTTCCAACAAATATGGTATGATTTTTCACATCTCCACCACTTTTATATAATTGCACCATTTGTATAGGAGAATAATGTACTAATTCACCTTTAATTTTATTATAACTTTTAACCACATTACCATTTTCATCAATAATTTGCAAAGAAAGCTTATACTTTTTTAATTCATTTATTCCTGAAGCTGATAATTCTGGCTTTCCATTATTAAAAATAATTTTCTCGCTGAACTTTTCCGTAAAAGATATGGGCCAGCTTGCCCAACTAGCTTTACTGCCATTATCACTTTTTAGCAAATAAGTTGTTATTCCTACAAACAAAAAAATTAATATTAAAAGGAGGACAAAAAATATAGAATACACCCGAGAAATAAATTTATAATTCAATTTTTTCATTTTGTTCATTTCCTTTTACAAGCTTATATCCAAGTCCCGTTATTGTAACTATAAGCTTTGGATTAGACGGATCTTCTTCAAGCTTTTCACGGAGATGTCTTACATGAACAGAAATAGTATTATCATACCCCGTATATTCATCGCCCCACACAACTTCACAAATTCTTTCCTTGTTAATTATCTTATTTGCATTTTCTGATAAGTATAAAAGCAACTTATATTCCTTGGCTGTAAGTTTGACCTCCTTATTTTCCTTGTATACCTGACAATGCTCTGTATCTATAGAAATATCATCTATTTTTAAAATTTTATTTTGCTTACTTTCTTTTACATTATCATACTGCTGCCTTCTAAGCTGTGCCTTAATTCTAAAAGCAATTTCTTTTGTACTAAAAGGCTTTGTAATATAATCATCACCACCCATACTTAGACCAAGAATTTTATCAATATCATCACTTTTAGCTGACAAAAATAAAATTGGACAATAAGAAAATTCTCTTATTCTTTTGCACACCTCTATACCATCAATATCCGGAAGCATTATATCAAGTACAATTACGTCAGGAGCCTCATTTTTGCAAATAGTTATGCCATCTAATCCGCAATGCACCTTTTTTATGTTTTTAAAACCTTCCTTTAGTAAGACATCTTCTATTAAATCAGTTATATCTTTTTCATCATCTATAAGTAATACTTTCTTATTTGAGAAATTTACTAAATCCATTTTATTCCCCACTTTCCACTATCCTTTTTATTGTTTTATTATATGACTAATAACAAATACAAATCAATAGACCTATTTTGTAATAATACTGTTTTACTTCTTATGTTTACATTTCCTTATTTGTAACATATAATATGTGCATACATTATATTACACAAGGTAACAAAATATTTTATTTTACACATATAATGTTACTATATTGGCTGCAAATTATATAACAAATATGAGGAGGATACATTTAATGAAACATTTTTCAAAAAAATTATTTCTGTTTTTTATACTTTTAGGAGTAAGTTTAGCTTCTTTTTCAATCTCATCTAAGACTGTTTATGCTGCTAATTATTATATAGCTCCATACGGTAATGATAACAATTTAGGAACTTTTACCTCTCCTTTTGAAAGTATTACAAAAGCACAATCAGCAGCTTCTTATGGCGATACAGTCTACATATTAGGTGGAACCTACAATAATTTTAAAATTGCTGCTTCAGATTCTAATTATAATTACGTTAATAATATAACTAAAAGTGGAATTGCTTATAGAGCATATTCTTCTAAGAATGTACCAATTTTCGATTTTTCAAAAATTCCAGCTACTAAACGTGTTGCAGCTTTTCATATAGCTCCTGGAGTATCTAATGTTACTTTTTTATCACTCCAAGTAACAGGTGTTCAAGTTGGTAATCAAAAACAATCCGAATGTTTCAGAGTAGAAGGTAATGCTACCTTTAATCAAGTAGCTTGTCATGATAATGCTGCTAATGGTTTTTATTTTGTAAACCATGGTACTGGAAGCTGTATTAAATGTGATTCTTACAACAACATAGGAACTACATCATATTCAATTGGAAATACAGATGGCTTTGGAGCACATGCCGATGGTGTTACCTTTCAGTACTGTAGAGCCTGGAACGATAGTGATGATGGTTTTGATTGTTTAACTTCAAGAGGTTCTAATACTTTTGATCACTGTTGGGCCTTTAACATGAAAGCTGGCGGTGACTCCAATGGTTTTAAAATTGGCGGATATGCAAGTGGTACTCCATTTAATCCAGCTCCAATTCATACTGTAAAGTACTGCATATCAGCAAATAACAATGCTCATGGCTTTTATGCAAATCATCAGCCAGGACAGGCTGCAACTTGGACTTACAATACAGCTTACAATAATAGACTTGGAAATTTTGATATGCTTGAGCGTATAAGTCCAGATAATCCAACAGATATTCCAGGAACAAGAGAAATACTTCATTACAATCTTGCATATAGTGGGATTTCACTAAAGGATTCCAATCTTCCTTACGCAAATGCAAATAATAATTCATGGAATACAAATGGCATAGCTGTATCAGCTTCAGATTTTCAAAGCTTAGATGTAAATGAACTATCTAAAAGTAGAACTGCAAATGGTAATTTACCTGATGTTACATTTATGCGCCCAGTTAGCGGAAGCGATATTACTGGATTTGGATGCTTTTAAAGATCATTTTTTATAGATAGGCAAGCTGTAATTTAGTGAAGTAATAATGCTTAGCTGCGTTAAAGAAATCTTATAAAGCGTTCCTTCAGCATTGTTACTTCACTTTCACAGTAGTGCTATGTTTTCAATATGAATTTATCCCTTATTTTAACTTGCTTATAATCCCAGTATAAACTTCATAAGGTATAAAAAGATTATTATTTTTTCCAGTTCCAAGTTTTATTTCTGGTCTATTTGCTCCGTGATAATCCGTTCCACCAGAAAATATTAAATTATATTTTTTAATCAAATAATCTAGAAATTTATAATCATCTTCATTAAATGAAGGATAGTACCTTTCAACTCCATCTAGACCAATGCTAATTAAATACTTAATTTCACTTTCTATTTCTTCATTATTAAGTCCCGCAAAACCTATAGCCTTATTATAATGTGCCAAAAATGACAGTCCACCTGCTTTTTTTATGATTCTAATAGAAGTTTTAACATTCATAAGTTCATCTTCACCATATGGAATTGGATCTAAATATTTGTCCCAAATCTCTTGAGCTGTACTGCATAATTTATTTTTAACAAAGTATCTATAAATATCATATCTATCCAAATACTTTTCAAAAGCCTTTTGCCCTAATTCTTCTATATCTATATTTATGCCTTGCTTTTTAATTACAGTTAAAATGTATTCTACTCCCTTGTCCCTAGCCTTCTTCATTTTATTATACTCATATAAAAATTCCTCGTTTTCAGTATCTATTCCAAGACCTAAAATATGAAGTATTCTCCCATTTTTGTATAGAGAACTTATCTCTATTCCATTTAAGAAATCTATATTTTTATCTTTCGCCGCTGAAGCGGCTTCTTGTAATCCACCTATATTATCATGGTCTGTAAGTGCCACCGCTTTAATCTTTTCCAAAGCAGCTGTTTCTATCAATTGTTTTGGCGCACTTGCTCCATCAGAAACATTAGTATGAGTATGTAAATCTATTTTATAATCCATATAACCACCTCACTTTTCTATAATTATATAGTAAAACTTTAAAACTATAAACTGAAATTTGAATCAGTTCACATTTCACAGTGAAGGAACAGTTGACGGCATCTTTAAAAAAATAACAAGTCCATCTAGTGGTTAATTTTGCGTAATATTTCGTCAACTGAACCCGCTAAGACTGCCTAGTATTAACGGAACCAGTTTCCTCGTATTGCACAAAATTATCTCACAATATAGACTTGTTATTTTCTTTCAGATGCCTAAAAAATTCTAATAAATCAAAGTTATTACTCGTAAATATTAAGATAGCCTGTATTTTATACAGAAGGATAATTATCATATGTGAGGCTTGGACGAAGCTCATTATCCTTCTTTACCAAATATAATATAGCTTTGTATTTATAATAATATATTAAATATTATCGGTAATCCAATATGATCCAAGCCTCAGTTATGATAAGATTTATAGAATTTTTTTAATGCGACGAAACATTGTTACTTCACCTTTTTTATATTTCCATTGCCGCATCAAAACCTGTTCTTGTTGCATTCCACAAGGTTCCGCCTTTTGTATTACAATCTCCAATAGCATAAGTTTCTTCTGCTATATCTTTAAACAATTCTACTTGCTCTCTATCTGCTCTCACACCTAAAGATAAAATCACAGTATCGCATGTAATAACTTCTTTTTTGCCAAATTTATTTTCTACAACCGCACCTTCTTCTGTAACATCTGCTAATTTAACTTCACAGGTGAAAGTTACCCCTTCTTTTTTAAGAAGTTCTTTTAGTGCAATCATACTTATCTGTATACCATCGGCACCTATTCTTTCTTCTGGTAGCATGTCTATAACTTTAACTTTCTTTCCTTCTCTTGATAAGCTAAGAGCTGCTTCAAGGCCTGTAAAACCACCTCCTACTATTACAATATTTTGTCCAACTTTTACTCTTTTAAGTTCCACATCTCCAACCCAAGCAAGCTTTTCTGTACCACTTAAAGTAAACTTAGGGATTATTGGCTTTGCTCCAACCCCTATTAAAACTGCATCCGGCTTTTCACTGATTACATTTTCTCTTGTTGCTGCCATGTTAAGTCTTACTTCTATTTTAGGATTATTCATTACAGTTCTAATTGACCAATCTAAATACTTTTTCATGTCTTTTTTAAATGCTGCAGTAGAAGCCATCCTTAAAGCTCCACCAAGCTCATTATTTTTTTCAAAGATAACGACATTGTGACCTTTTTTAGCTAATACCCTTGCTGCTTCAAGACTTGATGGTCCTCCTCCAATTATAACTACCTTTTTCTTTTTAGCTTCTTCTCTAATTTTAGGAAATTGAATTTCTCTTCCTATTAGTGGATTAACTGCACATCTTAAATGTAAAAACTGTGTATGAGTTCTATTAATACAAGTATTGCAGCGTACACAAGGTCTTGTCTCTTCACTTTTTCCCTTATATGCATTACTTACACAATTAGTATCTGCTAAAATATTCCTTATCATAGCAACCACATCAACATCACCATTTGATACAGCTTTTTCTGCCGTTTCCAAATCAAAGCCTCCAACTACAGACACTGGAATATTAAGTTCCTTTTTAAATCTTTTTGCTGCTTCTAAATTCATTGCACGCGGAAAATATGTTGGCTGAAATAAATATGGGAGAAGAGAATTTTCTGAAAGGAGTCCTCTTGAAACATGCATCATATCCACCTTATCTTGAATTTTCTTTGCATATTCTAAAGTTTCCTCTATTTCAGAATTTCCTTCTAATAATTCTTCTGCACTTATACGATATTCTATTGCAATTTTATTTCCAACCTTTTGACGTATTACCTCTAACAGCTCTTTTCCAAACCTGCATCTATTTTCAAAACTTCCACCATATTCATCAGTTCTATGATTGTATTTTTTAGAAAAGAACATTGCTGGAACATTTCCATGTGCACCATGAATCATTATCATATTAAAACCAGCTATCATACATCTTTCTGCTGCATTTGCAAAAAGTTCTATGAGGTGATTTACTTCTTCTTTGCTGCTTTCTGTTGCCACAACCTCCGGCGGCATAAGCATGTATTTTCCAGATACTAATTCTATACTAGCTAAAGCTCCATATGTATGAATTATCTCTGCTATATCTGCTAAATCAGCTATGCATAAAGGACTTCCAACACTGGTTATAGGCACACCTGAAATTTCTTCATCTATTGATGAAACTCCTAAAGTAACAATTCCAGCTCTAGATCTAGCAAGTGATCGTGTATATGCTAAAAATTCCGCATTATTTCCACCATCTTTTGCACATAAAAATGATCCTGCTGGAGAAATCTCTATACGGTTTTTAGCTGTAAAATTTCCTATCTTTATAGATTTAAAAATATTAGAATTCTTGTTCATATAATTCCCTCCCATTACTTGTATACACCTATTATAATTCTCATTTATTTTAATTAGAAATACAATAAAATAATGCAACTATAAGATTATCTTATAGCTGCATTATTTATAAATAAATCTACACATGGATTTGTATTTCCTTTTAAATATGCTGCACTAAATTTAATTGAATGTGGCTCCCCTTCTATTTCTACGAATGAAATTTTCTCCTTATTTAGTTCTTTAATTTTTTTAGGAACAATACTTATTCCCATGTTTAAATCAATCATTAAACTTAATATTTGACTATCTGCAGCAGTTATAATAGACTTTGGAATAATATTATATTTACTGTAAAAGCTTAAAAAATGTTCATACATCTTTGTTTTTTTCTCATTTGCTACAACTATATTATTTTCCCTTGAAAGTTCCTCCCGTGATACCTTTCCTTTACCTGCTAATTTATTGCTGGAATTCATCATAGCACATGCATTGTCTTCAAATATTATTTTATAATCAATTCCCTCTAATTCCTCTATATCGTATGGCCATGTAAATACTACATCATAAACTTTACCTTCTAGCTCCTTACTTATTTTTTCAAAGGCTGCTCTTTTAAAATTTATTTCAATTAAAGGATATATTTTTTTAAATTTATTTAATATTTGTGGCAAAAATATTTCCTCTGTACCTCCGCATATCCCTATTGTTATCATTCCTTTATATCCATAAGCCACACTTTCAGCTTTTTTTACTGTATTTTTATAATCTTCCACTATGTTTTTAACACCATTATAAAATACTTTTCCAGCCTCAGTAAACTTAACATTTTTGCTGGTTCTTATGAATAACTTAAATCCAAGTTCTTGTTCTAAGGAATTTATTTGCTGGCTAATAGCTGATTGCGCCAAATAGCATTCTTTTGCTGCCTTAGTAAAATTCAAATTATCAGCCACACTTATAAAGTAAATAAGTTTATTCATTTGCATATAACCATACCCCTTTTTTTAATTTAGTATTCCTGCAATTTTTATGTACCAAGGTATACTATAATAAATATCAAAAGATTATTAGAAACCCTTATAAACTTTGTGTCTTCTTTTTTCTTCATATGACTGGTGCCATAATAAATTAGTGAATTGTTGTTTTTATTGTATCATGCTTATCTACATTCATAAACATTTCAGAACTGTCTGTAACCTTGAAACTTGTAATATACACCTATAATATTGTATCTATAGAGGTGACTTTAAAATGAAAAAGGAAAATTTAAAAATAGAAAATATCCCTGCAATTTTGTGGGGTACTAAATCAGATAAATTATTCATAGCAGTACATGGCAACATGTCAAACAAAGCAGATGATGCAATTGTTATATTTGCAAAAGAAGCAGTACATAAAGGCTATATAGTACTTAGTTTCGATTTACCTGAACATGGCGATCGCAAAAATGAAAACTATGCTTGTACAGTGCAAAACTGTGTTAAGGATCTTAATATTATTATGAATTATGCACGTTCAATATCAAACAATATAAGTTTGTTTGCCTGCAGCATGGGAGCATATTTCAGTTTACTGGCATATAATACTGAACCTATAAAGCAATGTCTTTTTCTCTCTCCTGTAGTAAACATGAAAAGAATTATAATTAATATGATGACATGGTTCAATATAAGCGAAAGCAAACTCAAGGAAGAAAAAGAAATTTCAACACCGATTGGACAAACTCTTTATTGGGATTACTACTGTTATGTTAAGGCGCATCCTATTATTACCTGGAATAAGCCTACCTCAATTCTCTACGGCATAAAAGATAATGTGTGTGAATTCAACATAATATCTGATTTTGCAAAAAAATTCAACTGCGACTTAAGAATAATGGAAGATGGAGAACATTATTTTCACACTGAAAAGCAACTTGATTTTTTGGGGCATTGGCTAAAGAAACATATACGCTAATCATGTAAGCCGCAGTTAAAAAGCCTAATATACAATTTATTTTCTTTTATTTAAAACAACAAATGTAATTATTATTAATAAAGGATACAAAACGCTCCATCCGGCAAATAAAAAAACAATAAAGGATAAAAATGCAGCTATTAAAGCACAGACTTTTCCCCTTTTACTTAATAAAACCTTAGCAGCTGCAAGCATACTTATAATATAAACAGCAAGGAACGTAGTACTTGGAATTCCAATAAGTGCTTTTAAATTTAAAGAAAAAATATAACTTATAGACATTATAGCTAAAAATAATGGAATAAATGAAAGCAGTGCTGCATATGGTGTTTGATATTTAGGATGGAGTTTTCCAAATAAAGCAGGAAACTTTCCATCTCTGGCCTCAGAATAAACCAAACGTGAAAATCCGGAAATATAAGTGTGAACAGTACAGTAACAAATAATAAATCCTAAAAAGGCTACAAGGACCTGACCACTTTTACCAATTCCATATGACACTAATTTAATCATTACTGATGCAGAATTAACTGAGTTATATATTCCATTACCTATGGTAACAAATGCTATGGAAATATATATTAAATTAACTATTATATATCCTGCCCCTAAGCTCAAAGGGATATCTCTACGCGGATTATTAAATTCTTCTGCCAAATTTCCAATAATCTCCCATCCCATAAAGGCAAAAAACAATAAATTCATAGCCTGACCAATCGGCAACAAACCATTGCTTATAAAAGGATGAAAATTAGATATATTGACATGTGCACTAGAAAATGTCACAGTTAAAATTAATATAAATAGTATTACAGAAATAATAAACACCTGTACTTTTCCTAATAATTCAATTCCTCTATAGTTTAAAATTATAGCAAAAACTAAAATTGCTCCTGCTGCTATATAAATATAAAGCTGGGACCATGAAAAGATACTTCCTAAGTAATTTGCACCTATCAACGCAGTTACAGGCATTCCTATAGGCATCGCGCTTAGTATAAGGATTCCTGTAAGTTCACCTAAAGAATCACCAAAACCCTGCCTTGCATAAGCTGCTAATCCACCTGAGTTTGGAAATTTAGAGGACATCATTCCAATAGTTATAGCCATAGGAAGCGAGAATAGTCCCATTAGTATCCAACTTAATATTGATGCCGGTCCTGCCATTTCTGCTGCAATTGCTGGTAATACTAAAATTCCAGAACCTAGTACAGCACCTACCGTAAGAGCCGCTCCTTTAATCCATGTAATACTTTTTTTAAGCTTAATTTCCTGTTTCATAAATTGCCTCCGTTTAAATTAACTTGAATTTTATTTGCTCCTAGTGTAACATGAAAAACATCTACGAATAATACGATTATATTAATCAATTTAATCGAATTTTACGATTGGATGTGATATTAGTGGATACAAAAAAGCTTCAAACTTTTATTACTGTTGCCAAGCTATTAAATTTTAGAGAAGCCGCTGAAGAGCTTAACTACTCTCAGTCATCAGTTTCTGACCATATAAGCAGTTTAGAACAAGAATTTGGTGTGAAACTTTTTGATCGTCTTGGAAAAAAAGTATTTTTAAATGAGCATGGACAAAAACTTCTTATTGCAGCTAAAAAAATGGTTCAGGATGAAAAGCAAGTTTATGAATTGTTTAACAAAAACAAAGAAATTACAGGTTCTATTAGAATTGGAGCTGCTGAAACAATTTCTGTATTTTGGCTGCCACCTCTTCTTAAAAAATATAAAATTATGTATCCTAAGGCTAAAGTTATTCTGAAAATGGCAGACTGCCTTAAACTTCCTAAAATGCTTGAAAATGATGTGATTGATATTGCTTTTAGTCTTCATGATGAAATAGACGAGGAATATATAACTCAATTTGATGTATTTAAAAACCCTACAGTTTTTATTGCTGCACCCGATCATCCACTAGCTTCCTTAAAAAGCATAGCAATTGAGGCTCTTCAGAATCAGTCATTTATTGCTTCAGAACCAGATTGCTGTTATCGTATAGAGCTTGAAACTTTCCTAAAAAAATCAAACATAAAAATAGACACTATTATGGAACTTAGCAGCTTAGAGGCTATAAAGCAGTGTGTAAAAAGTGGGCTTGGAATTTCTTTACTTCCAAAAATTACTGTTAAACGCGAAGTTAATAACGGTGAGCTTGTAATATTACCTGTACAAACTTTCCATATCGATATATATGCAAGAATGATATATCACAGTCAAAAATGGCTTTCACCAGCAATGACTGCTTTAAAAGATATGGTGTTAAATAATACTTTTAGTGAAATTTAATTTTCTTATTATTGATTATTAAGTTACTAATTGGTAAAATAGATTTATAAATTTAAGTAAAGGTTGTGATAATTATGATAAAAAATTTAATGGTGAGAGAAATTTAATAAAGTCTATTAGGTATTCTCTCAATAAAATCAAATTGTCTTAATTAAGGAGAGAATATTATATATGTATAAAATTTTTAAAACAGAGGATTCATGGATAGAAAGTGCTGCCGTAGAGCAAGTTAAAAACCTATCTACCCTTGAAGGAGTAATTTCCGCAATTGGTTACCCAGATCTTCATCCTGGTAAAACACCCATAGGAGTTTCAATTATTACTAAGGATATCATCTATCCTCATCTTATAGGAAATGATATTGGGTGTTCAATAAGTTTATTTGAAACTTCAAATATTAAAAGGAAGTTCAAAATAGACAAGGCAATGAAGCGCTTACAAAGTAGTCCCTATGAAAATGAGGTTATAAAAAGACCTTTTAATCTTGGAACTATAGGCAAAGGAAATCATTTTGCTGAATTTACAGTAATTGATGAAATCATAGAAGAAGAAAATAGTCTTAAGTTAGATAAAAATAAAGTTTATCTATTAGTTCACAGCGGCAGCCGCGGACTCGGAGAAGAAATTTTAAGAAAGTATATAGAAAAATACTCCTGCCAGAATGGACTAATAAGTGGCAGTGAAGGCTTTAAAAATTATTTTTCAGACTATGAAAAGGCTGTGATTTTTGCAAAAGAAAATAGAAATCTCATAGCAAAAAATCTATGTGATAAATTAAATATAAAAAACCTGGAGTTAAAAATAGAAGCAATTCATAATGGAATAGAAACTATAGACAATTATTATATCCATAGAAAAGGTGCGGCAGATGCCCTAAATGATTATATAGTTATTGCGGGTTCTAGAGGAAGCTATTCCTATATAGTAAAACCTATTAATACTTCACTTGAGACTGGTTTTTCAGTAGCTCACGGTGCAGGCAGAAAGTGGAATAGAAATGGCTGCAAGGAAAGACTCCAGAACAAATTTTCTAAAAAATATATTACAAATTCCTATTATAATCTCATTTGCAGTGATAAAAATTTAATATACGAAGAAGCACCAGAGGCCTATAAAAATATAGATAAAGTAATCAAAGACTTAGTACATTTTAACCTCATAAAAGTGGTTGCAAAATTGAAACCTCTATTAACTTATAAGGATTAAACATGTATATTCAAATTAGTGCAGGCACTGGGCCAATTGAAAGTTGCCATTTCGTATATTTATTTTTAAATTTAATGAAAAAAGAATGCAAATGTAGAAATATAAAAATTGAAGTTTTAGACTATGTATCTGGAGAAGAAAATGATACATTAAAGTCGGTATTTTTAAAGCTTACAGGTGAAAATGTTACTAAATATACAAATTCTATAGAAGGCACTCACCTTCTCATCTGGAAAAGCAAATATAGAGAGCATCACAGGAGAAAGAACTGGTTTATAGATGTACAGTGTTTTAATTATGAGGCTAGTATAAATATAAACGATAATGAAATAATTATTGAAAAAATGCGAAGCAGCGGTAAAGGCGGTCAGAACGTAAACAAAACCGAAACCGCAGTTAGAATAACTCATAAAAAAACAGGTATAGTTGTTAATTCCAGTGAAGAAAGAAGCCAATTTTTAAATATAAAATTAGCTAAAGCACGACTGGCTTTTAGATTAAAGAAACTACAAGAAGAAGAGAAAAAAACAAACCGCAGGGAAAGATGGTCAGCAGGAATAAATATAGTTAGAGGAAATCCTGTAAGAACTTATAATTATGACGATTTAAATCCTTGAGTTTAAAATTGAGGCTCACTAGAAATTAGTGTCAGCCTCTTTTTCTATAATGAAAGATTATTAAAGGCACATAAAACAGTATAGTCGTCAGTAATTTTTATTCTTGTTATACTGCCGTTATCCACAGCAAAATGCCAGTAGCCTTCAAGCCCCATATTAAGTAAATATGCTGTAATGCTTCTTATTATACCACCGTGAGTGACAATCAAAATTGAACCATTTTTGTGCTCAGCCTTAAGCTTATCTATGAAATTTGAAGCTCTTTTGTACATTTGCAAAACACCTTCTCCATCTGGGAATATAAAGTTCTTCCAGTCTTCACCCCAGCTTTTACATTCCTCTGGATAACCTTTCTCTATTTCCTTATACGAAAGGTTGTCCCATGATCCAAAGTTGATTTCTTTTAGATCATCATCATAAATTATATTGTCATTTCGTATAATTTCAGCCGTATGCCTTGCCCTTTTAAGAGGACTGGACATTATAATATCAAATTTTTTATTCTTCAGTTTGCTGCTTACCTTTTTTGCCTGATTTATTCCCTTCTCGTTTAAATCAACATCCGTCCAGCCAAGATATCTTCCTTCACTGTTACTTACGGTTTCACCGTGTCTTACTAGTGTTATTTCAAGCATCATTACCACCCTCTATAATTTAGCACTGCATAAGCTGCCATTAAAAATAAAGTCTGATTTAATTCACACACTGCTCCAAGTACATCCCCTGTTGCTCCATCTATCTTTCTGCTAAAATACTTTATCAAAATAACAGCTGTTATGATTGGGAAAATCATTATTATGTATCCTCTGTAAAGTCCAACTAATAAAAATATTATTACATACATCGCTATTCCTATAAATAGCTCTAACTTTCCGCAGCAGTCAATAAAAGACTTTGCCATGCCCTCTCCACGTCTTGCATAAGTTGATAATGCTGCGCCAACTATAGAACCAAGCCTCCCTGCCACAGGGAAAAGAATGATTACTTTAAGTGTAAAAGAACCATTTATCTCAGTTAAAAGCACTGAATTTAATATTAGTACTGAAGCTACAGCAAGTACTGCATTTGTACCAACTCTACTGTCATGCATTATCTCAAGTATTCTTTCCTTAGGTCTATATGAAAATAATCCATCAAAAGTATCTCCAAGACCATCTAAATGTATTCCGCCAGTTAAAAATATGTATTCAATTAGAACTATTACAGCACATATTTTAGGAGAAAATATATAAAGCAGCAGCATATATGTGCCTCCCATTATTCCCCCTATTACTAGCCCTACTATGGGAATTAAGGCCAGGGCTTTTCCAAAATCTTCAGTTGTTATATCACTTTCATATTTAATTGGAATGCGGGTGAAAAATTGAAGCATTAAAATTAAACGTCTAAAAAAAACCACCTATACCACCTCCAAAACTATTTTATTTTCACAGGAATACCTGAAACACACAGGTAAACTTCATCCGCTTTTTCAGCAATTCTTTGATTTATAATACCTGCTGCATCTCTAAATAGCCTCCCTAGCGCATATGCAGGGACAAGTGACATGCCAACTTCATTTGTAACCATGATAAATACAGCACTGCTTTCATGTATTACTTTCATGAGTTTATTTACTTCACTTTCAATATACTCTTGAACCTTATCTGACTTATTAGGAGATATGACTTCATCGTCCTGCACCTTTTCCAGCATTAAGTTTGAAACCATATTAGTTACACAATCAAAAAGCACACCGTCTTTGCCCTCAAGTTTTTCCGGTAATTTAACATCGAAATCCTTATATGTTTCTAATGTAGTCCAGTTTTGTGGTCTTCTCTCCCTATGCTTTTTTACTCTATCCTTCATTTCATCATCAAAAGGAATAGAAGTTGCAACGTATAAAACATCTCCCTCTATACTCTCTGCAAGTTTTTCAGCATAAGAGCTTTTTCCACTTCTCGCTCCACCTGTTATAAAAATAAGCTTTCCCATTATGCATTTCCTCCCAAAACTAAAGCATATACAAAAGTGCATTGACAATAGCCGCTGCCACAGTACTTCCACCTTTTCTTCCACGTATAGTAATCATAGGTACTGATAATTCTTCAAAATCTTTTTTTGACTTTTCTGCTCCCACAAAACCAACAGGCGCTGCTATTACAAAGTGGGGGCTGCATTTACCGTCTTCAATTAATTCCTTTAATCTGTAAAGAGCCGTTGGAGCGTTTCCAAATACAAAAAACTTTATGCCCTCCTCTACTGCCCTTTCTACCGCTGCCATGGAACGTGTTATTCCTGCTTCCTTTGCAATTTCTGCTGTTCTTTCATCCCTAACATACGAAACCACTTTGCAATTTAAAGCGTTTAAAACCTTTTTACTTACACCTGCCGTAATCATATTTGTATCTGCATAAATTGTTATGCTGCCTTTTTTCAAAAGCTTTAAAGCCGCATCAATAGCTCCTTCTCTTATATAAATTAAATCCTTGTATTCAAAATCAGCTGTAGTATGTATTACTCTCTTTACTATTTTAAGTTCCCTTTCCGTGAAACTGTGAGCTCCCATTTCACTGCCTATAATTCTAAAGCTTTCTTTTTCTATCATCTTAGGGTCTTTTATATAATCCATAATTTCACCTTACCTAACTAAATATTTTAAAAAATTCATATTTCCAAAAAAGTGTACATGAGCATATGCCGCTAAAACATTATTTTTAACATAACCACACTGCCAAGTTTTTTTCTCTCCCAAATAGTTTTCTTTTTGAACCAAATATATCCTATCCTCATTACTTTTTACATATGATTTATGGAACTCATGACAGTTTATTTTAATATTTTGGGGCAGCATTTTGTTTCCCTTATTAACTTCTATTTCAGCATATCCAAAGTTTTGAAGTCTATCACCCATATAAGCTTCTCCTTTAAAAAAACCAACTAAAGGAGTTTTCTCTATGCTGTCCATTAAATACATAAGTCCTCCACATTCAGCATAGCATCTAAGTCCACTATTAAGTGCATTTTTTATGCTGCTGAGCATGGTTCTATTATGACTTAAAGTTTCCTTAAAAACTTCTGGATATCCTCCTCCTATATAGAGAAAGTCTAAATCCGAAGGAAGCTTACTATCCCTTAAAGGACTGAAATATTTAACTTCTCCTATTTCCTCTAAAAGCTCAAGATTCTCCTTATAATAAAAGCTAAAAGCTTCATCCCTAGCTACTCCAATTTTAAAATTTTGTGTCTTCATATGATATTTATCCTGAAATTCATCTGTTTTTGAAAACTCTTTTAAAAGAGCATCTATGTTGACATGCTTCTCTAAAAGCTCACTGCACTTTTCAATTTTATCATCTAAATTTTCGACTTCACTGCTTTGGACAAGTCCTAAATGTCTGCTCTTTAATTCCAGAATTTTATCCTTAGGTAAATATCCAAAAACCTTAACTTTCTCCTTAAATCTATTCTCAATAGCAGCCTTTAAAAGCTCATAGTAACTCTCAGTTATGTTATTTAAAATTACACCTGCAAAATTTATATCTTCAAAATTTATAAGTCCCTCTATTTCCGCACATAAAGTTACGCTTTGTGCTTTTGGAGTTATAACTAAAAGTACGGGAAGCTTTAAAACTTTACTCACATGAGCTGTAGAATATTCTGAGTCTATACCCTTACCATCGTAGAGTCCCATTGCTCCCTCAACTATGCCAAAATCGCCGCAGCCTCGTGAAAAAGAAGCCTTAACCCCTGCTTCACCCATTAAAAATAGATCTAAATTTCTTGAAGCTTTACCTGTAATATGATTATGAAAAGCTGTATCTATATAATCAGGTCCAACCTTATATCCCTGAACCTCAAAGCCCCTATTTATAAGTGCCTTCATAAGTCCTAAGGTTACTGTGGTCTTGCCTCCACCACTTCTATTTGACGATACAACTATACTCTTCATCTCTTAACACCCATTATTTCATATATTTTATTCATATCAATATTATTTCGTACAATGTCTGCAAGCTTATTTATTTCATTGTCTCTAAGTTTTTCATAGGACACTGATGCTCTCGTTTTTAATCCCTTTTTCTCACGGAGCATATTTACAAAATACTGCCTTAAATCTGTGGAATCAAATACGCCATGAAGGTATGTACCTATGACGTTTCCAGCCATATTTACAGCACCGTCTTTTATGTGAGCCTTGCCCTCATTTTCCTCTGTTATGTGAGCAAAAGGTTTTACCGATTTTCCATAACTTGAAATCCCCATATGAATTTCATATCCGTACACCTTAATTCCTTTTCCGCAAACTTCACCTTTAACTCTTGTAGTTACCTTTTCATCTTTAAAAACAGTATTTATATCTAGAAGTCCCATTCCATCTACTTTTCCAAACTCTGTTTCAACCTTTAAAGGGTCTTCTATTACATTTCCAAGCATCTGATATCCGCCGCATATTCCAATAACTAAACCTTTTTCACTTGCATATTCTTTTATTTTTTTCTCTATGCCAGTTTTTCTTAAATAAAGCAAGTCACCTATAGTGTTTTTACTTCCTGGAATAATTAATGCATCAGGATGTCCAAAACTTTCAGCACTGGTTACATACCTAATTGACACATCTTTTTCAACTTTAAGTGCATCTATATCAGTAAAGTTTGAAATATGAGGCAGCCTGATTACTGCTGCATCTATTGCAGAATTAACTTTAGTATTAAAATCGACTGCACCATCTTCGTCCTCTAAGTTCAATGTGAAATACGGTACAACTCCTAAGGTTGGCAGATTTATTCTATCCTCCAGCATTTTAAGTCCAGGCTTTAGTATGTCCACATCGCCTCTAAATTTGTTAATAATTGTACCCTTCATTCTCTTTCTTTCATCTTCTGTAAGCAGCATAATAGTACCAAAAAGAGAGGCAAATACTCCACCTTTATCTATGTCGCCAACTAAAAGTACCGGTGCATCAACAAGTTCTGCAAATCCCATGTTCACAATATCATTATCTCTTAAATTTATTTCAGCTGGACTTCCTGCACCTTCAATTACAACTATGTCAAATTTCTTTTCAAGTTCTTTAAATCCCTTTTTAAGCATAGGGGCAAAATCTTTCTTTAGATTGCAATAATGTTTTGCACTTGAATTACAGTACACTTCACCATTTACAATAACCTGGCAGTTTTTATCTGTAGTAGGCTTTAAAAGTATGGGATTCATATAAACCTCTGGCTCAAGTCCAGCAGCATAAGCTTGAAGTACCTGCGCCCTGCCCATTTCCTTGCCATCTAAAGTTATGTATGAATTTAAAGACATGTTTTGAGATTTATATGGACAAACTGAAAAACCATCCTGCTTAAAAATTCTACATAAAGCTGCCACAATTATGCTCTTTCCTACAGATGAAGCCGTTCCCTGAATCATAATTTTAGCCATTGCATCTTCCTCCTTTACTCAAGTGGTTTATAAGCTTCTATATTTGCTTTTTCAAAGGTTCCCATTTCCATGTAAGAAAACAAAGCCATATCAATAATCTGAAATGCAAGAGCTGCTCCAGTGCCTTCTCCAAGTCTCATTTTAAGATTAAGCATAGGCTCTAAGTTAAGTTCCTCCATAATTCTTTTACTTCCAGGTTCAGCTGAGCCGTGTGAAGGAATTATAAAATTTTTAACCTTTGGATTTATTTTTACCGCCGTTAATGCTGCCGCCGCAGATATAAATCCATCTATTACTATTGGGATTCTGTAAATTGCAGCACCTAAAAAGCATCCTGCAAGCCCAGCTATATCAAATCCACCAACCTTTGACAGCACGTCAACTGCATCTAACGCATCAGGTTTATTTACATCTATACTGCGCTTTATTATTTCTATTTTATTTTGAAATGCAGCCTTTGTAAGTCCTGAGCCAATACCTACCATGTCCTCTACTTTGCAGCCTGTTAATACTGCTGCCACAGCACTGCTTGTAGTTGTATTTCCTATGCCCATTTCACCTGTTCCAAGCACATTTACATTTTTGTCCTTAAGCTCTTTTACAATCTCTATTCCTATTTGGAGTCCCTTTATGGCTTCTTCCCTTGTCATGGCAGGTCCTTTTGCCATGTTAGAAGTACCTTTTCTTATTTTTCTATTTATTATTCCTTCTTCATTTATATCATCATCTACTCCAATGTCCACAACCTTAATGTCTGCTCCGGCATGCTTTGTAAAAACATTAATTCCCGTAAACCCCTTCATGAAATTTCTAGTAACTGTTGACGTAACACTTTTAGGACAAGAACTAACTCCTTCCTCTACCACACCATTATCAGCACACATTATAATAACTGTCTTGTTTTTAGTTTCCGGAAAAACCTCACCTGTTATTCCACCTATTTGCTTTACTAAATCTTCTAAGGTTCCTAAACTTCCTAATGGTTTTGTTAAATTATCTAACCTCTTTTGAACCTTTTCTATTACATCTTCATCTAAACCTTTAATTTCATCTACTGCTTTTTTTAAATTCATAATTCATTTCACCCCAATTTTCATTTCATTTTCATTCAAGGTTTCAAGTATATAAGTTTTATAACCTTTAATCTCTCTTACTTTTTTCTTTGCCCTGTTTAAAATGTTAAAGTCATCATAAACTATAGCTAGTACATTTCCACTATGAGCTCCTATAATGCCAAGTCCACCTGTTTCGTCCTTAATCCTTGTGATTTCTGGCAAAATATCATATTTAAGTCTGTTTTCATTTCTCATTATGCTTTCAAGAGCGGCCTCACCAATACCTTTTATGTCTCTATTTTTTAAAGAGTTTTTAACCCTAATTATTAAATCATCTGCATTTCTTAATTCTTCTAGTTTTTTATTATTAAATTCAACAGTTTCCACAGTCCCTTTACCTTCAAAAACCAGAAGATAAAACTTAAGGTATTCTCCAAGAGTTTCCTTGTAAGTTCCCCCTTTATAATCAAACACAGTGATTTTATCAAAAAGAATGCTGTCTGTAGGTTCTATCTTTATACATTCTTCAATTAGTTCTTTTTCATTGAACTTTTTATTAAACATCTTTAAGAGCGCATAATATGCAGCACATAAATCCGCCGTACTGCTGGCAAAACCCTTACCTCTTGGAATATTTGAGCTTATAACCACATTCATATTTTTTATGTATTCTTCAAAATGCCACCTTTTTAAAATATTAATTAAAAATTTTTGGGTTTTTAAACTGCTTTGCAAAGGTTCTATTTCCATGCTTTCAAATATGGTAACTTTCGTCATAAGGTTTACGGGGCATGAAATTAAAACATCCTTCTCCTTAAATTTTCCTTGAACTATTTCCCCAACAGTACCAGGATATATTGAAGTCACTTTCATAATTCATTTTCCATATTATAAAAAGTACTTAAAAGTCTTCTATTTGAAGTCCTGTCTTTTATAGCAAGCCTTATAAAACTTTCATCAAGTCCTCTAAAATTGCTGGCTTTCCTTATAACTATTCTGTGCCTAAGGCAGTAATCATAAAGTTCATTTTCATTGATACCCTTAAGCTTACAAAGAACAAAATTACCCATAGTCCAAAATACTTGCTTTATAAAATCCATTTTTTTTAATTCATTAGTTAAAAATTCTCTCTCTTCTCTTATCCATAAAAGTGATTCCTTTATGTATTTTTCATCTTTTAAGCAATGTACTGCTGCCATTTCAGCAAAACAGTTAACATTCCAAGGATTTTGCTTTGATTTTATTTTATTTATCATATCTTCATTCGCGGTAATACCATAGCCAAGCCTTACTCCCGGCATAGAAAAGAACTTTGTCATAGCTCTTATTATAAAAATACAGCTGTACTTTTCACATTCATTTACAAAACTAAAATCCACATTCGCCGTAAATTCAATAAAAGCCTCATCTATAATAACCTTTTTCCCATTTTCCTCACAAAAATCAAGTATGTCTCTAAATTTATTTTTATCAATTATTCCTCCGTTAGGATTGTTAGGATTTCCTATTATAAGTGCATCCACTTCTTTTAATTTAGAAAAAATATCTTCATAATTTATTTCCATACTTTCACTTAAATAAGAGAACTTTGTTTTAATGCCATACCTTTTAGCATCTAATTCGTATTCAACATAAGATGGTACCACTATAAGAATGGTTTTAAATAAACTTATAGAAAGTTCAATTATTTCGGAAGCTCCATTGCCAAGTACAATCCCTGCATTATTTAATCCAATATATTCTTTTATACTCTTAATTACATTTCTATAATTAATATCAGGATAAACTTCAGCATTTTTCAAGGCTTCATCTATGTTATGTACAAAACTTTGAGGCAACCCAAGTGGATTTATATTAGAACTATAATCTAGAAGTTTTCTTCCCTTAAAAATACCTTCAGTATAAATGTCTCCTCCGTGAATCATTTAATCACCTCACATTAAAATAAAAAAACTTCTAACGAAAAAAACGTTAAAAGTTTACCTTTCTAGGCTGATATACTTAATAAACATTCTTTCTATCTCTCGTAGAAAAAAGCACGTAACTATTGGCAAGTATCCTGACTTGAAAATCATCATTTAAGCACGCCTTCCCAGTTTCCCAGTGGCATAATAACCTAGTGAAGTTTTTAAATTTCACTTTGGTTTTTCTTTTTGCTTAAACTTCTTTCTTACAGTGGCGGGACCGTTCAGGATTTTAACCTGATTCCTTGCTATTAAATTTTCTTATAATTTATGGTATCACACATTCATCTCAAATACAATTGTAACCATGGACATACTTAGCATTTTGTGATTTTATAACGTATTATTATAATTTTTTAGTATAAAATGGACTTATTTAGTAACAATATAATAAGTGAAAGGTGGCGTATTTATGGAAACTAGTGAAGTAATCTCTGTAATAGACAGCTCTGGGAAAAAAGTTGACTTAGAACTAATTGATACTATTAGATTGGATGGAAATGAGTACTTAATTGTCAGCGCTCCAAATTCCAATGAAGCATATGCTTACAAGACAACTACAAATGCCAGCGGAGAAAAGGAATATTCCTGCTTAAAGGAGGGAGAAGAATTTAGAAAGGTATTGCAAAAATACAATGAAGGAAATTAACAGTTCTTTGGAGGTAAAGCTTGGGTGCCTTTCCTCCATTTCAAT
This sequence comes from Clostridium pasteurianum, assembly GCF_001705235.1. Taxonomy (NCBI): domain Bacteria; kingdom Bacillati; phylum Bacillota; class Clostridia; order Eubacteriales; family Clostridiaceae; genus Clostridium; species Clostridium pasteurianum. The sequence continues at coordinate 591,534 of NZ_MCGV01000001.1, forward strand.
ATGGAAAGTCTTTAATTTAAATTTCATTATTCAGCAACATTTATAAACAATATACATTTTATTCAAAAAATTTCTCAACTCTATTTCTTCCATTGGTTTTAGCTAAATATAATGCCTTATCAGCAGTTTTAAAACAATTTTCAAAATTTTCTTCTGTATTTCCCATAAGCCTAGTTAACCCAAAGCTCGCTGTAACCTGAATAGAGTTGTTATCAAATAGTACTCTATTTTCTTCTATCTTTTGTCGTATTCTGTTAACGATTATTTCCGCATTTTTAGCTGATATATCAGGGAACAATATAATAAATTCTTCTCCTCCCCATCTTGCTGCCAAATCAATTTTCCTAATATTTTCATCAATTATTGCTGACGTTTCTTGTAATACCACATCTCCAGCTTTATGTCCATATTTATCATTAATAGACTTAAAATAATCAATATCCATTATGGCTATAATTGCTTCTTTATTTTTGTAGGATTTATTTTCTATAATACTTCTTTTTATAACAGTTTCAAAATATCTTCTGTTAAATAAATTAGTCAGCGCATCATAATTAGAAATATATTTTAGTTTGTTATTAGTTTCTTCCAATATTATATTTTTTATCAGAATATTAATTTGATTTTCATAGGTTAATTTTGATAAAACTAAAACGCTAAAGTAAAATACCGTACCATTAATAATATTATTTAAAAGAATTCCTTGATCCTTTTGAAACATAAGGGATAGGCATATGAAAATAATATGTGATATTGAATATATTAAATAGTTCCTTGGAGGTTTTATCAAAGCCAAAACTCCACATATTAGTAAACCTGTAATATATGATGTTACCTGCCCAGATGTAATTTGATCAAGTCCACTTATACAAGCTACAAATATCATGAACAACAATATAGGAATTTCCGCAATTACGCAAGGTGTTTTTTTACTTTCGTTTTTCCTATAACTTTTTAATATAAAAAATACAGTTAAACTCGTGATAAGAATACATGAATGAAAAAACAAATACATTATATCAATTAGATTGCAATTACCCTTATTTATTGATGGAATATCATAAAAAACAATCAGTATTAATTCAATAATACCAGTAACTATACTAAATACAAAAAAGCGTTTATAATTTATTTCCCTTATTTCATCATTAACTTCATTGATATGGGCTGGAGTTACTTCTAAATTATTTTGTCCAATAATAATCCCGAATAAATTATTAATCATTCAGTTTTCTCCCCTTAATTTAATCTCTTACGGCATTCATTATCTAAAGATATGTATATTCATAAATATTTCATGCATTAACTAGCTTCTCTGCTGCAATTAATTTTATCTTCAATTACATATTTGTTGAAAGCCTTATATTATAAGAAATATTATACTATATATTGCAGTCAAAATATAAGCTTTATTTATAAATACTGAATTAAAATACATAACTTATAAAAAAACAGCTAGTAAAGGAAATCTTTAAACCTAACTGTTTTTGTGAATTATTTAATTTTAATTAACTGCAATTTTAGCTACTATGTTTGAATTAATTTTCTGAATTGCGATTTGCTTTAGAATATTTCGTCTTATTTTTTCATTTAAATTTAACAGAAATGAATCTATAAATCCAAAGTCACCCGTACGAATCCAATTATCAATCATAGTATTGTTTGTTGCTATAAGTAGAAATGTCTGATACCTTTCAGCAAATAAGTGAAATATATAAAATACTGCCGCATTAACATGTTTTTTGCTAATGCAGCAGCCACTAAGTAAAAAAAAAGAAACAGTTAGTAAAGGAGATATTAAGAACTAACTGTTTTAATAAATTATTCAATTTCTATGATTCTATATTACCTCTCTATTGTGACAATTATGTTACAACTTTTAATATAATATGTTAATTGTTCAATTTAATTTTCATAAGAAATAGCTATCCTATTTATAATTTAAATGCAATATATTTTTCACCACATATTCTAGCCCTGATATTGGATTAGGTATAGGTAAATCCAGAATATATAATAGACACAATATAAATGCTGCTATTGAAAGTGCAGAAAATACCATAAGCTCACGCCAATACTTATTTTCAATCATATTCGGAACTTCAAATAATATTAAACCTACAAAGAAAATAACCAATAAAAATATCATTTTTCATACCTCATCCATATCATTAGTCCGTACACTCTTAAATCCTGATTTTTTAACGCTACTTTTCTTTTGAAAGAATAGGTTTAGTTATTCTTCCTGTTTTTCTTATTTTAGCATCTACGCTTACATTTACATCTATATTTTTATAAACCTTATTCCAATCTTTCTCCATTCTGCTCCACTGTTTAGGATAGTGCTCATATATAATATCTCCGAAACCAAATATATCTGCGTTCAGTTCACGTGATTTTTTTAAGGCCATCATTATTTCCGTTTTTATATACTTATTTTCTGTTTCTTCAAGCTTTTTTAATTCCTTTGGGTTGGCTAAATCCTCAGAAAAAGTTTGCTCTTCTAAATCTCCCTCTTCCTTTATTTTTATTTCTATACTGGGTTTATCCCCATTCATTTTAGGAATTATTTTTCCTTTAGAACGCGTTATTTCAATATTCACGTTATTGCCATCTGCTTTATTTAAAACAATAACTCCATCTTTAACCTTATTTATGCTCCACAATAAACCCCTCGTCTCTTTTTTATTTAGCGTTCCAACCATTTTATCCTTTTTAAATACTGCCGTATCTGAAAGATATGCCATTTTTTTACCTTTATCATTTCTTATTTCAATCATTGGTGCAACTGGCGCTGTAGTTTTACTCATAAGTCTCAATACAAATTCTTTTAAATCCACAGCTGGTATTTGTGATATATCCTGCTCATTCCTAACTAAATCTCCTATGTTTTTTCCAGGATTAGTTTCAAGCTCCGGTTTTACGTTTAATATTTCATCTGCATGTCCTTTAGACACTAATATCCATACTAAAAGACGAGTTTGTCTGTAACGCAGAAAAAAATCAATGTACTTTTCAATTCCATCCTCTGCTATATCCTTACTTAATATAATAACTTGATTATGGGAATAAAATAATTTACGATTTAATTTACGTGCAAAGAGTTTTGATATTCTAGAAATACTTTCTCCCTTTTCCTTTATATATATATATCCGGCATTACCTGTACCGCCATCACCGCTTCCCATTGAAGGATTTTTAATTCCTGATACATTGGCTATTTGAAGCGTCATTTGTACTGGATACATTCCTTTAACTTTATCTATTCCAACTCCCATAACAATAGCTATTTTGTTTAATTCAGTAGCATCTGAACAGGAAACTAAGCAAACAATCATAAAAATACATATAATTATTTTTGCCCACTTTTTTATGTATTTTTTCATTGATTTCACCTCATATGTAGAGTTGCAGTCTCTAACTTTAAGTTTTTCTTCCTGATGGCTTTTTAGGTTTTAATCCTGATTTTTGTCTAACCAAATTATGCCATCCTATAACTCTAGGTCTAGTATTCATACTCCATAATGGTTTTCTCACAAATGTATCCTTTAAATCTTCCTTGTTCATTGGTGCAAGTGGTGCTAAATACGGAGTTCCAAAAGATCTCAAAGATACAATATGAACTAGAAGCACTAATAAACCAGTACCAACTCCAAATATTCCAAGGCTTCCCGCTAAAATGAGAAATACTATTCTCAAAATAGAAACTGCATCTGTGTATACTGGAACTAGAAAGCTTGAAACAGCTGTTAAAGCTACTACTATAACCATAATTCCCCCTACAAGTCCCGCAGACACAGCCGCCTCACCTATTACTAAAGCGCCTACTATGCTTACCGCCTGCCCTACTGGACGCGGGAGCCTAACACCAGCTTCCCTTAAAATCTCAAAAGTTATTATCATAAGACCTGCTTCCATAACCGCTGGAAAAGGAACGCCTTCATGCCCTGCTGCCATTGTAAATAATAGCGTTGTAGGTATTAATTCCTGATGAAAAGTGGATAGCATTACATATGTAGCTGGTGCCAATATACTTATAATAAAACATAGAAATCTTAAAATTCTTAAAAAACTTGAAAGATAAGTTCTTGAATAATAATCTTCTGCACTTTGAAATCCTTCCACAAAAAGCATCGGTACAGTAAGTACAAAAGGAGTTCCATCAACTAAAATAGCTGCTCTACCTTCAAGTATTTTGGCGGCTGTAGTATCAGGCTTTTCAGAATTGCCTATAGTCGGGAAAAGAGAATACGGTGCATCTTCTATAAATTGTTCAATATAACCCGACTCCAAAATAGCATCCGTCTTAATTCTACTCAGTCTCTCCTTTATTTCTTTTATAAGTTTAGGATTAACCACCTTTTTTAAATAAACAACACATACATTAGTTCTCGTTTGTGTTCCTATTTCCATTGTTTCAAAAGTCAAATTAGGATTTTTTATTTTTCGCCTTAAAAGAGCCATATTGGTAGCTATATTCTCAGAAAACCCCTCCCTTGGTCCTCTAACTACAACTTCAGTTTTAGGCTCTTCTACACCTCTCGTTTCCCAACCTTTTGAACTAATAACAAGTGCTTCTCTGGAACCATCAATTAAAAATACTGTATCTCCAGACAAGCATGCATCTATTAATTTATTTACAATTGAAACCTGTTTAGCATTTCCAACACAAAGTATATTGTTTTTTATAGCACTTATATTACCTGATTCTAGCTCATCTTCCAGCTCATATAACCTACTGTCATACATCAAAGGTTTTATAATATCCTCATTTATGCTTGATTTTTCCGTCATACCTTCTAAATATATAATTGCAGCATTAATCTGCTTTTTAGATCCAAAGGAAAATTCACGATAAATTATGTCTGTACTTAAACCTAAAATATTCTTAAAAATGTCCAAGTTGTCTTTGAGATGCTTTGAAAGTTTAGGCTGTGAAATTGTTTTTTGTACATCATCATTATCACCATCATTACTTGTATTTTTAAGTTCTATAAACTTAAGTTTTTTATACAAATATCTAAACATCTTTAAGCACCCCTTCATTTTTCCTATTATGTGTCTATATAAAAATCGTTATTCATTTTCCTTTGATTTTTTATCCATTTCTTCATTAATGGCTTTCCTAAAATTATCATCATTGCATTTCACCCTAAATATGCATAGTATAACCTGCCAAACAAGTACCACCATCATAATAATTCCAAATATCCAGGAAATAATACACATAAAAACTGCATATATTACTATGTTTTGAAAAAATCTTTCCATAAACTGTACAATACTCATATTACTTAACCACCCTTAAATATTAGTTAAACTCAAGTCTTTTTCTTTTTATCCTATAAATAATTAACAGCATAGGTGGAAATATATTTGAAAAAATTATAGCAAAATAATTTGTATCAAAAGGGAATAACCATTGGTGGTAAGCATAACTAGGCTCAAATGCAATGGAAAACCATATCAAAAATATACTAAACAGTATAAGAAACCATTTGGTGTTTTTTATTTTAAATACTGTTGTAAAAACCTCTACAACTCCATTTAAATATACAGAGGCTTTAAAAAATCCACCAAAAAATATAATAATTATACCTATAACATCTATATTAGTTATTATATTGCCTACATTAATGGTTCTTATAGTCTCAACAAGAGGAATTGTTGCAATAGATGTGTATCTAACTCCTAATACTGATATATCTACTATTAAAGAATAACAAAGTAATATACCAGACCAAAAAACTGCCTTCATTGAAGTTTTCCTTACAACCTTTTTTTCATTTACATAATGCCAATACATGAGAAAAATAAAGCTCTCACCAAAAGGAAACATAACTACGCTAGGTAATGTTTTTATTATAGGGTTAATGCCTCCACCTAAAATTGGCATTAGTCTTTTTAAATCCATGCCACCGGATACCCAAACAAGTAAATATACAACAATTGAAAATATCACTAAAATAGGCATGATTATTTCGCTTGCACGTGCTAACACTTCAATTCCTTTTAGTAATGTATACAAACTAGCACATACAAATATAGATGTTATAACCCATATAGATGTTTTAGGAAGAAGAGTTATAAGTGTAAGTTCACTAAACTCACGAACATTTCGGGCTAAGTGCCAGAGCCATTCTAATGCATACAGCAATGCGAGAATTGTCCCTAACCTTTTTCCCAATATTGTAATTATTATTTCAGCATAATTTTTTTCCGGAAACGCACTTTGAAGTTCTGTATAAATCCATATAAATCCTAAGCCTATTATCAGTGCAATTAAAATAACAATCCATGCATCCTGCTTGGCATCAATACCTAACGCAAAAAGTGTAGTGCTGCCTACTTCAAATACGAACATTAATGTAAATAATTGATGTTTACTTATATGCTTCATCTAAAATTCCTTCCTATAACACTATAAAATGCACATTTCATATTTATATATTTTAACCACTGGTAACTTTATTATGTGTATCCCATTCAAATTTCAGCAAATTCTCTTCACAATTTAAGAATATAAAATAAATTAGCTGATAATTTAAGTACAGAAATATATACTTTAATACGATACATAATATGGATTAATTTATAGCTTTTTAATAATAATATAATTATATACAGGGGGGGTGTATTTACATTGAACATAACAAAACGTGAGAAAATAATTTATGAATTGGTTTCAGCTTTACTTGCCTTAATTGTAGCCATTATGCTTATAATAGAATTATCTTTTAAATTGCCTTACAGCACCGTATACATATTTGATATCATTGATAACATTATTCTTATTATTTTTGCAATAGACTATTTTTTTAGACTGTACATAGCAAAAGATAAAAAGAAATTCTTTAAGGAAAATATTATAGATTTAATTTCAATTATTCCATTTAACTCAATTTTTCAAGGATTTAAAATACTAAGAATATCGAAATTATTAAAATTCACAAAACTGCTTAAGCTAGTAAAATTATTTAGGGTTTTTGCCTTATTATTAAGATTTAAAAAATACATTAGTAAATTTATTAAAACAAATAATTTTCATTATGTTATTTATACTACAATATTCGTATTAGTTCTTGGAACCATAGGAATGCATTTTATAGAAGGGCTTTCTTACGGAAATGCTCTTTGGTGGAGTTTTGTTACTATAACTACCGTTGGGTATGGAGATATCTCTCCTTCTACAACATTCGGAAGAATACTAGCAAGTATACTTATGATTGTTGGTATAGGTTTTTTAAGTATGCTTACAGGAACCATATCCACATTTTTTCTCAATAAAAAAACTAACACAAGCTATAAAAGTGAAATCATTGATAATATAAAATCCAAATTAGACAACTTTGATGAATTAAGTACTGATGATATAAATGATATCTGCAAAATATTAAAGAGTCTTAAAGATTGAACTAAAAAGCAAATATAGAATTTATAGTGTGCCAATTATACTGTATAATATAAGTAACATAGTCAAAACTAATTAAAGGACTCAACATAAACCACTAAAGGAGAGATATATGAAAAGTAAAAAAGTCAAAACATATTCGTTAATTGGCAAAATTATATTTATGCTGATAGGTTCAATTATATATTCAATTGGTCTTGAAATATTTCTAATTCCTAACCATGTAATTGATGGTGGAATTGTTGGAATTTCTATAATGGTCAATTACTTTACCAAAATACCATTAGGAATCCTTACTTTTATTTTTAATGTTCCATTCTTTATATTTGGATACAAACAGATTGGAAAAGAATTCACTATATCTACTTTATTTTCTGTAATATGTTACTCCATAGGTGTAAGCTTTTTACACCCCATATCTGGAATAACGCACGATATCTTATTAGCATCAGTTTTCGGGGGAATAATAGTTGGCCTCGGCATAGGATTAATAATTCGAAATGGTGGTTCAACAGATGGATCAGAAGTAGTTGCAATAGTTCTAGACAAAAAAATAAGCTTTTCTGTTGGACAAATTGTAATGTTCTTCAACTTCTTCATACTTACTTTTGCTGGCTTCATATTTGGATGGGATAGAGCAATGTATTCTCTTATAGCATATTTTATAGCCATGAAAGTTATAGATATTATCGTTGATGGAGTAGATGAATCAAAAGCTATAATCATCATTTCAGAAAAGCATGAAGATATAACTGAAGCTATAATGACTGGACTCGGAAGAGGAGTAACCTTGCTAAACGGAAAAGGCGGTTACAAAGGAGCTGAAACCAATGTTCTATATGTTGTTGTATCTCGTCTTGAAATATCAAAAGTTAAGAATCTAGTAAATGAACTTGATGAAGATGCTCTAATAACTATAGGATCTATTGATGTCTTTGGGAAAAAATACAATAAGAAGGCCGTACACTAATTACGCCTTCCGATGTCCCTACCTTTTTTATAGAATCCAATTAGCTCTGAATTCAATGAGCGCACTTATCGCATGGATGATTCTTACCTATTTTTACAACATCATCATAAAATATATCTATAAAATTGTAAACTTATGCACACATAAGCATATACTATAACCGTATGTAATTTATTTTTTGGAGGCATATATGTTTTATAGAAACAACTATGATTTAGCTAGAGAATCCCAAGAAGATATACCTACCCAATACCCTCAATCTTATGGAAATGAGCAATTCTGCCCATTTTGCTCAAGACAGCATCATATGAATTACCCTAATATGAATTACAATAACATGTTTTATCCTAACATGTTTTACCCTAACATGTTTTACGTGGTACATCACCATTATCATCATTATGATCACGATTATTATGATCATGGCTATGACAACCATAACTATGATAACCATAGTGACAACGAAGAATAGATATATTAAAAAGAGCGCTCAGAAATGATCGCTCTTTTTATACTGTACTTTACCATACTTTTGATTAAAAGCTCATTTATAATACTTTCTCTTCTATATGTAAAATTTACTTATAGAAAATTTTAATGAGCACACTTATCGCATGGATCACTCTTACCCATTTTTACAACATCAGAAAGTTTGCCGGATAAAACAGTCTTACTTCTCCTTAATGTAACACAATTTCTATCATAATGATATGACTTACCATTTGGAGTATAATATACTATTCTGTCATCATTACCTGGCTTCTGCTGCGCTCCTTGTGCCTGCGTACTTTGTGTACTTGCTGCAAACTGTGCTTTCCCTGTAGAAGCATTTTTATTGCTGTTATTACTTACTTGCCCATTTTTTTGTCCTGATGCATAATCTCCAGGGTTACATCCAAAACTTATACTATTTCCATCACTTGTACAAACAACAGTACCCTCTTCATCTGTTCTGTATAATTTTATGCCCTTATTCTGAAGTCTCTGCATAGTTTCAGTATGTGGATGTCCATAGTCATTATTCTTTCCACAGCTTATAACTGCATACTTAGGGTTAACCTTATTTAAAAATTCATCAGAAGTAGATGTTCTGCTGCCATGGTGACCCACTTTTAAAACATCTGCACTTAAATCATAACCTTTAGCAATCATAGCAGCTTCATTTGAATTCTGAGAATCACCTGTGAACATAAATTTCGTTTTTCCAAAAGTTAATTTTATTACTATTGAATAAGTATTCAAATCCTCTTTATTAGTATTCACAGGTCCATAAATATCGCATCTTGCATCTCCAACTTTAAAATTAGTACCAGGTTCCGGTTTATTTGCTTTTAATCCCTTATTCTTCATTTCAGATAAAACATCTTTAAAAGTTCTAGTGTTAGTGGCTACATCCGGCATGTATATAGTTCCTATATCAAAATCTTTTATAACTGCATCAGCTCCACCTATATGATCCTCATGTGGATGTGTAAGCACTAAATAATCAATTCTTTTTACATTCTGGCTTTTCAGATAGTTAACTAATGACGTTTTAGATTCATTGGTTCCTGTATCAATAAGCATATTTTGTCCATTACTTTGTATTAACTCACTATCTCCCTGTCCAACATCTATATAACGAACTTTAAGACTTCCTGCAACTTTATTTTCAGCCTCTACCTTCGTACTGTTTCTAACTGCACTTGATACATTTTTCTTGTTATGTAAACTAGCACTATTCTGTGTACAACCAGTAAATAGAAAAATAGCCGCAACTAAACACAGTGCAATTTTACTAAAAACCTTTTTCATTTTCAAAATTGTCTCCCCCCATAAATCATAACATTTGCAAAATTCATCACAATATAATCTATTATAACGCAATTATTTATGGTTTGACACAACCTAAATGTACCCATAGGTGCAATTTTAAGTGTACCCCTCTTCAATTCTAAAGCAAAATTCATTTCTATGTATCACGATTATATTTACATATATAATATTTTAATTAACATATTGACAATTAATGAAAATTATTGTAAAATGTAAAGGTAAATATTTACTTACATTATTGTTTGTAATTACTTTTTTTAGTTTATAACTAATATAAAAGATATATTTAAGAAATAGTATGCGAATTTAAAAATATCAAGTAAAATTATAAGATTACTATTATTTGAATAAGTTTAAAAAACTATCTATTTCACAAATAAATCTTTTTTGTTAGCTATATACCAATAATTAAGGGGGAGAAAAACATGTTTATTAAAAGTAAATTTAAATTAACGATTTTATCCATTCCAATATTAATATTTTCTTTAGTGCTATGTGGAAATGGATCAAAGGTTTTTGCAAGTAGTAATAGGACAATAAAATATGGGGCTTTCTTTGCAGATAAGCCAACAACTCAAGGAATAAATGATTTTGAAACCTTACAGCAGAAACACCTTGATACGGTAAATATGTTCGTTAATTGGAAGACTAATTTTTCCGATATCAAAAAGAATTTTGATGCTGTATATGAAAACGGTTCAACAATGTCACTTACATGGGAAGCTTGGGGTCTTTCTAATTCAGATATAGCAAGTGGAAAAAAGGATGACTATATTAAGCAAATGGCTGAAGATATGAAAGCTTATAATAAAAACATAGTTATAAGATTATTTCATGAAGGTAATGGTAATTGGTACGATTGGGCTATAGGAGATAGCAAAGTAAACACAAACGAAACATATATAGCAGCATATAGACATGTTGTAGATATATTTAGAGCTGTAGGCGCTACTAATGTTAAATGGAACTATAATGTTAATTGTTCAAGTGTTGGAACTGGTGCAAGCTACTTAGAGCAATATCCAGGTGATGATTATGTAGACATAATATCAATAGATGGATACAATTGGGGTACAACTCAGAGCTGGGGCAGCAAATGGCAATCTTTTGATGAAATCTTCTCACAAGCATATAATGCATTAAAAGTAAAAAATAAGCCAATAGAACTATCCGAATTTTCATCTACAGAAATAGGTGGAGACAAAGCAGCATGGTTTACTGATGCTTTTAAACAAATAAATTCAGACAAATACAGTTTAATAAATTCAGTTGTTTGTTTCAGTATAAATAAAGAAACTGATTGGAGAATAAATTCTAGTGAATCAGCATTAAAGGCATATATCGATGGCATACACATGACAGGTACAAATACTGATGTCAAAAATTCAACAATCACACCAGAAACTTTCAGTTTTGATAAAAATGATTCTGCTGTAAAAGATATTGCAGTAAAGATGGATTTAAACGGCAATACTTTAAGCTCAATAGAAAATGGTACAAATAAATTGGTTGAAGGCACTGATTATACAGTTTCAGATAATACTGTAACCATCTTAAAAGGCTACCTTGCAAAACAACCAGTTGGTATAACAAACCTTACATTCAAATTTAGTGCAGGTAAAGATCAGGTTTTATCCGTTAACGTATCTGATTCTTTAAGTCAGACAGGAAATCTTAAGGTACAAGAATACAATGGAAATACAGCAGATTCAATTAATACAATTAATCCAAGATTCAGACTAGTAAACACAGGGAAAACAGCTATAGATTTGTCAAAAGCAAAAATACGTTATTACTACACTATCGATGATGAAAAAGCACAGGTTTTTAATTGTGACTGGTCTACAGTAGGCAGTTCTAACGTTACTGGAACATTTGTAAAAATGCCTGTAGCTAAAACTTGTGCAGATTATTATCTTGAAGTTGGATTTACTAAGGAAGCTGGAAGCCTTGCACCTGGACAAAGTATAGAAGTTCAGTGCAGAATAAACAGAACAGATTGGAGTAATTACACGCAAATAGGTGATTATTCATTAAACACAGCATCATCTAACTATGCTGATTGTAATAATGTCACAGCATATTTATCAGGTGAATTAACTTGGGGAATGGAACCATAAGTTTAAACTCTTGCATGTAACAAATTAATTAAGAATGAAGAGTTAAAAATTAAGAATTAAGGAATATTTTCCTCCGCTTTGCTTTGGAAAATCTACATTTTATAAAAAACATTTCTACTAGTGGAAATGAAAGCAGTTATACGTTTAGAAATTCTTCGTAGTGAAACGGAGAAAAATTCACATTGCTTTTATTTTAATAGAAGTAACAGTATTTTGAGGACAATTTAAATGAAATTGTATAAAACTTAGAGGGTGATTTTGAAAAGGCTTAGAAATTTTAATTGTTTGAACGCCAGTGAGTTATTAAAATTTCTTAGGCTTTTTAAAATCTCCCTCTTAGTTTTATTAATTTTATTTAATGTCCCAAAATGCTGTTACTTCTAATTTCATTTAAGAGTTATCAAATTCTTAAAATACACTAATATACTCGGAGGTCTATCATTTCCATAAAAATAACATGAAAGTACATCATCAAACCATATTATTATAACAGGAAGTACATACCACCAAATACAGTTTTTAAGTTCTATTTGTCCCATAAAATTAAATTTATCCTGGCTGTAGTCCCAAAGATGCAAATTTAAATACAAATTGAAAAAAATACCTGAAATCAGCTCCATTAAAGTTATTAAAGTCCCTCCAATTAAAACCTGCTGCCACATTTTCAAATTGCAGTATCTTGGTCTATCATTTAAACATCCTATGATTACACCACATAATCCTCCAACTAAAAACATCCACAAGCTTGTATATCCCATAAGAGACAATGGCTTAATTCCTTTATATCCAACCATTTGATTTCCCATTACTCTTGCAAGCACTTCTATATCCATATAAATACTGCCAAATACTATAAAGTGAATTATTTTATTTTTTAAATATTTCATTTCACGCCTCCTTTAACATAATATTTTTTTGCAATGTAATACTATTTTTAATTTATAAAAATATCCATATTGACTTAAACTTGTAAAAGTCATATATTTGTCTCATAATAATAAAAAAGAAAGGTGTTTTGTACAATGAATAACAATAATAAAATGTTTACTGCTTTATTTTTTATTGTTTGTACCATTATTCCAATGTTTTTTGTAACCAATAACTGGTATAGGCTTTATAGCCATAAGTTTACCTTAGGCGAATTTAATCCATTAAAATTAATAATTATAGGTCTTATTTCCCTCTTAATAATAAATATTGCTGTTTTTAAATTATTCCCAAAAATCAAAGATGAATTGTTTAAATTAAATATATTAAAAGCTTCTATGGTAAGTTTTATAAGTTGTATTGTAGGTATTATCATAATAATATCTACATTGTCATTAAATGCTATAAATAATTTTTTATTAGTTTCATTAATTTTATACTTATAGCAATTTTTGTTTTATCATTTTTTTATTTTGAAAGGACTTAAAATGAATTTAACAACAACAATTAAACAACATAGAAAATTGAACAATATTACGCAAGAACAATTAGCATAAATGGTCAATGTTAGAAGAGAGACCATTCAAAGGCTAGAGAATGGAAGATATAATCCATCTTTAAAACTTGCATATGATATTGCAAAAGTGCTTAACACTTCAATAGAAAGTTTATTTATATTTAAATAGTGTGAAGTAATAGTATTTTGAAACATTAAATTTTAGTGAAACAGCTCTTATTAATGTGTATTACGTTTTAGCACAATTAAATTAAACGTTATGGATAATAACCGCTTGACAGTTTTCCATAAAATGGTAATATATAGTTATATTTTATTAAAGGGGTGAATATATGAATAAACATATTTCTAAAGTAATATCTATTATATCCATATGTATTTTAGTCTCAGGATGTGCTGCTGTAAAAGCGGCATCAAATCATAAGAAACAATATACCAAAGCCAAACCAACAATTGCGAAACGCCAAAAAAATAATACATCAATTGCAATTAAGCAAAGTACTTCAAGCGGTAATATAAGTTATTACTTTCCTAAAGATGGTGGACAACCTGATAAACGTCTTATTGATGTAATGAATACTGCTGAACATACTCTTGATATTGCTATTTATTCTATTACTAAACCTAATATAGTTAATAGCATTATTACTGCTAAACAAAGAGGATTAACTGTAAGATTAATTACAGATGCCAAAGAATCCCAAAGTAAATTTGAATCAGAAGAACTTACTCGGTTAAAAAATGCCGGAATACCTATTAAAATTAATACCCACACAGGTCTTATGCATTTAAAAGTTACTATTGCAGACAACCAGATTGTAACCACAGGATCATATAATTATACTAATGATGCAACTTATAAAAATGATGAAGTATTAGTTGTTCTAAACGATTCAGTAACAGCAAAGCAATTTGAAAGTGAATTTGCTAGAATGTGGAATGATACTGCCAATTTTACAAAATATTGATAATATATTACAAACAGTACAAAATCACTTAAAATAAAAATCTTAAAATAGGTATTAACTTGCTAAATTGTCTATAATTATTAAATATAATACCATTTTAAGATTTTTTTATAAATATAGCAAGTATACGGTATTATGTTTTGGTTGCTTATGTAAACTATTAGGCTACATTATTTTGTTTTCTGCCATATATGCCCTCACCACTTACTTCTGCCTTTGTTATCTAATTTTTCTATATACTATTACAAACTTCAATTTCAGGTCATATTCATCTAATATATAAGCTAAAAGTGTATCTTCAAAATTTGTTGTTCTCTTTTATGGTAGAAAAGGCACCTGAAATTAATGATATAATACCTTGGATATCCTAGCTTCCTCTTAAATAAAATAAGCACCAGTATTTCTACCAGTGCCTTGTATCTTAACTATTTTGTATAGTCATCTACTTCAAAAGATGATATCTTGTCAAATATAACATAATCAGTTCTTTTAATATCAGGATTTGAACTTTGAGTTATGTCAAATTCATAAAACGGATCTCCACTTCCTGCTGATCTTAACTTATACCATGATATAAATTTATTAACTTCATTCATAGTCACATTATACTGCTTAACCTGTCCATTTGTCATGGTTACATTTAATGCAGCTTTATCTGAATCATCCGTTATAGGCGTTGGATTATTTGCTTTTGTTACTGTAACTGTACATTTAGCACTTAAATTACTTCCATCCTGTGTAGTTGCCGTAATTGTCACTGTTCCTTCGTTGTTTCCTGCTGTTATTTCCCCGGTATTTTCGTCTACTTTTGCTATACCTGTATCACTACTTGTCCATTTTACAGTTTTATTAGTTGTATCATCAGGTGTTACTGCTGCTGTTAAAGTATCAGTTTTGTTTTCTTCTATTGAATCTGTTGTCTTATTTAACGTTATTCCTGTTGCTATGCTATTGTAATCTATTACGTCATTATATATTTGTAAATTTTTTAATGAACCTTTAAAATACCAATTAATATTAGTACGATTATCTAAACCCACAGATAAGTTATTTGTAACTTTCGATTGTAAATTAGATGAAGCTGTAACCTGTGCATCAGGATTACTTAAGTCATCAATATACAACTTAACCCCATTAGTATTTGTGGTTCCATCCCAAATAAACATGACTTGATGCCATAAATTATCGTTTATTGATTTATTTGATGTTATTGTAAATAATCTATTTCCACCATTAGATTCAAACCACGAAATTTTACCTGATGTTGACATTAAAATTAAATTACCTGTGAATGGATCTGAATAATCTTGATTGACTAAATACATAGTATTTGATGCTGCATTTGTTTTCACCATGAATTTAATGCTTTTTTTACCTATAGGTATTATCGGCTTACTAAACTGTATATAATCATTTATTCCATTAAAGCTTCTATATGTTCCATCATTATCAGTTACACTTGTAGTACCACTATAAGTACCATCATTTCCATTTCCTGAACTATCTTTACAAACTGTTCCACTTGTTTCATCCATTTTATAATTTGCTACTAAATTAGATGAATAATCTTTCTTAGGTACATAATTTTCATTATTTACTGCTGCAACTGCATTGTTATTTGAAGAGCCTTTAGTTAGATTTGCAAATATTTTACTGCTATCACCACTAAATATAACTGAGGCTACTACAAAAAATGCACATAAAAATAATCCAATAAATTTAAATTTTTTCTTCATTTTATTATCCCCCTAAAATATGTATTATTTTACTTATAGCCAATATTATTATCGTAATATAATAGCATTTATATAGTATATATTTTAACTATATATCATTAAACTCACATCATTTCTTTCAAAACACCAATTTTTAATAGTAACCTAATCTCTATAAATACATATAATAAAAATGTAAATATTTTATTTTTCGGAGGAATATATGCATTATAGAAATAATAGATCAGATGATAATGTCAAAAACAACGTAGAGGATGATCAATACACTGAGGAGCCTATATCTTATGATCAGCAACCCCTATGCCCATTTTGTTATGAGCAGGAATATTCCGACCCACAAAGCGATTCAATGTCTCGCCGTCGAAGGAGAAGGAGACCTATGATGTTCCATCATTATCAAGGTATGCCTTATTATCAAAATATGCCTTACTATCAAAATATGCCACATTATCAGAATATGCCATATTATAACATGCCTTACATGATGCCTTACATGATGCATTATCACTATCATTCACATCACCATTATTATCATAGATAGTATAAAAAATATATATTATATAATGAAAAGACACCTGATTAAATTCAGATGCCTTTCACTTTATTGATTACTTTGTATATTATTGTACCAAGCCAACAAATTAATCTAGTTTGAAGATATCCTCTATAAATAACTTCTTCCACAAATACAACCACAGCATTCATAATTAAAATATACAAACTCGTAGTAAATATAACGTTAATATCCTGGCTTATTACATCTATATTTTTATATAATACACAAAAAACAATTTATTCTAGCCAAAAATACAATGTCATTATTGATAGTCTATTATTAATTTTTTACAAATATTATAAAAAATATAATCTTTAATATTATTATACATTTTTCTTATTATATTGTTTAATAAAAAAGAACCATAGTTTTTACTATAATCCTAAAAGTTTTCATATAATAACTTACTTGGAGTGTTATGCATTAATTATTATGTAAAAACTTAAACATAGAAAATAATCCCTAGAATAGTTTTTTCTACTCTAGGGATATTTTGTTTTATTTATTATTTTACAACGCTCTGAATTGTATTAAGTTTCTGTTTTAACTGAACATTATCCTGCAAAGCAGAAGATAACTTATTTTGAGCTTCCTGTATCTGTGCAGTTTTCTGCGCTTCATTTACTGGTGTGTGTCCTAAATCATTTACAGCATTTTTAATTGTGGCATCTATAAGAGCTTTCTTATTATCATCAACGGTAACATTCATTTCACTTAAAACATTAAGTACAACATTTTCTGCTGCCTGTGCCCTTTCATCTTTACCTATGTCACCTGCATGAGACAGCTGCTCTGCATAGCCCACTGCTATTTTAGCCCATTTTTCTATGATTTCAAGTACTTTGATTGCAGAATTACCTGGCATAACATCACTTGCCACATTCAAAATTTTGTCTGCATCGTCAACCATAGTTTTACCTGTGCCTATTGTATTTTCTACATTGACACCTTTCTTTCTTGCATATGGAAGTGCAGCTAGTAAAAAAACTAACACTCCAAAAACAACTCCTGCTATTGCAATAATTTGATAACCTTCATTTGTCATAATGAGACCCCTCCTATGATTTCTAAAATTTTTCACAAATAAAAAAGACAACCCCATTCATATTTAAGGCTGCCTTAATATTTCTTTTAGTGTATTTATTCCTACTTTCCCATCTGCCGATAAACCGTGTACGCCTTGAAAATTCCTAACAGTACTATCCATAATACCAGCAAAATAATGATCCGGTCTTTGTCCAAACTGCGACTCTAACCAATCGGTGTAAGCATCATTATGATAGCCATGTATCTGTGCAACAGGAAGCTTTTCCGCTGCCTGAAAAGTTCTTGTACCTGGTTTACCATCTTCAGTAAGCATATTACCATTATTATCTCTAAGCCCTAGTCCATTCAAAAGATGCTGTAAACTTCTAGCTCTGTCCATATTAAATCCATTCCACATGTTATTAGATTGTGAAACAGCTATTGCAGCATTACTTGTGTTCCCTATAAATATTCCATCTGAAAATTCATCAAGATCCACAGAACCACTTATACCTGATACTCTTCCTGCCTCAGAATATTGGAAGCCAACATATGAATTACCTATATTAGGTTTACTTACTCCATACTCCGCTATCCAAAGCGGCAAACTTCTAACTCTACTATCCATATATTCTTTAAAAAAGCTTGTATATGTGTAAACTCCAGTATCTTTTCCATGTGATAACATATAATCTGCAAACTGCCTTATACGGGTTGATGCATCACTGTTAAATAAGCATCTATCTTCTGCATCAATCATATACCTTAAATCAAACTGTAAATTACCTATAATACTTAAAAAATGCTGTGCTTCAATGTATGGATTATTTGCTCTTAGATAATGATAGGTTCCAACTTTGAGCCCTGCCGCTTTAACGCCATTATAATTCTGCATGAATTTTGAATCATTGTAGGTAACGCCTTCAGTTGCTTTGATGTAAACAGCTTCAATGCCTGCCTCTTTTAATGCCGAAAAGTTTATATTCCCCTGTCCTTCGTAAATATCTACTCCACGCATTTAAATTCCTCCTATTCTATCTATTTTAAATGTAATTCTATTAAATAAATAAAAAGCCCCAAAAATGAAGCTCCTAGCAGTCCAATACCCCACTTAAGGGTACTTACTAAATTTTTAATTTGTTCACATAAATTTTCAATTTTTTCATCCACCGCAGCTCCACGCTGCTCCAATTTTTTTAACCGTTCTCCATGATCATTAAGTCTTGTATCATGTAAATTTAACTTTTCATCAATCACTTTGTGTCGTTCTCTACATAAATTCGAATCATATTCACTCATGATACACCTCCAATTAGTATTTTACATTGCCGCCAAGCTTTCTAAATTTATTTAAAACATGTTCTTTAGGTATTCTAGTAAATACATAGGCATTATTATCTAGAGCATTATATCCTCGCAGTACATGCTGATTTCTAATCCCTCTTAAAATTGGTACACTTGGCACACATAAACCGCTTAAAAAGCTGCGTGAGCGCTTACCAGATAACATCATTGGTGCTGGCACACATAAGCCACTTAAATAGCTGCGTGAGCGCTTACCAAATAGTATCGGTAAATTTACAATAAATCCAGTATAAGTTGCCATATTAACACCACCTAACTAATCTTCATAACCCAAACTGATGCAGAAACAGAGTTCATCCAATATGCCCAGCCTCCATATGCATTAATTTGATTATTAATATACCACTGTTGAACAAATACTTTATACGTACTATCTCCAACTTTTATAATATCTCCATTAATAACATTTGTAGCAGGTAAAAAATATAATCCATCAAGTACACCCAATAATCCACAGCTTGGATTTGTAACATCGTCTCCATTTAAATAAACTGGCCACATCAAATATTCACCGCCTGGAGTTGGGTTATTAGCGTTTAAATAAACAGCTGATGTTACGGTTGCAAAGTATGGATTATATGAACCAGATTTACATTGGGACGTCTTTAACCATACTGGTTTATACGCATTAACCTTAGTTCTTAAATTGCTTCCACAAATAAACTGATTTATATTTGTACTTTCTAAATTAGTAGCTAAGTCCGGATAACCTATATACATATACTGAGGATAATTATTTAACACTGCTGATTTCTTTTGTATAGTTATAAGTATCCTATTATCTAAAACATCAACAAAATATTCAACGGTATCTGTTGGCAGCCATGTAGTATCATAATTTGGTGAGCCGCTGCATATCGCCCACAAAAAAGTACCTTTATTCGTATGTGTACCATTTGTATTTGCTGTTGCATTTGGTAAATAATTTTCGCTTAAACCTACCATAATAATGTATGTGTTTTCAACTGTGAAATCTTGACCCTTTAATGTAAAAAATACACTTTGACCATTTTTACCAACACCGGGGCTCTTAAAAATCCACCCATCAGAACCGCCACCATCGATATTATAGTCTTGTTCGTTATTACTTGAGATCTCTGTCCAGTTAGATCCAGAAGATAAAATTGCATCATGTATTGCTTGTAATAAATCACTTTTTAGACATTCACCTTTTACTAACATTAAAGCACCCCTTTCTTATTGTTCTAAATAGAACTTATAAAATGTTAAAGTTGGAATCTGTTTTATCCATTTTTTTGTATTGTGAGACCTAATAATTTCATATTTAAAGTTACTGGATTATTAGGGTTATAATTTGTTATTACAGCGTGCAGCGAATTTGTATTTGAATCTTTATCTTCATAAGGAACAAATACGCTGTCTGTATAATGAGTTACCTTACCTGAATCATATAGTAGGAATCCATTTTCTGCCTTGTCAAAAACCCTAAATCTGAATGTACTACCATCTGGTATGTCCAAATATAGAGTAGTCAAAATCATTGTATCATCACCCAAATCATAATTCTTTGTAATTTCTTCTATAGGTTTTAAATTAATAGTGTCATTAATCTCCCTGTATTTCAATTCCGCACCACCTTTTAAAGAACTTCCTTGTGTGTGGCTTAATATTTCTTCAAGTATTTGCTCGCTGCTCCAAGTAGAAGACCTAGATGTTTGACCATCATCTATTACCGGTATAGTTAAACTTACACTAAAAAATTCACTCATATATTCACCGCCTATTCTTCTATTATCAGCTAAAAAATTGTGATAATTTGCCTAAGACAGAATAACTATTGCTAGTTATTAGGTTTCATCATTCTAATTTGAAATTTATCATCTAATTTGTCAATTAATTTTGTACTATTTGAATCATGTGTTAACAACGCTGTTTTTAAATCATCTATACCGTAATCATTGAACCACTGTTCCTTCTGAATATCATCTGTAGGAATGCCCAATAATGTCAAAACGTTATTTTTAATAGAATAATATTTTTCATCTTGAACAATTAAAAAAGGTGATGGTAATTTAGTTATTGTTATAGAACCATTACCTCCATTACCTCCAGGTAAATTCCCAGCGGCTCCCCCTATTCCTCCAGTTGCAATTATACCAGTTGCAATTGGACTTCTATTAACCATACAAAATATATTTATAGAACCACCGCCAGAAGCTCCTCCAGCAACCGTATTTCCATTTCCACCGTTACTTCCATTAGCTGATATAACTTTGCAATTATTAAATGCTTTACAATATATAATTAATAATCCTCCAGTACCATTTTCACCACTATTTCCGCCATAATCTCCGTTTCCTGCTGGATTACCAGCTCCACCTCCTGCTGTCAAGTAGCTATAATTATTACTTGTACTTGCATATCCACCAGCACCTCCATTAGAAGATCCACTGCCTCCCCAAGCACCACCATATACAGATACAGCACTTCCTCCACCTGCACCTCCTGAAAAGGCTGTCCCTATTCCACCAGAACCAGAACCAGCTATAGGTCCTTGAAGTGTAGCTGAGCAATAACAACTTCCTGAACCACCGCCGGCAGTTGCTCTGGAAGTTCCATCAGCTCCTTTTATGCCTACAAATTCTCTATTAATCAATCCTCCAGAAGCACTTCCACCTATCCCTCCAGCAGCTGGTACATATTCAAAAGAACCATCACCATTTTTTAATAAGTAAACATCTTTTCCTTCAGCATTCGCACCTCGCGCTGTCATTGATATATCTCCGTTATTGGTCAATATACCTTTACAATAAATGCACATGCCTTTTTTTCTCACTTGCGGCGTAAATATAACATCTTTATCAATAGTTAAATTTTTATGATATATTAGTATAAGCATTTTAGTATCCGCAATATTATCACCTAAGGTTGGTGATGCTGAATATTCTATATTGTCATTAAAATTATATATCTCAGCATCAATACTAGTATTATTGTGTAACACTAAAGTATGTATTCCGTCTGGTATATTTTCATTTTTTAAGTAATCATATATTGTTTCTCTTCCTACATAATTTGACATTATTTAATCACTCCTGATAATTAATTTTGGCATCCCCAGTAAATTTTATAAACACATGCAATTGTGTATTTGAAGCGTACTCAACATCATAATCCATTTCTTTTGCTTGTATCCATTTGCCTTTTCCATCATATTGCATTTCTAAATTGTCTATGCCTTCTTCATCTGAAATACTATCCATTGAAAGAAAATAAGCAAATCTAATTTTTTTATTGGTATTAAGTAAGTTCCATGATGTAGAACTCACCATATTAAATGTTACTACACTCATACCTTTTTCTTTTATATC
Source organism: Clostridium pasteurianum (assembly GCF_001705235.1). Lineage (NCBI taxonomy): Bacteria > Bacillati > Bacillota > Clostridia > Eubacteriales > Clostridiaceae > Clostridium > Clostridium pasteurianum. The sequence goes on from NZ_MCGV01000001.1 coordinate 614,277, forward strand.
TTTAATGCTAAGAGATAAATTTTCCCAACAATTTGTATTTCTATTATATGTTTGCCAAGTTGCTCCACTATCAATACTGCATATTATTTTAAAGCTACTTCCTGCAGATGTAACCTTAAGATAATCTATATTACTAACATAACTTAAATCTTTATCATTTTTTTCAATTATAAGTCTATCATTAGGTATTGCGATTAGATTCAAAACTTCATTAGTACCTTCCGTTAATCTTTTTATATCATCTATTTCTTTAAAAATACTTTTATCAAATTCACATGAATATTCTTTATTTTCTATCCCTATATCATTTTCATATGTCATCGGGTAATTATAATTAGTTTTCAAATGTACTGTACCATCAAATTCAATCATGTCATCTGTTTCAAAATTATTTTCATCTGTACTGCTGAAATCATTTAAAGTTTTTACTACATTTTGTTCTGTGCTTGGATCCCATTTCAGGACATTTACCCTAGGCACCTTAAAATCTACTGTATTAATTGGAATATCCACCTCATATGGTGTTGTAGTTGAACCTGTTATTCCCGTTTTACTCACTTGATTCATACTAAGTCCACTTGCTTCACCTATGTTCTGCAAGTCCATAGTTACAAACTTCTGTTCATCTGCGGAATATATAACAACTTGTTTATCTTTTTTATTTGCTACATTAACATCATCTAAACCTCCAAATTTCGTTATCCTGTGCTCTATTATTTGATCTAAAATATGTTGACTTGTCCACCCTGTAAAACTGTTAGTTGCGCTGTCATCTAAAACAACATCTTTGTTTAAAGTTACACTAAAAAATTCACTCATACAGTCACCGCCTATTCTTCTATTATCAGCTGAAAATCTCTTGCTGAAAAATTGTGATTATCTGCACTTTTGGTTATTTTTACAAATATATTTTTGCTCTGCCCATGATCCAAATCTAATTTTATCTTATCTGAATACGTGGTGCCGTCCAAACTCAATTGTATATTATCATTACTTGATGTCTCAGTACTTATGGTTAATCCTTTGTAATCTACAGTATCAATATTCTTAATAGATATACTTTCATCTAAGTCTTTTAAAACTCCTGGATCTACATCCGTTACAATTAGGCCATTATAAATTACTTCAAGCTCATATTTACTGAACACATATGCATCACCATATTTTAAATTTAATAAATCTGACTTATATATCTTACTTCCAGTAGAATCCTTAAATAGAAAATACCCTTGAATATTACCATCCAAAAACATCTTGCATTCAAAATTGCCATCAAATAATCTCGTCTTTATTAAATTATCCTTGGAATCATATAATTCACATGAAGTATTTTCTGGAAAATGATCTATAGTAACATAAGGATTTGCATATACTTTATAATTATCTAGTATGAAATCCTCATTTGAGTACTTCTGAAATCCTTGGTTTAAAATTGCATCTGTAAAATTCATTCCGCCTATATTAGTGTAGTTAATGCCATCATCACTTACATAGGCTTGTACGTAATTATCCTGCTTAAGTACTTTCCAGAACTTATGTTGTTCAGTCTTAACTATATCTTTAATGCCAAAATTATATTTATCACTTCCTAAATATAGTGCAGCATAATCATCCTGACTCATGTCATTAAAGTTTTCTTTTTCTACTTCTATAACAAATTCATTATAGTTAAAATTTCTTTCAATTTTGTTGTTTGATATTAATTTCAATTTTCCTGTTCTTATATCTCTCGTGACATTGGCACTTCCAGCAAAATCACTAAAAAAAGAAGTCAAGAAAAAATTCTCAACTTCTAGTAGACCATCTTTTACTTTTACAAGTCTCATAATGACATCTCCTACCTATTAGGCTGCATTTAAACGTAAATCCCACAGCCCGTATATTTGTATTATCTTTTTTATGTACTAAAGGTAATTTCATATTTTTGTTGCATCTAAAATTTCCTTTACTTTTTCTCTATATAAAAAGGGTACAAAGTCTATTGTAAATCTTCCACTTTGTACCGCAGCAACATGCATATTTAATTACCTATGATTATATTTGGTATTATATTAGTAGTACCTTCACTGATTTTTTTTATTCCTGTTGTAGTAGAACTAATTCTTTTAACTCCATATGAAACAATTTTATCTCTGAATGTTCCCTGTAAAGCCTGTTCATAATGAGAATTCTCTGTATAATCAATAATTGTTTCACCCATGGATGGCGTAATAGTTACATCTGTTGTACTCAATAGCCATGCAAAATCTAGTTGCACAGGATTTACGCTTAAACCACTTAAATCAGCAGTTAATTGAGCTATAGTTAAATTAGTAAAATAAGCCTCTATATCAGAATATAAATTGCCATTAGTAAAAGCACTACTATCAGATAAATTTCCTCCTGCACCTGTATCTACTGCTATATGCCAACCGTTACCATCATGATATAACCACTTTTTTCTACCATCAAATGAAACTAACCATTTAATAGAAGTATTTGCTGGAGTAGCTACATTTGATGATATAGAATTAATTTTAGATACTGTACTTAAGCTAATTGATGTAAATTTAGTTAAAATATAGTTATCTAATATTGAAGGATTAATTACATCATTATATATCTGTAAATTTTTCAAGGAACCTTGGAAATAATCAAGTAAAATACCTGACATCTTTCCAATAGATAGATTTGCAGAAGGAGCATTTTCAATAATATTTCCTGGAGCTACTTTAATCGCTTCACTAAAATCATCTAAATATACCTTTAATGAAGTAGAATTAATAGAGCCGTCATCAGTAAATAATATTTTATGCCATTTACCATCATTTACATTTTCTAATGAAATAGAATGGTTACTATCCCAGTTATTGTTTTCATAAGCAAAAGTTAAATTTCCAGTGTTACTACCAATCACGATCATAAAACCTGAAGGTTTTCCAGCTGCATTATGATTACTCATTAAATATTGATCAGTACTTCTTGTTCCCGAAAATTTTATTTCAAAATATATAGATTTTTTGCCATTAGGTATTACAGCATCATTAAAATTAATATAATCGCTTGTACCATTAAAACTTCTATAAGTTCCATAAGAATCAGTTACACTTGTAGTACCATTGTAAGTGCCCTTATAAAGATTTTTACTATCTATACAAGCTGTTCCACTTGTTTCATTCATCTTATAATTATTAGTACAACTTTTTCCAACCTTTAATTCTGCAACATTATTGCCAATAGTTATCACCGTACTATTTTCTTGTATATAATCATTACTATTACTAAAATTATTACTAGAATCTGATACAGTACTGCCGGGAATTTCTTCTAATATTTGCATCATCATTCTATTATTTTTAACTTCATTATGATTGACAATTATCTCTTGTCCTTGACTAATACTTATGGGGCTTCCATCTGGCTGAACTATATCTCCACTAGAATTAACAATATTACCAGTTGAAACAGTAAAATATTCATGTTTCTTAGTAGAAGGATTATAACCTAAAATTGGCAAATTACCTGATCTAGTTGAATCATCTACAGGAATACCATTTATACCTGTTACTTCAGGATTATCCTTTGTCCCACCTAAATCTCCAGATAACTTAATTTCACTAGTTCCATATTTATCCCATGAAGTACCACTCCAAATATTGATTGATCTATCTGTAGTTAGAAAATATGGCTTATTGCTTATAATATCAATAGTTGGAAGTACTCTTACTATTTCAACTTTATCCTTTAAATAATTTACCTTAGTTCCATCTGTTTTTACAATATTTATAGTTTTCTCAGTAAATATTATTTGACCTGCTGTTTTATAATTATCTAAATTTGATTCTAAATCCGCACTAATTTTTATTTGTGTATCTGACATAAATTATTCACTTCATTTCTATAAATTAAATATTTCAAAATTTTCATTTTGAGATGAGCCCAAAGTATCTATGATTATATTTGGTATTATATTAGTAGTACCTTCACTGATTTTCTTTATTCCTGTTGTAGTAGAACTAATTCTTTTAACTCCATATGAAACATTTTTATCTTTGAGTGCTCCCTCCGAAGCTAGTTCATAATGAGAATTCTCCGTATAATCAATAATTATTTCACCAATGGATGGAGTAAGCGCTGCATCTGTTGTGCTCAATAGCCATGCAAAATCTAGTTGTATCGGAGCTATGCTTAAGCCACTTAAATCAGAAGTTAATTGAGCTATAGTTAAATTAGTAAAATAAACCCCTATATCAGAATATAAATTACTATTAGTAAAAGCACTACTTTCAGATAAATTTCCTCCTGCACCTGTATCTACTGCTATATGCCAACCATCACCATCATGATATAACCACTTTTTTCTACCATCAAATGAAACTAACCATTTAATAGAAGTATTTGTTGGAACAGTTACAGTCGATGATATGGAATTAATTTTAGATACTGTATTTAAACTAATAGATGTTACTCTTGTAGTTATATAACTTGGGATTATTGAATATCCACTATATTCTTTTGTAGGAGGTATAAAATCTTCTGTCCATCTAGCTATGCCTTTAGATATTCTTACTTCGTCTATATAAGTATTAACAAGAGGGAAACTAGAATCTAAATCTCTTCCTATATATATAGGTGTATTTCTATATGAAGGTACAAATGATAAGGTTGTAGTATATAATAATTTTCCATTTATAAATATATAAATATTACTATTTTTCTTTGCTATAGCCATATGTTGCCATTGATTTAATGCGTTACCGTTATTGTAAATATATGTCATATTTATATTTTTTGCTGGATCATCAGAATTGCCAATAATAAATCTTAAGTTCCCATATTCATTTTCATATATTACAGAATAGTTTGGAGGCCATGCTCCAGTCTTTCCAGAATTATTTATTAAATAACCATTACTGCTGCTTGTAAGATATAACTGAAAGTCTATTGTAAAATCAGAACTGTCCATGCATAATTCAGCATCATGTGGAATTGACAAATAAGATGATCCTGAATTATTAAAAGAAGCACTTCCGTTTCCAAATTTCTTATTTGTGGATTCTAATACAACACCATTATTTGTGACAGTATGTCCACATTCATCTTTAAATGTTCCTTCATCCATGTGCAGCATTAACTTAGTATAACTATCAATTCCATCGCTAGTTAATGTAGCATTTCCATTTTTTATTATAGTGTTGTCATTTTCCTTAACATAATCATTAGCATCACTAAAATTGTTACTGGTGTCTGATACAGTGCTACCAGGAATTTCTTCTAATATTTGCATCATCATTTTATTATTTTTAACTTCATTATGATTGACAATTACCTCTTGTCCTTGACTAATACTTATGGGGCTACCTTCTGGCTGTACTATGTCTCCACTAGAATTAATAATATTGCCCATTGAAACAGTAAAATATTCATGTTTCTTAGTAGAAGGATTATAACCTAAAAGTGGCAAATTACCTGTTCTAGTTGAATCATCTACAGGAATACTGTTTATACCTATTACTTCAGGTTTATCATAAGTGCCGCTTAAATCCCCTGTTAACCTGATTTTACTATCTCCATTTGAGGGTGAACCCGAGACATCTATATTCACTATTGCCTGTCTTGGCTCAGAAGTATTATTTTTTATACTGAATGTTGTATCATCAACTTTTTTTATCTGAAATTTTACAGTAGTCTCATCATAACTTCCACAACTTGCAATTTCATCGTGTGCCATAGTTTTATAATTTAGTGTAATCGGGCTTATGCAAGGCGTTACAGTATTATCAGTCGTACTTAATTGAAATGCAAAACCTAAAGTTGACGGAATTATTCCTAAAACTGTTAAATCATTTTTTAATTGTTCTAAAGTTAAATTTGTAAAGTAAGTTTGCAAATCTGTATTACTATTACCTTTATTGCCCCAATCAGAAGATAAATCATCAGTAAACTTGTGAATTCCATTACTGTCTTTATATAACCATGTTGTGTTATTGTCTACACTAAATAAACATTTTACAGCTGTATTTGTTGGCAACGTAATAGGTATGAATAAAGAACTAAATGTATCTACATATTTTATAGGGTAATTAACAACATTTGTCGTTTCTAAATAAAACATTTCAGAGTTTGGAAGAACATAATTTGATTCTCTTGTTGGTGGTGTAAAATTACCTGTCCATCTTGCCATATGAGATACTCTAAATTCATCTATATATCCATTAATGTATGAAGAAAACCACGGAGCACTTCCTATTGTAACTATACTGTTAGGATTTAAGAGACTATAATCCCCTACATTCATAGATATTTTAGAAACTCCATCTAGATACAGTGTTATTATTTTTCCGCTTCTTACCAAAGCTACATGCTGCCATGTATTGGTTAATACAGTATTTTCACCTGTTTCAATACCTTGTATCCATCCTCCTCCATTTCCTAGCATTAAACATAATGAATTTCCTATTGTATTTGATGTTGCTAATCCAAAATTATGATCTTGATTAAATGAAACGAAATATTTATTACTCTGATAAACTGATAAATTCATCCAAAAATCAATTGTAAAATCTTCTTTTCCAAAGCAAAAATAATCTGGATTTGGAATACTTAGATAGCTGCTACCATTAAAATAAGCACTGCTATCACCAAATTTTTTGTTATTTGTGTTTAATGTAACTCCATTACTAGTAACTGTATGACCACATTCATCTTTAATTGTGCTATTATCCATATGCATTAATAATTTTGTATAAATATCCAGTTCTACTTTATTATCAATTATAACTGAATCGCTTTGACCTGTATAATCATTTGAATTTTTAAAATTAATTTGTGTATTTGTTATAGCGCTTGGCAAATAATGCTCCTGTACCGATAAAAGATATTTATTACTTGTTATTTCGGGAGTATTAATAAAACCCTCTTCTCCTGCATTTAACAAAATAGGTGATTCTGTAGGTTGAATAATATTACTTGAACCTTCACTCAAAGATACAGTTTTATAGGTACCATTATCACTAAGATATTTAGTTCCATCACCATTTACAATTAATTTACTTACTTTTCCCTTTTCTTCATCCGTAAAATTGTTGTTTCCCAAAACGTTAAAAAATTTGCCCAATTTATCACCTACTCTATAATAAGCTGAAAGTTTCTTGCCGTGTAGTTGTAGTTATCTATTAATTTTGTTATTTTAATATATATATCAATGCTTTCATTAGGTTGTATATTATTTATAGTAATTGTATCTAAAAATATAGCCTTATCTAAACTAAGTTGTATTAAATCATTACCATAATTATCTATTCCTACTTTTATATCTGAATATGCAGAAGATCCTATATTAGTGATTGAAATTTTTTCATATAATGAATCTAACATTTCTGGGTTAGACACAACCTTACCTTTATATATCACTTCTAAATCGTATTTACTAAAGCAATACACATCTCCATACTGTAAATTAATAATATCAGTTGTATAAATAACTACTTTTGAAGAATCTAAAAAACTTAGTTTCCCCTGCATGCAACTATCCAAATATATTTGAACTTGCATAGAATCATCAAAAATTTCTCTCTTTATTTCATTGCCATCTTTATCTTGAAGTACTGCCGTAGTTCCTTTGGGAAAATTAAAAATTGTCACATAAGGATTTTTATACACATTATAATCTTGTAATACAAAATCTTTAGCTCCTTGCTTTTTAAATCCCTGCCTTGTAATTTTGTCTGGTAACTTTACTCCATTGCAGTTTGTCCATGATATTCCATCATCACTGCTATAGACCTGAATATATCCCTCCTGAACAAGCAGCTTCCAATATGACTCTTCGCCATCTTTATCATCTATTATTCCGTAAATGCCATTGTCAGTTCCTACATAGCACTCATTAAAATCATTATCTTCATACTCTCCCCAATTTTGCTTCTTGATTTCAATAACAAACTCATCAAAATTAAACTTTCTTTCAATGTTTGTATTAGAAATAAGGGATACAGTGTTATTTACTGTATCCCTTTTAACATTTGCACTTCCTAAAAAATCCGTAAAATCAGAGGTCAAATAGAAATTGCCATCAATTTTTCCATCTTCAATCTTTAATAACTTCATTAGACTATTCCCTAGGCTGCATTAAATAATCATATGGTACAAATTCAACGACCTCTATATTGGCAGTTCCAACTCCCTGTGCTATAAGTAATTTTGCCTGTTCAAGCATATTTTCATAACAATTTGTAGAATATGAATTTATTGCTTTACCAGTAGTATCTGTTATAAAACCATAGTTTAGTGCAACTAAGTTATTATTTTGTATTATTCCCCATTCCTTTTGGCGGGGATTTTTAAAATTTATTGTACTTGGTATTGTCATAATATCACTCCTTAATATAATAATGTCTTTTACCTTTATTTTTATCTAAAGCTTTTATTAAATCGTCATTTTGAGCCATTCTATTGAAATTTCTTTCTATACTCATGGCTTTTGGGTTTCTCCATATTGGTACAATATTAAAATGGTGCTGTTTTAAATAATCAATTAAATTTGCAATAAGTACACCTACAGCCTGTAATCCATTATCCAAATCTAAAAAATACACCTTTTCAGCTTCCCACCTAATCCACCTATAGGCTCTATAATAATCCTTATTAGGTTTAGAACTCTCTAAATTGTACCAGTCATATAAGATCTCCATAATAAACTGTATGCTTTCTTTCCCCGTAACACATAACCATGCTTGTACATTATCATGCCATAATTCTAATAAAATATTTACCAAATCCAGCATAATTTCAATGCTTATAGGATATTCATGAAGACCATAATCAGAACCCCACGGAATAGGGTGGTCTATAAATCTTAAATATTCGTAATCATGATTATATAGCTGATCTCCTGAATATTCATAATCTACATCCGGAATTATTATGCTATCCTTTGGCTCTAAAGAATTAAGCCACCACCAGCGTCTTACAACATCTATATATTTGCTGCTGTTTTCTACATATATGTCCTTATTAGCTGACTGCCTTTCAATATATTTATGCTCTTTTTTATCCAGCTTTCCTACGCTGCTGCTCACATATTTTTCATATGATTTATCTATATTAAACATCCTTAAGAGCATTAGTTCTTTTTCAATCTTCTTATCAATAATACATTGGCTAGTATTATTAACGAAGATTCCACCAATTTTAAATATTTTTACTTTTGTTTCTCTAAATATAGAAAATTCTCTGCTCTTATATGCCTTTATTATTTTTTCTTTAAACATATCTATTTCGCTGCTCTTAGACATATTTATTATTTTTTCTTTAAGCATATTATCAATCTTGTTGCCCTTAAGTAGCCTTTTCTGTGCATTTCTCCTTAACAATATCTTTGAATGTTTGAACGCAGTTTTAATGCCTATCCTATCTGTATATTTTTCATATGATTTATAAATATTATTGAAAAATCCCCTATGCATTAATTGAGATCTTAAAGAATTATCTATACATTTAAGTGCTACCCTATATAAATAATTTTCATTTGATTTTGTAAAATCTTTTAAATTGTTCTTATAAACCGGAGACATACCTCTAAATTTATCTATATTCCTTAAGGCAACTTTCTCGTAAAAGCGATAAGTATTAATATCCATAAACTTTAAGCATACTCTATCTAACGCTATTTTATTTGCCTCATACATATTTCTTTCATTGACTTCAAGTGGCTTTTGTAACAGGATTTTATCTATATTTTTAAGTACACTCCTGTCCAAAAATATATTTTGAAATTTATTTAAGAAAGATACATTTAACCTATTCATATAAAAAGGAGATATGCTTTTATCAAACTCCCTTAACTTAGAATAGGCTATTTCCTTATAGATTTTAATATTTATAAGTTTCAATTCCGCATTACTTAATTCAAAAGATTTTTCAATATTTATAAGCTTAATTTCTGCTCTACCTAGTTCAAAATATTTTTTAATATTTATAAGCCTGTTTTCTGCCTCATTTAATTCAAAAGATTTTTCAATGTTTATTGCTTTAATCCTAGTACCATCTAAATTTATGCCTTTTATTTCTTCTATTAGAATATTATTTTGTTCTAAAATTTTATCAATATTTTTTGATATCTTTTTATTTAAAGATTCTAACTCTTTATTTAGATGCTTAGTAACCGTCTTATATTTATTGTCAAATAGCTCTCTACCATGAATTTTTGCCATGTTTTTAATATAAATTTTAAACATTTTGCTGTTGCTCTTATATATTTCTTTTCTATTTTCATTATAAAAGAGTTTTGTTCCTTGATATTTCGATAAATTTTCAGTAGTATCATATTCAAATACTGCACTCGAAACATCAGATGTATACTTAAAATTTCCAAGAGGTGTTAAGTAACCTTTATAATTAAAAACATTTTGAGTATTGTCCCTTACATATTCAAAATCGCATAAGGGAACTGCATGTAAGGGCATATAATCACTTCCCTATTAGTTAGTAGCTTGATAGCATCTTATTGCAATACAATAGTTTACATTTGCACTGTTATTCAAGAAATTAAATGGTGCTGTAATCTTAAATTTCTTGTAGTTTTCCTCATTATCAGTTCCTTTTCTGTATACTAATTTATCGCTATCATCAATTCCACAAGAATCTCCTGCAAGAATATTTTGCATTTTTCCTCTCTCCATATCTATTGGATGAACTAATGTTATATCACTAAATTGATGCTTCTTAAGATTCCATCTTGAACCTTCTACATTGCACTTGTCCATGAAAGGATTAGTACTATAAAAAGCTGGGTAATGAGGCTGATATGGCATTCCTATTTTATTTGCTATCATTGCAACATCTGTAACCCCTGTAGCTGTCCTAACTCCATATGGATTACTGTAATTAGGTTCAACATCACTAGATACTGTAATACCAAAGTTGTATTGGTCATCTGTATACGCTGAATCTTCAACTGGTTTTAGTGCGCCAATATATGCATATGATGTCAAATAGTTATCATATGGTGCAACATCTGCTGATGGATCACCACGCAGCACAAGATTTATGCTATCCTTTGTCATTGATATCCAAAATTGCACTGGAAGATAATCTTTTATTTCAGGCTGCAACTTCTTATACCATGCTAGTCTATAATTGTACTCACTTTGTATATCCTTACTTACATCAATATCAGTACCATCAGAATTAAGTGATGTAGCAATTTGAAGTCTTATGTTATTTAAAGATTGACCACCACACTTAGCACTTACATAAGAGCTAAATGTTCCGTTCTTACTCATCATTTCTAAAACCTGTGCATCTGTTCTAGTATAATAAGCGGTATAACCGCTGTCATTTGTTACTGAATATGAATGCAAGCTTGAAAATTCTTGAATTGCTTTTTTCTCTGCATCAGTTAAATCTACTGCTAATCTATCTATTTTTAAATAAAAAGGATGATCTTTATAATAAAGTGTTTCACATCCTAATATGCACATATCATTTTGAGAGTTTAATGTATATACAGTCTGGACTTTATCTGTTGTACTCTTATCTGTTATCAAATCTATTGTAGTTGATGCCCCTGATGAACCAATTTTATCTAAAGTTGTCGGATAAACTAAATTCCATTTATAAGTACCCGCATTCTGAGTTATTTCTTCTGCAAGCGTTTTGACTAAATCCTTTACGCTCGCACTTCCTTCATTGTAATAAAAATCTTCTATAATAGCCATTTAATTGCCTCCTAAATTTATATATATCTTGGTACGCTGTCTCCATCCGCCATTGCGAATCCTCCAATATAGCAAGATTAGCATAAATCTTTTAAATATTATTTACCTTTTGAAGCATATCCGTTATGCTTTTCGTTTTTAAATCTATTTTACATACGCTATATGTTGCTGATACTTCTGCAGCAACTTCTATGCTATATTCTTTTACTAGCACAATTCCGTATGATTTATTAAAATATACCTTTACACTCACCGGTTTACTTAATTGCTTACCATTATAGTTTCTAATATAAATATATAAAGTGTCATTATTGTACCCTTTAACTGAAAGTATCTCTGGATTACAATTATCCATATGAGTTATATAATCCCAGTTTAAATAAAAATTATCTTCTTTTTCATTACCAAAATAAACATGTTTCTTACCTATAACACCATGTAAATCCATATCACATGGAGTATTTTCCTCCCACTGCATACGAACTGCTACATCCCAATCATTAGATATGTCTGATATGTCTGGATTGGTTGGTGCTGGGGGACTAATTGTTTTCCTTTGACCTTGTATATACTCTAAATCAACTAGAACCTGCCTGCTATTGCCACTTTTACTGTGAAAAATAAAAGAAACAGGAGTATCAGCATCAACTTTATAATAAGTGTTAAAGTGCTTATGCTCTCCTATTTCTTTTGTGAATGCATTGTATATTATTTCTGATTTATCTATTTTAAGGCTGTATGTATCTTCCTTTTTCCAACCTGTTTCATTTAAATGAAGTCCAGTTAAAAACACATCTTTATCAAATGTGAAATCAACTTTATAATCATTTCTAATTGCAGGTATATTAAGTACAGCCCCTTCAATTTGCTGTGTTCCATCATATTTATATAATATAAATTGATCTATTTCATTTTTTATATCTTTGTATTTTACATCAGGCATTAGACTTTCTATATATCCCAGTATATCGCTTATGCCATCCGTATCAAGCTGGGGATAGCTCGTAATCATATTCTTATAAACATCTTTTAAAAGTAATTCTCTAAGTCTCTGTTCAAGTTCGTAAAAATTTACTATATATCTTGGTACACTGTCTATATCCGCCATTACGAATTCTCCAATATAGCAAAATCAGCCCAGAGGGTACGTGCAGAACCGCTTTTATTGGTATATGTTAACTTAATTACATCCCCTGTGTTTACCTTATAAAAGCTCTCAAAATGCTTATTTTCACCATATTCCTTGGTAGTAACATTTTTAAAAAGTGATGTACTTCCTACATCTAAATCCCAGGTATCTTGATAATTCCATGCACTAAGTGAATATGTTATATCTGTAAGTTTACCACCTGAAGGTGCTGAAAAACTTATTGAATATTGACCGGTACTTGCAGGAATTTGTAATGTTTGCCCATAAATTCTCTGTACCCCAATTATACCTGCTGCACTTTCTAATGTATCTATTTTAACCCCCAAATCATTAAGTGCAGTAATTAAGTCACTGTAATTTACGCCTTGTATCTTATCTGATATATCTTTTAAAAGACTTTCAATATTAGATGTTGAAAATGACATATTCGGAATATCAACTTTAATTCCATTTTGTAAATAATCTTTTATTGCATCTGCTAACTCGTCAAAATTTATAACATATGAGGGTAGTCCCATTTTAACACCTTCTATTCATAGTCAATTTTAGTAACCTTGCCAGTGCTATCCCTATATAAGACAATACTGCCGACACCATCAGGTGTAGTTTCCTTTATAGAAATAACCATTCCACTGCCATCTCTTACTATATCTTGCTTCCATTCACAATCACCATTAAACCCTGTGCCATATTGAAGCTCTATAACTTTATTATTATTATCACGTACTATCTTACATGGATATTCAGTAGGGTCATACGCTGGAATTCTAGAGGGTGAGGGAATGGTTCTAGTCGCTCCAATTGCTCCACTTATTTGCATTTTATTAACAAGCCTACTAAATACTAATTTAACTGGTTTTGTAAAGTCTCTATAATAATCAGTCACAATCCTTCAGCTCCTTTAATCTCCATACCGTTATACCCGGTGGCTTTTGAATTCCTTTTACCCAATATCTATGTGCTCTCATAGCTTGAGGAGTATTATTTTTTAATATAGATCCCCAAACCTCCCATACCATTCCATTACCCACGTACCATCCCATCTCATGAAGGTCATGATTCCACGTAACAATATCTCCAGGCTTCAAATCTGCTTCATCAACTTTTATACACCAATCATTTTCTATTGTCTCTTGACTTGTAGTTAATGTATCTGGACTTTTCATTCCCAAATCAATGAGTACATGAGTAATAAGTGCCTCATCTACCATTCCCCACTCACCTGACCTAAGGTACGCACCTGGCTCAAATAGTGTTCCTCCATAACTTTCAACTTGCTTAACGATTTGATCCCTAATGTTACCACATTCTAACATTTGGCCTAAATATATAACATATGGTTTTAATGTTGCATCCTGAATCTCTAATGTATCAGTATATCCTGTGCTATCATTAAACTGCGTTGTTAACCCAATTACTAAATAATTACTTGCATCATCATCATAAGATATTTTGCCTATTTGTCCAATATCCATTGAAGTATTTCCATATGCAGTTACTGCATCACCTGATGTACTTTCTCTCCACATTTCCATGTATTTAGTATATGCAATGTTACAATAAGTCTGCTGATCTAATGCATATTTAGAATTCACTTTCAAGCAGCTGTCCCACTGATTAAGATAATCATACATATTCTTATCTCTAAACATTTTACCTTTACTTATACCAGAAGAATCATCAGAATTATATACCCAAATTGATGGATAAAGCTCAGATGTTTGAACTTTCCTATCACCACTTGTTACATGATCTACATCATTATAATCAAAATCAAGCACTGATGGTATTGTACCATCATATAAAGGTATTATTTCAACTGTTCCATCTTTAGTACAAATTAGTTGTGCACCTAAAGAATCACATATTTCTGAAATCATATCATATGCAATTGTGCCGCAGTCAAATGTTACTTCACTTATTGTATAGTCTTTAGCTTTTACTCTATCATCTATATTAATGGGTACATTGACCATTCCGCCTGCCGTTATAATTGCCTCTATTGCTCCCATACTAGAGTGCTTTAATTCTGGTCTAGGGAATAGATTAATTCCCCTTTTTAGTAAACAAGAAACATCATGTACAGTACCAACCGCTGTTTTATCATCTGCTTTTGTAGAATAATCCGTCAAAAAGCCAGTAAATTCAACTACTCCATTAATCAGTAATTGAATTCTATCCATGTTGTCTATTAAATGATGTAGTCCATCAGTATCTCCAACACCCCCTGCTGGATTTGGCTTAAACATATGATCGATATTGTTAAAGGTTATTTCAAGTTCATTTATATTTGTACCATATCTTCTACTGATCCTAAAGTCTATCACATAATCGCTTAAATCATCAAAATAACTATTTAATTCATGATTAGAATCATGTTTAGCCCACTTTCTAAGTTGAAACGTAGGATTTTCCATATTACCACCCCGCTGTACCTGCATTACAAGGACATATCATTTCTACTGGAATATAATATATGTCCCCTTCAATTGGATTTTTAACTTGCCAGTCTCCCTGCATATATCCTGTATAGTTGTAACCCCATTCATCTATAAAAGTAAATTCCTTATAAAAGCTCGCCATAAAATTTTTATAGTCTGTAATATTACCATCTTCTATATTAAAAACTACTGTGAAATCAATTAGACAATCAGTTCCACCTACCTGTTGAAATTTACTGTGTCCATTAAGTGTTTTATTTGCTATTCTTTTTATGCTAGGTTTAGGGGGCGTATAGTCTGTAATAGTGCAATTTACTTTTGTGCCTTCACACAATAATTGTGGTTCATTGTAATCTGCCATATAAACACCTCCTATAGTCTAAATGCATCTTTTAAGAACATGTCTGCAACAGTATTTTTAAGTGATTTTGTTGTCATATCCTTTAAGGCAGTTGTTAACTGCTGCGTACCTTTATCTCCCGTATCAGCCACAGTAACATACATATTTATGGTTGGTTTAAATTCCATATGCTTTTGATTATTATTTAAATTACTTGTACTAGCATGAGATCCATTAGCAGCATTACCGCTTCCTAAAACAGCATCGTCTAATCCTTTAAAGTCAGGCTTTACCTTTCCAATGTTTTTTATTCCATTAGCCATAGTTGCCATTCTTTCCTGTATAGGCGACTGCATTTTGTCAATACCCTCAATATATCCTTGCCCTGTATAAACTCCATAACTAGCAAATACAGTTGATGGAGAATGTATACCCAATATTGATTTAAGAGTATCCTTGATTTTTCCTCCAACACTTTTCATCTTGTTAACAAGTGCTCCCGCTCCGCTTGCTATTCCATTAATTAATCCATCTATTATATTTTTTCCTATATGAGATAAATTTATATTTTTTAAGAATCCTATTACGCTGTTCCAACCTGATTTAAATGCATTTTGCCACCATTTGAATACGCTATCTAGATATTTTCCTAAATCTGATGCTGCCTTGCTAAGTGCATCCCAATGCTTTACTACTTCATAAACTATCAATCCTAATGCAGCTATTATAGCAACTGCTATTAAAACTGGTGGACTAATAATTCCAGGCAACGCATTAAAAACTGCTCCTACAATTGAACCAAATGTTTTAACATCTTTTCCATCTTTAAAAAGATGCTCGCCTAACTTTTTTAAGATTTTAATAACTTTTTCTATTGCCTCTACCACTGTATTAAAAGTTTCAACTTTTTCTTTTATTTCATCAAATATATCTTTTTTTCCTGTTTCAGCAATAGCACTTTTTATTGATTTCGCTGATTTTACTATTACATTGCACACATTTTGACATGATACACTACAACTGTTAAACCCAACGGACAACTTATCTAGTTTCTGTAAAATTTGTTCCAATACTGAAAGAATATTAAGCATAACTCCCTGAAGACTTGTAATACCAGATCTTATTGAAGCTGCACTTTGCGAAATCATACCAGTAATATATCCAACTTGACTGCCTGCTGTTGATATAATTTTATTAAATACTGCTGCCATTCCATTGGTTGCATTTACTAAATCCATTTCCTTTGCTATTACTATATTTAACATAGGCGGTATAACTTGCATTGACCCATTTAATTTCAATACTTCAGTAGATAAATTCCTCATACCACTAGAAGCTTCAATCCCAGCTGAATTTATACTAATTCCAAAATTAAGTGCCAATCCACTTAGTTTATTAAAATCAGCTTCAATTGTTCCATCAATTGATTGCAACCTCGATATTTGTTCATCAATATTAGCACTAATTTCTGTAGCAGTTCTTCTAACCTCTCCTAATACAAGTGTTAAAGCATTAGCTGCTGAACTTCCCACATTTGTCATGGATTCATTAAAACTTTGCACTCTAGCTTCAGCGCTATCATTTAAATCCATAAACTGCTTCATCTGTTCTCCCGCGCTGCTTAATCCAAGTGTAAATTTAGAAGTGTCTAATTCCATAAAAGCAACTACAGATCCTGCATTAATCACCATATCACCTCCTAGCTTACGCCCTAAATTTAGTAGGCTTTATTATGTTTAGTCATCCATTCTATTGTAGATTTATTATCTATATTATTATTTTCTATTCCATCATTCCATTTAGGGGTTTTTGGATTTTCAGCGCTGAGCTCAGAAAAAATGTAATTACAAGCTTCATCGAAGCAAAAAGCTGTATAATCATTTTTTATATTTAAGATTTTGCTTGGCCTTACTCGATACATTTTTGCCATCGCTATTATTGAGACTATCCTTTGTGATTGTACGAAAGGATTTGAGGCCATCAACTCCCTGTTGGCTATATGCCCACAATTCAAACTGTTGACTATCAGTCAATTCTAGTCCTATTTCTCTGAGCTCCTTTACGCTTGGCTCAACTAAAGTATTCTCGCAAATTATATCAATTAACTTACCGTACTCTTTTAAATCAATTTGATCTGCATTATCTTGATAAAATAATCTTCTTGCTACTCCTAAAAGTTGATTAGGTATTTTTCCACTTTGGCATAATCCTAAAATAGAAAGCCTTTTTACTTTTACGCAAAAAGGCTTGTCACCTGAAAAAGGACTTAATTCTATAACTTCTGTAGCCATATTTTTCAATTCGTCTATACTTGTTACCTTTAACTCGCTCATCTAAAATTCCTCCTATTATAATGTAGTAGTAAATACTGTTGAAACAGGTGTAGTCTTATCTGAACTACCTACTTTTCTAATTGCGGCAGCAACTGCTGAATAAGTAACTCCATTTTCTATTGAAGTAGGTACAAAAGTTACTATTTTTCCTGTAGAATCAACAGTTACATTACCTGCAACTATTGAACCATCTGAAAGCCTAGTTATTTTAAAATTATTAACTGTTATATCATCATTATCAACTGCACTTAAATATGTCCATGTAACTTTATAATCTGTACCAATACTTACACCTGGAGTGCTGCCACTAGCTGTTGTTGGTGTTGGAATATTAGGTATTGGTGTATTTCCTCCTGCTTGACCATTAGGTAAACTACTAAGGAAACTAATATAAACTGGATTCTCACCTCTCTTAGGTCTACTAGTTGATTCAAATTGTGGAACATAAAATTTTCCGTCTTGTAATTTAAAATCCACTGGCTTTCCTTTATTATGCTTAAAGCTAAAGCAAGCATATTGAATAGTAGAGGAATCATAATCCTTTTCTTCTGAATACAAATTCAAAGTAAATGGAACCTTTTCAACAACTTTTCCCATCTCAGGACCCTCATACACAGAATCTACTAAAGTTCCACCATCTATTAAACTCATTAATTTAGGTGAAAAAACATTATCCTTTAATTTTATAGTGTATCCAATACATATATCCTCTGTTCTGTTCATTGCTACAATTCTATTTCTAACCCTTAATATATCCTCTTTGCCTTTGGATAAATCAGGTTTAGCATCTGCACTAGATGCTGTATCAAAATAGAATTTTTCACCTGTGACTTCATTTATGATTTCAGCCAACGCTATATTAGCAATTGGCAAGTTTTCATTTGATGTAGTTGCATCTGACATTTTATTACCCCCTCAATTTTTGTAATCCCTGATATTCTATGATTTGTGTATACGCATCAATATTGGTATCCACAACTACGCTTGTAATGTTACCTGTAGGTCTTATATACTCTTTTAATTCACTTAAACACAATTGTATATTTTGCGCAAAAGGTTCTAAGTCACTATAATTTGTAGAAGGACAATAAATCAGTATATCTATAGTTTGATAACCAATTTTATTGCATCCTTCAAATCCTGATGTTCCAGTATTTTTTAAGACAACATAAGGTTCCTTGCATTTACCTTGATGTTGTCCTGGACTGTATACATCTATTCCTTTATTTTTTAGAAACAAAAAAACACGTTCCCATACGGTACGTGGTTTATACATATCTTTAATCTCCGAATTTATCACAAAAACACCTACTTTAAAATATTCTCCATGCCGTTAACAAATTCAGGTTCAAATTTTCTAACTGTTGGTCTAAGTATTGCATATTTACCTTCATTAGAAAGCTCTAACTCAGAAAAGGAAGGTCCTACTTCCATGCCTACTCCATCATCTTGTTCACTTTCTTTACGATGAGCCAATTCAAGATAAGGTGAATACTCCATATTTCCTGCAACATAGGCAGCACACTCACTTTCACCTTGCCATTTTGAGCCGCCTTCTATGGTTTGTCTTGCATTACCAGTTCTATCTTTCCAGGGAGCATTCACTTTTGCATAGTTTTCCATTTCTGTTCCTATACTATCGCAGTAACTTGCTACATCCGATTTCATTTCATTATTTACATCGCCTTCTTTAGCAATCTTAAGAAAAAAATCAGTTGCATCAAATTTTAGCATAATAAAATCACTCCATTCTGTTTAGATAAGTATCCCAAACAATATCCGAAATATTCCCTTTATCAATTATTTCATACATTACTTCATCCAAGATAAAACGATCATGCTCTTTTATTTTTTTTACATCATCGTTAACTATTAAAAGTAATCTATCTTCACAGCTTCTTTTTAAACTTGAACTATCATTTATAAAACCGCTTATATAACTAGTACCAGTATGATAATAACCATTTACAGTGCATACTTTAATGTAATCTTGTTTCTCATTAAATACATTATCCTGCTGTCTTAAAATATCTATCTTAACCGTAAATGGCATAACTTTTTTAATTAATTGATTTCTTATTTTCTGTTTTCTATCTTCATTCCAAATCATATTTCATCAGCTCTTCTCATACTTGTACTATATGAACCTGTCTCATATTGTTTTGCAAGTGTTAGCCAGTAGTCTCTATTACTAGACAATTTAATATTTGATAAAGTTAATCCATCATCTGCATTTGCTTTTAGTAAACACCCCTCATAAGATGCTTTCTTAACATCATTATCATTTGTATCTAACAGCATTTGTAAATCATCATCATCAAAATACGGATATTGTTTTTCCTGAAGATTAAATTTTAATATTTCAATATTCGTTGCCATAAAATCACCTTACTTTACAGCTTCCTATAACATACTGCTTTTTTATTCATCTATTTTACAGTTGCAAAGAAGCATTCATCTACCCTATCAAATGAAGGTATTCCTAATTCAGATACTTTAGTTTCAACTGTTACTGGATCTTCCTTTAGCATAGTAGTTATAGCAACACCTGTATTAACTATACTTGTATCTAGCTTTCCTGTACCATAAAGTCTATCTGCTTCTTCTGGAGTAGTTCCATATACAGTACTACCTAAAGCTCCTTCAGGAATTAATGTAACTAAATCATCCTGATAATAATTTTGAATTGCACCACTTTCATCAATGTAATTACCATTCAATATACCAACAGATAAATCTAGTTTACCATTTAAATAATTTATAATATCATTATCTGTTATTATTGTTAAAAGATTAGGATTACGAGCCACTAGTTCACCATTTATTGCTTTATTCTTTTTGATATAACCAAGTACTGTATCTGTAAGCAGAATTCTTGTAGGAGTTCCATATCCATTATTAGTGAGTACTTTTGACCATCTTATTAAATCTCCTACTATATCAGCATCTTCATTATCCCATGTAGCAGTACCTGTTAAAGTTTCCTTGTGCTGAGATGGAACATTATAATCAACTACAATATCACCATCATCTGTTGATATATTAATTTTTCCTGTTTGAAGTGCCTGTGCTCTCATTCTTATCATTTGAACTTCTGCACCATCAACTAAGCTTTTATAATTATCATAAATTTGAGATGTAAGCTGCTCTACTAAATTTTGATTATTTGATTGAATTGCTAGTAAAAGAAATTGTCTTTCCTTTTCTTTAATGAGTACCGATTCTTTAAAGAATGGCATTTCCTTTTTTTCTATGTTTAAACTAGCACTTAATGCTCTGGATTTAACAGCTGTATCAAAGGCACTCATCTTTAAAGCAACTGGCTTTTTCATTGAACCTTTAGCAAGTTCTATTTCAGTTCCAAGTTGTTTTTTAGGTGGGAATAATGTCTTATCTATAGTACTTTGTATAGGTAACTTTTCAATATATAGTGAAATTTGATTTGCATTTATAAAATCTTGTAAATTCATATGTTTTTTCCTCCCGATTATAAGAATTTAATCATATTTAATGCTGCTTTAGCTGTATCTGATGGTGCAACTGGTAATTTAGATGCATCAATAAAACCAAATATTAATACGGCTGCATTTTCTGTACCTGTTGAATTATTAAAATCTACATCCTCATAAACAATACCAAATGCAGTACCATCATTTACGGCCTTTCCAGTAGAATCTACTATAGTACCTGCTTGAAGCACACCATTACTATTTAATGTTGCAGCTGTTTTGGCTACTTTAAGATTTACAGGTAAAAAATATTGATTGTATTTAAGTATGTTAACTTGAGAATCTATAATTTGTGTTGAACTTTGTCTCATGAATCGTTCCTCCTATTTAAAAAATTTATTTTGTTCTTGTACATTTTTCATTGAAATTGCTTTTTGCTTTGCAAGTCTCTCTCCCAAAGAAGTCGCAAGTGGTGTAGTTTTCGTTCCGCCTGTTGCAAAACTTCCAGTACCACCCATTTGTTTTTCAAATAGATAGCCTCTTTCTTTTTTCATATTTGCAATTTGATTATTAATACCTACTAATGTCCCATCCTTGGAGAGTCTTACTTTGTTATAATCAATAAGTTTCATAGCAAGATCTGCATCTCTAACTTTTGAGTCTCTTAATGCACTTTTTACTGCAGACTTAAGTTTAAATTTATTGATTTCAGATTCATAGTTATCCGAAGTTTTTCTGCTTTCCTCTTTTAGCTCTTTGATTTCCTGAGCCAAATTTTCATTATATTTAACCTTATCTTGAAAGTTTTCTAATTGTTTGTTCTTTTCTTCGACCTGCTTTTTATATTCGTTTTTTTCATCTGTAACCTCTTTAAATCTATCTTTAGGAATATAAGCAGAACTATTTACTAAATCAACATCTCTATACTTGTCTCTTACTTCATTTGGAATATCCTTAAAAGCTTCCTCTCCTAAAATTTCAACTAACTTTGGCATTTATAATAATCCTCCCTTTTCTCTAATACGTTTTTTACGTGTTCGGCACGATATAGAGCTATTTAAATTGTTCTTTTACGCCTGCAATTAAAGTAAAAAGGCGATTTTAATTGCTATTGCCCTTTTTTATCATGATTTTCTGCATTAGTAATTTGAGTTATTTCATTTAGTATAAGGCCATATTCTCCATTGGCATCTTCGACTTCGCCATATTTCTTTATATATTCTTTATGGCTCATTACATTATTTTTAACTTCTGCCATTGCCACATTCTTTTTATCTGCATCATCTTCGGGTAGAGGATAATTATGTCCAAATACAATGGAATAGCTTAAACCTAACCAGGATTTTTTAAAGCTACTGTAACTATATTGAGAGGCCTCAACTATAAAATTAATAAGCTGCTTAAATATAGGCTCCCAATCAGTCCATTTTTCTTCACATCTTGCTATTAAGTCATTGTATAAATATTTCATTGCTTTTGCACTTGGAATATTATTTAAATCTTTAATAGTTGGAATATCAAGTGTCTCCCTCATATCCCTATCTAGTCTATCTAAGTATGAATCTACAGCACCTGAACTGCTCACGCTGTACTCTTGTCTAGACATTGTTGCTTGCTTGCCTGCATCAGCTGCTTTATCATCTGTTCTTATAGCATGTATGGCATTTGGAGCTATAACTAAATTATCTACATCTTCTTTTTTACCATCAATAATATTGGTAGCACCAAACATTTCAAACCTTAATGCATCTGCAAAATCTGAATTTTTCTTATTATAAAGTGTTTGAACATCAATCAAGTCTTCAAGATCACTTTCTCCAAAATCATCATTAAGCTCTCCACCATTCTTAATAAGCCAGCATGGAAGAATACTAAAACCTGTATTAGTTGTCACCGTCTCTATAGGTTCTGTTAAATTATCACCATAGTATTTATCTTTTCTATAGAATGCAGTTATAGGATCTGTTTCTTTTTCTCTGCTATAAAAATAAGTGTGAAGATAATAAATTTTCTTTGTGTCATCATCAGTTAATGCATTGTTATCATCTTCCTCAAAAAATACTACTTTTAAAAGCTTTCCATTTTTCTCATCATAATAGAAATTTTCTATATTCTCATATTTTATTTCTATTGGTTTATTAGGATTTGCTTCAACTCTAAGAAGTACTCTTTTTTCAATGGTACTCATTAGAAAAGCTTGCTTGGTGTTTTTCCAAAATTGATTAGCTTCCAATATATCATAAACAAACTTTCTTAGAGCCTCACATTCATTGTCATCCTCTATATTGTCAGCTTTAAATGACATAGTTGGCTCTACCCCAAGCATAAACCTAGCTTGCTTTTTTAATAGAGGCTTAACCTTATTTCTTATATCTTGTGTAGGCGTGTAATCAACATTATCATTGCTTTTCCAGCTCTGACCTAAAAATATATCATCTTGAACCTTGTTTACATTAGGAAACTTACATTTTCCTTTATAAAATAGGTAATATTTAAGGGCTTCCCTACGCTCTATTTTTTCAATTATAGGCAAATTAAATAATGTTTCTCTAATACTTGGTGCTAAATTAATATTTCGCATTAATATTACCTCCCTTCCATATTTCTATAAATTTTTTCTAAAATACTGTGTGCATCTTTATGCTTTTTCCAAATGCACTATTCTTAATTCCTAGTCCCTTGTTATATATAGCATCATTATAAGATTTTTCAGTTATCTTAAGTATTGTATTGACAAAATACCTTACAGCATCCATGGCATGATCCATAACCTTTAGTGGTTTATCTTCCCCACGTTGTACAGCCTTTTCATCCCAAACATATGAAAAAAATTCTTTAAATGTGTTTGTGCAGCAATCATTAAACTTTAATACGCAATCATTTAAAGCACTTCCAACATTTCTTATGCCTTCAAGTACATCATTCTTAGCCTTTCTAACATAAAATTTTCCCTTCTGCCTTATAATGGCTATAAAACTTGCAGCACTTGGATCAATAACTATAGCTTTTATTTTTCTATCTCCAACAAACTTAACCAGGTCATCATAATACTCATTATCAGTTTTTTGTTTACCATTGTCTCTTCCAGAATAGTAATACTCATTAACTAAATACCATTTACCATCACACTGTCCCCATAAAAGGAAAACAGTTGCATTTTGAGTACCATAGTCGCAGCTCACATAAAACTCTTTATATTCTCTCTGTATTGTCTGCGCCTTGTGCTTAACTTCATCAAACATATCATAAATTAATCCCTCAGCTTGTACCCATAAGCCTAATATATAGCGTTTATAGAACACACCACTGAACATACGACTGAATCTCGCCTTGACCTTCCCTGAAAGACTTAAATTATCATCCATATCAAAGTGCATATATAAAATATTCTTTTCTTTTGCTTTATCTATGAACTCAGTTTTAACAAAGTGATATGGACTTCCTGGATTGCAATTTAAAAATATCTTTGCACCATCTACAGAGCAGCGTCCTATCATTTGATCAACAAAATTTTGTGGAAATAGAGCAACCTCGTCACCTAACGCACCAGCAGCAGTTAAGCCTTGTAATTTATCCTGTGAAGCTTCATTACTGGCATCATACATGTAATAAGTATTGTCACCTACTATAATAAAATTCTCTGACCTGTTATACTCATAGTTAAGATTCCATGCTGTGAGTATTTGCTGCATAGGTCCTATAACATTCTTTTTAAGTGCTCCAATGGTTTTACCTGCTAATATGAAATTTTCACCATTAAAATGTTTGAGGGACCATCTTATAAAGCTGCATATCATAGCAATTGTTTTGCCTGACCTTATAGCTCCATCTGCAATAACAATATCTTTGTGAGCAAACGGCGAACCCTTTTCCCAAAAGAACAACAGCTTTTTTTGCTTTAATGAAAATGGCATAAATCTAAAACCTTTAATCTTCTTTTTCTTTCTCATTTTCATCATCCTTAAACAGTTCTTTTATTTCGTTTTCGCCTGGTCTTGTAGCTTCAATAAAGTTCTCAATATCCTCACAGGATTTATCATTGTCATTACCTTTCATGCTGTTAATTTCAGCTTTAATTTTCTCATTGACAAGCTTCTTATATTCAAGTTCAAATTTCACTTTTTCTTCATTAGATAAAAGATTGCTTAGTTTAACTAACATGCTCATTGCTTTTAATTTATCTGGGAGCTTAATTTTAATGCCATATTTACCTTCTGACACTTCTGTTATTAAACTTGTATCGAAATTTGCACTATCCTTTAAATTAACATAGCTATACTCTTTTACTTTTTGTTCCCCAGTACTAGGATCAATGACTGGTATGCCCTCTCCTTTATCATTCTTAGTCCACTGAAGCTCAAACTTCTTTCCAAATTCAAGATAATCCCCTATATCTGAAAAAGCGATATCTTTATACTTCTGTATTAGTCCCTTTTTAAGAAATTCCTCACTCAGCTCAGCATCTAGTAATGCATTTATCTGATGTTTTATCTTTGGATTCTTTAGGGCTCTGCATCCTTTAGCCATTGCAGTTTCGTAAGTGCATTTATAAGCTCTTTGATATGCCTTAGTAGCATTTTGTTTTTTAGCATATATAGCACAAAAAAGCTTTTGTTTATCGGTAAGCTCAGTATTTTTTTTGCTCTTTTTTTGCATTGTTCCATTCAATTTGTATTCCCATTTATCCTTTGCTTTCCATCCTGATATTGTCTTTTCGGAGATTTGAAGTATCCTAGCAATTTCCCTTAATTTTATATTTCCTTTATGCTGCTTATAAATTAAAAATGCCTTATCCCTATTTGGGCTTCTTTGCCTCGGCACATCACATCACCTGCCTAATTAGTTATTTTAAAAATGTAATTTACTTGCCTTATTTTATGTATAATAAAAGCACCAGTATTTCTACTAGTGCCTAACATGTGGTTTAGGATTCGTGCTTATTATATTGTAGAGTTTTCATTACTAATATGGATTAAAACCATAATACTCTATCTCCCGTTCACTTTTGACTGTGTTCACCTTTCCGCCACCACATAAGTTGACTTTTGCCTGTATTTAATTTTCTACAATACTATTATAAGACTTAATTATGTCCTATGATATTCGTTTTTAATTCGCTTTTAATTCATATTTAAT